>NZ_JAGRPF010000113.1 GCF_020439865.1 Prosthecobacter sp.
ATTCGCATGCAATGAACCTCCGCACTGAACTTCAGGCCGAATACGCCCGCTACCGCACCCGCCGCTGGTTTTTCAAAGACTGCGGCGTGGGCCTGGCGAGCATTGCGGCGATGGATCTGATGCGTGGCAACGCCGCCGCGGCACCGGCCCGTCCGCTGGCGGTCAAGAAGCCGCATTACGGCGCGAAGGCGAAGCGTGTCATCTACCTCTTCATGGGCGGTGCGCCGAGCCATCTGGAGCTGTTCGACAACAAGCCGGAGCTCTCGAAATGGGACGGCAAGCTGCCGCCGCCCAACCTGCTCGAAGGCTATCGTGCCGCGTTCATCAATCCGAACAGCAAGCTGCTCGGACCGAAGTTCAAATTCGCACGGCATGGTCAGAGCGGCGCGGAATTGAGCGAACTGCTGCCGCACCTCTCGAAGATCGCCGACGATCTCACGATCGTGCGCTCGATGAAGACGGACGCGTTTAATCATGCGCCCGGTCAAATTTTGATGAGCACCGGTTCGCAGATCTTCGGTCGTCCAAGCTTCGGCGCGTGGACGCTCTATGGCCTCGGCACGGAGAACGAAGACCTGCCCGGCTACGTCGTGATGCAAAGCGGGCAGAAAGGTCCGAGCGGCGGCTTGAGCAACTTCGGCTGCGGTTTCCTGCCCACCGTGTATCAAGGCGTACCTTTCCGCAGCAGCGGCGAGCCTGTGCTGTTCCTCAACAATCCCGAAGGCGTCGACGACGCGACGCAGCGTGACACGCTCGACGTGCTGAAGCAGCTCAACGAGGAGCGGCTCAACGTCGTGGGCGATCCGGAGATCGCCAGCCGCATCAACAGCTTCGAGCTGGCCTATCGCATGCAGCAGACCGCGCCGGAGCTGATGGACATCTCGAAGGAGCCGAAGCACATCCTCGACATGTATGGCGCGAAACCCGGCGAGGCGTCCTTCGCGAACAACTGCCTGCTCGCGCGTCGTCTCATCGAAAGCGGCGTGCGTTTCGTGCAGCTCTTCCACGAGGCGTGGGATCATCACGGTGGCTTGGTGAAGGGTTTGAAGGATCAATGCGGTCTCACCGACCAGCCATGCGCCGCGCTGGTGCTCGACTTGAAGCAACGCGGACTGCTCGACGACACGCTCGTCATCTGGGGCGGTGAATTCGGTCGCACCCCGATGGTGCAGGGCGGCAACGACGGTCGCGATCATCATCCGAACTGCTTCAGCATGTGGTTCGCCGGCGGCGGCATGAAGCCGGGCCTCACGCTCGGCCAGAGCGACGAGTTCGGCTTCAATACGACCGAAGATCCCGTGCACGTGCACGATCTGCATGCCACACTGCTGCATCTGCTCGGTTTCGAACACACGAAGCTCAGCCAGCGCTTCCAGGGCCTCGACATGAGGCTCACGGGCGTCGCGGGCGAGCTGGTGACGAAGCTGTTGGCGTGATGATGCGGGTGCCTGGAGTCAGTCCACTCGCGTCATCCTCCTGAAAAAGCGCCGCAGCCAGGATGCGCGTTCAGTTTCGATCGCAAGCCCCTCATAATCCGCAGCAGCAATGACCGCCTGTAATCTGGTGGCGAAACACCAAGGTCGAAAACGCATGACTCGTCCTTTTGACAACTGTGTTCGCTCGATCATTCTTGGATCATCAAGATCGCACAAGATGTAATCGGGTTGTTCGCTGACTGCCGAGAACTTGATTAGCTGCCCTGCGGGGAGGGTTCCCATTTCTGAGTCGTAATAATCGTCAAGGATAGCAGTCGTGTCGTAGGCCCATACATAAGTGACTGAAAGGTTGGCAAGGACTCGTCTCCAATGAGACGGTGTTTCGGAATCGCTTATGGCAAGGTCTTGCATGCTTGATGAGCACGGCTGAAATCTGCTTCAGATGCCGTATCCCGCGCGATAGGCCTTGTGGATGATCGCATCCGCCTCGGGCGTGTTTGGCGACTTGAGCGCGTTCGTGTCCCACTCAACGCGTTTGCCAAAGCGAACAGCGAGAAGACCGACGAGCAGTGTTTCGGTGAAGGGCGCGGAATACCAGAAGCCGCTCTTCGCGTCCTGCGGGTTGCCGGTTTTACAGGCTTCGAGGAATTCGGCGCGGTGGCCGTTTTTGCAGCGTGGGATCGTCTTCGCGGGAATGACGAACTGCTGCATCTTGGATTCCGGAACGATGCGCGGCGTGCCGCTCCAACCGCCGGCGAGGATGCAGCCTTTGTCACCGACGAAATAGATGCCGTTGTCGCCGAGGTTGCGCGTTTCTTCGAGGCCTTCGGGACGGGGCGGAAGCTTGCCACCGTCATACCAGACCATCTTCACCGGTCCGCGATCGCCTTTGGCGGGGAAGTGGTAGGTAATGATGCTCCACACGGGATACGATTCGTTGTTGTTCGGGCCGTTCTCGGCCTCCACCCAGTTGGGCGCGTCGAGATCGAGCGCATAGAAGGCGGGATCGGCGTTGTGCACGGCCATGTCTCCCAGAGCACCGCAGCCGAAGTCCCACCAGCCGCGCCATTTGCGCGGACAGAAGTCAGGATGATACGGACGTTCCTTCGCAGGGCCGAGCCACAGGTTCCAATCGAGGTTCTTCGGCACGGGCGGTGTGTCGGTGGGATAGGCCTTGCCCTGCGTGTCCCAGAATTTGCCCGGACGATCCGACCACACATGCACCTCCGTCACCTTTCCGATGGCCCCGGCTTGAATCCACTCACGCGTGAGGCGGATGCCTTCGTCGGCATGGCCTTGGTTGCCCATCTGCGTGACGCGGTTCGTCTCCTTCGCGACATCTCGCATCGCGCGAGCCTCGGCGATGGTGTGAGCGAGCGGTTTCTCGACATAGACATGACGCCCGGCGCGCATGGCCATGATGCTCGCAGGCGCATGCACATGATCGGGCGTGGCGACGAGCACGGCGTCGATGTCCTTCTGTTTGTCCAACAGCTCGCGGTAGTCGCGGTAGAGCTTCGCATTCGGATATTTCTTGATCGATCCTGCGGCGCGATCGAGATCGACATCGCACAGCGCGACGAAATTGGCGATGCCCGAGGCGTCGAGATCGCGGATGTCACCACCGCCTTGTCCACCAATGCCGATACAGCCGAGATTCACCTTCTCACTCGGCGGCGTGAAGCCCGGGCCGCCAATCACATGGCGCTCAACGATTTGAAATCCGAAAGCCGTGGCAGCAGCGGTTTTGACGAACTGACGGCGGGAGGTGGCTGGGGTGCTCATGCGTTGAGCAAACGGGTTGCCTTCCGCGGGTCTTGCGCCTTGGTTCGTCCCTGTCACCCCTCTTTCACCATGAAACGTCCTTGGAAAGATGTGTCCGTGCCGATACGCGACGGCATGGTGCACTGGCCCGGCGATCCCGAGTGCCACATCAAGCGCGTGAACCGCATGGAAGACGGTGCGGTGTGCAATCTCACCCACATCTCCATGAGCGCCCACACGGGCACGCACATGGATGCGCCGCGGCATTTCATCGCCGATGGCATGACGATGGAACAAATGCCGCTGGAGGCCGTGATCGGCCGATGTCGCGTGTTTGAACTCGACTGCGAAGATCAAATCACCGCCGATGACCTGAAAAAACTCAAGCTCATGCCCGGCCAGCGCGTGCTCTTCAAAACGCGCAACTCAGCGCGAAGCTGGAACTCGGACGAGTTCGACAAGGACTTCGTCTCCATCCGTCAGGACGCGGCGCAATATCTCGTCGAGCAGGAGGTCATGACCGTCGGCGTCGATTATTTGAGCATCGGCGGCTTCAACAAGGACGGCGTCGAGACGCATCAGATCATGCTCGGCGCCGGCATCTGGGTGATCGAGGGCCTCAACCTCTCCGAAATCAAAGATGGCTACTACGAGCTGATCTGCCTGCCGCTGAAGATCGTGGGCGCGGACGGTGCGCCGTGCCGCGTGGTGTTGCGCTAGCCTGTCTCAAAGTGGCCCCAGCCTTGAAGGTGCACGATGCGCCTCGTGGTGAACTCGGATTCGAGTGCCCACGCGGCAAAGTTCCCAGCACTTCTTTTGTGGTTCCTCAGGGCAACGGATGCAGCCATGACTGGTGCATTGACCACGCTCAAAGCCGCCCACATGCATGCCCACGCCGTGATCGGTCAATCGCAGCCAGAACGGCATGGCAATGCCGAGATACTCGGTGCCTGCGGGCTTCGGCCCCTCGTGTTCCCAGGTGCGTGCGACCACGACTTCGCCGGTCTTTGGCTTCACATACTGGCCGTATAGGTTCGAGCGCTTGAGCGGAAGTTTTTCCCGCACGTTGAACTCGCCCGCCGGCGTCTCGTGTCCGGGCAGCCCAGGAGACACATCCATCTCCACAAGAACATTGCCGCCTTCGTCGAGCAACTGAGCCGTCTGGCTCGCCAGCGAGACATCCACATTCACTTTTCCAGGCTTCGCTGCAGCGCAACGTTCCTCATCGATATGCCAACGCGGATAGGCGAAAGACTGCGTGGGAGGTTGTTTCCGCCATCCCTGACACGAGATGAGACAAAGTGCGATCAGCAGGCAGAAGAGCTGTTGGAGTGACATCAGAGCGAAAGATCAATGTTTGGCAGATGAACGCCTGTCTCGTTCAAAGGATTCTGTCTCCTCCTTGGTCATGCCAAAGAGACGGAGCCTTTCGATGCCGTGCCAGCCTTTCGGTTCGACCCAGCGAACGGCCCAGCCTGCGAGATCCAGCGAGTTGCGCGAGGTGGTGACAAACAAGTCATCGCCTTTGATGAACTCGAAGTCCTCCCAGTGGTAGCGTTCATTGCGGCACATGCCGTTGCCCAGCATGCGCTGGGAGAAAATCTGCTTGTTGAGATAGTCCAGGATGATGAGCTGGGCATGGCGGCCAGGAAGTGTGCGCTCGATCCACGCCACCGTGCTGGTTTTTTCTGAGGCAAACTCTGGCATCATGGGGCTGAAGCCGCCTGCTCTGTTGATGAGTTCTGACAGCGGCTCACGCAAAGTTCGCGATACCCGATATTTGCCTCCATTCTTCACGTGACCCGTGATGTGGATCTCGACCTCGGGTGATTTTCCAGCACCGCCTTGTGGGTATGCCACCTTACGACCGGGCAGGATGGAACAACTGGCGATGAAAAGCAGACTGACGATGGTGGGAAAATGGTGGTGCATAAAGTGTCAACCCGCGCGCCTCTTCATCTCATCGCTGGCCTTGTCGAGAATGCGGCGTTCGTCGGCGGTGAGGCTCTGCATGCCATGATGGCTGATCTTGTCGAGGATGTCATCGACGCTGGGTGTTTTGCTGGCCGCAGGCTTGGTCGGTCGTGTTTTTGAGCTCGTAGTGAAGACAACTTTGGGCAGCCTGGGTAGCTTCAGCTCGCCTTTCTCAAAGCGGATGAAGGCGTAGGCGGTGCCGACGTTGGCGGCGAGGAGGAACAAAGAGGCCCAGTCGCGGCCGGCGAGGCTGCCAAGGGCGTTCACGCCGACGAGAATCGCAGCGAGCACCCAGGCATCCAGCGTCAGGATGATGATGCAGATTTTCGCGCGCGGGTAGAGCGTGGCGAACGCGATGAAGACGCCGAATTCAAGCTGCGTGATTCCGGCACAGGCAAAACCGTGAATGCCGACGAGTCCAAACAGTGTGATGAGCAGCGGCGACACCAGCAACAGCAGCAGGAGCAGCCGCACAAAAGCACGGCGGCCCAGATGACGTTCGACCGCTTCGCCGAAGTTCCAGAGCAGGTAGCAGCCAAGGAGAATCCAGAGACTCGGTGGATTGACGAGCACGTAGGTCAGCGGCGTCCAGAGATGCCATTGACGGAAGGCGCTGTCGAAAGTGAAAACGAAATGTCCCATTACCTCGTAGCCGAGCAGGGCGGTGACGATCATGCTCGCCGCGCCGGCGAGCGCGATGATCGCGGCGAGATAGATGGGCTGCTGCTTCCACCATGTCAGCGGCAGATGGTCTTTGGATTCGGGGAGCCAGGAGTTGAGCATGGGCGAAGGTGGTTCATTTCCGCAATCGGTCCACCAACACGGCGCCGAGAATGACGAGACCGAGGACGATTTTTTGCGTATTGCTTTCGACGTTGGTGAGGTTCATGCCGTTTTGAATCACGGCAATGATGAAGGCGCCGATCAAGGTGCCGGACATGGTGCCTTTGCCACCGCTGAGACTCGTGCCGCCGACCACGACCGCGGCGATGACATACAGCTCATACATCTGGCCGTAGGTGGGCGAGCCGCTTTTCAACAATGAAGCCGTCACCACACCTCCGAGCCCGGCGAGCAGACCGCAGAGGATGTAGGCAATGAGGATGACACGTTTGACAGGCACCCCGGAGACAAACGCGGCCTCGGTGTTGCCCCCGACGGCGTAGAGATGCCGACCGAAACTTGTCTGGGTCATCACGATGTGTGCAACAGCATAAAGCAGCAGCATGAGCACGACGGCGTTGGGAAGGCCGAACAAGTCGGATCCACGTCCGAGCCAGACGAACGAATCGGGCACCTGATAGACGGACTGGTTTTCCGACAGCCGCCCGGCAAGACCACTGCACACCAGCATCATCGCCAGCGTGACAATGAACGGCGGCATGCGCAATCGTGTGACAAATGCGCCGGAGATCAAACCACAAGCACCGCACAGAACGATGCCGCCGATTCCTGCGGCGAGCATTCCAACCGTTCCGGCACTCGTTCCGCCGCAGAAATCGCGCACGATCATTGCCGTGACGACGGCGGAGAGAGCGATGAGGCTGCCAACGCTCAAGTCGATGCCACCTGTGATGATGACGATCGTCATACCAATGGCGAGAATGGCGATGACCGCGATCTGGTTGGCGATGTTAAGCAGATTGTCGGCCTTGAGAAAAACCGGCCAGGACTGCGAACGCGGTTTGAGCACGCGCGTGTTTTTGAGCGCAGGGAAGTCGGTGGCGAGATCGCTGAAGACTAGCCACGACGCGGTAATTTGATTGCAGGCGATGACATCGAGGCCTCCGGAGTCTGCCGCGCGCAAGAGGGCGGCGCGGGCGTCTTTGGGTTCACCGCGAACGATTTCGGCACGGGAGCCGAGTGCGGTGTTCAACGCTTCGGCGAAAGCGATGTCTTCCGCCTGCGGACGCACGACGATGAGCACTTTCTCATCTGGTTTGATGCGCGAGGCCAGTTCCTGAGCCGTCGCTGTGTCCTGCGGCTGCTGCTCGGTCCAGGTGACGATGCTGAAGAAGGCGCAGAGCAGCGCCAGTGCGGCGAACATGCCTGAGCCGGCGAGGTGATGG
This sequence comes from Prosthecobacter sp., assembly GCF_020439865.1. Lineage (GTDB taxonomy): Bacteria > Verrucomicrobiota > Verrucomicrobiia > Verrucomicrobiales > Verrucomicrobiaceae > Prosthecobacter. The sequence continues at coordinate 7,244 of NZ_JAGRPF010000113.1, forward strand.
CGGATGAAGGCAGGAAGGCGGCTCATGCGGAAGCAATGATCATGCGGGGCAGACACGGGCAGTTCAAGGCCGGAGACGTTCGCGATTGACCACCGGGGAGGTGGTCGGTTACCGTCCGGACATCATGAAAACGCTCGCCCGCTCGGTTGTTGCCCTTCTTTTTGCCGCCACGCTTGCCAGGGCCGACTGGGTGCTCGTTCAAAAGTCCGTCACGGACGGCAAGGAAAAGGAGGTGACGACCAAAATCAAAGGAGAGCAGGCGCGCGTGGACATGGGAACGCAGATGAGCGTGATCGTGGGAGAGCAGGGCATGGTGATGCTCATGCATGCTCAGAAGGTGATGATGAAGATGGATCTGGCGACGATGAAGACCGCGATGGAGATGGCGGGCAAGGCCTCCGCCGTGCTCGACAAGCAGCCCGCCGCCAAACCAGTGGCGACCGGAGAGAAGGATAAGGTCGGCCAATGGGATACGGAGATTTTCACGTGGGAAGGACAGATGGGGAAAGGCCGCTTCTGGGTGGCGAAAGATTTTCCGAAGCATGCCGAAATCAGCGCCATCAGTGACAAGCTTGGCCAGGTGGTGGGCAAGTCGATGGCGGGACTGGCACCGCAGGCGTCTGATTTCGACGGCATGGTGGTGAAGTCCGAAGTGACGATGATGGGCAAGAAAGTCTCGTCGAGCCTGGTCTCTGCGAAGGAGGAGGATGTGGATCCGAAGGAGTTCGCCCCGCCAGACGGCTACAACGAGATGAAGATGCCCATGCTGCAGGGTGCAGGGAAGCCGTGATTCACGGCGTCAGCACGCATGCGTAGGCGGCGGTGTTGGTTCCGGGCATGGAGATGACCACAGGCTGCTGTGTTTCGCGCGCAGCAAGCGTTCCGAGCACGAGCTGCAGGGCGGATGCGGCTCCCATGCTCTCGCCCAAAACTTTTTTGGGGCTGAGCACGGCATTCCAAGACACTCCGGACCATGCGGCGGTTTCTGCGCGATCGAGTCGCACGATGCCACTGCGGTCGTCGATGAGCGTGGCGTTGCCGTTGAATTTCACGCGAGTTTCTGCCGCGAGTTCGGCGAGCAACGTGCCGCGTTCACTCCATGAGAGGTAGGACATCGGGCCGAGGATCTCGCTCATAAGCATTCCGTCACCAGTGGCGGATAGCAGGAGGGCTCCGGCGCCTTCTGACGCGATATGTTTGGGATGGTAGTAGGTAAGCGCTTCGGCGCTGAGCCAGTCACATTCTTCGGCGGCGATGACGAGGCATTCTTCTACAACGCCGCTGCTAATCCAGAATGCGGCGGTGTCGAGGGCCTCCATGATCGAGTTCGGACTGCCCACCAGTGTGCTGACAGCACCGTCGATTCCGAGAAACGAGGCAATGTGCGAGGCCGGCGCATTAAAGACGGTCTCGGGGAAGATGAGCGGGCTGGCCTGGGCGGGGTTTTGCAGCACTTCGTGATAAAAACGGCCCGTGTAGTTCACGCAGCCGTTCATCATGACAAAGAGAATGCCCAGTCCTCGCGGCGGGGCCGCCGGATTGTGTCCGGCATCGGCCAGTGCTTCCAAAGCTGCGGACACGGAGTAGCGGGTGATCGCACTGGAGCGGCGCAGACGTGGATGGCGGGTGATTTTTTCGGGCGGCACGGCGGGGACAAGGCGCGTTTCGCAGGGCCAGGTGCGGTCGTCGCCAGGACGCGTACATTTCGCGGAGGGCAGCGGTTTTCCAGCACGCACTGCCTGTTGCATGGCTGCAGCGCTCCATCCGGCGGCGCTCACGGCGCCGACGCCGCGGATGCGGATGTTCTGCGCGTTCATGCGGCCCTCCTTTCCATCACGAGCGTGGCGTTCGTGCCGCCAAAGCCGAATGAGTTGGTCAGCGCATATTGGAGACTGGCGCGTCGAAACTGCCGCACGAGATCAAAGTGCACGGCGGGATCCACCTCGCGCACGTTAAGGCTCGCCGGCAGCCACTGACCCTGCAGAGCCATCAGGCAGATCACGGCTTCGACGGCGCCCGCACCGCCGAGCAGGTGACCCATGGCAGACTTGGTGGAGCTGACCGGGATGTGTTTCACGGCATCTCCCGCCCATGCGGCTATGGCGGCGGCTTCGGCCACATCATTGAAAGGCGTGCCAGTACCGTGGGAGTTGATATAGCCGATTTGGTCCGGTGAAACTCCCGCCTGGGCACAGGCGGCGGTCATGGTGCGAATGGCGGCCTTTCCTTCGGGATCGGGCTGCGTGAGATGATGGAGGTCGGTGGCGGTCGAGTAACCGGCCACGTCTCCCAGCGCATCGCTTCGACGCACGTCTTCCGCCTCGAGAAGCATGACGGCAGCTCCTTCACCGAGCGCCAGTCCGTCGCGCTGCGCGTCAAAGGGACGCGGGATGCCGCTGGGGGCGAGGGCATGCAGACTGTCGAACCCGGCGAACACGAGACGTGCGAGCGCATCGTAACCGCCGGCGAGCACGCGTTTGGCGCGTCCCGAACGGATCATGTCAGCCGCCCAGCCGATGGCGTTGGCACCGGAGGCGCAGGCGTTTGAAACGATGACCACCGGTCCACGCCAGTCGAACTCGGTGGCGATGCTGGTCATCTGCCGCTGCTGCTGATAGTACTCCGCCCGCGAAAGCTGCGACGGTATGCGGCTCGTGCCGTGGCGTGCCTTTTCAAAGTAGGCTTCGCCCAGAGGCATCGCTCCGGCCGAGGTGCCGATGACCATGGCATCGATCCCCTGCATGTCATGACGACCCGCCTGGGCCAAAGCCTCACGGATCGCGATGAGGAGCATCTGTGTGCCGCGGTCGATGAAAGGCTGCTTGTGCGCAGGGACACGAAGAAATGGAGTTTCCTCCGGGAGATCGACCACGCCGGCGGTCTTGGCAATGAGGGCGCTCGTGTCAAACAGATCGACCGGCCTGAATGCGATGCGGTCCGCCGCCAGCGACTGCTCGTTCGCCTGCCAGCCGATGCCCAGCGGCGAGACGATCCCGGCTCCGGTGATGGCGATGCGCTGGCGAGAAGGGGAAGGCACTGGGGAAACAGGATGAGATTCGTCGTGTGTAGGGTTGAACTGCCAACTCAAACGTTCATTCTACGACACGGCGCGGCGCATGGTTTACGCTTCGTCGCCAGGACTGCAAATGTTTGGTGAACGCTGGGATCGTATTGTGGCTGAGCGCGGCGCGCAGGCCGCCCTGTATCTGGCTGACGGCAGCGCCACGACCTTCCGCGAACTTGACGCCGAGGCGCGTGCGGCGAAGCCTGTGGGCGATCACGTTTTGGTTCAAGGTGATGCGCCGGCGATCATGCGTTCGCTGCTGGCCGGACTGCTTCACGGTGTGCCGGTGCAGCTGGTGGAAAAGGACCGTCAACGCCGGGTTCCCGTCATTCCTCCGCCTGCAGGCACAGCTTTGATCAAGCAAACCGTCGGCGGTTCAGGACTGCGCCGCTGCCAGTTTTTCACCCTCGATCAAGTCGCCGCCGATGTGGACCGCCTGCATGCAGCACTGGATCTCGGCACACTTGGTGTGGGCGTGGCGGCGATTTCATGCGCGCATTCATTTGGTCTGACGATGACCGTGCTGCAGACGCTGTTCAACGGCGTGCCGACCTGCTTTGCGCCGCAGCCATTCGCTCAGCCGCTGATGGAGGCGATGAGACATCACACACGCGTTTTTCTGCCCGGAGTTCCGGCTTTGTGGAAAGCCTGGCTTATGGGCGAGGTGCAGTTTGGGAACGTCAGCCTCGCGATCTCGGCGGGATCTCCGCTCACGCTCAAACTGGAGCAAATGGCGATGGAGAAACACGGCCTGAAGATTCACAACCTGTATGGGACGAGCGAGTGCGGGGCCGTTTCGTGGGATGCCTCGGATTCGCTGCGCACCGACGCGCGCGATTTGGGCGCACTGCTGCCGGGGGTGGAGACACAGATCGATGGCTCCGGACGTCTCATCGTCTCCAGCAGTTCGGTCGGGCTCGGCTACGACGAGATGATTCCGGGGGAACGCTATGGAGAGGGTGTGTTCGTCACGAGTGATCAGATCGACTCGAGCGGAGAACGTTTGATGTTCGAGCAGTGCATCGGAGGTGGCATCAATGTGGCCGGTCGCAAGTTGAGCCCGGCTGAGATTGGTGAAAAGATTCGACGTGCCGCAGGACTGACGGCAGTGACGATTCGCGGTGCGACGAGCCGCGATCCCGAGCGTTGCCAGGACATCGTGGCGGAGCTGGAGATGCCCAGGGCGGAAATTGACGCGGCTTTTAAAGTCAGGGCCTGTTCTCTGCTGGCGCCATGGGAAGTGCCGCGTAGATGGACGGGCAAGCCATGACTATGCCGTTGTCCGCAGCCATTCTGAAGCGCATCGCCTTTCTCTGTCCGAAGCGCTGGGATCGCTGTTACACGCTGATGAAGCTGGCGACGGACCCGGTCTATGCGGCCGTGGGGAAAGAACTCGGTGGATCAACGCTGCCGGTGCTCGACGTCGGCTGCGGGATCGGTCTGCTGGCGTTTTACCTGCGTGAATCAGGATTCACGCAGGACATTTCAGGCTTCGACTATGACGAAAAAAAAATCTCCAGCGCGCGAGCGATGGCTGTGTCAGGCGGTTATGAAGGCCTGAGTTTTATGGCGGGTGACGCGCGCAGCGGGCTGCCGGAATTCAGCGGTCATGTGGTGATCCTCGACATCCTGCAGTTTTTCAAACGCGAGGAGCAGGCGGCGTTGCTGAAAGCGGCGGCGGCCCGGGTGGCGGAAGGGGGGCGGCTCATCATTCGCACCGGCTTGCAGGATGATTCGACACGTTTCCACGTCACCGTGATCGGAGACTGGGTCGCCAGGCTGACGCTTTGGATGAAGGAGGCGCCGGTCTGCTATCCTGATGGCGAATTGTTCAGGTCCGTGCTCGGGAACGCCGGCCTGAAGGTTTGCGTGAAGCCGTTATGGGGCGGCACGCCGTTCAACAACCATCTCGTCGTCGCTGAACGATAGATCAGCAGGCGGGGTGGAGCACTCGAGGCCGCTTTCGGCCATCATGGTGGCCACGGACCGGGCCACTTCGACGGCAACGGGAGTGCCTTCGTGGATCAGGACGATGGAATCCGCCTTTAACCGGCGGCGGATACGACGCGTGATCAAATCCACGTTTTGAGCTACGCCGTCGAAGCCCCGTGCACTCCAAATCAGCATCCGCAGGCCCAAAGCCTGCACGATGAGGGAGGTGAACATGTTGTGATGACCTGCCGGCGGACGGAAAAACCGCGGCGGATGTTCCGGGCAGATCGACATCAGCGTTTCCTGACAGCCTGAAATCTCGCGCCATAACTGCGGTGCCTGGAGCGACCAGAACATCGCGGCCGGATGCGTCTGCGTGTGATTGCCGATCTCATGACCACGGGCTACGATTTCACGCACGAGGTATGGGTGCTTTGCCGCGCGCTCGCCGACGAGAAAAAACACGGCTTTGAGACGATGCTCGTCAAGGATGTCCAAAATGGCCGGAGTGTGCTGCGGATGAGGGCCGTCATCGATGGTCAGCAGCGTGCAGTTTCCACCGGACCGCAGTTGTTTGATCATCGGACCAAACAGCGCACAACGTGGCACCAGCGTGCCGATCATGACCGTGGCCATGACGCTGATGAACAGCGCACCCGCCGCCACAAACTGCCCGAACCAGACCAGCAAGCCGACGATCAACAAGGGAAGCAGCGAGAGGGCACGGCGAGCACGCGAGCGCCGCATACAGCGTGAGCGTACTTCCGCATTCATGCCGGATCGCGGGTGACGAGCGGTTCAAACACAAACCATTGATCCCAGTGCCGCAGCAGAAAACGATGCATCACCGGCAGCCACGCGGCGCCGATCTCTTCAGCCTTGGGCTTGCGTCCGCCCGGATGAAACGGTTTGCCGATTTCGATGCGGTAGGAGAGTCGTCCTCTGCGGCTCAGAAACACGGGATAGCATGGCACTCCCGTCACTTCGGCCAGCACGAGCGGTCCGCGCGGGATCTGATAGGTCAAGCCGTCGATGCTGGCCTGGGTAGGGGCCACTTCTCCCATCACGCGGTCGCCCTGAACGCAGACCACCTCACCCGCGAGCAGTTTTCGGCAGAGTTCGATGCCGAGGTGACTGTCGGGTTTGTTGTAGTGGATGTGCAGGTTCGGCTCGCGGCTTTCCTCTCCGCGCAGCTCCTTCTCACGCAGCTCTTGCAGCGACGCCGAGGACTCGGGCATGCGCACGGTGTGGATCGGGCGGCCAAACTTGCGTGCGAAGAGGCCGGCGCCGATGTCGTAGTTGCCCGAATGAAGGGTGAAGATCAGCGCGCCGATGGGTTCGTTCTGCAGCGCTTCGAACTCACCCTTGCCGATGATTTCCCAGTCCACTTCGCGGTCGAAATGCAGGCACCACAACCGGTCGAGATAGGTCAGGGCGAACTGGAGGAACACCTGGAAGCCGGCGATGCAACTCGACCCTTTGCCGGGAATGAGAGCACTGAGATTGGCGCGCACCGCCTCACGCTGAGGCACCGCCAGCAGGTAGATCACCGCCGTCACCGGATAGGCGAGCAGAGTGAACACGGGAGCCGGAAGCCAGCGCATCCCTGACAGGAGCATCCGGGTCCAGAACGCATCATGCAGATCCATGCGGGCAGCAGGAGTTTCAGGCTGCGGCTGGTGGGTTGCAGTTTCGGCGGATGGCATTATTTAGAGATGAGCGAATAGGGGCGGGAGACGATCTGTTTCGACCGTCACGACCCCTCCGACAACTGACTTTTTCACCGCACGCCCTCATGATTTCTTCCACCGCTGAATATGACGTGGTCATCATGGGCGGCGCGTTTTCCGGTGCGGCCGCCGGGATGATGCTCAAGCGTGAGCACCCCGACATGCGCATTCTCATCGTGGAGCGCACGGTGCAATTTGACCGCAAGGTGGGGGAGAGCACCTCCGAGGTGGCGGGCTGCTTCCTGACCCGCGTGCTGCATCAGGGCGCGCACCTATGCGCACATCACTATCAGAAGCACGGGCTGCGTCTCTGGTTCTGCAAAACCCCGCAGGATTCCGTGGACGACCTTACCGAGATCGGTCCGCGCTATCAGTCACGTCTGCCGACTTTCCAGCTCGACCGTGCCCTGCTGGACGAGCATCTGCTCAAGGAAGCCTGTGATTTCGGCTGCGAGCTGATGCGTCCGGCCACGGTCAAAACGATCGCGCTTTCAGAAGACGCTGCGCCGCACACGCTCGAAATCACACCGAAGGAGGGGCCGATGCGCACGGTGACCGCACGCTGGCTCATCGACGCCTCCGGCAAGGCCGCCGTGCTCGCGAAAAAGCTCGGCCTGCAGAGCACCATCGACGACGAGCATCCCACCTCGTCCATCTGGTGCCGCTTCCGCAACGTCAACGGGCTCGACAGCTTCAAGAGCCGCAGCATGCACCCTAAGCTCATGGAGAATGTGCGAGGCCTTCGCACTTCATCCACCAACCACCTCATGGGCCGCGGTTGGTGGTGCTGGATCATTCCGCTGTCCGATGGCAGCTACAGCGTTGGCGTCACGTGGGACCGCCGCTTTTTCTCGCTGCCGGAGGGACCTTCGCTCCTCGCGCGTCTGCAGGCACATTTGATGACACATCCTGTCGGCAGGCTGATGTTTGAAAACGCGGTGCCGGTCGAGAACGACACCTTCTACTACAAGAACCTCGCCTATCGCGCCGAGCGGGTTGCAGGTAACCGCTGGATCATCGTCGGGGATGCGGCTGGTTTCATGGACCCGATGTACAGCCACGGTCTCGACTTCTGCGGTCACACGGTTTACGCCGCATGCGAGCTGGTGAAGAAGAACCTGGCAGGCGAGGACACACAGGCGATCACGGATTATCTGAACATGGCCTATCCGCGCAGCTGGCGCATCTGGTTCGAAGCGCTCTACAAGGACAAGTATGCCTACATGGGCGATGCGGAGCTGATGAACGCTGCGTTCCTTCTGGACCTCGCCACGTACTTCATCGGTCCGGTGCGGCTGGTTTACGCACATCCGGACTACGAATGGACGCGCATGCCCTACGACGGGCCAGCGGGCACGCTCTTCGGCAATTTCATGGCATTCTACAACCGCCGGCTCGCCTCACTCGCACAAGAGCGGATGCGCAAAGGCATCTACGGCCGCTGCAACAACGGCCACGTCTGGCTGCCACGGCAGAGTTTCTCACCGGACACCAGCGCGGTCCGTCTCCTGTGGGATGGTCTCAAAGTCTGGCTCAAGGCGGAGATCACCACCTGGCTCGCGCCGACGCCCGCCACCTCACCGGCGATGATGGTGGAAAAACCGGCGGAGGCCTGACCCTCATTCGGCCACGAAAAACATGGCCGCGAAGGTGTTCGGCGTGAGCACGGCATCAGGTTTCGGATCCACCAGCATGCTGGAAATGTCGCCATCGAGGTAGAGCGCATCCTGGCAGCCGAGATGGAGAAAGAACCTGGTGAGCTGATGAGACGTCACACGTCCTTTCACCGAATCGTCGCGGTCGCTCATGGCAAAGATGATTTGTCCGTCCTTTTTGCGCACGCCAACCGCGTTGCGCAGGCGCCTGTTGGGTGAGTTCACGTTGAAGGCCGGGTGAATGACTCCGTTGCGGACCATGAGCGGTCCAGACTGGGTGGCGAGCCGCGGTTTGAGGCCGCTTTTCTCAAATTCCTCCGCCTCCATGACGCCGGGGCCGGTTTGGTCGTCGAGATAGAAGACACCGTTGGGCTTGAGATAAAAATTGCCCTCCCCGTCACGCAGGCTCAACGGCACCAGCTCGCGACCGGCGCAGATCGTCAGCCCGCAGGGCTTCGGGCCTCGCTCGAAGATGCCGGCGTTGGTGGCAAAGACGATCTGCTTTTTGCGGGAGTTGAGCTGTGTGCGCAGGCCGTTGAGATCACCCAGCGGTTTGTCGTTTTCATCCAGCCAGGCCAGCTGCAGCCGAGGCCAGTCGGCCCGGTCCACACGATAGAGGTGATAGCGGGCGCCTTCGTAGTCCACCGTCTCCGCGCCGTGAAGGTGCGAGGTGATCGAGGCGCAGCCAAAGGCCGCCAGCAACCAGTGTGGAAATCTCATGCCACAGGATGAATCATTGAGCGGATCGAGCACGAGATATTTGCAGCACGTTCCTCCCCGGGCCATGATGCGCCCTCATGTCCAGCAGTCTCGGCACACTTTTCCGCATCAGCACCTGGGGCGAATCCCATGGCCCCGGCGTAGGCGTCGTCATCGACGGTTGCCCGCCGCGCATTCCGCTCACGGTGGAAGACATTCAGGCCGAACTCGACCGCCGCCGTCCCGGCCAGAGCAAGATCGTGACACCACGTAAGGAAGAAGACAAGGCGGAGATCCTCTCCGGAGTGCTCGACGGCCTCACGCTCGGCACGCCGATCGGCATTTTCGTTCGGAACACAGACCAGCGCCCTTCGGCCTACACGGAAATGCAGCAGGCGTACCGTCCCAGCCACGCCGATTACACCTACGATGCCAAATACGGCATCCGCGCCGTCTCTGGAGGCGGGCGGTCGAGCGCAAGGGAAACGATCGGCCGAGTTGCCGCTGGTGCGATTGCCCGCAAAATGCTGCAGCAGTCGCTCGGCGGTTACGAGTGCCTCGCCTACGTTAAAACGGTGCAGCATATCCACGCTGAGGTGCCAGCAGGCGCAGCGCTGAATTCCTCCGTCATCGAGTCGAACATCGTCCGCACCTGCGACCCTGTGGCGGCGGAGAAGATGATCGAACTCATCGAAAAAATTCGCAGCGAAGGCAACAGCGTCGGCGGCGTGATCGAATGTGTCGTGCGCGGCGTCCCGGCCGGGCTCGGTGAACCTGCGTTTGACCGCCTCGAGGCGGATCTAGCCAAGGCGATGCTCAGCCTGCCTGCAACGAAGGGGTTTGAGATCGGCAGCGGTTTCGGCGGCACCACGATGACCGGCCTGGAGCACAACGACGAGTTTTACATGGACGGCGACAAGGTCCGCACCCGAACCAACCGCAGCGGTGGTGTCCAGGGGGGCATCAGCAATGGTGAGGAGATCGTTTTCCGAGTGGCCTTCAAACCCACGGCGACGGTGCTGCGCGAACAGAAGACCGTCACGAACACGGGTGAAGACACGACTTTGTCGGCCCGTGGTCGTCATGACCCCTGCGTGCTCCCGCGCGCTGTTCCGATGGTGGAGGCGATGGTGCATCTCGTCCTTGCCGATCACTTCCTGCGTCAGCGCGCGATGAGGGGGTGAGCATGCGCTGGCCGGTTCTGCTGCTGCTCTTGATGACGGCTGCGTTGGGAGCCGGCTCCGAGATCGTGGAGATTCCATGCACGACGTGGTTTGAGGGGGGCATCACGACGACTGATGTCATCGTGATTGCCGAAGTCGTGCAGACCGAGTCTGAAGTGGTTCCTCTGAATGGCCAGATGTTGTTGAAGGAGGCATGCCTTGTTCGCATCGACAAGGTCATTGGGAACTGCCCGAAGCTTCAGCGTGCCAAAGCGGTGCTGCTGAAGAGGGAGTATCCGCACGATCCTTACGAGCAGATAGACCCGGACTGGGGACGCTATCGTCACCTCCGGCCCGGCTGGAAGACGGTCTTGTTGGTGCACTACTATGAGAACGATCTGGCTGTCGGCAGTGATGCCGTGATCGGCTTGACCAATGACACCCAGTCGCTGCCCGAGATTCTGAGGCGCGCAGGTTTGAATTTCTCACTCTACACGGATGAGGATCTCGTCGTGTGGAAGGCTGCCAGTCCGAGGATGTATCCCGATCTCGTCGCACGTGTGGCCTATGAGCGCGAGTTGCTCGAAAAGGCGCGAAGCATGACCGGACTTTCTTGGGGCGAGCGGCTGCTGCTCGGGTGTGTCGTGCCAGGACTGATCTTCGTCGTTTCGCGGCTTTTGATTCGGATCAAACGGAGCTGATGAAACGCTTCCACCTTCGAGCGGTCATCCTCAGAACCCAACGACGTAGAACCGCTGCTGAGAGATTTGTTCCGCTTCAGGAAGCGTTATCCAGCGTTCCTTGAAGTTCTCACCCCAGCTGTCGCTGAAGGCGATCTCGTTGGTGTCCTTGTTGTAGCCGATGATGAGAACGACGTGGGATGTTTCCTTGTCCTTCTCCATGAGATTGGAAGCCCCCTCGGCCGTGACCTTCGTCTTCCAGGCGGCCCAGTCGGTGACGTCTTTGCGTTCTTTGGTGCGTTTGTTCGCCGTGTTGTTGAACTCCTTGGTGCTGTATAGACACCACATCAACGGCACACCTTTGTCGATGTATTTGGCGATTTCCTTGAGCTTGAGTTCGCCCCTCCAGGAATCAAACGAGCGGCGTTTGCTGCGGATCTGACCTGCCATGCCTTCCAGCAGAAGGTCCACACTGGTGCCACCACCAAAGCCGGTCTGTCCGGCGTTGGCGAGAATGTACATGTCTGCCGGGATGCCGAGATAACGCATGGCGCGCTCGGCGGTGGCGGGGGCGCAGTAGCCTTTGGGCCCCTGATCCACCATCGGGATGTCACCCACGATGACATCGCCATTGGGACGCTTTTCGAGATTGGCCAGAGCCCTTGCTTTGATCACCGAGTCCACGGTGTCCGCCACCGAACCGCCGGCGTCGGCAAAGGCTGAGGTGACGATCTGAACTCCCACATATTCCCCTTCGGCTTCGGCCAAGAGGATGGCATGGCCACGCCAGTCCCAGCGCTGCATGTTCATGCGTCCGGCTCGTTCGCCGAAGCGCTCTTTTTTGGGCGCCCCGAGCTTTTGGGTGAGTGTCTCTGCAATGGTGGCGACGTCCTTGTCCATGGCCGTCTTTACGATCTCCGCGGCCTTGGCTGGCGGCGTGTCCTTGTCGAAATGCAGTTCGCCGCCACCTTTGGAGCTAAAGAGATCACCCTTGTTGGCGAAGACGAGGGAGAAGTTGGTGATCTTGTCGTTTTCAGCATACATCGCCACGGAGTACGGATGCGCTCCGAACATCAAGTAATCGTCCTTCGTGTACGCCCGGTAGCTGCTGGCCGTCTTGGTCTTCGACTCTTGAGGAATCTTCAGCTTCTCTGCGATCTCAGTGGCAGACGAGGTCCAAAGCGGCGCTTCGTCAAACAGGGGCTGTCCGACGACTTCATTGACCACCGCAGGATCAAGTTTGTCATTCGGGCCGGGCTTGAAGGTGAATTTGGCGGCAGCGGGTGCGGCTGGAGCAGTGGCGGGAGCCGACTGGAGGTACTGCTGGTCGGCGGCGGAGAGCGAGGCGATTGGAAGCGTGAATTGCTGACCGTTTGCCATCTCAATGGTCACATTCGGCCCACTGACCCCGACAAGTTTCGCCTGGATCGCCTTGCCTTGGGCATTGGTGAACGTGCGAAGCTCAGACGACTGGGCAAAAGCCGCGCCGACAATCAAAAAGACAAGGCATGCGTTTTTCATGGTGGTAGTTCGAAACGCGACGGAGGCCCGAAAATTAGACCTGGGTCATCAAATCCACGTGCCGGACGGGATGACGGCGTCTTTTGGAACGCAGATGATGCCGTCACGGATGTAGAAGTTTTCGCCGTCCATGTTGTCGGGCTTTCCTTCCGGGGTGATGACCACGTTGTCACCGATGTGAACGTTTTTGTCGATGATGGCGCGCTCGATCCGGCAGTTGCGGCCGATCCCGGGCGGCGGACGGTCGGGGTCGGTGCCAACCGCGCCGGCATAGTAATCGGCGCCCATGATGATGCAGTCACGAATGGTGGTGCCGGGCTCGATCTTGGCACGCAGGCCGATGACGGCCGTTTCGATGTGCGCGTCAGTGAGCACGCTTCCGTCTGCGATCAAAGCACCGCGGATGGTGGCACCGTTGATCTTGGTCGCGGGCAGGAAGCGGGCGTGAGTGAAGATCGGAGCGGCGCTTTCGAAGAAGTCGAACTGCGGCACGAGACGGCAGAGGTCGAGGTTGGCGTCGAAGAAGTTGCGGATCGTGCCGATGTCTTCCCAATAGCCCTGGAAGTTGAAGTTGTGGACACGCTTGTTCTCGATCGCAGCGGGAATGATGTGTTTGCCGAAATCGTTAAGGGTGTTGTCGAGGCATTCGACGAGCACGTCGCGGTTGAACAAATAGATGCCCATGGAGGCCTGGAAACGCGCCTCCTTGGGATCGATCCCCAGCGTCTTCAAAGTAGATGGCGGGATGCGCAGCTTGTCGAGCACCTTGGGGTCCTTGGGCTTCTCGACAAACTCATAGATCTGCCCGTTTTCGTTGGAGTGCATGATGCCAAAGGCCGTGGCGGCCTGCGCATCGACCGGGATGGTGGCGATGGTGATGTCCGCGTTGGTGGCGACGTGCTGGCGCATGATGGTGCGGTAGTCCATGCGGTAGAGCTGGTCACCGCTGAGGATGAGATAGTAATCGTAATCGCCCTCGAGGAAGTAGCGCAGGTTCTGCCGTACAGCGTCGGCAGTGCCCTGATACCAGCGCTCACCCTCAGGTGTCTGCTGGGCGGCGAGCACTTCCACGAAGCCGCGCGTGAACTGATCAAACCGATAGGTGCGGGCGAGGTGACGGTTCAACGAAGCACTGTTGTATTGGGTGAGGACGTAAACCTGACGCAGGCCAGAGTTGATGCAGTTGCTGATCGGAATGTCGACGATGCGGTATTTGCCCGCGAGAGGAACGGCCGGCTTCGCGCGGTTTTCAGTCAGCGGAAAGAGACGCGTGCCGGCGCCACCTCCCATGACGATGGCCAGGGTGTTGCGGCGAAGAAGGGTGTCAGCCTCGATCCGGACATTGGATGGTGTGCTCATGGTTCAGGAGTCCTGTTGTACGCTATTTCTCTGAAACAAGGCGGACACGCAAGCGTTATCCCTGCCCCAATTCTGACGGGCAGACGCGCCCCGTAGTCGTTAGCTCTATCACCTTATCCCACCTCATGTCCACCTCTGCGTATCGTTTCCCGTTTTTTGTCATTGCCTGCCTGGCCGCGTCCTCGGTTCATGCGGCGGTCAATTTCGAAAAGGAACTGCTCCCGGTCATCACTAAAAAGTGCGTGGACTGCCACAAGGCCCCCGCCGTGGTCAACGGCCAGAAAAAAGAACCCAAGGCAGGTCTGCGCCTCGATGCATCCTGGGCCATCCTGAAAGGCAGTGAAAACGGCCCTGTGCTCACGCCAGGCGCTCCGGACAAGAGCGGCATCTATGAATCCGTCATCTTGCCGAAGGATGATGACGGCCACATGCCCTCCAAAGGCGAAGATTTGACGAAGGAAGAGATCGCCCTCCTGAAAAAGTGGATCGAGGAAGGTGCGGAATTCGGCGGCTGGATCGGCAGCAAGGAAGGCATGCCTGCCGGTGCCCAGCTCGAAACGACCAAGCCTTACAAGCCCCGTCCCCATGACCTCTTCTACGCCGCTCTCGAAAAAGAGGTGAAACCGCTTTCAGACGCCGTGCTCGAAGCGGCCAAGCAAGCGGGAGCACAGGTGTCGCCCGTGAAGGTCGAAAGCCCGCTGCTGCGCGTTGATTTCCTCACCGGTGTCTCCAAGTGCGATGACGCCAAGGTCGCCGCCATTCTGCCGCTCAAGGAAAACATCGTTCAACTCGATCTCGGTCGCACCGTGATCACCGACGGCGCTCTGAAAACCGCTGCGCAGCTTCCGCGATTGGTCTCGCTCGACCTGCGTCAGACCAAGATCACCGATGCCGGCCTCGAGTCGCTCGTCGGCCTCAAAAAGCTCGAGTCGCTCAACCTCTATGGCACCGAGATCACTGACGCAGGGCTGAAGCACCTCGCCAAGATCAAAAGCCTCAAACACGTCTATCTTTGGCAGTCCAAGGCGACCAAGGCCGGCGTAAAACAACTCGCCTCCGCCGTCCCCGGCATCAATGTCAGCATCGAATAGTCTTCACCCCTCGTATCCCATGAAAACGCGCCTCCTCATGCTCACCGCCATCTTCAACGCCTTGTTTGGCACCGCCATCGCCGGTCAGGGCGAGAAAGTCAGTTACGACGCTCCGGCCGTCTCCGGCGTCAATCAGGACGGAGCCACCGTGAACTTTGCCGACGTGTACAAGAAGGGCCCCACGGTCGTCTTCTTCTATCCGAAGGCCGACACCCCGGGCTGCACGAAGCAGGCCTGCTCGCTGCGCGACGCCTTTGCGGATCTCTCCAAACAGGGAGTGCAGGTGCTCGGTGTGTCTTTCGACAAGCCCGACTCGCAGAAAGCTTTCAAAGACAAATTCACTCTGCCCTACGACCTCATCGCCGATCCTGAAGGCAAGATCGTCGCCGCCTTCAAGGTGGAGAAAATGGCCAAAGGGCTGCTCTCCCTCGCCAAGCGCAGCTGCTTCCTCATCAAAGACGGCAAGGTGGTGTGGCAGGACTATCAAGCCGCCACCGACCAGCAGGCCGAGGACATCAAGCGAGTGCTTGGCGAACTGAAGTAGCCGCTTCGAGACAAATCCATGAAAGGCCGCGCCGGGACACTGGCGTGGCCTTTTTCGTGTAAATGCTTTGCGATTGTGATGAAGTCACGGCACCAACGGGTGTCCTGCTTCCAGAAACGTTTGATGCAATTGTCTCACGGCGTCATCCAAGGTGGACTGATGGAGGAGCCAGGTGATGCGAAAGGAAGATGTGGAGATGCCGACCACGTGATGGGCGGCCAGCGCTGAGGAACCGGCACGCAGGTTCTTGTAGCTGGTGTTGATCCCCGTGCCGATGACACTTGCCGCGCCGATGCGATCCATCAATCGCACTTGGTCTCCAAACTTTTCCGCCATCAGGCTCCGCACGCGGTCTTCGTCGTGCAGGTTTTCGCGTGACAGTACCATCGAGAGTCCGTCCGACGGACCATCCGCGGCGGCGAGGTGCAATTGTTTGCCGCACACCTGATGACTGTCGAGAAATGCGAGCAGCGCATCCAAATCAGCCGTGGACTGGAGGACGAACAGGTCTTTTTCGCTCGCGACGCCGACAACGGCGCCGGGCATGCGAGGTCCAAATTTTCGCACCACTGTGCCATCGGACAATGAGTCGCCTTCGGGTGGTGGCTTTGCCGTGGCGCGGGCATAGATGGAGATACCGCGCTCCTTCGCAAACTCGACCGCCTGCGCATTGAGCACCTTGGCGCCCGCCTCGGCCATCTCCTGCATTTCTTCATATGACATCGCGGCGATGCGCTGAGCCTGTGGAACCACGCGGGGATCGGCGGAATAGACTCCGTCGACGTCGGAACAGATCTCACACCATTCCGCATCGAGCGCGGCGGCCATGGCCACGGCGGTGGTGTCGCTGCCGCCGCGGCCGAGCGTCGTCACCTCTTTGCGATACGAAACTCCCTGGTATCCGGCAATGATCACGATCTTTCCGAGGGCCAGCTCATCCTGAACGCGGAAGGGCCGCACCTCGACGATACGGGCGTCCACGTGTCGGTCGTTGGTGATGATGCCGGCCTGGCTCCCGGTGAAACTGATGGCGTCGCCGCCGAGATCCCGGATCGCCATCGAAAGCAGTGACATGGAGATGCGCTCACCGACCGACAGCAGCATGTCCAGTTCACGGCGTTCAGGATTGGGGGAGACCTTTTTTGCTGTTTGCAGCAGATCATCGGTCGTGTCCCCCATCGCTGATACAACGACGACCACCTGATGTCCGAGATCGCGGGTGCGGATGACCCGGCGGGCCACGGCACGAATCTTATCGGCATCAGCCACGCTGCTGCCGCCATACTTCTGAACGACGATCGCCATGCGCCATCAGTTGCACAGGTTGCCCGCTGAAACGAGCCAGGAATATCTTTCTTCAGCCGAAGATCACAGCGGGACGGGAATGCCTCCGATCGCATTCAGTGAAATCTCCGGCTGCGCCTTCTTGATATCCGCAGTTCTGACGGGATCGAGTGTTGGCACGCTCGGAACGACCAGCACGGGGTGGGTTGCACGTTTGATGACGCCTTCCGTGATGCTTCCGACGATCAAATGGTACAGTGCACCGTGGCCATGTGATCCCATGATGACGGCATCCGGATCGATTCCGTCGATCTGAGTCAGGATCGTCTCCAGCAGGGGGCCGCCAAAGACTTGAGCTGTGGCGTTGACGCCTCGTGCTGCCAAGGAATCACGCATGGCGGACAAATCCTTCTGTCTTTCTTCAAACAGTTCGGGAGGAACGGCGGGAGGCGCGAAATCCACCACCAGCGGCTCCGGCGGCACCACATGGATGAGAACGATGTCGCTTCCAAAAGCCTCGGCAAACGCAAGGGCGTGCTCCAGGATTTTTGAGCTGACATCTGAGAAGTCGATAAGTGCCAGAATGGTTTTCATAAGGCGGAAAAGGAGAGGGGGTTCGACCAGTCGAAATGCTTCCTGTTAAGATACGTTTCCCATCCCTTCTCAGGTGGGTAAAATGGGGTTTTTGGGTCAACATTTTGCCATCAAATACTGTCCATCTCCGGCGCCGTATGCCACGACTCGAACTTGCCCGTGCACATCTTCTTCATCGCCTGCCTCTAAAAGGCGTCGTGGCATTTTCGTGGCTGGGGCTTGGCTGTTTCGTTCACGCCACCTGGCAGGATGACATCGGGTACACCCAGCTCGCCAGCGAACTGGGCGCGTCGATGCCGACAGGCGCGGGCATCATCCTGCTGCAGACGGAGGCGGACAGCGGTGCATCGCCTCCCGATTATCTGCCGCAGGCCGGAGGGCCCGGCTCATTCAGCGGCACGAGCATCAATACCGGCAAGACATTCTATCCCGAATCCGGACTGGGGGAGTATCGCAGCCATGCATTCACTGTCTCATCGTACCTCTATGCCAACGACATGGGGGTGGCTCGCGGGGTCACGGAAGTTCATTTTTACACGGCAAATGACTTTTTGAGCCGAGTATACAATGGGGTCACTCCAACGATCTTCCCCGGCCGGGTGCAAAACCATAGCTGGGTAGGCACCACGAACGATGCCACCACTGATGCGCTTTTGCTTCGCCGTTTCGATTATATGCTTAATCGCGACGGTTGCATCGCGGCGGTTCCGTTGAACAACAACAGTGGCGCGATGCCTGCTCTGATGGGCAACAACTACCACGCGCTTACCGCCGGCGTGCTCTCAGGTGTCCACAGCCAGGGCGGCACCAACACTGACGGCAGCGGCCGCATGAAGCCGGATCTAGTCGTGAATGAAGGGGAGACCAGCTACGCGTCACCGATCATCGCGGGCTGTGCGGCGGTGCTGCTGCAGACCGCCACTGCTTCCGGCAATGCCAGCGCCCAGAAGCCGCAGGTCATCAAGGCGCAGCTTCTCGCCGGGGCTTCGAAGAAAAATCTGCCCCAATGGCGGCGCACCGCTGACGCGAAGCCCTACGACGACGTTTTCGGCGCGGGCGAGTTGAACCTGCGCAACGCCCATTACATCCAGCAAGGCGGCCAGTTCACCTTTTCCACCAGTGTGGAGCGTCCCTCGCGTGGCTGGGATTTCGCCAGCACTACCACCGGTGTGAGCGGGCGGCGCTATTTCTTCAGCATCCCGGTGGGACGCTACGCCCGCACGTTTTCCACCGCACTGACCTGGCACCGTTCTTTTTCCCTTCCTAGCTATTCTCCCACGCTCGCCAACCTCACCCTGCGCCTATATGCTGCAGCAGGTTTCGCCACGGTCGGCGGCGCGATCAGCACCTCTGGCAGCAGTGTGGACAATGTGGAGCACCTCTTCCTCTACAATCTGCCATCGGGCCAGTATGTGATCGAAGTGACCTCGGACACCAGCAACATTTCCTACGGTCTTGCCTGGGATGCTCAGCTTGGTGACGGCCCTTTGCTTGCACCGAGTTTCTCCGGTGAGCAGATTCAATTGGATGCCGTCAATCTTGATCCTCAGGCCACTTACACGATCGAAAGCTCACCGGATCTGGCCGACCCGTGGACGACCGAGCATACCTTCCGCACGGCGGACGGAACGCCTGCCTTTATGCACAGTTGGCAGCCTTCCTCCCAACCCGCAGCACCGCACTTCTTTCGTATGCGCTGGACTCCGGTGCGTTGATCCTGTTTTCTAACAGCATGCCGCTTTGGAAACGCCTGCTGCGTCTTGCTGCAATTCTGATTCTCACGCCCGTGATTTTTCTGCTCGGCTGCCAGTCAAAGCTCATCTACCACCCGAGTTCCTACCGGGCGGAAGATGAAACGATGCTGGGCAAAGCGCGGGGTGAACGTGTTCGTTTCACGACCTCCCAAGGCGCGCAGTCGGCCTTTTATGTTCCGCCAAGGTCTGACGCAGCGGGGCTGCCGCAGACGGTCTGGCTGTGCTTCGGCGGCAACGCTTCGCTGGCGCTCGACTGGCTGCGTTTCACCAATGATTGGGACGGTCGGTTTGCGTACCTGCTGCTCGATTATCCGGGTTATGGCGAGTGTTCCGGCAATCCGACACCGGCCACGATTCGCGAGAGCAGCAAGGCCGCTCTCGAGGCCTTGGCGAAGCATCTGAACACGACCCGGGCCGACCTGCAGCCACGTCTCGCACTTCTGGGCCACTCACTCGGGTGTGCTGCGGCTTTGATGGCGGCGGAGGATCTTGACGTGCGGCGTGCGGTGCTGCTTTCTCCGTTTACCTCGATGACAGACATGGGGCGCATCGTCCTCGGCTGGCCGTTGTGCCATCTGAATCTCCATCGGTTCGACAACCGCAAGGCGTTGTCCCGTGTCGCTTCGCACGAAGGCGTGCGCATCGTGATTTTTCACGGGACGGACGATGAAGTGATTCCTGCGCGCATGGGGCGCGCGCTGGCGGAGGCGCATCCGCGTGAGGTCACCTTTTACGAGGTTCCAGGAGGGCATCACAACGACCTTTTGAGTCGTGTTTCGGACCGCGTTGGGGATGCCATGAGGGAGCTTGCGCATTCAGGGGTTCGGTGAGGCACACGGCGGTTGCTTTCAGGTGATGCTGTGCTCTGATGCGCGCTCAATCCCCATCCCAAAAGCCCATGTCCGCGCCCTCTTCTTCGGAAAAATCCTCCATCTGGTCTCTTCTCAACGTCATCATCGGATCTGCCATCGGCGGTGTCGTGCTTCTTTGGGTGCTGGCCTTCGTCGTTGACGGTCTGGGCTCCCTACGTCCGAAAGCGAAGGCGGAGGCTCCTGCCGCCACAGCAGCAGCACCGGCGGCGGTAGCCGCTGCGCCTGCTGAAACTCCCGCTGCCGCCGCTGCAACCACGGCTGCTCCTGCTGCCGACCTCCCGGTGCTCGAAGTCCTTATCAAGCCCGATGCCGCTAACCCGCTGGCCTATGACACCAAGACCATCAGCGCCAAGGTGGGCCAGAAGGTGAAAGTGACCTTCAACAACACCCATCCCACCCTGCCGCAGCCGCACAATTTCGTGCTCGGCAAGCTCGGCACCAAGGACAAGATGATGGCCATCGCCATGAGCGGCATGACGCTGGTGGACAAAGGCTACATCCCGGACTCGCCGGACATCCTTGCCAACACCAAGCTCCTTCAGCCTGGTCAGAGCGAAACCATCGAGTTCACCCTGCCTGCCGCCGGTGAGTATCCCTACTTCTGCACCTTCCCCGGCCACGTCGCGATCATGAACGGTGTTCTCACTGTGCAGTAACCCCGTCCGCTCACCATCATGGCCGTCTCCATCAGCGTCGATTATGAAGGCGGCCTGC
Source organism: Prosthecobacter sp. (assembly GCF_020439865.1). GTDB lineage: Bacteria > Verrucomicrobiota > Verrucomicrobiia > Verrucomicrobiales > Verrucomicrobiaceae > Prosthecobacter. Next base: position 27,900 of record NZ_JAGRPF010000113.1, read on the forward strand.
GCTGTCGGGCCACGCACGGTCCTTCGCAGAATCAGATGGTCACCGACGCGCCGGTGGACAACCACGGCAAAGGCGAGTCATTCAGCCCCACCGATCTCGTCGCCACGGCGCTAGCCACGTGCATGGCGACAGTCATCGGCATCAAGGCGCAGCAGAAAGGCTATGACATAGCCGGCATGAAGGTGAGCGTGGAGAAGCACATGAGCGCCGACAGTCCGCGCCGTATCGTGCGCCTGCCGATCACCATCGAAATTCCGTTACCTGCGGATCATCCCGATCGTCCGGTGCTGGAAGCCACCGCTCTTGGCTGCCCGGTGCATCACAGCGTTCATCCGGACATCGAAAAGCCGGTGACGTTTGTGTGGAGCGGCAAGTAGGCAGGCCTCTTTTACGCCAAGCGTCGTTGTATCAGCGGTTCACCCAGCGTGAACCGGGCGAGAGTCCCACATGCCAGTCGCGCAGATGCATGTCTGAGTAATCCGTCTTGCCCTGTGCGCCCACCATGAAAGTGCCGGTCGCACGTTTCCAGGCCTTGCTGAAGCTCTCCGCCGTGTGGCAGCCCCAGCTCTGGCAGTAGGCCTTTGAAGTGAACGCCCAGCGGCTGAGCTTGCGCAGGTCGTGTTCATGCAGCCAGGCAGTGGAGGTTGCATAAACCTCGGAGCTGTAGTCAAACATGAAGCTGTACTTGTTGGAGTGGCCGAAGTACTCGAAACCAGAAATCTTCATGCCGCCGCGGCCCGAGGCTCCGTGGTTGATGTAGTGGATGAGTTCGTCCGTGCTGCGGAACCATACCAGTTTGACGAAAGGATAGGCCTTTGGCACTGACTCCACGTTCTGCGTCAGCGGCTGGTGCTCGGAGGCACCACGACGTACATACGCATCTCGATACACCAGCCAGGTGATGTGCGTGCCGGGAGCCGCCGTGCGCTGGATCTCCTGCATGCGCACGCGGGCGGTGCGGATGAAATTGCCCCACCAGCGGTCGTGCTGCTCTCCGGGCCGGCGCAGATCCTCAAACTGCCGCACCGCCGGCCCGCCACTGACAATCAGGTATTCGGTGTCCGCGACGGACTTCGAAGCGAAGCCGCAGGTGAAGAGAAAAAGGGCGGAGAAGAGCAGTCGTGTCATGACGGCGGCAACAAAGCACGGCTACTTCGTCTCGACGAGCTTGAAGTTTTTGAACTGCACCACCATCGGCGGGCCTTGATGAATCTGCAGGGCCAGCAGGCCTTCCTTTGGTGCATTGGCGGTGTCGTCATCGGTCACATCGACGGTCTGCATGTTGTTGATGAAATGCTGCACGTGATTGCCTTTGGCGACGATGCGGTACTCGTTCCAGTCTTCTTCCTTGATGGCGGCCTGAATCGCGGCGCTGTCTCCCACGCTGCCGGTCACTTCGACAACGGGCTTTTTGCCGTCCGGGCCGGGCTTGATGACGGTCTTCTCCCCGCGTTTGGCGAGGATGCCGCGTCCCTTTTCTTCATAAAGAATGCCGCTGTAGGTTTTTCCTGCTTCAAAGTCCGCCTGATAGCCGCTGATGATGGGGCCGAATGGTCCGGGAGCCAGTTCCTTGCTCCGATACTGCACGCCTGAATTGCCCTTCTCGATCCGGTATTGGAAAGTCAGCTCGAAATCACCCACGGTGCCGCCCTTCCAGACGAGGAAGGTGTTGTGCTTGATGATACCCTTCTTGGGATCAGCCGGGTCGGGCGGAGTGATGCCGGTGATCGCGCCGTCCTTCACGCTCCAGAGGTCTTTGTTGCCCTCCCAGCCGGTGAGGTCTTTGCCATTGAAGATTTCTGTTTCTCCGGCGCTGGCGAGGGAGAGGACGGCGAAGAAGGAGGCGAGGGCGAGGTGAAGTTTCATGGTTGAGCAGGATTGGACGGGCGAGGGTTAACGCGCAGGCCTGCGCTTGTCTATCGCTTTGCGGGCGGCGGAACTCGCGATGGAAGACGCGTCCGAAAAGGTGGGGCGCATCGTGTCGTCGGACACCGTGTGTGAAATCGATGTGAACTGGGCAATCCGCGGTTGCGGTTCATCACGCAGATGGTAGTCCCCGCCTTCATGAAACCGCCGCGCTTTTTGATGATTCCGCTGTTCTGGCGTCTGTTGGCCGTGGTCTGGGTTTTGGTGCTTTGGTGGCTGTCCTCACAAAGCAGCCTGCCCTCGCCCGCGAAGTTTGAAGGCGTGGACAAGCTCGAGCACGCGATCTATTTCGCCACGGGCGGTGTGTGCTTTCTCCTCGGCCTGCGTCTTGCCGGTTTCGCTCGCCAACCTGTCACTGCGATCGTTTTGACGGTGCTGTTCTGCGCGCTCGTGGGTGGTATCGACGAGTGGCATCAAACCTACACGCCAGGCCGCAGCGGCGGCGATGTGTGGGACTGGACCGCCGATACGCTGGGCGGCTTTGTCGGAGCACTTCTCGCCTTGGCGGGCGAAAGGTTTCTCACTTCAGCGGAAACCACCACATCAGCAGCGCGGTGAGGAATACGTTCGCGAGTGCGAGCTCGAAGAACACCTTCCAGCCCAAGGCCATGAGCTGATCGAAGCGGAAGCGTGGCAGCGTCCAGCGGATGACGATGAAGAACACGATGAAGCAGAACACCTTCGCGAAGAAGGTCGCGATGTGCAGCAGCGCGGTGTAAAGCGGTGTGTCACCCGGGGTGAAGTGAAGCTTCAGCGGAATAATTTGCTCCAGCAGCGGCCAGCAGGGAATGCTCCAGCCGCCAAGGAACAGCGTTACTGCGAGTCCGGAGCCGATGATCATCGCCGCGTATTCGCCGAGGAAGAACAGCGCGAACTTCATCGAGCTGTACTCGGTGTGGTAGCCGGCCACCAGTTCCGTTTCGCACTCGGCAAGGTCGAAGGGCAGGCGGTTTGTCTCGGCAAACATCGAGACGGTGAAAATGATGAACGAAATGAAGATCGGAATGAGCAGCACCCAGCGTGCGAGGCTCAGGCCTTCGCCCCACAGCGGCAGAAGGAGCCAGCCGTTCGCATCTTGGAAGGCGGACATTTTGGTGAGATTCAGTTCACCGAAGATCATGAACACGGGAACCACCGAAAGGCCCAGCGACATTTCATACGAGATCATCTGCGCGCTGGCGCGCACGCCGCCGAGGAAGGGATACTTGGAGTTCGATGACCAGCCTGCCAGCACGATGCCGTAAACACCGAGCGATGCGATGGCGAAGGTGAACAACGGTCCGACACTGAGATCGGCGATGACCAGTTTGATTGGCTCTGCGAGTCCGAGGAAGGAAAGGTCCAGTTCGCTGCCGAACGGAATCACCACGCAGGTCAGCAGGGCCGGAACCATCGTGAGGCAGGGGGCCAGCCAGTAATAGAAGGTACGGACGTGCTTCGGCACGAAGTCTTCTTTCAAGATGAACTTCAGACCATCCGCTACGGCCTGGGCCAGACCGCCGATGCCGAAAGGCTGCCAGTCGTTCTTGAAACCCAGCAGGGTGAGCGGTACGCCCACTCGATTCGGGCCCACCCGGTCCTGAATCACCGCCGAGATGCGTCGTTCGAAATAGACGGAGATCGAAACCAGCGGGAGGATGACCAGAAAGGTCAGGAAAACGATCTTCCCCACCGAGGCGGCGAGCGCAATGAGATCGAAGTTGGCGAGCAGGGGTGTGAACATCGGCATGTCGATTATCAGGGTGCAGCGAAGAGCGGCAACCCGATTTTGTGAAAAATTTCACAAAGTCCCCGGGATGGGGCAATCAGGGCACGGGATCCGTGAGCGAGCCGGACTTCTGCGTCGACTTGGCTGCCGGCTCATCTGACATCGGGGCGATGTGGTCGGCGATGCGGAAGATCGCGAGAATCAATTCCACCGTCACCCGCGCGACGATCAACATCAGCAGGAAAACCATTGGGGCGGTAATGAATCCCCACAGTCCGTCCCACATCCATTTCCAGGCGAAATACACTGCCGCCAGCAGGCTCAAGACATAAAGCATGCGCACCAGACGCGGAGTGACGAAGCGTTTGAAGGAGAGGTCCAGCACCAGGTCGAGCACCGCGCGGATCTGCTGCCACAGGCTGGAAAGCACGGAACTGGAGGGTGGTTCAGCATTCATGGGTGCGGAGATTAGACTGTCCGCAAACTGGCGCAACCCGCCAGATCAAGCATGGAGAGGACGTTGGAAAGGGCTTGGAATACTGGTTGCACGCTCTGACAACCACAGCCAGAATCCGCGCCTCTTTTTCCGCCCTGTGGCCAGGTGCGTTAACAGAGATGCTCATCGATCAAACCAACACTGCCAAAGCCATGCCTGCGAAATCCAAGAAACCCGCAGTTAAAAAGCCTGCCGCCAAGCCCGTGAAAAAAGCTCCTGCCAAAGCAGCGAAGCCTGCGGCGAAGTCGAAGAGCAAGCCTGTGACGAAGAAAGCCCCCGCCAAAGCTGCCAAACCGGCTTCGAAGGCGAAGAGCAAGCCCATTTTGAAGAAGGCGGCGCCTAAAAAGCCCGCTCCGAAAAAATCCTCCCCCAAACCTGTGAAGAAAACCGTCCTGAAGAAAGCCCCTGCCAAGAAGTCTGCTCCCGCCAAGAAACCTGCCGCCAAGGCCGCGCCTGCCAAGAAGACTGCCGCAAAAGCCGCCGCGCCTGCCAAGAAGCCTGCTGCCAAAGCTGCCGCTCCTGCCAAGAAACCCGCAGCCAAGCCCGCCGCCAAAGAAGCCCCGGTGAAAGCCGTGGCTCCAGTCAAGGCTCCCAAAGCGTCCACGAAGGCCGCTCCGGCCCCGCTGGTCCCGAAAGGACGCACCTCGGTCTCGACCACTGGCACGCCACGCGCACGCGCAGGGCGTGAGGAAGAGGGCATCACCATTGAGATTGCCAAGGGGCCGGTGAAGATGACGCCTTTCCTCAAGAAGCAAAAGCAGCGCCTCGTCGAACTCCGCGACGCCTATCTGAACTCCATTGAAGGCGTCGCCAGCGAGACCATTCGCAATGAAAACGGCGACTCCTCCGCCTTCGGCATGCATCAGGCGGATGCCGGCAGCGACGCCTACGACCGCGATTTCGCCCTCAGCCTCCTCGGCAAGGAACAGGACGCCCTCTATGAGATTAATGAGGCCCTCAAGCGCATCGAAACCGGCACCTACGGCGTTTGTGAAGGCACCGGCACCAAGATTCCCGAGGAGCGCCTTGAGGCCATGCCCTTCGCCCGCTTCTCCGTCGCTTACCAGGAAAAGATCGAGCGCAGCCAGATGAGCGGCCGCTGGAGCCGCCCTGTCCATTCCCTCTTCGGCCTCGACAACGCGGACGATGCGGCTGACGACGACAAGGACGAGGATGATGCCGCTCCGGCCTCCAACAACAACAACTCAGGCGAATCGCTTGACTTCTCCAAGGAGTGACCTAGCCTCCGCGCCCCAAATTTATGCCGCGAGAAATCATCACCCTTGAATGCACGGAAGCGAAGGCCGCAGGAATGCCGACCTCCCGCTACGTGACCACGCGCAACAAAAAGAGCGTTCGCACCCCGAACCGTCTTGAGAAGGTTAAGTTCAACCCTTTCATGAAGAAGCGCACCCTCCACCGCGAAATCCGCTAATTTTTACCCAAGACCGCCATGCAACCGAAGACCAAAGAACGCATGTCCAACTTCCGCCGCGCGAATCGCAAGATGCCGCGCCGCCGTGTGGACATCCCGGTGGAAAAGATCTGCTACACCAATCCTGAGCTGCTTTCCCGTTTCACCACAGAATCCGGCAAGCTCATTCCCCGCCGCATCACCGGTTTGCCCGCCTGGTTGCACCGCAAGGTTGTGCGTGAGATCAAGCGCTCCCGCGCTGTGAACCTCATGGCCTGATCGGTTCGTTCCGCCCGTGATGGGTTTCTTTTGATCCGCTTCCCACTGTTGCTTCTCGCGGCAGTGGGAAGTTTCATTTCCAGCCATGTCCACCCTCACCGACACGCAAAATGAACGCGACGACCGTCGCCTGCCGATCGACCGTGTCGGCGTGCGCAGCCTGCGCTTTCCCCTGAGCATTCGTGATCGCGATGCCGCTGTGCAGCACACCGTCGCCACCGTCTCGCTCGCGGTCGACCTGCCGCATCACTTCAAGGGCACGCACATGAGCCGTTTCGTCGAGGTGTTGCACTCTCACGGCACCGAACTCACCGTCTCCAACATCGTCGCGATGCCGCGTGAGCTGATGAAAAGGCTTCATGCCGACAAGGCGCACGTTGAAATGCGTTTCCCCTACTTCCGTGCCAAGAAGGCCCCCGTGTCCGGTGCGGAAGGGCTTCTCGACTACGGCGTCGTGTTTGAAGTGAACGCCGACAAATCCAAGACGGATTTCGTACTGACCGTCGAAGTGCCCGTCACCACGCTCTGCCCGTGCTCGAAGGCCATCAGCGCTCGTGGTGCCCACAACCAGCGCGGCACCGTCACGCTCTCCGTCCGCTTCTCCGAGCCAGTCTGGATCGAAGATCTTCTCGAACTCGTCGAATCCAGCGCCAGCAGCGAGCTGTTCAGCATCCTCAAGCGCCCCGATGAAAAGCACGTCACCGAAGCAGCCTACGACAATCCTGTGTTCGTCGAGGACCTTGTGCGCAACATTGCGGTCAAAGCCAAGGCGCATCCGCGCATCACCTGGTTCCGCGTCGAAGCCGAAAACTACGAATCCATCCACAATCACAACGCATGGGCGGTGATTGAGAGCCTCACGTCGCCATCATGAGTTACGTCACCGCCGTCCTGCCCACCGACCAGCCACCGCTCATGCATCAGGCGGTCGAGGAGGCCGTCCGGTTGCTTCGCGAAGGCGAAGTCGTCGCGCTGCCGACGGAAACGGTGTACGGCCTCGCCGCCAACGCGCTTGATGCGACCGCCGTCGCGAAAATCTTCGAGGCCAAGGAGCGGCCCACCTTTGATCCGCTCATCGTTCATCTGCCACACAAGGATCAGCTTGATCTCGTCGCGGACGTGCCACCGGAGATCTCGCTGACGCTAAAAAAATTGACGGAGCGTTTCTGGCCAGGTCCGCTCACGATCCTTCTGCCGAAGAAATCCGTCGTTCCTGATATCGTCACCGCCGGCCTGCCAACCGTCGCCGTACGCGTCAGTTCGAATCCCATTTTCCGCCGCGTCATCAGCGCGTTCGACAAACCGCTCGCGGCGCCCAGTGCGAACCGTTTTGGTTCCATCAGCCCCACCTCGGCCAGCGCCGTGCTCGCGGAGCTCGACAGCCGCATTCATCTCATTGTCGATGGGGGTGCCTGCATGTTCGGCCTGGAGTCCACCATCATCAAAATCGAGCCCGGCAGCCCGAAGATGTTCATCACCGTCGTGCGCCCGGGCCCGATCACCGTGGAGGACTTGAAGGCCTATGGCAAAGTCCGCCTTCAAACCCGAACGGTCGTCGATGAAGCCACCGAGGCCCCCGGACAGCTGGCCTCGCATTACGCGCCGAAGACTCCGCTGCGCCTGCTCGAACGTCCTTCGGATTTCATTCCCGAAGAAGGCAAACGCTACGCCCTCATGAGCTATCGTGGCGAGGAGAAGGACGGCTACCTCAACCTCACCGACTGGGAGGAGGTCATGATGCTCAGCCCCGGCAACGGCAAGCTGCCTGAAGCCGCCGTGCGTTTCTTTTACGTCCTGCGGGCTCTCGACAAGCTTGGCGTCGACGAAATCATTGCAGAACCGTTGCATGAACACGGCATGGGAATCGCCATGATGGACAAACTGCGGCGTGCCAGCGTCCGCTTTGCATCATGAGCGACGAAAAGAAAGACCCCTCCTCTCAAGCACGATCCACCGGGGTCGTTTCCATCGCCATCCTTTGCAGCCGTGTCCTCGGGCTCGTGCGCGACCAGATGCTGAACGGCTTCTTCGGCTCCGCCTTCACCGGCATCTTCACCGCCGCATTTCGCACGCCGAACATGCTGCGCGATCTCTTTGCCGAAGGCGCGCTCTCCACCGCCTTCGTCACCACCTTCTCGAAGAAAATGAAGACCGAGGGCGACGAGGCCGCATGGGTGCTCGGTCGCAAGATGATTTCACTTTCGATGTGGTTCATGACCATCGTGGCCGTCGCCGGTGTGGCCCTTGCTCCGATTCTGTTTCGCATTCTCACGCCGGGGCTGAGCGAGGAGGCCAAGGTTCTCGGCACGTGGCTCGCGCAGATCATGTATCCCTTCATCGCGCTGGTATCCGTCACCGCGCTGGTCATGGGCATGCTGAATTCGAAGAAGGTCTTTTTCATTCCGGCCGTCGCCTCGGCGTTTTTCAATCTGGGTTGCATCGTGGGTGGCGTGGTGCTCGCCTGGATCATCGATCCGGGTTTCCGCGACGGGCATGTCAGCGAAAAGGGCCTCACCGGCTTCGCCATCGGCACCTTGATCGGCGGAGTGCTCCAACTTGCCGTGCAGCTTCCTTCACTGCGTCGCGTCGGTTTCCGTTTTCGTTTCGACTTCGGCTGCAAAGACCCTGCGGTGAAGGAAGTTCTGCACCTCATGTGGCCCTCGATGCTCGCCGCCAGCGGCACGCAGGTCGCGGTGCTGCTCAATTCCATTTTCGCCTCCTTCACGGACGGCCATGAACGATCGCTCGCCTGGCTCGCGAACGCCCAGCGCCTCCAGCAGCTTCCGCTGGGCCTGTTTGGAGTCGCCGTCGCGACCGTGACGCTGCCTATGCTCTCGAGGCTGGCGACGGAAGGCATGACACCCGCCTTTCGCAGTGCGCTCGCCAAAGGCCTGCGTCTGGTGCTGTTCCTTACACTTCCCTGCGCAGTCGGTCTCTCGCTGCTTTCGAAGGAGATCATCTCCATCATTTTCGAGCACGGTAAATTCACGGCTCACGATGTGCAGATGACAGCCGCACCTCTGCAGGCCTATGCCTTTGGCCTCATTTTCTACGCCGCCATCAAGGTGCTCCAGCCCGCGTTCTACACCATCAACCGCCGCTTTATCCCGATGATGGTGAGTCTCGGCGTCATCGTGTTTACCGCTTCGGTGAACTCAATCACCGTCTTTGTGTTGAAGTGGGACCACACCGCGCTCGCCTGGGCCACGGCCGTCGGTCTTTCGCTCAATTTCCTGACGCTCTACCTTTGCATGCGCAAGTTTGCTTCGGGCCTCGAAACCCGTTCTCTAACGCGGGCGCTCATCAAGCTCATCATTGGCATCGCCATCATGTCCGCCGTCTGCCTCGCGGCGCAATACACCGTCATGGCCGACTGGGAGCACCTGCGCTTCATTCCGCGTTGCGCAGTGCTGGGAGTGACCATCAGCGTCGCAGCAGCAGCCTACTTTGCCGTCACAAAGAAGCTCAAGGTCGAAGAGTCCGGCGAATTTCTCTCGTTGCTAGGACGTCGCTTTGGCAAAAAATAGCCCCATGCCGGTCCAACGTCTCTGGCTTCAAGTTGCCGCCTTCCTGGCCCTCGTCTGGGGCGCGGTGACCGTCGTCATGTGGGTCACCGAGGACTCGGTATTCTCACCGGAGAAGACGCTCTCGCTGATGGAGAACGCTCCTTGGTTCGCCGACGAGAGCCTCGGTGAAAAACAACGCCAGGAGCATCTCGACAAGGTGATCAACTCCGTCATCAAGCTCGACTTCAATCAGCGCGGCTCGATGCGCGAGGATGGTTTGGAGACCATGGACCGCTTCTTCAAATCGCTAACCGATGAAGAAAAAGGGGAGTATGTGACCCGAACAGTGGAGGAGAACTTTAAGGCCGTGATGAAGGGGCTCGAAAAACTGCCGCCCGATGACCGCCGGCGCATCATTGGAGGCATTCAGCGTGAGATGAAGAAACGGGCCACGAAGAATCCTGAAATGCAGATGCTGTTGGATCAGGATGCCGCCAGTTTCGAAAAGTCATTCACCAAGGACATGGGACTCTTTTTCAAGGAGGCCCCGCTCTCCATGAAGCTCGAAATGGCGCCGATGCTCGAAGGCATGCAGGGACGCATGCAAGGCATGCGGATGCGTTGATCTACTTCTTCCAGCCCATCGGCTGCGTCCAAGCCATCTCGGTCTGTCCTTCAAACGAAGGGTTCGCGTATGGCTTGGAGGACGTGATCACCGCCCGGAAATACAACTCCTTGCCCGACGGTTTCCAAACCACCTCCTCGCCCTCAATCGTGGCGAGCGTCTTGCCCACATCGTCGGAGTAGAGCGGGCGCGGTGGATGCAGATCGCCTTTAACCACCGGTGCTTCGCGCGTCGTCGCGTCATAGCCCTGCAGCGTGCCGCGAATCTGCGTGGAATACTTCACACCGGGTTCAGCGTGGATCTTGATGCGCAATGTGCCGTCTTTAAAACTCACGTCGTCGAGCGTGACGCCCGAGGAAGCGTAGAAGTCGCCTGCCTTCATCGCTTTCACGAGTTCGTCTGCGTCCAGCTTTGCAGCGCGCACCATCACCCAGCCGCGGCCGGGGCCGTTGTCTTCGCCGTGGTAGCGGTGGGAGTCATCCGTGCCCATTCCGTAAAGCGGTGGCGCCTTGAACTCGGCAATGCGCAGCGTGTTGGCGATGTCCCACATCTTCTCATGGCCGATGCGCGTTCCGTCGCCCTGCCAGTTGATGCCCGGGTGGCCGTTGTAAATCTCCCAAAAGTTTTCTTCAAGCACCGCGGCCAGATCCTCGGCGGATAGCGCCCAGCGGAAGTTGGGATGATTGATATGCGTGAGCATCGGCACGCCGAGGCGCTTCGACTGCTCTTTCACCAGCCGCAGATTCGCACGCATCACCTCCTGGATGCTGGTGAGATCCTTGATCGGCTTGATCTCCTCCTGCAAATTCACCGCGTTCATGTGGATCGGCACGTTGCCGATTCCTGCGCTGATTTCCTCCGCCTGCACGAGCAGGAATTTGCCGGGTTCTTCGAATTTGGGCCGGTATTCCTCCAGCTTCTTCAACCGCACCTCGGTCACTCCGTCCTTCTCCCGCGTGGTCACCCAATCGTCGCCGAAACGGGCGCGATATTTCTCCATCGTCGTTTTACCGAGCGCCTTGCGTCGTTTCTCGATCGCGGGCACGCTCATCCAGACCTCCTTCGCCTGCAGCACGTTGTGATCGGAGATGGCGAGGAAATCGTAGCCGTGCTGCTTGTACCAGTCCGTGATCATCTCCGGAAAGTCATTCCCGTCGCTCCACAGCGAATGCGTGTGAGTGTTGCCCTTGAACCATTTCAGTTCATCAGCGGCGGCGGTGTGAATGATTCCAGGAATGAGAAGGCAGAGGAAGGCGATGCGCATCCTCTCCGAACGCGCTCATTCGAGCACATCTCACTCAGAATCTCTAGGGACGACGGCGATGACGTTACGGACGTCCCAGCCCGGCTTCTCAAATTGCGTTCGGCCATCGGCGCTGCGACACCACAGGCCGGTTGAAGGTCCGCCGTCGAGATTCAGCGCGCGTGTCACCTTCAATTCACTGATGATGCCGGGAGTGATGAGGATGTGAGCGAGTTCAAGCAGACCGGTACGTTTGCAGGTGCCGATTGCCCAGCGGCCTTCCGTGTCAGTGATGATGAATGTGCGATGATTGCGCTGTTCAGGTTCCTTGGATGGGGGCGCAGGCCAGACCCGGCCTTCGCTGATCAACCACGGGCTGCATTGGAGAAATTCGGTGATGTCGGGCGAGTCGCGGAATTCGTTTTCCCAGACCAAGGATGCGTTGTCTTGCTTCACCATCAATCCGCCAACCCAAGGGCCTGCAGTGAACTTGTCTTGGCGCACGCCGCCCGCGATCTCCAGTCCGGCAGGGCCAAAGTCACCACCGGCATGAAAGTATCCTCCGTTGCAGACCGCCAGCGCATTCTCTGCAAGTCCGAGCTCATCAAGAGACAGGGCGGTTTTGCGATCTGAATTCACCACCACCCGCAGACGGCATTGCTTTTCATCGAAGACGACAAGCCTGATCTCCGCCTTGGCGGGTCCGCTGATCTGTTTGACGACATAAACCGCGCCGTGGCCGACGGACGCAGCCTTCGATGATGACTCAAGCCGCCACTGTCCCTGCGCGTGGCAAGTCAGCATCAGCAGGCAGAGCAACCATTTCATCGCCCATCATTGCTCCACTTTGAACAAATGCATCGACACGCCGTTCGGGTTGAGCGCGACGTAGTTGTCTGCGCCGCGCCACTCGTAGCTTTGGTTGTGCATGAGGTCGGTCACTTTGAACGGACGGCTGCTGTCGATGCCGAGAGACGCGAGGTCGAGATGTACCATGCCTATGGCTCCCTGATGCGGATCATGGCTGATCACGCAGAGGATGCGGTTGCTGAAGTCGGGCGTGACCTTGCTGTAGCACAACATCTGCGGGTGGTCGGCGCCGTGGAAGCTCAGGTTGTCGTAGAGGTGCATCGCCGGATTTTCGCGGCGGATGAGATTCAGGGTGCGGATGAACGCGGTGATGTTGCCCAGCTGGTTGTAGTCGCGCTGCTTGAGCTCATACTTCTCGCTGTTGTCGTATTCTTCTTTGCCGGGATAAGGATCGTTTTCGCACAGCTCGTAGCCCGTGTACATGCCCCAGCTTGAGGACAACGTGGCGGCGAGCGCGGCGCGGATTCGGAACATCTGCGCACCCGCGTTTTGTAGATGACCGGGCAGGATGTCGGGCGTGTTGGGCCAGAAGTTCGCGCGGTAGTACCAGCGCATGTCACTGCGTGTGAGCTCGATGGCGTACTCCGCGAGCGCCTGACAGTCCTCACGCCAGGTGAAGTAGGTGTAGCTCTGGGTGAAGCCGACCTTGCCGAGCACCTGCATCATCTTCGGTTTGGTGAACGCTTCGGCGAGGAAGAGCACGTCCGGATCCTTGCGCTGGATGGTGGCGATGAGCTCCTCCCAGAAGGCGACGGGCTTGGTGTGCGGATTATCGACGCGGAAGATCTTCACGCCGCGGTCCACCCAGTATTGCACCACGTCGATGAGCTCCTTCCAGAGGTTGCGCCAGTCGTCGCAGTGGAAATTCAGCGGGTAGATGTCCTGATACTTCTTCGGCGGGTTTTCAGCGTAGCGAATGCTGCCGTCCGGACGCTGGTAGAACCACTCGGGATGTTCTTTGACGTAGGGGTGATCGGGGGAGCAGTTGAGGGCAAAGTCGAGCGCGATCTCGAGGCCGCGTTTCTTCGCCTCCTTCACCAGCCAGACGAAATCTTTCTCCGTGCCGAGCGCTGGTTCGATGGCGCGATGTCCGCCTGCCGGTCCGCCGATGGCCCACGGGCTGCCGACGTCGCCGGGCTGTGCCGTGAGCGTGTTGTTTTTGCCTTTGCGCGCCGTGATGCCGATCGGGTGAATCGGTGGAAAGTAAATCACATCGAAGCCCATGTTCGCTGCGTGATCGAGACGCCCCAGGCAGTCCCGGAAGGTGGAATGCTTGTCGCTGCGGCCTTCGGCGCCACGCGGGAAGAATTCATACCAGGCGGAGAACCGTGCCCGTTCGCGTTCGACGATGGCGCGCATGGTGTCGGACGTGGTGGACTGCGAGCGGTCGGGATACTGGTCCATCAGGCTCTGCAATTCCTCAGATTGGAGCACATCCATGATGTCCGAAGGCGCGACGGTGGTCAGCAAATCCGCGCAGTCTTCAAGCTGCGTGGCGGCTGCAGGCACTCCTGCGGCTCGCGCACGCTTGCCAGCATCACGCAGCAGACGTGCGCCTTCCTGGGCTTCGATCGGTGCATCAGGATCCTTCGCCTGAACACGCACGGCGAAGGTCTTTTTCCAGGAGCGGAAAGTGTCACCCCAGGCCTCGACGACATACTCCCAGCGTCCGGCCTTCGAAAACTTGCACTGGCCCTGCCAGCGATCGTTTTCCATCGGCTTCATGGGCGATTCAAACCAGCGCCGCGTGCCCGCCAGCCGCCAGCGCAGCACGGCGCTCATCACATCGTGGCCGTCTTTGAAGATGTCGCACCAGACGTCGAGCGGCTCATCGATCACCCGTTTGATCGGGTGCCGGCCGCCTTCAAGGCAGGGGTAGAAATTCTCGATGACAACGGTGGGGGCATGGGAGGCGGACATGGGGGAAGCTCGGTTGTGATGAGGTTCGGGAGCAGCTTTGCGCCCAGAATCTCGTTCAACAACTGCAAACCACGGCAATCCGGTGCCATCAACCGCAAACTCAGGCCAGCAACGGCCGCAGCATGTCGCAGATCTTCGGCACTTCGACGAAGGGATCGTCCTTCTTCTCGAACTCGAGCGTGAACCAGCCTTGGTAGTTCGCATCGCGGAGGATTTGCAGGACCCGCTTCACATCGCTGGGCTCGCCCTCGCCCTTTTTCGAGCCTTTGCGGCTGATCTCCATCTTGAGCTGCACGTTCACAGCGTAGGGCGCGATCTTCTCGAGGTCGGCGTAGGGATCTTCGGTGTGGAAGTTGCCGCTGTCGAAGTTGATGCCGGCCCACGGGCTCTTCGCCGCCTTCACCATCTTGATGAGGTTTTCGGGCTCGGCGACGATGCCGCCGTGGTTTTCGAGGCCGAGGAACACGCCCTTCTTGGCTGCGTAGTCGAGGCACTCCTGATACGATTCGAGGCAGTTCGCCACCGCCTGTTCCTCGGTGAGGTCTTTCGGCTGCGGACCGGCAAACACGCGGATATGCGGAGCACCCATGATCGCGGAGTAGTCGATCCACTTCTTCGTGTAGGCGATCTGCTCGTCGAGTTTTTCTCCTTTGGGCAGGGCGAAGTTATTGCCCACCGCGGTTCCGGCAATCTGCACGCCGCGGAGGTAGGCGCGACGCTTCAGTTCCAGAAGGAACGCCTCATCAACGTCCGGCGGGAAGAAGTAGCTCGTTACCTCGGCGCCGGGCACGTTGTTGTCGCCGCACCAGTCCACGAAATCGAGGATGCTCCAAGGCTTGCGGTCGGTCTTCATTGTCTGCTCCTTGTCACGCATCCACTGGAAGTACTCGCGGAACGAATAAGCCGCGACACCGAGCTGCATGCGGCTTTTGCCGGGACGCTTGATGGGTTCGATCGCTGGCAGGGTGGAGACGCTGAGAGCACCGAGGCTCGTGGAGAGAAAATGACGGCGGGAGATCATGGCGGGTGAAAGAACGGGTTGGAATGGCAGGATTAACAGAACTCCCAACCCATGAACAAGCTTTCTCTTTTCACCGCCGCCCTCTTTTTAGCCACCCTCGCGCACGCCGAGCCCGCCAAGGTTCGTCTCTGGCCGGACGGCGCTCCGGGTGCGAAGGGAAACGAGGACAAGGACCAGCCGTTTGTCTATGTCTGGCCTGCGGCGAAGGAGAAGGCAAACGGCGCCGCCTTTGTCGTGTGTCCCGGCGGCGGTTACGGCGGCCTTGCCGCCGACCACGAAGGCACGCAGGTGGCGAAGTGGTTCAACGGCCTCGGCGTGTCCGCGTTTGTACTGCACTACCGTCTCGGCAGCCAGGGTTATCATTTTCCGACGCAGCTCATCGATGTGCAGCGTGCGATCCGGCACGTGCGCGCGAATGCAAAGCATTATGGCATCAATCCGAACCGCATCGGCATCATCGGCTTCTCTGCAGGCGGCCATCTCACCTCGATGGCGGCGACCATGTTTGATGAAAAGCCGGAAGGCATGACGAACGATGCGGTCGATCAGGTCAGCGCCCGTCCCGATGTGGCTGCGCCGACGTATCCGGTGATCTCGATGATCGAGGACTTCGGCCACAAAGGCTCGCGCAAGAACCTCCTCGGTCCGAATGACAACGACGAGCTTGCGAAGCATGTCAGCACCGAGCGGCGCGTGACGGCGAACACGCCCCCGATCTTCATCTTCCAGACCGATGAAGACACCGTGGTGCCCGCGGAGAACGCTGTGAGCTTCTATCTGGCCTGCCGCCAAAACAAGGTGCCAGCCGAACTGCACATCTATCGACCCGGCCCGCACGGCGTCGGGCTGTTCCTCGGTGATCCCGTGCTCGGCACGTGGAGCGGCCATCTGCGCGACTGGCTGCGCAATCAAGGCTTCCTCAAGCCAATGAAACGCACGGCCATCAACGGAAAAGTCACGATCAACGGCGCACCTGTGAGCTGGGGCAGCGTCATCTTCACACCGGAAGATCCCTCCGCAGCCGTCGCCTGTGCACGCGTCATGCGCGGGAACTTCAAACTCGACGAAAAGACCGGTCCTGTGCTCGGCAAAGTGAAACTCACCGTCAGCTACAGCGCCGCCGACGTGCCCGGCCTTGAGACCGCTGACGGCACCGCGACGACACACGAGCAGAAGCCCGGTGCGGGAGACTGGAGCCTCGAGGTTGTCGAAGGCGCGAAGAACGTCGAGTTGATGGTTACGCGGTGATGTTGATCACCGCGCGTTCGATCAGCCTTCGAACTTCTTGATCAGCAGCGCGGCGTTGTGGCCGCCGAAACCGAAGGAGTTGCTCAGTGCGGCGTTCACTTTCGCCGGACGGGCGGTGTTTGGCACGATGTCCACGTCCACTTCCGGGTCGAGGTTTTCGACGTTGATGGTGGGCGGGATGACCTGTTCTTGGATCGCGTAAATGGAGGCAACGAGTTCGACGCCGCCAGCGGCGCCGAGAAGGTGACCGGTCATCGATTTCGTCCCGGAGACGAGCAGACCGTTGGTCGCATACTCACCGAAGGTGCGCTTGATGGCGCGCAGTTCGCACAGGTCACCGACTGGGGTCGAGGTGGCATGAGCGTTGATGTATTGGATGTCGGTTGTGTTGAGCTTGGCGTGGCGCAGGGCCATCTCCATGCACTTGCCGGCGCCGAGGCCTTCCGGATGCGGCGAGGTGAGGTGATAGGCGTCAGCCGTGGCGCCGTAACCGGCGAGTTCGGCGTAAATCGTCGCGCCGCGCTTCTTGGCGTGTTCGAGTTCTTCGATCACGACGACACCGGCACCTTCGCCCATGACGAAACCGTCGCGATCCTTGTCCCACGGGCGGGACGCCTTTTCAGGATCGTCGTTGCGAAGGCTGAGGGCCTTCATGTTGGCAAAGCCGGCCAGACCGCAAGGACGGATCGACGCTTCCGCACCACCTGCGATCATCACGTCGGCGTCACCGAATTTGATCATGCGCCAGGCTTCACCGATGTTGTTGTTGGAGGTCGCGCAGGCGGTCACGATGACCATGTTTGGTCCCATGAAGCCGTATTCCGCCGCGATCATGCCGCTGGCGATGTTCGTGATCATCATTGGGATCAGGAACGGCGAGACACGGCCCGGGCCCTTGTTCAGAAGGATCTCATACTGGGTCTCGAGCGTGCCGAGACCGCCGATACCGCTGCCGACCATGACGCCGACGCGATGCGGGTCGAGGCTGTCAGGATTCAAGCCGGAGTCCTTGGCGGCCATTTTCGAGGCGGCCATCGCGAACTGGAAGTAGCGGTCAGCGCGGCGGGCGTCCTTGTGATTGTTGAAATACTGCGTGGGATCGAAGTCCACCACCTCGCCGGCGATTTTGCAGTCGTACTTTTCCGTGTCCATCGACTGGATGCGACGGATGCCGCTCTTGCCGGCCAGAAGGTTCTTCCAAAAATCGTCCTTGTTGTTGCCGTTTGGGGAAACGACTCCCATGCCGGTGATGACGACGCGACGCTCGCTCATGTGTGTGTGTTTGGGGGGTTGAATTGGGGGGTGAGAGAACACGGTTTGCAGGGTGGGGCAAGGGAAAACATGGCCGCGAAGGGCTTGAGACAGGGGCGATTCTGGTGTCTGGCTGGAAGCGTGATTCGTCTGCCAACCGTTCCCGCCATCATGCTCTGTCTGACGCTGTCCGTTCAGGCGGCACCGGACGTTTCCTCCATTCCTCCTGTGTTTCGCGACTGGATGGTTGCTCAGAGAGACATCGGCAACATCAAGGTGGCTTTCGAACAGACGCGCACCACGCCGGCGCTCAAAGACCCCGTCCATGCCCGCGGCAGATTCTGGCGCATGGCCGACGGCCGATTTCGTCTGGAACTGGGGTCGCCCGCCACGATGATCCTTGTCTTCGACAAGGAAACGGTGCGTCTCAAGGAAAGCGCGGACGCCCCCTGGCAGACCCTGAAGCCAGACGACAGCCGGGTGCGCATGTGGATGAAGTTTCTCAGCGGGCGGGAGATGGACCCCGAATCGCTCACCCAAAACTTCGCCCTCAGGGTCACCCAGCAGGAGAAGACTTTCGTCACGGTGGCCATGATTCCGCGTCCGCTGCTGATCAAAAAGTATCTCAGGCAGCTCGACATGCAGATCGAACCAGGCGGCAGGCGCCTCTTGGGATTCCGGGTGGTGCAGGGGGATGGATCGACACTGCTGCTGAATTTTGGTCCCCCGGAGAAAGTCACGGGGGATCCCTCCTCGCTGTTCCAGCCCCAGTAGGTCGGGCCGAAATCAGCACAAGAAACGGCCGCACTGGCCGTTATGCCGTCACAACCAGCCATGGAACCTGCCGCCGACACTCCTGCCACATCGGACGCCTCTTCGGCCGTCCCCGTCGTGGTCTCCCATCTGGAAATCCAGCCACCCAGGCAGCCCAACCGTTTTGTGCGCATGTGGCGCTCGATTGGCGGCGGATCGTTGACGTTGAGCATCCTGATTCACGCGGGATTGCTCGTGCTGGCGGGTTTTGTGGTGTTCGCCTCCCAAGTTTTCGAAAAGCAGGTCGATTTCCTTCCCGGTGGGGGAACGCAGCAGGGCGCGGAGGCCTCTGCGGATCTCGCGCAAAAGGTGCAGATGAAGCGACAGCAGGTGATCAAGAAGACACCGCCCATGCAGCGGCTCGTCTCCGCCAGTATCAACGCCTCCCTCGTGCTGCCAGAAGCTCCGCCCGACATGCTGAACATGCCTGATGTCTCGTCGCTCGCGGGTGGTGGCAAGCTCGGCAGCGGCGGTTTTGGCACCGGTGGCGCGGGCGGCGGCTTCGGCAACGGCCTTGGGATGGGCGGCATGTCCGGCATGACCTTCAAACCGCTCATGATGTTCGGCAAAGAACTCAAGGACACGCGCAAGATCGCCGTGGTGATGGATGTCTCGCGCTCGATGACCAAATTCCTGCCGATCGTCACCAAGGAGTTGGACAAAGTCGCCTTCGGCAGCCCGCTCGTCCTCTATTTCGGCTGTGGTCTGGTCAAACCCAAGGGCAAGATCGACGACGACATCAATCCGACCAGCAGCGACAAATTCCGCACCTACTGGCAGGTCTGGGAGGGCAAAACGCCGCTCAACACCCCCGCAGACGAACGCAAAAAATTCAAATACAATCCCGCGCAGCCCATGCCTCTGGAGGCCATCTTTGACATGATGGAGAAGCGCCGGAACACCTACTTCGTCGAATTCAACGGCATCACCTACGCATCGACCGCGCTGATGTCGAAGGAGGTCATGGAGGCGGACACGATCTACTGGTTCGCCGATTTCATGGACAAAGTGGACGAGGAGCAGATGGCGACCGTTCTCAAAACACTCAAGAAGCGCAAACAGAAGCTCTATATCCACGCCTCCCAGCAGGGCCGTTCCTTCGCCCAGGTGCGTGATGAACTCGTCATCCCCTCCGGCGGCGAAGTCATCGAGACGAAGTCCGAAGAGATGCCTCCGAAAAAGAAAAAGGCGAAGTAGCTGTGGCTCAATAGTCCCGGTTCAGCAGGTAGTCCGAAAGCTGGCGCAGCCGCGCGGACGCGTCGCCGAAAATGTCCAGCGCACGATGGGAGACCTCGGTGAGACGACGTGCCTCCTCCCGCGAGGCCTCAAGGCCCATCAGTGCCGGATACGTGCTCTTCTCGGATGCGACGTCCTTTCCGGCGCTCTTGCCGAGTTTTTCGCTCGTCTGGGTCACATCGAGGATGTCGTCGATGATTTGAAAGGCCAGGCCTGTGGCCATGCCGAAATCGTGCAGCGCCTGCAACTGCTCCATGCTGGCATTCGCGCTCATGGCACCCAGTTTGACGCTCGTCGTGAGCAGGGCGGCGGTTTTCCCTTCGTGAATGAAGCGCAGGTCCTCCAGCGGCAGCTTTTTGCCCTCGCCCTCCAGATCCGCCACCTGTCCGCCGACGAGGTGCAGGCTGCCCGCCGTGCGCGCGAGTTCGAGCACCATCACCGCCGCGGGATGATTGGTGGTCATCGGGGTCTTGGTGACCAGTTCAAACGCCAGAGCCTGGAGCGCGTCACCTGCCAGCAGCGCCATCGCCTCGCCATAGACTTTGTGGCAGGTCGGCACGCCACGGCGCATGTCGTCGTCGTCCATGCAGGGCAGGTCATCGTGAATGAGCGAGTAGGTGTGCAGGCATTCGACCGCGCAGGCGTTGGGGATCGCGTCGTTCACTGCTCCGCCGCAGGCTTCGGCGGCCGTGAGGCAGAGGATGGGCCGCAGGCGCTTGCCGCCGGCGAACACGCTGTGCCGCATGGCCTGATGCAGGTTGGTGGGCCGTGTCGCCGCGTCAGGAATGAAACGGTTCAGTGCCGCGTCCACCAACTGGCAGCGTTCGGCGAGGTGTTCTTTGAGGTCGGACATGGAGCGTGACACTTGGAGCCGACTTGGCCCTGTTCAACCTCATTTCGTGACCGGGAGGCGCCTGTCCCGGCCGTGGAACAAGGTGAACTCCCCCTTGCCAAGCCGGGAAGTGCCCCCATATTCGCGCCCCTTTTATGGATATCTTCATTGGAATTCTCACCGCAGTCGAAGTCATCGTCTGCCTTCTGCTCATCCTCGTCGTGCTCATGCAGCGTCCGCGCCAGGAAGGCCTCGGCGCCTCCTTTGGTGACGCCGCCGCCAGCCAGGTCTGGGGTGCCCAGACGACGAACGTGCTGCAGAAGTTCACGGTCTATCTGGCCATCATTCTATTCGCCCTCACCCTGCTTTTGGCGGTGCTTGTGAGCCGTCATCAGACCGGCAGCAAGAGTCCCAAGATCTTCGGCGACGCCAAGCCTGCTGCAGCAGCTCCTGCCGCTCACTCGGCGGAAGACGACGCCAAAGCCAAGATCATGGAAAAGATTCAAGACGCCGTGAAGGCTGAGACCGCGAAATCGGGTGAGCCTGCCAAGGCGACTCCCTCCGAGGCCTCCAAAGCTGCGGTTTCGGCCAAGTCGGAACCCGTCAAGGCCGCCGAACCAGCCAAGGCTCCGGCCCCTGCGGCTCCCGCGCCCGCTCCGGCTGGTCAGCCGAAGTAACCGCCCACGTCGCGAGCAACAATCTATCACAAAAAACGTGCAGGCTGAGTCCGCGCACGTTTTTTTGTGCCGTGGCGCCTCGGCGGCTTCATGTGCATTTCCGATAGTGCACCGTGCGAAAACGGACTTCACAGCTTGCGTTGGTTCTGCCTACCATTGCGCCAACCATGAAACGCCTCATCCTCGCTTCGCTCTGTCTCCTTGCCCTTAGCTCTTTGCCCTCTGCGTTTTCGGCGGAGCCTTTGCGCGTTTTCATCCGTGCCGGCGCGAAATCCCACGGCCCCGGCGCGCATGATTTCCCGCAGTTTCTGAAGGACTGGGTGCCGATGCTCAATGAACGTGGCGCCAAGGCCGACGGCGCGCTCGAATTTCCGACCAAGGAGCAGCTCGACAAGACGGACGTGCTCATCCTGCACGCGCAGGAGGCGGGGAACATCAAGATCGGCGAGGAGCGCAAGAACCTGATGGAGTTCCTCAAGCGTGGCGGCGGCCTGGTGGTCATCCATGCGGCGGCGGTTTCGCGCGATCACGACTGGTTCAAGACGATCATCGGCGGCTCGTGGCATTTCGGACAAACGAAGTGGCTGGAGGCGCCCATGAGCCTCTACTTCACCGATCACGAAAACCCCATTACGAAGGACATCTCGAACTTCGACATCGACGACGAGATCTACTACGATATGGACCTGCTGCCCGAGGCCAAGATCCTAGCCGCGGCCTACACGCCGAACACACCGCAGGTCAAAGGCGGCAACAAGGAGGCGCAGGCCCGTGCCGCCGAAGCCGTCGCGAAAAAGAAGGGCGTGAACATCTACGACATCCAGCCGCAGATGTGGACCTACGAGAAGGACAAGTATCGCGCCTTCACCTGCATCCCCGGCCACTGGTACAAGAACTTCGCGCACAACGGCGTCCGCACCGCCATCCTGCGCGGCATCGCATGGGCCGGAAAGCGCGAGAACGTGGACGAGTTCTGCAAACCGAACGAACTCGGCGACGCGCTGCGCTACGTCGAAGGCGGCTGCCCCAGCCCGAAGGAACTGCCAAAGGCGCTCGAAGTGCATCCTGAGTTCAATCTCTCGCTTGTCGCCGCCGAGCCGCTCATCAACAACCCGATGAACATCGACTGGGATGAAAAAGGCCGCCTGTGGGTCGTCGAGACACCCGAGTATCCCAATGGTCTGCGTCAGGCGAATGTCGAGGCCTGGAAGGACAGCGGTTCGGTCGAACCCGGCAAATACAACCGTGATCCGATGGACCGCGTCTCCATTCTCACCGACACCGACGGCGACGGCGTCATGGACAAGAAGCAGGTCTTTGCCGACAAGATCGAGCTCGCCACCAGCAGTGTGTTTTACAAAAACGGCGTCATCGTCTGCGCCGCGCCGGACATCTGGTACTTCGAAGACACCAACGGCGACGACAAGGCCGACAAGCGCACCAAGCTCTACACGAACCTCGGCACGCGCGACACGCACGCCGTCATCAACAACATGCGCTGGGGCCTCGACGGCTGGGTGTATGCCACGCACGGTTACTCCAGCACCGATGACGTGAAGTCCGGTGACGGCAGCAAGGGCTTCGGCCCCATCGGCGCCGGTGTGGTGCGCTTCAAGCCGGACGGCAGCGCCTTCGAGCAATACGCCTCGCGCGGTGGTAACACCTGGGGCCTCGACATCACCACCGACGGCCAGGTTTTCTATACGCAGCCCACGAGCGGCAATCACTTCATCCATGTCGTCCTGCCGGAGTATGTGCTCGCGAAAGGCAAACTGCCCGGTGTCATGGGCACGAACGGCATGCTGCCAAAAGAGCCGACCTATCCGGCCATGCACTGGGAGCAGCAGGCCTACGTGCAGATCGACCAGGTCGGCAGTTTCACCGCCGGCGCCGGCTGCGCCATCTACGAAGGCGGCGCCTGGCCCAAGAAGTGGAACTACGGCTACTTCGTCACCGAGCCCACGCTGAACATCGTCAGCCACTTCATGGTCGAGCCCGACGGCGTTACTTATAAAGCGCATCGCGAACCCGGCCGCGAGCAGACCGAGTTCATCCGCAGCAAGAACCTCTGGTTCCGTCCCATCGAAGTCCGTGTCGGTCCCGATGGCGCGCTGTATGTCGTCGATTTCTGCAATCAGGCCGTCATCCACAACGACACCCGCGGTCCCACGCACGGTCCCGCCAATGCCGCCGTTCGTCCCGACCGCGACCACTACTACGGCCGCATCTGGAAGGTGCAGCACAAGGAGGCGAAGCAAGTTTCGGCTCGCAACACTGCCGACACCAAAGGCACACAAGGCAGCGCCGCGTTGAAAACTTACGAAACCGCCAAGCAAGCCGTGCAAACCGATGCTGGTCGTCAGCAGGTGCTGAAAGATTTTGCCGCAGCCCAGGATGACTGGACGCGCAGCGCGCTCATCGCTGCTTGTGCTGAGCAGCCTGTCGCGTGCATTGAGTCTGCGCTTGCTACTGGTTCCGCAGAAGTTCTGGTCACCGCTCTGTTACCCTCCGCACTTCCCGCCAACGCGGACAAATTGGTCATCTCGTGCGCCAACGCCGATTCGAAGTCGGATGCGATCAAAGTCGTTATCCTGCGTGGAATTGCCCAACAGGTGAATGAAGCTCCTGTGCTCACTCCTGTGCTGACCAAGGCGTTGAAGAAGCTGCTGGCTGAGCCTGATCTTGCTTCCATCGCTTTCCCCATCGTAGCGCAGTGGGCGAAAACCGGCGAGCTTGCTGACGAGGTTCGTACACGCATCGTTGAGTGGAAGAAGATCGCCAGCGATCCCAGCCTTTCAGGTCCTCATGGAACGAGGGCTTCTGCCATCCTGCAGCTTCTACGCGTCAAGGCGTTGACCGCCGAACTCTATCCTAATGCTGCTTCTAGCTTGGTGGAGCCTGAAGTCGATGAAGCCGTGAAAAACGCCATCATTGCCGAACTGGCACAGCAGGGTGGTGAAGCTCATGCTCAAATCCTTAGCAAGGCTTATGGAGGGCTGATGCCTGAATCACGCAGCTGGGTATTTGACGAGATCCTCAAGCGCCCCGAAGCCACGAACGCCCTTCTGAATGCCGTAAAGTCCGGAGCCATTGATCCAAAGGGATTTGCCCCCGGCGATGTCGCGCGGCTGCGCTCGCATCCGAACAAGCAGATCGCCAAACGCGCGAACGATCTCTTCAAGATCAACAACGCCGCCAAGGACGCCATCATCGCCAAGCTCACGCCGGAAGTCGAGAAGCCGGGCAACGCGGCGAACGGCAAGATGCTCTTCACCGCCGCCTGCGCGGTCTGCCACAAGCTGGGCGACATCGGCGTGCTCGTCGGCCCGCCGCTCGATGGCATGGGCGCGCACGGCCCGGCCGAACTGCTGGTTCACATCGTCGATCCGAACCGCGAGGTCGATCCGAGCTTCTGGGCCTTCAACATCACCACGAAGAAGGGCGAGACGCTTGCCGGCGTCGTCACCAGTGAAAACACCGCCACCGTCACGCTCGCAACGCAGGTCGGCGTGCGCGAGATCGCGAAGAGCGACATCGACAAGCGCGAGAACACCCGTCGCAGCCTGATGCCGGAAGGACTCGACGCGCTCGGTCCCGAGGCCTTGCGAGACATCCTCACCTTCATCTGCGGCGATGCGATGAAGCAGTTCCGCATCATCCACCTCGCCGATGCCTACACCGCCGACAGCCGTGGTGGCGTCTTCGCCGGTCCTGCGGCGAACCAAGGTCAGCTGCGTCTCGCCAAATTCGGTAATGTGCAAGTCGAAGGCGTGCCGTTCTTCATCCAGGACGCTGCGAAAGCCTCCAACGGCGCCAATTTGATCGTGCTCAAAGGCGGCCCGCCGAACAGCATGAGCGCCACCTTCCCCGCGAAAGTCGAAGTGGCCGTCAACGTGGCTGCGAAACGCATCCAGATGCTCAGCGGCATCTCCGGCTGGGGCTGGCCCGCCGTTCGCGATGAAGTGCCTGTTCTGAAAGCAACTGTCGTTTATGAAAACGGTGAGAAGGACGAGTTCACCTTCATCAACGGTGTTCACTTCTCCGATTACATTCGCCCCGTCGAGGTGCCCGGCTCCAAATACGTCGAGGGCATCACCGACGGCCAGCAGATGCGCTTGCTCACGCTCGAACTCACTAAGAAGAGCGCCGCCAAAACGCTCATCCTCGAAAGTCCCGAAGGAAACGGCACCGCGCCAGTCATCGCGGCGATCACTGCCGACATCGAAGGCCGCGGACCCGCCGCAGGAAGTGCCGATGTCTCCAAGCGTCCCGCTCCGCCTGCGCGTGGTAAGGGCAAGGGTAATGTAGTCCCGCCTTCAGGCGGTCCGGGAGATCCGGCTAAAGCCGGTACTACAGAACAAGGTCCCAAAGAAGGCGGCAAAGGCGATGGTCCGCTCGTTCCCGCCGCGCCCGTCGTGTGGGAAGCTGGCAAAACCAAGGTCCTCGTCATCGGCGGTGGTTCCTCGCACAACTTCGCCGAGTTCTTTGGCAAAACCGATGTCGCCACGCTCAAGGCCGCCGGATTCAGCGTGAACTACACGGAAGATCGCGATCAGGCCGCCACGGAACTGAAGAACGCCGACGTCGCCATCATCAGCGTGAACCGGAAGTTCTTCGACACCGCCGCGTATCGTAAAGCGCTCTTCGATTTCGCCGCTGCTGGCAAAGGCATCATCATGCTGCATCCCGGCACCTGGTATGGCTTCGCCAACTGGCCCGAACTCAACGCGCAGATCGTTGGTGGCGGCGCTCGTGGTCACGACAAGATCCATCCCTTCGATGTGAAAGCCGTGAAGGCCGATCATCCGATCATGGCCGGCGTGCCCGCCAGCTTCACCGTCGAGGACGAACTCTATTACGTGAACGCCGAGCCCGACAAAATCCCCGCAGGCACCGCCAAGATCACCGTTCTCGCCGAAACGAGCCCCAGTGACAAATACAAGGCCTCGCATCCGAGCGTGTGGATCACCGAGCATCCGAAGGCAAAAGTCGTCGGCATTGCTCTCGGTCATGATCAGCGCGTCCACGATCTGAAGCCTTATCAGCAGATTCTCACCAACGCGGTGAAGTGGGCGTCAGGAAAATAGTCGGGCCATTCCACGTGGCAGCTTCTGCGCTGGCGACGACACACACGTGTGGGTGCCGGCGTATGCAGTTCATGTCTCGTGTGCTCTTAACCGCGTTGTTCGTCGGCGTTCTTCATGCCGAAACCGTCCAGCTTGCACAAAATGGCCGCGCTTTGATGCCGGTGGTGATTCAATCGGAGGAACTCAAGCCAGTCGCGGACGAGCTCGCTTCGATGCTGGCGCGCATCACGGGTTCGAAGTTTGAGATTCAGGTGTCGGCAGAGCAGCGGGGCCTGTTTCTCGGTCTCACAAGCGGGGAGGTGCCACCGACGGAACGCGAGGATTACACGATGCGTTCGGACAAGGAGCGTCTCGTAATCATCGGACGCACGCCACAGGCAGTAGAACATGCGGTGTGGGGTTGGCTGCACCGCTGCGGGTTCCGGCAGTTTTTTCCGGGCAAGACCTGGGAGATCGTGCCGCACTCGCCATCGCTGAGCATCGAAGTCGACGTGAAGGAGTCGCCGGACTATCACGCGCGGCGCATCTGGCCGGGATTTGGCTGGATGAAGGAGCGGCAGGAGGTTTGTGAGGAATGGAACCGGCGGAATCGCGCTACTTCGGGCATTCAACTGAGGTCGGGGCATTCGTATGACGGTGTGATGATCCGTCACGCGGCAGAGTTTGCCGCGCATCCGGAGTATCTGGCGTTGGTGAACGGCGAACGACGGAAACCGAAGTTCTGCATCGCGAACGCGGGGCTGCGGAAGCTGTTTGTGGCGGATGCCCTGGCGCAGTTTGAGGAGGATCCGGCGCTCGATTCGGTCTCGTGCGATCCGAGCGACGGCGGCGGTTGGTGTGAATGCGCGGAGTGCGCAAAGATCGGCAGTGTGACGGACCGTGCGTTGTTGCTGGCGAACGAAGTGGCGGAGGCGGTCAACAGGGCGCATCCGGGCCGCATCGTCGGCATGTATGCCTACAACGAGCATTCGCCGCCACCATCCATCGAGGCACATCCGCAGGTGGTGATCAGCGTGGCGACGGGATTCATTCGCGGCGGTTACACGATCGACCAGTTGCTGGCGGGATGGAGCGCCAAGGTGCGCACGCTGGGCATCCGCGAATACTACAGCGTGAACACGTGGGACCGCGATCTGCCCGGAGCTGCACGCGGCGGTAACTCGGAATATCTGCGCACGACGATTCCGCATTTCCATGCCGAGGGCGCACGATTCATGTCCGCGGAGGCGAGTGATAACTTCGGACCGAACGGGCTCGGTTACTATTTGGCGTCGCGCATGCTGTGGGATGTGAACGAGGCGAAGAACATCGACGCGCTGGTCACGGACTTTCTCGACAAGAGCTTTGGTTCTTCGCGTGAGCCGATGCGGAAGTTCTATGCGTTGCTCGATGGCACGAAGAAATCGGCGCTGAGCGATGATCTCGTCGGTCGCATGTGGCGGCTGCTCGCGGAAGCACGCTGTTTGACGAACGATGAGGCAATTCTCGCGCGGCTCGACGATCTGGTGCTCTACACGCACTACTGCGGGCTTTACCTCGACTACAGCAGCACGGCCGGGAAGGAACGGCAGGCGGCGTTTGAAGCGCTGTTCCGTTTCATCTGGCGCATTCGTGACACGGGCATGCTGCACACGAAGGCGTTGTGGCGCGACATTCCCAACCGCGACAAGACGGTGCAGCTCCCGCCCCTTGGCAAATACAGCGATCCCGACGCCACGAACCCATGGAAAAGCGACGAGCGCTTCACGCGCGATCAAATCGCCGCGATGGTGCGGGATGGCGTCGAAAAGCGGAAGCTGCTCGATTTCGAACCGGTGTCCTTCAGCATGAATCTTGTGCCGGCGACGAAGTTGATGCTGCCACAAGTGCCGCGTGGCAATGCGGGCATCTACCTGCGTGCGGTGCGCGACTTTTGGACGTGGATCGACAAGGAACCCGCCACGCTCACGCTCGGCGGAACGGCGGGCATCATTTATCAGAGCCGTGGCACGGCGAAGTTGGAGCTTTATCCGATCGCCGAGGCGGAATCGAAGTCCGTGGCGCACGGCGAGATTGAACCCGACAAGCAACCGCACGAGTTGAAGCTCGAAACGAAGTTTCCCGGCCTGCATCGCCTCGAGGTGAGTGATTCCGGCCAAGGAACGCTCATCACGTGGCCGGACGGCATGCCGATGACGGTCGTGAGCAGCATGGAGCAGCCTGCGAAGCTCTATGGGCGCTGGCATCTGTATTTCTATGTGCCAAAGGGCACGCAGATCATCGGCGGCTTCGCTGAGGGCGAGGGCTTCATGCTCGATCCCGACGGCAAAACCGCGCACACGTTTTCCCAGAAGCCTGGCTACTTCAGCGTGAAGGTGCCGACAGGGCAGGATGGCAAACTCTGGAGCTTCAAGCACAGCGGCGGCAACCGCCAGCTCATGACCGTGCCGCCGTGCCTCGCCCGGGATGCGAGCGAGTTGTTGCTGCCGGAGGAAGTGGTGGCCAAAGATGCCGCACCATGAAGTCCACGATCATCCAGCAAGCGCCGTTGCGTCTCATCACCGTGAAGGCGAAGAGTTTTCCGGAGGGCATCCGTGCCGCGTGGCAGGACATCGAATCCAGGCGGAAAATCAAAGGCCGCAAGGCTTACGGATTGATCTATGACAACGAATATTTCGCCGGACTGGTGTCGGACGGCGAACTCGAGGAACGCGTGACGGGACTGCAGGTCGTTGAAGTGCGGGGCGGTCCTTGCGCTCGCATCAAAGCAGAGGATTGGAACCAGCGGACGGGTGAAATCGGATCGTTGTTCGCACATATGGCGGCTGAGCATGAAGTTGATCCGTCACGACCGGCGATGGAGTTTTATCGCAGCTTCACGGAACTGCATCTGCTGCTGCCGGTGAAGATGAAATCCGGCAGGAATTGAATTGCAGAGAAGCTGGGATGCGGGTCATCATGGAACGAAACCCGCATGTCGAACTATTCCCAGCTCAATCCTGAACTGCTTGTCGCCACCGTTGAAAAACTCTCCACGCGCATCGGCGAGCGCTTTCCGAAGGCGGGATTGTTCCGCGTGTCAAAACACTTGTGTAACATCGCCGCTGAGTCCCGTCGGCGTGTTACCGAGACAGGGCGGCGTTCCCTGTGGATTCGTGCGGCGATCGTCCTGCTGCTCATTCTGATGGTGGCGGGCGTCGTGATGAGCGTGTCCGCTTTCCGGATTCAGCCGAAGACAGACGATGTGACGTGGGTGGAGCTGGTGCAGGCGATGGAGTCCGGCATCAATGACATCGTGTTCGTCGGAATCGGGGTGTTCTTCCTCGCAAGCCTCGAGACCCGGATGCGGCGGCGGCGCATTTTGAAGGCGCTGCATGAACTGCGCTCGCTGGCGCATGTGATCGACATGCACCAGCTCACGAAGGATCCTCAGCGCGCCGCGGGCGTGCTGGTGGCGACGCCCTCTTCGCCAACGAGTGACATGTCGCCCGACCAGCTCATCCGTTATCTCGATTACTGCAGCGAGATGCTGTCGTTGGTGGGAAAACTCGCGGCGCTCTATTTGCAGCGCTCGGACGACGAAGTGGTGCTGAGCACGGTGGACGAGATCGAGGGCCTGACGACCGGCCTCGCACGAAAGATCTGGCAGAAGCTCATGATCATTCATGCCAGCCATCCTGCTGGCGCCAAATAAAAGAGGCAGGTCCGGAGACCTGCCTCTTGGAAAAGTTTGGGTTGGATGAATTACTTCACGATGCCGAGCAGCTCGACTTCGAATACGAGAGCTTCGTTCGGGCCGATGTCGCCGCCAGCGCCGTTTTCACCGTAAGCGAGCTGAGAAGGAATGAAGATCTTCCACTTCGAACCGACGGGCATGAGCTGGAGGGCTTCCGTCCAGCCTTTGATGACTTCCTGCACGCCGAAGGTGATCGGCTGGCCACGCTCGACGGAGCTGTCGAAGACTTTGCCGTCGATGAGGGTGCCGTGGTAGTGGACGTTCACCTTGTCGGTGGCGACGGGCTTGGGTCCGTCACCGGCCTTGATCACTTCATACTGCAGGCCGCTGGCGGTGGTGGTCACTCCTTTGCGCTTGCCGTTGTCCGCGAGAAACTTGTCCCCCACTGCCTTGGCTTCCTGACCACGCATGGCGGCCTTGGCCTGCATGCTGGCTTCAAAGGCCTGCATGGCGGCGATGAGCTCTTCCTGGGTGTACTTGGGCTTGTCGCCGGAGAGGCCGGACTTGATGCCTTCGTTGAGGGCGGCCAGATCGATGTCGATTCCCTGGCCTTTGAACTGTTCGCCGAAGTTGCGGCCGATGAAGTAGCTGACTTTGTCCATGGGAACGGAGGTGGGGGCGGAGGCGGAGGGTTCGGCCAGCTGTGCGGGCTTGACTTCCTGGGCTTGGGTGGCGGAGGCGACCGCAAGCGCGGCGCAGAGCATGGCGATGGTGGATTTCATATTGGAGGCGCGGAGACTACCCATTGCCCCGTTGCGGTCAATGAAAGCCTTGGAGGGCCGGGAAAAAGCCGTTTGACCCCGTCCCCCGCTTGAACCACTATCGCCGCCCTCCTAAACCAGAACCTATATGCCCGCGAAAATCTACACTGAAAAAGACGCCAGCCTTGCACCTCTCAAAGGCAAGACCTGCGCTGTGATCGGCTTTGGCTCCCAAGGCCACGCCCACGCCCTGAACCTCAAAGAGAGCGGCGTCAATGTCATCATCGGCCTCTACCCCGGCAGCAAGAGCCGTGCGGTGGCTGAAGAAAAGGGCCTGAAGGTCTATGACACCGCTGAAGCCGTGAAGAAGGCCGACGTCATCTTCGTTGCCGTTCCCGACACTAAAATCCCCGACGTCTTCAACAAGGACATCAAGCCGAACCTCGTCAAAGGCAAGACCCTGCTGTTCAGCCACGGCTTCGCGATTCACTTCAAGACGATCACCGTTCCTGCCGACGTGAACGTCATCATGGTGGCTCCGAAAGGCCCCGGCCACATCGTCCGCCGTCAGTACACCGAAGGCAAAGGCGTTCCCGCCCTCATCGCCATCTATCAGAACGCCGACAAGCAGGCCAAGAAGATCGCCCTCGCCTGGGCGCACGGCATCGGTGGCACCCGCGGTGGTGTCCTCGAAACCACCTTCAAGGAAGAAACCGAAACCGACCTGTTCGGCGAGCAGACCGTTCTTTGCGGTGGCGCCAGCGCCCTCGTGCAGGCCGGATTCGAAGTGCTGGTGGAAGCCGGCTACTCCCCTGAGATGGCCTACTTCGAGTGCTTGCATGAGCTGAAGCTCATCGTCGACCTCATGAACGAGTCCGGCATCGCCGGCATGCGTTTCTCCATCTCTGAAACCGCCAAGTGGGGCGACGTCAAAGTCGGTCCGAAGATCATCGACAAGTCGGTGAAGAAGCGCATGAAGGAAGCCCTCAAGGACATCCAGACCGGCAAGTTTGCCAAGGAGTGGGTTCGCGAGACGAAGACCGGCTACAAGAAGTTCAACAAGCTGCTCAAGGACGGCGAGAAGCACCCGATCGAGAAGACCGGCGCCCGCCTCCGCAACCTGATGCCGTGGATCAAGAAGCGCGACATCAAGGGCCAGCAGGCCAGCTACTCGTAAGAGCGGCTCAAAAAATCAAGCAGGGCGCGGACCGGCAACGGTCCGCGCTTTTTTTGTCTCAGGTTCCCGCCTGAACGACCTTCGAGTGACCGAGTTTGTCCTCAGGTGTCTTGAAGCACATGGCGATGGCAAACGTGACCACGGTGCCGAAGAGAATGCGCCACGGGAACTCGATTTCCACCATCCACTCGGGGCGCGGAATGCCGCCCTCCATGCCGAGCGAGGCCATGAGGCCTTTGTCGAGCCCGCTGAGGTAACCGACGACGATGAATCCGGCGAGCATGGCGATGCCGTTGCCGAGATCGTTCCCACGCGTGTTCGTGAACAGCCCGACCATGAACACACCGAGGAGCGAGCCGTAGGTGTAGCCGAACACGCCGAGGATGATCGGAATGATGCGCAGCGAGGGATTGTGCGCCTTCACCCATGCTGTGCCGAGCGCGACGGAGATCAGCAGGATCGCGAACAGCACCGTTCCGAAGCGCAGCACGCGCACCTTGCCCTTTTCAGTGTCTGGTTCGCCGAACCACCGGAAGTGAAAGTCGCGCACGTAGCTCGTCGCGAGCGAGTTCAATGCGGTGCTCAGCGATCCCATCGCCGTGGCGAGCACGCCGGCCACCACGAGCCCGCGCAGGCCGGTCGGCATCGAGGTGAGGATGAAAAACGGAAACACCTGGCTGCTGTCGGGTGCGCCTTTGGCATTCTTTGGCAGGAGGATCTCCGGATGCTGCTGGTAAAAAACGAAGAGCAGGATGCCGATGCTCAGCACCATGAAGTTCACCGGGATGTCGGCCACGCCGGAGAGAATCGTTGCCTTGGCGCTCTGGCGTTTGTCCTTCGCCGTGAGCATGCGCTGCACCATGTCCTGATCGGTGCCGTGGGTGGCCAGCGTGACAAAGGTGGAGCCGAGAAAGGCCGTCCACATCGTGTATTCCGTCTCGAGGATGCCTTTGATCCAGCCCCACGCACCGGGATGCGCCGGATCCGGCCGGCCCCAGTCAATGACCGCCGGTTTCAAGATGGCGTCATTCAACGCCGACCATCCGCCGGTGTGCTCGAGCAGATGCCACAGCGCAAATCCGAGCGCGGAAAACAGGATCACCACCTGGATCACATCCGTCCAGATCACCGCACGGATGCCGCCGAGCGCGGTGTAGATCGAGGTCAGCACCGTGATCCCGACAAGCGCCACGGCATAGAGCCAGAACTCCTGCATCGGCGTGATGCTTGGATTCATAAAAACCTTCCACCCCAGAACCAGAAGCACCGTGGGCACCCAAAGACGTGAACCGCTTGCCAGCAGGCGTGTCACCAAAAACACCGCCGAGGCGCGTCGGCGCGTCTTCGGTCCGAAGCGAGCTTCGAGGAACTCATATACGCTGACCACACCGTGGCGGTAGTAGGCAGGAATGAAAACGGCGCTCACCACCACGCGGGCGAGCAGATAGCCCGCCATGAGCTGGATGTAGGTGTAATTGCGCAGCGCAAAGCCCTCGCCGGGTGCGCCAAAGAACGTCCCCGCGCTGATCTCCGCGGCCAAAATCGATGCCAGCACCGCCCACCACGCGATCTGACGATCGCCCAGTGTGAAGCCTTCCATGCTGCCGCTCTTGCTGCGCTGCGACAGACCAATGCCGATGATGAGCGCGAAGTATCCGAATATGACCGTGGCGTCGAGGAGATAAGGCATGGTGCGAAGTGTCGCCGCTAGGCACCATGCCCGTCAAGCCTTCCGCCTACTTCTTCGTCACGTTCTCCAGTTCCAGACGAGGCAGGGCACGTATGATGATCCGCTGTTGAACCGATGTGCCGCGTGGTGAGACGACGGTGACCTCCTCATACACCTTGCCGCAGTCCGCATTGGTCAGCGGACGATTGATCAGGCGGCGGGTCATTACCGTGGTGTCTCCCAGTTGTTGCCGCGTCACATTACCCGTCGGCGTGCTCAGAGCAGTGGCCACGGGCACACCGCTCTTGTTGTAGATGGTCTGCGGTTTGGCGCATTGCGTCAGGGGCAGGGACATGGTGAGAAGCAAGGTACAGACGGCGATGTTTTTCGTGCGGGGCATGGGTTGGTATCGTGTGTGTTTGGTTGGTTCCACGTCGATGACGTGGACTGCCTTGGATCATGTTCCGGCCATGGCGTTCAATCGTTTGCAATGATCTCGCGACCAACGCCTTATGCCGCAAATACCCTCGTTGCATTTTCTTCACTCCACGGTAGGGGATCAGTCCAATCTATTGCTGTAAAAGCTCTGGCAAGTCCGTGTCCGCCCGCTAGCATCCGGCCCCGAATGTCCGCCGCCACCTTCATCAAAGAACTCCGCCACAACTGGAAGACCATCGGCGCGGTCGTGCCTTCCAGTCCTGCCCTCGCGGAGCGCATGATGGAGGCCGCCGGTGTGTGGCAGGCTCGCCGGATCCTTGAACTTGGTCCCGGCACCGGCGCCTTCACCGAGGCCATCGCCGATGCCATGCCGCACGGTTCGGATTACGTCGGCATCGAGCTCAACGACACCTTCGTGCAGCAGTTGCGGCCACGTTTCCCGAAGCTCCGCTTTGAGTGCGCCGACGCCCAGCACTTCGATTTCTCCCAAGTGCTGCCCGAGGGTGAAAAGTTCGACTCCATCATCAGCGGTCTGCCATGGACCTATTTTCCGCGTTCGCTGCAGGAGTCGATTCTCGGCAACGTGCTCAAGCATCTCGCGCCCGGCGGCTGTTTTGCGACCTTCGCCTACTGGGGCTTCCACAAGCTTCCCGGCGGCCAGCAGTTTCGTTCATTGCTCCATGACATGACGCATGGCGTAGAGACGACCCGCATCGTCTGGGGCAACGTGCCGCCCGCCTTCGTGTATCTGGCGCGCATGGCGTGAGGTCTGCGCCCGGCCTTTCCGCCAGATCGCCGCATTTCAGCATCGACAGCCGCAATCCGAGCCGCTTTGATCTCGGCCCATGTCCCGGTTCTTCCTGCTCCTCCCTTTCCTGGCCTCGCTCGCCCTTGCTGCCGACTCGAAAAAGAAGTCGGACGACGCCATCAAGCCCGGCGTTCGTTCCCCCATCACGTTCCAAGTCTCACCACCGGTCTCCGACAATGCGCAGCTCAAAATGCGCATGCATGCCCTGGAGACGCCGCCGCCCTTCAGCATTAGCATGGAGAAATTCGACATCATCGTACCGAAGAAGTACAAGAAGGGCGATCCGCATGGCCTCTTCATCTGGGTCAGCCCCAGCAATGCTCCGTCTCTCTCACCCGAATGGGAGGCAGTGCTGGCGGAAAAGAAACTCATCTTTGTCGGCGCACACAACTCCGGCAACAATCGCGAGGTCTTTGCCCGCATGCGCATGGCCGTCGATGCGAACGACAACATGCGCGACCTCTACGACATCGACGATGCTCGCGTGTATGTCTCCGGCTTTTCCGGCGGCGGCCGCGTCGCCAGCATGCTCGGCGTGACCTATGCCGACATGTTCACCGGCACCATCGCCTTCATGGGCACCAACTTTTACACGGACATAGTCACGCTAGACAAGACCGAGGTCTTTGAAGCCCGCTACATTCCGCACGAAGAAATCGTCGCCATGGCAAAGACTGACTGCCGCTACGTCCTCGTCACCGGGGATAAGGACTTCAACCTCAAGAACACCAGCGCCGTCTATGAAAACGGCTTTCTCAAAGAAGGCTTCAAGTCCGTCGAGCTCATGAACATTCCCGGCCAAGGTCATTCACCGCCGAAAGCCGAATGGCTCAAGAAGGCGATCGAGTTCCTGGACGAGGGAAAGGGGAAGAAATGATCACCGTGGATCGCTCACGCGACCAAGGAACAGGCACGCACCGCTCGCAGCGTGCTGGATCGCAAAAAGGAACGGGCGGTCGGCATTGATCTCTATGGGCTTTTCTGGTGGCGGAGCGATGCCCGTGGCACGCACCATGACCACAGCCGTCGCCGCCGCTGCCTCGGTGCCCTTCTCGTCCAGCTCAAGGAAGGTCTTGTGGAACACCGCCGAGATGTACAGGTAGTCGTCAGGTTTCTTTGGTGCCATCGCATCGAAGTCTGCGCTGCCCTGTGGTTTGTCGAAGGCGGTGGTCATGCCCATCTTTTGCAGAACATCTCCCAAGAGCATGGTTGGCGGTGTGATTTTGAATTTTGGCAGATGCAGAATCACTTCACGTGAGTCAGCTCCAGAACAGGCGAGCAGCACTTCCGGTGTCAGCTTTGTCTCCACATCGGTCACGCCTTTCACGTCGTCCGGCACGATCAGCAGGAAGTGCAGCTGGTTGCCTGCATACGGCAGTGCCACCGTCTGAAAACCATTACCGCGATGGTACCGCATGTGTGTCTTCTTGAACATGGTAGGCACCTCGACAGTCTGTTTGCCGCCGCTCGGGTGAAACGGCTTCGGGGTGGTCGCCTGTGCTGAAAACTCATCCATCCAGGCGGATTTGAAGTAGAGCGCGTTCACGAGGACGAGACGCGTGGTCTCGTTGAGGCCGTTGTCGGGAATCAAGTCCCTGATGCGCTTCTGCGTCTGCTTTTCCACCCATTCGTTGATTTCGCGTGTGGCATCCGCGTGATCCTTGATGAAGTTCATGAGCTCCATTGGGGCGCCAAAGTGTTGCTTCACGCTGGACCGAAAGGTGTCGCGGAATTCGTAGCCCTTCTGCCCGAACAGCCGGTTGGCCACATGAAGTTTCACGGCCTCGGTGGGGCCGCCATACTTCTTGCTGCCTGCGACGAGTCTCGCGGAGGCCTCCTGCGCCTCTTGGAGCGCCTGCGCGAGCGCGGCGAACGACTCACTCAGCGCTGTCTTGTCCGCAGGGAAGTGCAGCACCTGCTCCATTTCCTTCTGAGTGACGCCGCTGGCTCCGAGATAAGTCATCGCCAGCGCTGATTGGATCGAGTAAGGTGAAAGGCAGGTGTTTCCATCCAGCGGCATCTGCCGGTGCAGGTTCAGGCCCAGGGTGTTTACTGCTCGTGCCGCCATCTCAGGCGTTGCGGCCGGCGCTGTGATGGCGAATGACAGCGAAATGACCAAAGCAAGCGTCTTCATGACGCTAATTCTGCCAGTTCGCTTGGATGACAGCCAGATGATTCTACGCCTTCTTCTTCAGCTGCGGGAAGAGCACGACGTCGCGGATGCCTTCGGCGCCCGTGAGCATCATGATCAGGCGGTCGATGCCGATGCCGATGCCGCCGGCGGGCGGCATGCCGTGTTCGAGTGCAAGGATGAATTCCTCGTCGATCTTCTGTGTCTCTTCACCGGCCTGATGTTCCAGGCGCTGGCGTTGGACGATGGGGTCGTTCAGTTCGGAGTACCCCGGGCTGATCTCCTGGCCGTTGATGATGAGTTCATAGACATCGACGATGGAGTCGTCCTCGGCGTTTTGCTTCGCCAGAGGCACCAGTTCCTTCGGGCAATGCGTGACGTAGAGCGGATCGAACTGCGGCGCTTCAACCAGGCGTTCAAACACATGCTGCGTGACTTCGTAGTCCTCGAAGTTCGGTCCGATCTCCACGCCCAGTTCTGCAGCACGTGCTTTGCGCTGCTCGGGCGTGTACTCATACCACTTCGGATCGACACCCTTCAGCAGATCCGTGTAGCGCGCACGGCGCCATGGACGCTCGAGGTTGATCGTACGGGTCACGTTGCCATCTTCGTCCTTGTGCTCGATTTTGAGGCCGCCGCAGAAGGTTTCCGCGAGGTGGCAGACCATGCCTTCGACCAGATCGGCCATCTTCTCGAAGTCGGCGTAGGCCCAGTAGGCTTCCAGCATCGTGAACTCCGGATTGTGACGGCGGCTCATGCCTTCGTTGCGGAAATTGCGGTTCAATTCGAAAATCTGCGTGAAGCCCGCCACCAGCAGGCGTTTCAGGAACAGTTCCGGTGCGATGCGTAGGAACATCGGCTGGTTAAGCGCATGGAAGAAGGTCTCAAACGGCTTGGCGGCGGCACCGCCGGGCACGTCCTGCATCATCGGCGTTTCGACTTCGAGGAAACCGCGCTCCTGCATGTAGCTGCGGATGGCGGCGATCATCTTGCTGCGCGTCACGAAGATCTCGCGGCTGCGGTCGTTCGAAATGAGATCGAGGTAGCGCTGGCGGTATTTGATCTCCTTGTCGGCCACACCGTGCCACTTGTCCGGCAGCGGACGCAGAGCCTTGGACAGCGGGGTGAGCTTTTTGATGTGGATGGACCGCTCGCCGCGCTTGGTGATGAACGTGAAGCCTTCCACGCCGACGAAGTCGCCGATGTCGACGAGCTGGTTGAACTGCACGTAGGCCTCGTCGCCGACGTCGCCCTTGCTCAGGTAGCACTGCATGCGTCCGCTGATGTCACCGAGGTCAAAGAAGGTCGCCTTGCCCATCTCGCGACGGGAGAGGATGCGGCCGGCCACGCGCACTTCGAGACCCTCCGTGAAGTCCGTCTTTAGCGCACCGGGCTGATGCGTCGTGTCAAAACGGGCGCCAAACGGGTTCAGGCCGGCCTTCACCTGTCCGTCGAGCTTTTCGCGGCGGATCTGGAGAAGTTCGGACTCGGTATGTTCGGGGGCTGGCGTCGGTTGCATGGTCGTTCGGATGAGTGGGCCGTGTTCTTAGCCTCTCCCGCACGTTTTGCCACTGTAAAACCCACCGGTCTCACTTCGCCCCGTAAAACGGGAACAGCTTCTTGATCTCCTCCATCGTCGGACGACGGCCATACTCGCAGACCTCGAAGGTCTCAGCGTATTTCACCGCTTTGCCCGCTTCAGGGCCGTAGAACTTGATCAGCAGGTCACGATACTTCTCCGCCTCGCTGCTTTGACGTGCACCCCAACGGCGTTTGAGCCAGGCGCGGCGCCCTGCTTCGTCGCTGGCAGGCGGAACGCTTTTCACATGCTCTTCCGAGCCGTTGGCGCCGCCTTCATAGTGTTGGGAAGTCAGTTCGTGGATGCCATCGAGCTTTTGCTCGAATGAATCGTCCACACTGACCGCGATGTCCGGGGTAAAGGGGTAGGGCTTCTGAAAACCGTCACTCGAATACAGGAACACCGGGTTTTTCTTCAGCGGCGGCACGTCCGGGCAGATGAACGGCACCGCCACCATGAAGGCCGCGTCCTGCATGAGGACACCGACATAGCGATGGTCCGGATGATAATCCCACGGGCGATGGGCGATGACGATATCTGCCTTCCACTCGCGAATCACACGAGTGATGAGCTTGCGGTTCTCCAGCGTCGGCATCAATTCGCCATCGTGAATGTCGAGCACCTGCGAGGTCACTCCGAGCTTCTTTGCACATTCTCTGACTTCCGCGGCACGGCGCAGAGCCAACGGTCCGCCCGCTTCCTTCCAGTGTCCAATGTCGCCATTTGTCACTGACACCAGCTTCACGTGATGCCCCAGTCGCGCCCACTTCACCGCGGTGCCGGCCGTTTTGTACTCCGCATCATCCGGATGCGCTCCAAAGACAATGATGCGCAGCTTGCCGTCGTCTTTGTTTTCGGCGTGGAGGGTGAATGCGGCGAGACAGGCGACGAGAGTGAGGAAGGATCGAATCATGGCGGCATGAGTACGCGATGAGGCCGGTACGTTGTTCACGCTTTAGCGTGTCAGTGGATTCTGCTTAAAGCAGCCGAACATGGAGCCAAACCCGGCAGGTCATATCGAGAAACGAGATCACGGCTGGTGCCGAGAAAAATGCAAGGAGCCACGGCTTGATACCACTGGTTCGTACGATGAAGTAAATGACCAGAGCGATGTGTGCCGCTGCGAATGGCATCACTCGCCAAAACAAGGTTTGGTAATTGGGAGACGAGGCTTGTGACATGAACAACGTCACAAACCAGCAAAACAGCAGGATTCCGAAAAACAGGCGGTCAAGCAGGGCCTTCATCACCCTCTCAACCTTCCTCAGCCTTCGGTTCCGGCAGCAGGAAGCCGAAGAGGAAGCTGACCACCACGATCACGCTGGCGACGATGCCCGCAGCTTTCGCGACGTGCAGAGGAAGCAGCGGTCCGCTGCCGGCGAGCATCGGAGCGACGAGGTTCGTTGTAACGAAGGCCATGCTCGTGCCGATCATGCGTCCGCCGACATTGGTGGCGAAGCTGCCGCCCGTGCCGCGCAGATGCATTGGAAACACCTTGGGCAGGTATTCACCGAAGTAGCTGAACTGCGCGACGGTGAGGAATCCGCAGATGCCGTAGGCCCAGAGGAAACCCTGGCCTCCCTGGTGGAAGAAATAGAAATAGGTAACCGGGAGAACGATCAGCGCCGGAATCTGGAAGATCTTGAGCAAGGCCACGCGGCTGATGCCGATGATGAGCAGGATCGCGAGCGCGATTCGTCCCATGAGGCCGCCCATTTCCTGATGGAACTGCACGGTGTTCGCCATCTCCTTCACCTTGTCATTGAGCGGCTTCTGCTGGCCGAAGTTCTCTTTGATCTGTCCGACCAAGGCCACACGGGCCGGATCCGTCGGCGGCACTTTTTTATCGATCAGCGCGTTGAGCTGGGTGTTGAGGTCCTCGCCAGCCTTGCGCAGCGGGGCGAGCGCCTTGGCTTCCTGCTTGAGCTCAGGCAAACCGGGTGTC
Source organism: Prosthecobacter sp. (assembly GCF_020439865.1). Lineage (GTDB taxonomy): Bacteria > Verrucomicrobiota > Verrucomicrobiia > Verrucomicrobiales > Verrucomicrobiaceae > Prosthecobacter. Next base: position 68,215 of record NZ_JAGRPF010000113.1, read on the forward strand.
ACGCGTGCCACGGTGACCTGCAAGGCGCCGAAAGCGATGCCATAAGCGCACGCGGACAGCGCGGCGGTCACCAGTGTAACGCGGCGCAGCTCGGGTGCGAACAGAGCGCCAAAGCTTGGGCGCTTGAGAGTGCCGGCGGCCTTGCGGTCTTTCCAGATCTTCGATTCCGGCACAAACGGCAGCAGGATTGCGATCGGGAGGGCCGGCAGGATGCCGGTCATGAGCAGGTAGCGCCAGGTGGACGGATCATTGGATCCAAGGCCGGCCGGCAGTCCGATGTGCGGCATGTCCGCCCCGTGTTTGGTGATCCAAACACTGACCATGGTCACAAAGACGCCGCCGATGGATGCAAAGGCCTGCGTGATGCCCATCCACTTCTCTTTCTGCTTCTTGTCCTCGAACACTTCCGCCAGCCAGGTGATCGCTGCCACGAACTCGACGCACACACCGATGAAGGTGGTGCTGCGGAAGAATACGAACATCTCGATCGAGGTCGAGTAGGCCGCCGCGAACGGCGAGAACGAGTACATGAAGATGCTCGCCGCCATGATGGTCTTGCGGCCAAACCGGTCCACCAACCAGCCGCCCAGCAGGCCGAATACACCGCCGCACAGCGCTGCGATCCACAGCAGGCTGCCGACCCAGCTCGTGACGATGGGGTTGTTCATCGGCAGCTTCAGAAGCTCCGCGATTGCCGGCGCCGCGACCAGCGGCGTCATCAGCAGCTCATAGGTGTCAAAGAGGAAGCCGATGCTGGCGATGATGATGATGAGCCAGTGAGTGGTGGAGAGCTTGGGTGCGGGAGTGGACATGGCGGCGCGATGCTGTCAGGAGTTGGGAGGCAAGTCAACGGGGCGCGTGCCGGAACTCTTTTTCATTTCTTCCGTTTCTTTCCGGCCCGATCTCGGAATCTTCGCCCCACCATGCCGCACGACCTCACCTCCGCGCCCGCGACTGACCCTCTCAACATCTACCGCTATCGCGACAGCCTCTATGCGGTGGACATGATCACGGCGGCGCTGGGATTTGATTTCTTCACCTGGCTGGCGGCGAATCCTTCATCGCTGGCGGGCATCTGCGACCACTTTGGTTTCAGAGAGCGGCCGGTGGACACGATGCTGACATTGTTCGCGGCCAATGGCTGGGTGGAGGATCGCAGCGGCACGTTTCATGCCACGGCGACGGCGCAGGAGCATCTGCGGGCGGGCTCGGTGTGGGATGTGTGTCCTTATTATGCATCGCTGCATGATCGCCCCATCGCGCGAGACTATTTCGAAGTGCTCAAGACCGACAAGCCCGCGGGCTGGAGTGGCGACAAGGCGGCGTTCGACTGGCACAAGGCGATGGAGCAGGAGGACTTCGCGCGGAAGTTCACCGCCGCGATGGACTGCCGCGGGCTTTATCTCTCGCAGGCGTTGGCCAAGAAGCTCGATCTCGCCGGACGCTCCTGCCTGCTCGACATCGGAGCGGGCAGCGGCATCTACGCGTGTGCGATCGCAGCGCAGCACACGCACTTGAAGGCCGTCGCGTTTGATCAGTCGCCGGTGGACCGCATCGCTGCCAAACTGATCGAGGAGCGCGGCTGTGCGGATCGTGTGAGTGTGGCGACCGGCAACATGTTTGATGGCCTGCCGTCAGGATGCGACGTGCATCTCTTTTCGAACGTGCTGCACGACTGGGGCGTGCCGGAAGTAAAGAAGCTGCTCGCCGTTTCGCATGCCGCTTTGCCTGCTGGCGGACTGCTCATTATTCACGATGCGTTCATCAACGCGACGAAGAACGGTCCGCTGCATGTGGCTGAGTACTCATGCTTGTTGATGCATTCCACGCAGGGCAAATGCTACAGCACCGGCGAGTACTCTGCACTGCTTGATGAAGCCGGATTCGATCCCGGCGACTATCATGACACCGCCGTCGCACGCGGATTCATGACCGCGATTCGTCGTTAAAAATTAGTTTGTGCAAAGAAACAGAGTTGTCGTATCGTCTCAGAGTTCGCTTATGAAGCTACTCACTCTGCTCTCCTTGTTCGCTCTGGCCGCCGTCGCGCGTGCCGAGACCACCCTCACCATGACCGGTTTGCACAACTGCTGCGGCAGTTGCGCCAAAGGCATCGTTAAAGCCGGCACGAGTGTTGGCGAAGGCGTTACTATCGATCTGCCTGAAAAAAGCAGCACCGCCACCATCACCACCAAGAAGAAGGGTGATGCCATGAAAGCCGTCGAGGCGATCATCGCCGCTGGTTACTTCGGCAAGGTCGAAGGACAGGAGACCGCCGCCGCTCCAGCATCCACCACGCCTGAGACCAAGATGACAAAGGCCACCGTTTCCGGCGTGCATCTCTGCTGCAAGAAGTGCGAAACCGCCGCCGCCAAGGCCGTGGCAACGGTTTCCGGCATCACCAAGCACGACATTGTTTCCAAGGCGACCTCCTTCACCGTCGAAGGCGAATTCACCAAATCTGAGCTGGCTGCCGCGCTGAATGCCGCGGGCTTCGCCGGCGAGATCAAATAATCACCGCAACCAACAACGAGCGGGGCCGGGGTTTTGCGAAAGCAGCCCCGGCTTTCTTTTTGTCCGCGCGTCTTACTTCACCATCGCCAGCGCAGCGTCCACGCTCGCTCCGTCGTGCACCATGGCCATCAACGCACGGGTGATGCCTTTCGGATTCGGATGCTGGATGACATTGCGGCCGTAGACGATGCCTGAAGCGCCCTGTTCGAGGAGACCTTGGGTGCGTTCGAGGATTTCGCGATCGCTCACACGACCGCCGCCGCGCACAAGCACCGGAATGCCTGAGGCGGCTTCGATCACCTTGTGATAGCGGCTCACGTCGTCGGTCGGATCGGCCTTGATGATGTCCGCGCCGAGTTCGACGGCCTGACGCACGAGGTAGGTGATGGCCGTTTCATCGCCATTGACCATGTAGCCGCCGGCTTTTTCATTCGGTTGGAACACCAGCGGCTCGACCATCATCGGCACGCCGTAGTAATCGGCCTGCGGTTTGAGCTTGAGGATGTTCTCCACGCACTCGGCATGCACTTCGGGCGCGCCGGGAATCTGGAAGAGGTTCACACACACGCAGGCGGCGTCATAACGCACGGCCTGCAGCATGCAGTCCTCGATCATGAGGCTGAAGCGGCGGTTTTCAGGCAGCGTCTTGCCGTAGATGTTCGCTACGTCGGTGCGAAGCACGAGACTGGGTTTCTCGCGGCCCGGAATCTCCTGCAAATGGCGCGCCATGCCGAGGGTGAGCTGGATTGCATCCGGTGCGGCATCGACGAGCACCTCGATGACCTTGCGCATGTCTTCGATGCCCTGAAGGAAACCGGCCTGATTGAAGAAGCCATGATCGACGGCGACGTCGAAGCAGCGGTTGGACTTGGCGTTGAAGAGGCGTTTGAGGCGGAAGGATTTCATGGTGGGGTTTGTTAAAGCGAAGAGAAGGGCGGTCAACTTTCACAGAGCCGCTTTCAAGATCGTGACCAGTTCGTCATGCGTGAGCGAAATCGGATTGGCCTTCATGCTGCTCGCGGCGGCGGCTTTGCGCGCGATTTCATCGAGATCGGCTGCCTGAATGCCCCAGGCGCTGAGTTTGGGGATTTGCATACGTGCGGTGAGTGCATGGAGCCAGGAAACGGCGTCGCTGCCGAGCATCGCGTCGATTTGATCGAACTTGGTGCGGTTCGATACGCGTTTTGCATTCGCTTCCCAAACCGGAGCGAGCAGCGCTGCGCAGACGGCACCGTGTGGCGCGTGGAACATGCCGCCGATCGGCGCGGCGAAGCCATGCACGGCACCGAGACCGGCGTTGGCGAGAGCGATGCCGCTGTTGAGGGCGCAGAGCGCCATGTCTTCGCGCGCATCGAGATCGTGGCCGTTTTGGAACGCGCGTTCGAGCGAACGGATGGCGCGCTGAATGCCGTCGAGGCACAGCGCATCCGTCATCGGCTGCGCACGCGAGCAGACAAAGGCTTCGAGGCATTGAGTGAGCGCATCCATGCCGCTGGCGGCTGTGACGTTCGGCGGGACATCGACCGCGAGTTCCGGATCGATCAAGGCGACGCACGGCAGCATCGAGAGATGTCGCAGGCTGGCCTTCACGCGGTGCTGCTCACTGGCGATGACGGCGTTGCGTGTGGCCTCGGCCCCCGTGCCTGCGGTGGTCGGAACGGCGATGAAGGGCGGCGGCGAGGCTTCGAGCGGTTTGCCTTCGCCGATGACTTCGATGTAGCGCATCAAATCACCCGGCTGAGTGCTCATGGCGGCGATGGCCTTGCCCGCATCGACCACACTGCCGCCACCGATGGCGACGATGACGTCGGCGTTGAGTTGTTTCGCGAGTTCGACTCCGCTTTGGATGTCTTCGACGGTTGGCTCGCCGCGAATCGATTTGATGCCGGCATGCGGCAGCCGGGTTTCCCATTGTTGCGGGCGGCTGCCGGTCACGAGCAGGGTTCGCTGACCAAAGCTGGCACAGAGATTCGGCAGTTCGCGCACCGTTCCGCGTCCGAAGACGATGCGCTGGGCGGTGGCGAATTCGAAGCGGTTCATCGGCTGAGCGTCATGACGCATTCGAGATGCTTCGTCTGCGGGAAGAGGTCGAACGGCTGCACGGTGCCGAGCTTGTAGCCCGCTTCGGTGAAGAGAACGAGGTCGCGCATCTGCGTGGCGGGATTGCAGGAGACATAGACGACTCCTTTCGGGCCGAAGGCAAAGAGCTGCTGCAGGAACTCCGGGCTGCATCCGGCACGCGGCGGATCGATCAGCACGACGGTGTCGCCTCCGGCGTGCGGCACGTCCTGGAAGACGTGCTGCGCATCGGCGGCCATGAAGCGGCAGTTGGTGAGCGCGTTGATCTCGGCGTTGTGCGCGGCTTTTTTGACCGCGCTTTCGGAAATCTCGACGCCGATGACCTGCTCGAAGTCGCGCGCTCCACAAATCGCGAAGAGGCCGCTGCCGCAGTAGGCATCGACGAGATATTTCGCGCCGGTGGCCTTCGCTTCGTCGATGGCGTGACGGACGAACTTGGGCAGAATGAAGGGATTGTTCTGGAAGAAGTCGCCGGCCTGGAACTCGAAGCGGACACCATCCACGTCTTCAACGGCGATTTCATCGTTGCGGGTGAGGACGCCGTTCTTCGCGGCGCGCATGAGCAGCGTGGCGCCGTTTTTGAAGGCGTCGGCGTTGGCACGCGCCCGCTCGCGCACGGCGGCGAGCTGCGCGTTCAGCTCAGGCATCGCGATGGGGCAATGTTCAACATCGACCATCGCGTTGCGAGTGCGCGCACGCAGGAAGCCGATGGCCCCGATGCCGCCACTCTTCGGACGATGGAAGTGCGGCGTGATCTTGGAGCGGTAGCCGTATTCGACGGGTGAGGGGATGACCACGCGCACCGGATGCTCGATCTTCGCCATGTGTTTCAGCAACTCGGCCACCTGACAGCGTTTCGACTCAAGCTGTTCCGCATACGCGAGGTGCTGATACTGGCAGCCGCCGCACTGACCAAAGAGAGTACATTGAGGCGCGACACGATTCGGTGCCGGTTCCAGCACCTCGACGAGATCCGCCTCGCTGTAGTTCTTGTGATTGCGGAAGACACGGCACTTCACCAGCTCACCGGCAAGCGTGAACGGGATGAAGACCACCCAGCCATCGACGCGGGCCACGCCGGCACCTTCGTTGGTGAGGTTCTCGATCCGAACGTCGAGCTCCTGATGATAGGCAAAGGGATGCGGATTGAACTTGCGCGGCGGTTCCATGCGTCGCGTCACTTCTTCACGGGGTCGTCCAGCGTCATGTAGGTGCGTCCTTTGACGTCGCCATTGAAGGGATTCAGGGATTCGATCCGCAGTTCCTTCAAAGTCGTGGCTCCGTCCACTTTCTGCACCTTGGTGACCTGATAGCGTTTCACCACCTTGCTGTTCCGGTCATAGGCTTCCATTTTCGCCGCGCCGCCGCTGCCCTGATGCACCCAGAGATCGACCACGTAGTAGGGGCCCTCGCGGCTCGGGTTGGTGACACGCACGATCCAGCACTTCTGTCCGCTGACACGGCCTTCACCCATGAGCTGTGGACGTGGCCAGTAGAGGAAGGCGAGGGAGAGATCCTCGTAGTTGAACTCCATGCCGCGAACCTTGTCACCATGCTGGCCGGCAGGCACCACCGAAGAACCGCCCTGGCGCACCTGATAAAGCGTGGCGGGCTCGGTGTTCAGGTCGAGGTGGACGATCTCCGGCGGAGGGTTTTTGAAAAGAAAACGCATGACCCGGTCTTCCATCGTGAGCGTCAGGGGTTCGACACGCCCGGTGGCATCGTCGCGAAGCTGGCCGTTCATCTTGTGATTCTGCAGCGCGTAGCTCAGGCGCACGATGCGGAGGATTTCCTCGGCCGTTTTCGGCTTGGCGTCTTCGGCACGCACGAGGGATGCGAGCAGCAGCGGAAGCAGGAAGAGACGTTTCATAAGAGTGGGAGGGTTGGAGACGACACTTTGACATGCGGGCGGCGTCCTCTATTCAATGCGCTCAACCACCATGCAGCGCCAGCGCTTTCTCTTCGCCGCCCTGGGCCTGCTCACGCTCTGGCGCTGGGCGCTGCTGCCGACGCTGGAACTCTCGCCGGACGAGGCGCTGGCGGTGTTTCGCGTGAAGCATGGGCAGATTGGCAGTTTTTTCGAAATGGGACCGCTAGTGCCCCTACTGGCCCGACTGGGCATGCTGTTCGGCGGCGAAGGCGAATTCGGCGTGAGGTTTTTCGCTCCGCTGCTCGCGCTGGCGGCGTCACTCGCGATCTGGCGGTTGATGCGCGGGCTTTTTGATGAGCAAATCGCGGGCTGGGCGGTGGTGATCGTCAATGTGCTGCCGGCCTTCAACCTCGCCGCCGTGACGCTGACGCCGGCGACGGTGATGTTTGCTCTGGTTCCTGTGGCGGCGCTGTGCCTACGCATCGCACTGCTGCATGCGAATCCGCTGCACTGGGGTTGGTGGGCTGCGGCCGCATGTGTGATGGGCTCGGTGCTGGTGCAGCCGCCCGCTCTTTCGACGATGGCTGCGGTGGCCCTGGTTTTCGCGTTGCCGAAGCGGCTGCGGCATCATCTGCATGGTTCGGGGTTTGTCGTGATCGTCGCAGCGTGGCTCGTGGCGGTGCTGGGCTGGTTCATCTGGCAGTGGGGAAATGGTTGGCCGTTTTTCAGCTCAGGGCGCTGTCTGCCGGAGTGGCGGCTGATTCCAAATCTGCTGCGCTGGATCGTGCTGGCCTCGCCTCTGTTGCTCGGATTGTTCGTGATCGCCGCACGCGCGGGATTTGCCCAAGCGACACTGATGTCTCACCGCAGTCTGCCGCTGGCGATGCTGCTGCCGCTGGCAGGCATCGATTTTCTTTACGGCCCGAACGAACCTTGGCCGGACATGGGCGGCGCGGTGTGGACGCTCTTCGGCGCGATGCTCCTCGCCCATCGCGGCATGGTGACAGACCGCATCGCCGTCGAGGAAAAGATCAGCCTGCGCACCATCGCCATCGTGCTCGCCGCGTTGCAGAGCGCCTTCCTGCTGCAGACGGATCTTCCGCGCACGCTCGGTCTGCCATGGCGCTTCTCGCAGAGGTCCGGCATCGCGACGGACTACCTGCGCATCGTTTCCGCGGATCCTTCCAGTTCCATGCGTGGCTGGCGTGAGAGCGCGAAGCTCGTCGCCGGTGTGCTCCAAAAGGCGGAGGGCAGGGAGTCCTGGTTCGTCCTTGCCAGCGACTGGCCTCTCGCCGTCGAACTGGACCACTATCTCGGTCAAACCGAGTCCGTGAGATCTGTGCAGGACGATCTGGGCGCCTTCACCGGCCGCAGTGCGATCTTTGTCACCGATGACTTCGACGCCGTCGAGCCGCCGGAGGCGGTGAGGGCGCGGTTCGAGGGCTTTGAGGTGCTCTCCGTCGCCCGCATCATGCATGCCGGGAACGAGGTGCGCTGGCTGAAAATCTTCGCTTGCCACCATGGTCGGAAGCCCGACTCTTGACGCCCTTTTTGCCAGCACATGTCCGCCTCGCCCGCCATTTCCGTCGTCGTGCCTCTTTATAATGAGGAGGACAATGTCGTGGAGATGCAGCAGCAGATCGATGCCGCACTGATCGGTCGCGATTACGAACTCGTGCTCGTCGATGACGGTTCCAAGGATCAGACGCTGGCTCGTGTGAAGCCTGGCGATCGAGTTCGTGTGATCGTCTTTGAAAAGAACAGCGGACAAAGTGCCGCCATGCATGCAGGCATCCACAGTGCGAAAGGCGATGTCATCGTCACGCTCGACGGCGACCTGCAAAACGACCCCGCCGACATTCCGGCGATGATCGCGAAGCTCGAGGAGGGATTCGACCTCGTGTGTGGCTACCGCGCCAAGCGCAAGGACACCACCTTCAAGCGCTTGCAGAGCCGCATCGCCAACTTCGTCCGCTCGCGTTTCGTCGGCGACCACGTGCGCGACACCGGCTGCACGCTCAAAGTCATGCGTCGTGACTGCCGCGAGGCGCTGCTGCTCTTCAATGGCATGCACCGCTTCATTCCCGCGCTCATTCGGAACATGGGCTGGCGCGTCACCGAAATGCCTGTGAACCATCGTCCGCGCATTCACGGCGTGAGCAAATACGGCTTCGGCAACCGTGCGCTGCGCGCCACGATGGACATGTTCGGCGTGCGCTGGCTCAACAGCCGCCGCACGCGCTACAGCATCCGCGAAGAACGGCACGGTTGATGCGTTTCTGTTGTTGACGAGAGCGCCGTTGCTCCGGCATGCTGTTAAAATCTTAAACAGATGAACCTGCGCGAACAACTGCGACAACTTCTGCCTGAGATCCTGCCGCATGATCCCGCGGACTCGATCAAGGGCACCGAACTCATCCGCCTCGTGCGTCTGCGTCTCGGTGAAGGCTACAGCGACGCCACCCTGCGCTACCACTTTTCCATCCTCAGCTACGATCCCACTTCGCCCATCGCGAAGGTGGATCAGGGGCAGGGCTACTACCAGCGGCAGAAGAAAACCAGCGGTGGCAGCAACGGTGCCACCCGCCAGGGATTGTTCGACGGCGAGACCGAGAGCGATCAATGCTGGTCCCGCTACCTGCGCATGGTCGCCATCTATGAGCGGCTCTGCCTCCAGCGCTCGCGCTATCCTTTCCTGCTGAACCGCAACAGCAGCGGCGCCCCCAGCATGGAGGGCGAGTGGGACATCCCCGACCTCGTCGTCGCCGACTGGGATCTCGACGCCGGCAGCGATGAAGCGCCGCGCTTTGACGCCGCCATGCTCGATCTTCGCCGTCATCTCGGCGGACCCGAGGTCGGCATCAGCGGTATTCGGCTCAAGCTCAACGTCTCCATCGAAAACTTCAGCGCCGACTTCTTCCAGGCCCTCAGCGCCACGCGCTGGACGCTGCAGAGCGAGATCGTCTTCGCCGAAGGATTGAATGACGAGGCGCTTGTCGATGCCCTGCGCAGCCTCGGCCATCAGTTCGGCGTCGGCATCAGCAGCCTTGGCATCCCGCTTTCCCAGCTCGATGAGCTTCCCTCCGCCAAGGAGCTCCGCGCCATGAGCGCCGCCGAGTTCGAGGCGGTGCACACCTTGCTGCGCATCCAGAAAATCACGCTTCCCACGCCTCGCAATGGGATCGACTGGCCTGCGCTCAACGCCCTGCGCAAAAAGCACGACTCCGTCGCCGACCTCGTCCGCTGGCTCTCCGAATGTCTCGCGAAGCGACAGCCGGAATGGGTGGGTGGAGTGGTGAGGTAATTATTCACGTTTGATCAATTCAAATTTGAAATCGTAAATCGCGATTCAGGTAGGAAGGCTGCTTGAATGCATCAGGGAGAAATGATTCTCCCTCCACTTGCGTTCCTTCACCTCCATGAACCGACGCGCTTTTATGACCTCCGCCGCTGCTTTTGCCGCCGTGCTGCCGGCTTCGGCGGTGTTGCGCGGGAAGCGGATGGGCATTGTCATTCATTCCTATGGGAAGCGGTGGAAGGGGAAATACTCGAACCTCAAGTATCCGCCCTTTGAGCATGCGCTCGATGTGCTGGATCATGTGCGGGATCTCGGAGTCGGTGCGCTGCAGATCCCGGTGAACGGTTGGACGAGCGAGTTTGCGGGCAAAGTGCGCGCTACCTGTGAATCCTACCGCATGCAGCTCGAAGGCAGCATCACGCTGCCGAAGAACGAGAACGATGTGGCGCGTTTCGAAAACGAACTGCGCATCGCCAAGGAGGCGGGCGCCACGATCTTCCGGTCCGCCACCGGCGGGCGGCGCTATGAGCTTTTTACCACCTTGGAGGGGTTCAAGCACTTCAAGGATGGCGCGTTCAAGTCCATGCAGCACGCCGAGCCGATCGCTCGGAGGCAGCGGGTACGGATCGGCATCGAGAATCACAAGGATTTCCACGCCGCCGAACTCGCGGAGATACTTGGACGTCTCAGCAGTCCGCATATCGGCGCCTGTGTGGACACGGGGAACAGCATCGCGCTGCTTGAAGATCCGATGCAGGTCGTCGAAACGCTCGCGCCCTATGCTGTGACGACGCATATCAAAGACATGGCCGTGCAGGAGACGCCCACCGGATTTCTGCTCTCCGAAGTGCCGTTGGGCGAAGGCATGCTCGATCTCCCACGCATGATCACCGTTCTCGACAAGGCAAACCCGCAAATCGGTTACCATCTGGAGATGATCACGCGCGATCCGCTGGACATTCCCTGCCTAAAACCCGGTTACTGGGCCACTTTCCCGAACAAGCCAGGCACCGAACTCGCCCGCACGCTCATGATGGTGCGCGCACACAAGGCTGAAAAACTCCCCAAGGTCACAGGGCTCGGTTTGGAGGATGCCTTGGATTTTGAAGAGGCCAACATCGTGAAGTGCCTGCGAGCTGCGGGTGAGACGCTTGGTTTTGATCCGTCACTGCCTGAGAAGACGGCACAGAAGAAGGACGAGCATTGAGCATGCACGGTTGAGGAATCCCCCAACGCATTCATGATGCGCTGCTCGTGTCCGAACCTCTTCCAGCCGCCGACTCCACGCCGATCCATGACGCCAAACTGGCGCTGCAGAAGTATTTCGGCTTTCGCGAGTTCCTCGATGGCCAGGAAACGGTGATGGCGAGCATTCTGGGCGGCCGTGACACGATGGTGATCATGCCCACGGGCGGCGGCAAATCGCTCTGCTACCAGCTTCCCGCCATGGTGATGGAAGGTGTGACCGTGGTGGTGAGTCCGCTCATCGCGCTGATGAAGGACCAGGTGGATGCGCTCGAACGACGCGGCATTCCGGCCACGCTGATCAACAGCTCGATCTCGCTCGGCGAGCAGCAGGAGCGCATCGAAGCGCTGCGGCGTGGCGACTACAAGCTCGTCTATGTCGCGCCGGAGCGTTTCCGCAGCCGCACGTTCACGAATGCACTGCGGCAGGTGCAGATTGCCCTCTTCGCAGTCGATGAGGCGCACTGCCTTTCGCAGTGGGGCCATGATTTTCGGCCCGATTACATGCGGCTGGGCGAGGCGCTGGAACGGCTCGACCGCCCGCAGGTCGTCGCCCTGACCGCCACCGCCACGCCGGAAGTGCGTGAGGACATCCTGAAGACGCTCGCGCTGCGTGATCCGTTTGTCACGATTCGCGGTTTCGAGCGGCCGAACCTCAGCCTGCACATCGTGCAGACGAAAAACAACGGTGACAAATACGACCGTCTCAAAAAGACGATCGCCCAATACAAGACGGGCATCGTGTACTGCTCCACGCGCAAACGCGTCGAGGAAGTCGGCGAGGAGTTGCGCTCATGGAAGCTGAAGGTGATCGAATATCATGGCGGGCTCGACGACAAGGAGCGTGAGTCGCGCCAAACGAAGTTCATCACGAAGAAAGCCGATGTCGCCGTGGCCACGAATGCCTTCGGCATGGGCATCGACCGCTCGGACGTGCGGTTTGTCGTTCACTTCGACGTTCCCGGCAGTGTGGAGGCCTATTATCAGGAAGCCGGTCGCGCCGGACGCGACGGCGAGCCTTCACAGTGTGAGCTGTATTTCAATTTCGCTGACACCCGGACGCAGGAATTCTTCATCGACGGCAACAACCCGGGCGTGGACATTATTCGCAACGTCTATCAGACGCTGCTGAACACCGCCGACTCCAACCACGAGGTGCAGGCGTCGATTGATGACATCACCGACCGATCCGGTGCGAAGAACAGCATGGCGATTGGATCCGCTCTCAGCCATCTCGCACGCAACGGCTACATTGAGCGATTCGACATTCCCGGGAAGCGCATCCGTGGCACGCGGCTGCTGCAGCCAAATGTCCTGACGCGCGACCTGGAGTTCGATCTCGAAGCGTTGCGCGAAAAAGACCGCCGCGACCGCTCGAAGCTCAAGGCGATGATCGAGCTGTGCTACGATGACAAGGCCTGTCGTCAGGAGCAGATTCTTCGCTACTTCGGCGAGACAGAGAGCGCGCCCTGCGGCACCTGCGACGTGTGCAAAGCCGAAGGTGTGCAACCGCCGCGTGAAGGAACGCCCGACGAAGTCACGATGCTGCGCCAGGCGCTCAGCGGCATCGCCCGCATGTCCGTCAAGCACGCAGGCGGCTGGGAGGGCCGCTTTGGCAAAGGCCGCATCATTCAGATGCTTGTTGGCAGCAAGTCGAAGGAGATCGTCGATGCCGGCCACGACCAGCTCACGACCTACGGCCTGCTCAAGAACGTCGGCACGCAGGCGCTGCATCCGCTGTTTTCCGAACTCGAAAAACTCGGCCTCATCGAAACGAGTACAGGCGAGTATCCGAAGGTCACGCTCACCTCACGCGGTGCCCAGGTGATGAAGACCGGCGAGAATGTGAAGATGCGCTGGCCTTCGATGCACGAGCCGATGACAAAGCCCAAAGGAAAGACGGCGATGAATGAGGAACTCGCCGCGAAGGAGCTCGGATTCGACGATGTGCTTTTTGAAAAGCTCAAACGTCATCGCACTGCGGTGGCGGAGTCCGAAGGCGTGCCGCCCTACATCATCTTCAGCAACCAGACGCTGGAGTTCATGACGCGGCTGAAGCCGAAGACAATCGAGGCGGGATTGAAGATTCGCGGGGTGGGTGAAAAGAAAGCGAAGGAATACCTGCCGGACTTCATTCAGATCATCAAGAAGCACGGCTGACCGACGGATCAGTAGCGGACTACGGGGCGTTTCACGATGCGCGCCTTGCGGATGATGTCGGCAGGATGCTCCGGAGTGCCGCGGTTCATGAAGTTGTCGATGCTCTGCGTCGCATCGAGGATGCTGCGCACCTGGCCTCCGATAGTGGGGGCGGGATTGAGATAGTCGTCCATTCCTGCCACGGCCTTGTAAACGACGGACATCTCGACCACAAAGATGTCATCGAGGCGATAGAATTCGCTGCCGGTGAGCAGACCGGAGCCGACATCGCCCGTCGGTCGCGACGGTGATGCAGGACGCAGGGTTTTGTAGAGCCGTGCGCGGGTGACGGGAAGCTCAAGGCTGCGCAGACGGCGCTCGTAAACCTGACGGCGGCCGTGCTCGTCCTGCGGAAGCGTGCTGCAACCTCCGGCTGTGAAAACAAGGACGAGAAGCAGGAGGGCGTGACGCAGATTCATGCGGTGAACCTGATGCCACCTCGCAACGAATCAACCACGGTCTTCACTTTGCCTCTGCCGCTGTGCTGAAGTGTGTGGCTTCACTGGTCCGAGGTGTGGCGGTGAGACCTTTATGAAAGTCTGTCTGGGCGGGGAGTCTGGCAATGGCCTCGGTCAAAGCGGCCTGTGCGGTGACGATGTCCGGGTGCTGCAGCGTGATGCCGGCGAGTGCGAGGACATCACCAACCGCGGGATTTTTGGAGGATTCGACGAGAAGCTGCTGAGAGAGATGCGCGGCGGGGATGTCGTCCAACTGAATGGCCAGGTCGGCGATGCGGCGCAGGATGGCTTCGTCGAGGTGTTCGCGGGGAATCTTCTGCAGTGTGCGCAGAGCCTGGAGATATTGCGCGGCGGCGATCTGCCGCTGCGCCAGCTGCTGCAAGGCGGGGACATCGCCAGGGAAGCGTTTGAGGAACGCCTCCCAGAGCATGGCTGCGGAGGGCTCGCCACGCAGGGTGATGTCGATTTCGGTGAGCAGACGCCAGCCTTCGCGATCAGTGGCGGATGATTGGAGGTGAGCGGCGAGGAGATTACGTGCTGCATCGGGGGCATTGCCATCTGCGAGCGCCTGAGCGAGCTGCAAGGCGGTGAAGCGGGCGCCGAGACCGGTCATCAGTTCCGTGAGTTCTCTTCCACGACCGATCTGAGGAGCAAGCGTGTGCAGGCGGGCGAGCACTCGTGTTTCACCGAGGGCGGCGAGTCGGAAGAACAGCTCGCAGGCGATGCTCGTCTGGCTGGCGCGGTCGGCGATGCAGGCGCCTTCATTCAGCCAGCGAAGATAGCCAGCGTTGGGGCTTTTCGTCGCGGCCAGTTCTTTGAGCGAGCGTCGGTGATCGGGACATGTGCGAAGCTGGCGTTCGATCCAGGGGAGGAGTTCGGCGGCCTCCCCGGCAGTCTGGGTGGCAAGCAGGGCCCGCTGCATGAGGCGCTCGGGAATGGGCTCTTTTGCTTTCAACGAACGCAGTTCATCGAGCACGATGCGGCTGGCCTCGGCATACCGGGTGCCTTCGAGCAGCAGCGTGACTTGGAGATCGAGCGCGTCTTCGCGCTGACTTTCGGTGAGACGCGTTTGCGACGCATCGAGCCAGACATTGACGACCCGCAATGCTGCAGCGGGACGACGGGCGAGGCGTGCGGCTTCGGACAGACGCAAAATGTTTTCCCAGGTGGCGGCCGGAGACTCGCAGGCGCGCTCGTGGATTTCGACGGCGAGGTTGAGCTCGTGGTTTTCCAGGGCCTGGGAACCGAGCAGCTCGAGGGCTTCGATCTTGTTCTGTTCCTCAAGACGCTCGCCGGACGCGGAAATGAAGAGGCGGCTGTCGTCGATCAGCGGTGCGTCTGCGCGTGTGAGCTCCACGAAGAGCAGGGCGGTGTTCAGTGCGCATGGCGCATGCACGGGCCCCTGCTGCACGGTGAGCTGGCGCACTCGCTGTTCGGGCATGGCCTTTTGCCAGGTTTGCAGGGCGCGCATTTCTCGATCTGGAAGTGTGGCGAGCTGAAGGACCGCGGGCTGTTGCAGGTGCTTCGGCGCTTGTGCGAGGCTGGCTGCGATCTCGGTTCGGGTGGCGTCGAGCGAAGAGGTGTCTTCGGATGACACGCCATCGTTTGCATGCAGGCGCCAGCCCCAGGTAACTGCCAGAGCGGTGTAGGAGAGTATGAGCAGGCTGATTTGGCGGGAGTTGCGTGACATGAGAGCGTCGAAAGGATGAAAAGATCAGCGCATCGCAGCCTGGGTGGCGGGAGGCAGGGACTGGAGGGAGACAGTGGCGCGGCAGGCGACCTCGAGGTGCACGATGCCGTTCGCATCGGCATGCGCGGTGTAGGGGCGGCCGTTTTCGAGATAGGCGCACTGGCCGCGCGGCTCAAAGCCGCCAAAGACGAGTTCCACCGGACGCAGATCGCGCACCTGAACGGTGGCACGGCGTGAAGCGAGCTCCATGAACTCGACCGACGTGCTGCCTTCGACGAGATGAAGATGCTGTGACGGATTGTCCTTCGTGAGAACGAGTTCAGTCCCCGCAGCACCCATGGTGTGGATGTAGAGCTGGCCCTGATGAACATTGTAGCCGGACACGCCCCGGCAGCGCGCCATGTCCGGCACGCCCGCAGCGGCTGGCAGGCGCAGTGTGCGGCAGTCGCCTGCATTCAGGATGATCCAATGGTCCGCACCGGCACGCAGGATGCGGGTTTGGTGTGCGTCGCGAATGCTTGCGGCATAGGCGGCGGCGGTCATGGCATGGAGGGGCTCGCCTGCGCATGCGTTGAAGGCTTTTTCCAGCGTGGCGATGCCCTGCTCGGTGTGCGCATCGGCGAACGAGCAACGGATGGCGACGGGCTCCAGGCGAACGGAGCGGGAGCCGGGGGCCGCGGCGACTGCGTCGGCACCGGATGTGCCAGGAAGCGTCTCAATGCTCATCGCACGGCAGTAGCGCAGGGCTTCAGGCGACGGGGTCGAATTCGCGGGCCAGAGCATGAGATTGACGTCTTTGCCCACCGGCAGCAGACGTCGATGAATGTAGCTCATCGAACCGGCGATCTCGCGCTCCATGTCACGGCGCGTTGTTTGCGCCCGGTCATTGAGCGTGCTGCTGATGGCCATGCCGGCGGTCCACTGCGACGGACGCGTGAAGGAGTTCGAGGCGGCCTGGATCTGCGGCATTTCGAAAATGCTGCGGCCGATGTGCTCGAGACGCGCGGCTTCGGTGGCCTGCTGGCCGGGCAGCCAGGCGCGCATGTCGGCCTCACACACGGAAACCGTCACCGGCAGCAGGAAGCGGTCGAGAATGCGGTCGCGCATGACTTCGGAGCAGAGAGGGAACCCCGGAAGCGTCGAAGGAGTGGAGAAGCCGGTGCTGTCGATGTGACTGAAGAACACACGACGGCCTTCACGGGTGGTGGTGTCGGGAGCAGGAGCGCTGCGATCGGCTCCGAGCCACTGCGCGAGGAAGGCCGGGAGGTCGATCTGTGGACCGGCGGCGCCTGCGGCCGGATCCATCCATGCACCACCCCAGTTCGTGAGGAAGGCCTGGTCGAAACGATACCGAGTTCCCAGCGAGTCCTGACCATGCAGAGCGAGCACGATGTGTGCGTCGGCCGGTGCTTCGAGGTCGAGAAAACCGAGCGTTCGGGCGGTGATCTTCGTGTTGGCGCGCAGCAGGGCGGAGTCCGTGCCTGCGACGTTTGTTTTGACCAGACCTTCAGCGGGCTGGGCGCGTCCGCCGAGGCCAAGATGCTGCACCGCGTGCTGTCGTGCGGCGCTGTCCGTCCAAGGCATGCCGGTGAGCAGCAAAGGAATGTTTCGAGCCTTCAGGGAAGGCAACCAGGCGGCCAGGGTGCGCTGCTGTGCGGCACTGAGGACGAGGCTGGAGTCGAGAACGACGGCGGCGAATGAATGGTCCTGCGGAAGGAAGTCGGTGCCGCTGGCATTGCGAAAGTCGAGTTCACAGCCGAGCCACTCGAGCGGCTGGCGCAGCAGACGGGAAGTTGTGGTGGTCTGCGGCGCGGGGGCCTTCTGGCCCACGTGTTTTTCATCCCAGCCGTGCAGCACGAGCACGCGGCGGGAGACTTCCTCCAGCGGACCGAGATTGACGCCATCCAACGCCGGTGTGGTGATGAACGGGAGGGTGCTCATGCTGGTGAGGCGTTGCGCGGCCTCGCGGCAGGCGGTGCGGTCGTCAGCAGGTGCGTAATCGACGGCAAAGACACGCATGCTCTGCAATTGAACGGTGCGGATCAGACGTGAGAGACGCTGTGTTTCCGCAATCGGGTTCCAGTCCACCGATCCGTTTCTGCCTTCGCGCGTGTAAACACCTAGGGCGAGGAAACCGTCGGCGATGTGAACGGCCTGAACGCCGAGACCGACGCGGAGATCGAGCAGAAGGTGCTTGTCGGGGTAACGCTGGCGCAGCGTGGCGGCGAGACTCAGCACAGCCGCGCGTGCGGCGGGGTTCGACTCTTCTTCACCAAGGCTTAGGACATAGCCGTCGAATCCCTTTTTGGCCGCCGGATCGGCGAGCGCTTCGACCACCCAGGCGATCCACTGCGGATCCGTGGGATCGACAATGCGCACGCGCTCGTCTGAGGCGGAGGGTTTAGAAGAAACCTGACGGTCTGCCGTCAGGAGTGCGGCACGCGTTCCGGTGCGCACGTGAGCGACGTCCAGCAGCGCGAAGAAGTGGTTTCCCTGCGCATGACCGGGCTCCATGTCGAGTTCGGCATGCGGGTGGAGAATGCAGAGGTCGAAGGCGGCAAGCGAGCGGGCGTCGGGCTGCAGCGATTGATCGACAAACAGGCTGCGATAGGCCGGCAACTGCGCCGCCATTCCCGAGACTGCGGTCAGTCCCAAAAGGGCCGCTGCCATGAACTTCAGCAGCGCACCGGAGGATGAGCGCTGGAACCGGGGAATGGGTGATGCAGAAGGCATGACAGGGTGCGTTTGGCTTTCAAAACTGCGAACGCTGTCACGATAGAGTTTCAATACTTGGAAGCAATGCACGAGGCGCCGCCTTACAAACAACTTACCTCCCTCACAGAACCCAAAAATCAGTCGCCAAACGTGTGTGCAGGGGAATCGTCGTGCCCGCCATGAACTCCTCTCCTGTCCGCACCTTTGCTGAAGGCATCCTGATCGACCAGCCGTGGGGAAAACTCACCTGGCTGGCGTCGCGTGAGATGGGCAACTCGACGACGATGACTTTTGGCCGCGTGATCATCCCGGCGGATCAGACCAACCCGCGTCATCGCCATCCGAACTGTGATGAAATTCTGCACCTGCTTTCCGGGCGTCTCGAACACAGTCTTGGCGACGAAAAGTTTCTCCTCAATCCCGGCGACACGATCTCGATTCCCGCCGGCCAATGGCACAATGCGCGGGCGCTGGATGGCGTGGATGCCGAGATGGTGATCTGCTTTTCGTCAGCGGATCGGGAGACGGAGTTTGAAGGCTGATTGGGATCACCCCTTCGTCACCACTTCGTCGAGATTCATCACCAGATTCGCCACCATGGTCCATGCGGCGAGCTCGGCGGGATTGAGTTTCTCATCGGGCTTCGACTCACCGTAGCTGATGGCCTTCTTCGCTTCCTCAGGCTTCGCGGTGTAGCTGGCGAGGTGCTTTTCGAAGTCCTGGCGGATGATCTCGGCTTCCTGGGCGGTCGGGAAGCGGCCGGTGGAGGTTCGGAAGAGAGCGGTGATGCGTGCGTCGGTGCTGGCGTTGGTTTGCATCACGCGCTGGGCGAAATTCCGCGCGGCCTCGAAGAACTGGATATCGTTCATCAGCGTGAGCGCCTGCAGCGGAGTGTTGCTGCGCTCGCGGCGCAGGCAGTAGCTCTCGCGGTTCGGCGCGTCGAAGGACGTCATGTTCGGCGGCGGTGCGGTGCGCTTCCAGAAAGTGTACAAGCTGCGACGGTAGAGCGACTCGCCGTGATCCTGGATGTAGTTCTTTGTGTTACTTCCACCGAAGGCTACGGGCTCCCAGATGTTCTCGGGTTGATACGGGCGCACGCCCTTGCCGCCGATCTTTGGACTGAGCAAACCGGACACAAACAGGGCCTGATCGCGCACTTCCTCGGCATCGAGCCGGAAGCGCGGACCGTGGGAGAGCAGGCGGTTCTCCGGGTCCTTCTGGACGGCGAGATCGGAATGCTCCGCGCTTTGACGGTAGGTGTGCGACATGACGATCATCCGCACGAAGGCCTTCATGTCCCAGCCGCTCTCGCGGAAGGTGACGGCGAGCCAGTCGAGCAGTTCGGGATGGCTCGGCGGTTCGCCTTGCGAGCCGAAGTCGTTGCTCGTCTTCACGAGACCGATGCCGAAGAACTGCTGCCAGAGGCGGTTGGCCTGCACGCGGGCGGTCAGCGGATGCTGCGGACTCACGAGCCACTTCGCGAGATCGATGCGGGTGTATTCGGGTTGCGTCGGCAGCGGAGGGAAGATGGCGGGCGTGCCGCGTGTGACCTTGTCCTTCGGCTTGTCATACTGGCCGCGCTCCATCACGAAGCTCTCGCGTTTCTCCGGCAGATCAGCCATCACGAAGGTGGCGGGAATCACGGCGTCCAGCGCCTTCTTCTGTGACTCGAGCGCGAGTTTCTCGCCGCGCGATCCTTCCACAAGGCTGCGGGCGCCTTGATACTCGTTTTCAAACCACCACTCCTGCAGACGTTCCGCATCCTTCTTCGACCACTCGGCGGGCTTCTTGCCACGCACGAGCGTTTGCAGGTCGTTCGGCAGTTCGGCCACGCGCTTGCCCTGATTTCGTTCGATCCATTTGCTCCACGACCATTGCGGATCCTTCGCGGGATCAACGCGCGAACTCATCGCCAGCCGGTCCCAGTACACCGTGCCGCCGAATTGCGTGAAGGCGTATCCCGTGATCTTCATGCCGGGCTTGAGACCGACTTTTTCCACCGACACTTCGAGCCTCACCCATTTGCCGGCCTCGGGCAGTTTGCCCATCATCACGCGTTCAGGCGTGCGCACTTTGCCAAAGGGGATCGCGCCTTCCTCGCCCCACACGGCGCGGTTGTTCCAGCCCGCGGTGTGGAACTGCAGCATGACGGCCTTCGGCGGGTTCTTTTCATCAATGAAACACTGCACGCTGATCTTGCCGTTCGGCGGAACTTCAAACTTCCCGCCGTTGGCGAAAAAGTCCTGCGCCACACCGGTCGCGGTGCGTTTGAGCGCAGCATTGCCGCTGAAGACCGGGCCTTTGTCCTTCGTGACAAACTCCGTTGGCGCACCGGCCACACCCACGTTCGCTCCGGCGGGGAAGGCATCTTCAAACCACACCACTTCGCTCGTCTGCACCGGAGGTGGCGGCTGCACGGTGGCGGGATCGACGTAGTTCAGCGTCTTGATTGCTTCGCGGATCTTCGTCTCGGCGGCGGCGATCTTTTGATCGATGTCAGCGAGCTGCTTCTTCTGCTCGGCGCTGCTCAGGCGCAGGATTGGCGGCGTGAGCAGGATGTTGCCATCCATCGCCGGATCAGCGGCGCTGTTGAAGAAGGCATACATCGAGTAAAACTCCTTCTGCGAGATTGGATCGAATTTGTGATCGTGGCACACCGCGCAACCGGCAGTGAGGCCCATCCACACCGCCATCGTCGTGTCCGTGCGATCCACGGCGTAGCGATAGATGAACTCCTCGTTGATCGATCCGCCTTCGCTCGTCGTCACATTGCAGCGATTGAACCCGGACGCGATCTGCTGGTCCACGGTCGCATTCGGCAAAAGATCGCCCGCGAGCTGCCAGATCGTGAACTGGTCATACGGCAGGTTTGCATTGAACGCGCGCACCACCCAGTCGCGGTAGGGCCACATGCTGCGCTCGTTGTCGAGATGCAGGCCGTGCGTGTCTGCGTAACGCGCTGCATCCAGCCAGTAGCGGCCCATGTGCTCGCCGTAGCGTTCGGACTTCAGCAGCCGTGCCACGACTTTCTCGTACGCGTCCGGACTCGTGTCGGCGAGAAATGCATCGATCTCCGCGAGCGTCGGCGGTAGACCGGTCAGATCGAGCGTCACACGGCGAATGAGCGTCTCCTTCGAAGCCTCCGGCGAAGGTACAAGTCCTTCTTCCGTCAGCCGTGCCTGAATGAACGCATCGATCGGATTGCTGACGGGGCCTTTGACCTGCAGCGGAGCCGTTTTGACCGGCGCTTCAAAGCTCCAGTGCTTCTTGTACTGCGCACCTTCCTTGATCCAACGCTTCAAGATCTCGACCTGCTCCGGCTTCACCTTCTTGTTCGTGTCCGGCGGCGGCATCACGTCGTCTTCATCATGCGAGAGAATGCGCTGGATGATCGTGCTCGCGTCCGCGTCGCCCGGCTTGATCGGAAACGCGCCTTCGATGGCCGTGAACGCACCTTCCGGCACATCCAGCCGCAGATCCGCCTTCCGCTTCTTCGCGTCAAAGCCATGACAGGCAAAGCAGTTGTCACTGAGGATCGGCCGGATGTCGCGATTGAAGTCCAGCTTCGTCGCGGCGGATGCTGCGAGCGGCAGGAGGACAAGGGCAAAAAGAAGTCGGCTGTTCATGTGGGACGTGAACAACGTCCGAAACACTCCGGGGCTTTCCGTTCAGCGGCGTCTGCGAGACTTGGCGTGACGTCGTTCCAGACTCTTCAGGCCATGCCGGGCCTGGTTTGCCTTTTGCCAGAACAGTGATCGAAAAAGCAATGCCACGCCTGCCCCCAGAAACCACCAGCTCAAGTCCCACGATTGTGAGGCCTCTTTCATGCTCTCGGCCACCAGTTCCAGTTTTTTCATGGCCACCTCTTCAGAGTCGCCAGCACCGAATGGTGTCGCCGCCATGCTGCCACCAAAGATCGCACATCCGCGCAACCGCAGGACGGCACCGATCAGGATCAGGAACAGCGCTGTTTGCCGCGTGATGCGCATGCGGCGTTCATCGGAAGAAATACCCCGTCACATGGAAGAAAACCGGCGCGGCGAAGGCGAGCGAGTCGAGCCGGTCCATGAAACCGCCGTGGCCGGCGATGGCGCCGCCCCAGTCCTTTACGCCGCGGTCACGTTTGATCGCGGACATCACAAGGCCGCCTGCGAAACCCATGATCACGACAAGCGCCGCCATGCCGGCCGCCTGAGCAATCGTGAACGGCGTGGCCCACCACAGCGCTGCGCCAAGCGCCATGGTCGTCAGACCGCCGCCGATGAAGCCTTCCCACGTTTTGCCCGGGCTCACGTTGGGCGCGATTTTTCGTCTGCCGCAGGTTTTGCCCCACACGTACTGCATCACGTCGCTCATCTCCACGATGGCGACGAACCAGAAGAGCAGCTTCGCGTTGTGCCCATTCAACGCGGGCAGATCGAGCCACAGAATCGCCGGAGCGTGGCTGATGCAATAGACGCAGATCATGAGCCCCCACTGGATTTTTGCCGTGCGTTCGAGAAACCGCTCGCAGTCACCGGCCAGCACGGTGCGCATCGGCACAAACAGGAAGGCATAGACGGGGATCAGGATGAGAAACATGCCGTACCACTGCGTGGCCAGATAATAGTAATGCAGCGGCGTGATGATGAAGAACACCCAGAACAGTGTGCGGTGGTCGCCCGGTTTCGTCGGCGTGAGCGTGATGAACTCCCGCAGCGCCATGAACGAGCACAACCCGAAGAGCACGGTCGTGCCGACATTCCCGGCCGCCAGAGCCGCCGCAAAGACTGCGACCATTCCCCACCATGCCCTGGTGCGCGCGTTCAGATTCATCATCGTCACCTTCGCGGCGTCGGACGATGCCCTCTTCGCCAGCGCCCAGCCGATGACCGAGGCGATAATCAGCAGCCCCAGGGTGCCGCCGAACAGGTAGAGGAGCGTCGGATCGTTCGCAGAACTGAAGGGATGCTTCATCGGACCAAGCAATAGCACCATCTCCCCGCATCCGGCGAGAACTATCCGCGTGGCATATGAATGAGGGCTGTCGCCGTTGGAAAGGTGGGGGAAGTTTTTTGCCTGAACCACGCTGACGGAGTCGTTCACACAAACTCCCTATGTTGCGCCTCCTCTTCTGTCTCCTTCTGGCTTCGTCGTTGCATGCCGACGAGCCTATTGTCCACGTTTATAAAAAGGTCGCGGATCGCGAACTGAAGCTCACGATCGTCAATCCGCCGGACTGGAAGGCCTCTGATCAACGTCCGGCGATGGTGTTCTTCCACGGCGGCGGCTGGGTGGGCGGAACGCCGGTCCAGTTCACGCAGCACAGCGACTACCTCGCCACGCGCGGCATGGTGTGCATTCAGGTCGAGTATCGTTTGATCGAGAAAGGCGAAAAAGGACCGCCGGTGAACTGCGTGGCAGATGCGAAATCCGCCATGCGCTGGGTGCGTTCGCATGCAGGCGAACTGGGCATCGATCCGAACCGCATTGGTGCCGGTGGTGGCAGCGCGGGCGGTCATCTCGCTGCGTTCGTCGGCATGGTGGAAGGACTCGACGATCCGCAGGATGATTTGAAGGTTTCGCCAAAGGCCAACGCGCTCGCGCTGTTCAATCCCGTCTTCGACAACGGCCCCGATCAAGGCTGGGGCCATGCGCGCGTCGGCGACCGCTACAAAGAGTTCTCGCCCGCACACAACATCACACCCGACGATCCGCCCGCGATCATCTTCCTCGGTACGCAGGACAAGCTGATTCCCGTGGCCGTCGTCGAGCGCTACAAGGCGAACATGGAAAAGGCGGGCGTGCGCTGCGAGGCGAAGTCTTACGAAGGCCAGGGCCACGGCTTCTTCAATCCCGGCAAAGGCGGCAAGATGGACTTCTACTACGACACCCTCCTCGAAACCGACAAGTTCCTCACCTCGTTGGGGTGGTTGAAGGGCGAGCCGACGTTGAAGAAGCCGTGATAAATAGTCGATCATGTCGCAAGAAGAGCGGTCATTTTTCAAGGCGTTGTGTGGCGACGGCCGACCGTTGCTGTTGTTGACTGCGGTGATGCTGGCGTTGTCGGGTGGTGGCGCGTTGTTTCTCTCGTGCACGGGTGATTTCCTGCCTCATGACGTCGCCTTTCTCGGCATGCAACCCAAGGCCCTGTGTGAGCTGAATGAATGCCGCATCGTGCATTTCATGATTCACGACCGTGCTTCGTTCGGTGCAGTGCTGATCTCGCTGGGCGTTCTTTATGCGTGGCTGGCCCTGTTTCCGATCAAACGAGGAGAATCTTGGGCCTGGTGGTTGCTGCTGGCCTCGTTCATCACCGGATTTGGCAGTTTCCTTTGTTACCTTGGCTATGGTTACCTCGATACCTGGCATGGCTGGGCCACGCTGATGCTTCTACCAGTGGCCGTTGCTGCGATCGTTCTCACACGTCGCTTGTGTCCTGATGGTTTGAACCTGAAGCCGGGATGGAAGCCGGAAAGTTGGACGAGCTGTGAAGGTGTCGGCAGACTCATTTGGATCTGTTCGTCCTTGGGACTGATCGGGGCGGGTGCCACGATCATGGTGGTGGGGATGACCGCGGTTTTTGTGCCCAGCGATCTCGAATTCATCGGCTACACGCGTGATCAACTTCAGAACATCAACCCGCGTCTCATTCCTCTGATCGCGCATGATCGTGCTGGTTTTGGTGGCGGGGTTCTTACGACGGGCATTCTGATGTTGTGCATTGTTTGGAAGGCGCGGCCTGCTGTTCACGTCTGGCAGTCAGTGGCAGTTGCTGCATTCGCTGGTTTCTCGGTGGGCGTCGGCGTGCACTATCCCATCGGTTACGTTGACACACTGCATCTGCTGCCTGCATGGCTAGGCGCGGCGGGGTTTGCGATTGGTGCGATCTTGTCAAAGAAGCGGTATTTCTCTGCCGCTGCGGTCGTTTCATCTTGCTCACAACCATGAAGACACTCGCCCTCTTCCTTTCGTCATTCACCATTGCAACTTCGTCATTGTCGGCGAAGCCAAACGTCATCTATCTCATGGACGACGAACTCGGTTATTTCGAACCGGCGTTCATGGGCGGGACAAACATTCAAACACCGAACCTCGACCGCATGGCCGGCGAGGGCATGCGGTTCAACAACCTGCTGGCGGGCTCGTCGGTGTGCGCGCCGACGCGTTGCTGCTTTCTCACCGGCAAGCACAGCGGCCACACGAGCGTGCGTGCAAACGGAGGCGGCACGCCGATGCGTGCAGACGAGCAGACAGTCGCATCGATCTTGAAGCCTCTCGGTTATGCGACGGGCGGATTCGGCAAGTGGGGCAATGGAGGGCGCGATTCCACCGGCGTGCCGGAGAATCACGGCTTCGACACCTTCTTCGGTTACTACGACCAGGTGCATGCGCACAGCCAGTATCCGCCGTATCTGCTTCAAAACAGCGAGGAAGTGCCGCTCAAGGGCAACAAGGACGGGCGCACGGGCGAAACGTATGCCCAATACGCCATCCACGACGCGGCGATGAAGTTCATCCGCGATCATGCGAAGGAACCGTTCTTCGCCTATCTGCCTTACACACCGCCGCACGGCAATTTCCAAATCCCCGACAGCGATCCAGCGTGGGTGCTCTACAAGGACAAGCCGTGGTCCGAGGACGCACGGCGCTATGCGGCGATGGTGACAATGATCGACCGTGAAGTCGGCGAGATCATCGCGTTGCTCAAGGAACTCGGCATCGACGACAACACGCTCTTTCTCTTCAGCGGCGACAACGGCGCGAACGACTACTTCAAATCGAAGGACTTCCCGCGCGGTGTACACAGCGGCAACAAAGACCCGAAGACCGGTGTCGAGTATCGCGGCACGAAAGGAACGCTCTATGAAGGCGGCCTGCGCATTCCCTTCATCGCACGCTGGCCGGGCAAGATCGCGCCAGGCAGCACCACTGATTTCCTCGGTTACTTCCCCGACCTCCTGCCAACGATCGCGGAAATGACCGGCGCCACCGCACCGGCAG
Organism: Prosthecobacter sp.; assembly: GCF_020439865.1. Lineage (GTDB taxonomy): Bacteria > Verrucomicrobiota > Verrucomicrobiia > Verrucomicrobiales > Verrucomicrobiaceae > Prosthecobacter. The sequence goes on from NZ_JAGRPF010000113.1 coordinate 94,266, forward strand.
ATATCGACGGCGTTTCCTTCCTGCCCACGCTGCTCGGCAAAAACTCCGAGCAAAAGCAGCACGACTATCTCTACTGGGAAATCGGCAACTGGACTGCGATCCGCCAAGGCACCTGGCGTGCGGTGCGTTCAAAGCCAAACGCCTCATGGGAACTCTACGATCTCGCTTCCGATCCGGGCGAAACCAAAGACCTCGCCGCAGCGAAGCCCGACGAACTCGCGAAACTCGTCGCGCTCGCGGAAAAAGCTCACGAACCGGTGCGCGAAGGCACCTTCAGCCGCACAGATCGTCACGAGCGCGACCGTCGCGCGAAATTCGGCAAGCAAGACGACACATCGCTCGAAGGCACGCCCGGCGGTGTGAAAAAGAAGGGCAAGAAGTCTGCCGCGGTGATGCCGACCGAGGGCATACTCTCGAACAAGGACTGGAAAATCGTCCGCGTGAGCAGCGAGAACACCGCGAACAAGAAATTTGCCACCAACGCCATTGATGGTGATTCCGAAACGCTCTGGCACTCAAAGTTCAGCGACGGCATCGCCAAACCACCGCATGAACTCGTCATCGATCTCGGTGCGCCGCACAAAGTTCGTGGATTCGTCTATCTCGGTCGTCAGGACACTGGCTGGAACGGCGCTGCGAAAGATGTGGAGTTCGCCATCAGCGACAGTTCCGACGCCTTCGGCCCTCCTGCCGTCAAAGCGTCACTGAAGAAGGTCAAAACACCGCAAACCGTCGAATGCCAGCCCATCAACGGCCGCTACGTGATGCTGCGCATTCTCTCCGAACAGCGTGATGATGGCGAACTCGGCACCATCGCGGAGCTCGGAGTGATGGGTGAGTAGGCACCGCCAAGAGGAGGGTGGGAGTGGACGGACGGGAGCTGCATTGCAGTGCTTTGTCGCAGGACCGCCATTGACAGCAGGGGGATTTCTTCGCTAGACAGAGGACGCTTTCCAACCGCATGAATCTGCCGAACCAGCTCACCGTCGCCCGTCTCATACTGACGGCGGTGTTTGTCGTGTGCTTTTACCTGCCGGTGGCGCATCACATCACGGTCGCAGCGCTGGTGTTTGGCGTGGCGTCCATCACGGATTATTTCGACGGGAGGATTGCGCGTGCACGCGGCATCGTGACGAATTTTGGGAAGTTGTTCGATCCGCTTGCGGACAAGATCCTCATCGCGGCAGCCTTCATCCTGCTGGTGGAGCGGGGTGATCTGTCTGCCTGGGTGGCGGTGGTGGTGCTGGCGCGGGAGTTCTTTGTAACAGGGATCCGGCTCATCGCGGCGGGGCAAGGAGCCATCCTGATGGCGGAAAGACTTGGGAAGCACAAGATGCTCTGGCAGATCATCACCGTCAGCTGGTTCCTCGTGAAACAGGCCTCAGACGAAACGTTGTTCGGTTTTACCAAACCGTTTTATGAGTCGGTGCCGGGCTGGGTGGGCGACATCATCGTGTATTTCACCACGCTGTTGACGCTGGTGTCCGGCTTCAGTTATTTCTGGAAGAACCGCCAGCTGTTCAACGATGCCTGATTCTCTCCAACCATCATGACTGCCGAACAACAACTCGCCTCCCTCGGACTGAACCTGCCGCCTGCACCGCCGCGTGGAGGGGTCTATAAGCCTGTCGTGATTGTTGGCGGTGTTGCCTATGTTTCTGGCCACGGCCCTTATCTAGGCGATGGCGACTACATTACGGGTCGAGTTGGTGCTGACCTTGATCTTGAGGCCGGCAAGGCTGCGGCAAAGCAAACGGGACTCGCTTTGCTGGCGACGTTGAAGAGCGAACTTGGGAGCCTCGACCGCGTGAAGCGCGTGGTGAAACTGCTCGGCATGGTCAACAGCACTGCGGATTTTCCCGATCATCCCAGAGTCATCAACGGCTGCAGTGAGCTGTTTGGCCAGATCTGGGGAGAGGAGAACGGCATTGGCGCACGCAGTGCGGTGGGCATGGGATCGCTGCCGGGAAACATTGCCGTCGAGATCGAAGGCATCTTTGAACTGCATTAAAAAACCTGCGCCGTTGTCAGCGCAGGATGTGGTGGTGAGGAGCGGCAGCGGATCAGAACCATCTCGATCCGATGCCAAGGCCGCTGCCCCAGCCGAACGGCTGGCCAAACCCAAAACCACCTCCCCACGGGCGGTAATTGTAGCGACTCACGTAATTTGGACTGCGGGAGTAGTAAGGACTGAAGTAGCTGCTGTTGGAGTAGTAGGGGTGACGGTAATACGAACTCGAGGAGTAGGGGCGGCCGTAGTAATAGCGGTTCCCGTAGCCGGAACTGCGGTTCACATAGTAGTAACGATCACGGCTGGCACCGATGGCGTTGCCGGCGAGTCCGCCGATCAGACCACCAATAAGCATCCCCTGCGCTGGATGCCGACGGCTCGCGATCCCGCCGAGCAGGGCGCCGCCAGCGGCTCCGTAGAGTGTTCCGGCGCGCTGGTTGGGTCCCATGTTGTAGTAGGGATACTGGCAGGAGGTCAGCGTCAGTGAGGCACCGACCAGAAGGATCACGACGGCTCGAAAAGAATGCGTTTTCATGATGAAGGAAGGCTCGTGAGAGATTAGCTCACAGAACCTACGATCCTGGCAATCACCAAACGTTCACCCGAATGGGGAAAAATTCCGCCAGGTTTGAGTAGATGTGATTTTTATGGGCAAGCCGTCGCAAAACGACCTGCCGCATCAAAACGCAATGATTTGGAAGGGCATGCTGTCCTTCACTTTTGTGTCCGGAGGAGTGCTCATGAGCTTCTCGAACTGCCGGGCCCATTCACGAATGGCATACTTCGCCTGACCCGAGGGAAACAACTCCTGAGGGAAGAAGAAGAAGAGGGATTTGGCTTCCTCCTTGTCAGCAAACTCGAAGAAAGATTTTCCGGTCTTTGGTTCCGTCAGGACGCCTTCGATCGCGATCATGCCGCGAGACGGTTTGCCCAGCACACTGCCAACCATCGGCAGCGTGACCAGATCCACGGCTTCTCTCACCGCCAGACCCGAGTACGTGTTGGGCTCCCATTCGATGATGGAGAGCCTCAGGGTCATCGCATCTTTGGAGGGAGCGTCCACGACGGAGAAGCGCGACTTTTTGTTGGATTTGAAGGCTCGGACAAACTTCTCCTGCGTGTATTTCAGCAGGCTCCGGATCTTTTTGTCCCGTCGCTCGTCGGAGAATTCCAGCTTGGTGAATTTTTGGCGCATGGGCTTGAGTTGATCGGCGACCACCGGTGCGATGTAGATCGACTTCACGCTCTCAGCGGCCTGAACGACGCGTTTGTCGGTATTCCACCAGTTCCCGATGAAAGGCGAGCGTTTGCGGTCCTCCTTGAGTTCGGAGGCATGGGGCAGAAACCCGGTGGGCTTGACGTCAACGGCGGCGACCACGCTTTTAACGGTGCGGCAGGAGATCATCATCCAGGGGACGAGTAGAAACAGGGCGGCGCGTATCGGTATCATGAAGGGGGATTCTTGGATACGTTTGAGGACTGAGAATGGCAAATATTTCAAGCCTCATCCCGCCATAAACTTCCCCGCATCATTTGCACGGGACTTGACGGGGTGTTAGCTTTCCGGCCTGTCTTTCGGTGCTCCGGCAATCCCGCCCGGGTCCCAAAGGATTTTCTTCCTCTTTATGGCTTGGCTTTCCTCCCTCGGTACCTTCGGTGAAATCCTCCGTTTCATCATCCTCATTCTGGAGGTGATCCTGGTTTTCAACCTCATGATTGTCGTCCACGAATGGGGACATTTCCTTGCGGCGCGCTGGCGGGGGCTGAAGGTCGAGAAATTCTACATCTGGTTCGGCAAACCCTTGTGGAAAAAGACCATCAACGGGGTCGAATACGGCATTGGCAGCATTCCGGCGGGAGGTTTCGTGGCCCTGCCGCAAATGGCCCCCATGGGCGGCCTCGAGGGAGAAACCAGCACCGAGCCGCTGCCGCCGATCACTCCTTTGGACAAGGCCATCGTCGCCTTCGCCGGGCCGTTGTTCAGTTTCCTGCTCGCCTGCGTGTTCGCGGTAGCGGTCTGGCTTGTGGGCAAGCCGCAGAGTGAGGCACACACCACGACCATCGTCGGGTATGTCGCTAAGGGCAGCCCGGCGGAAAAGGCGGGCATTCTCCCTGGGGACAAGGTTCTCGAGGTGGACGGCCAGCAAGTGAAGCGCTTTGAAGGGCTGGTGGACAGCGTGCGTTGGGGCGTGGTGGCCAGCGAGGGGGACAGGATCGAGTTTGAAGTGGAGCGTCCGGGGAAGGGAGTGCTGAAGTTTGAGGTCGATCCCAAGGCCTGGCCGAAGACGGACGAAAAGCCTGTGCCTACATTCTGGTGGAGTTCCATCTTCAAGCGCCCCGAACTACGTGATGTCGGGCTGCAGGGTCAGATGACGCCGATGGTGGGCAGCGTTGCCAAAAACAGTCCTGCGGATGAGGCGGGCATCAAGACGGATGACCTCATCTTGCGCGTTGATGGCAGGCAGCTGCGGAGCATGGGCGACCTCGGCGACTACATTAGAGAGAACCCGGGCAAGACCATCGCGCTGGACATCGAACGTGCAGGTAAAGTCATCCAGATCCCCGTGCTGCCGCGAGTCCCGGACGAGAACAACCTCAAGGAAGTCATGGAAGATCATCAGGAGTATCCGATGATCGGCGTGGCCTGGGATGTGGAAGGCAAGCGCACGCCCATCATCGTCACCCCATGGGAACAGATCAGTGACGCCGTGAGACACATGGGTAATCTGGTGACGAAGCTCTTTTCACCGAAATCGGATCTTAGCCCGGCGCACATGAGCGGCCCGGTTGGAGTAGGTCGTCTTTACTACAAGCTGTTCCAGCACCCCGATGGCTGGCGCCTCGTGCTCTGGTTCAGCGTCGTGTTCAACATCAACCTCGCCATTCTCAACATGATGCCCTTTCCGGTGCTAGATGGAGGTCACATCACCATGGCTATTGCCGAGGCGATCCGCCGCAAGCCGCCGCAGGGCAAGGTTCTCGAGTACGTGCAGACCGCCTGCGCGCTGATGCTGTTTGGCTTCATCATCTTTGTCACCCTCAAGGACACCGGCGACTTCTTCGGTGGAGGTGGAGGGGGCAAGGAGGGCAAGACGTTAAAAATCCAATGGCTTTCCAAAGAGCAGCGAGCTGCCAAAGCCACAGCGGGCGCCTAGAGTTCTCTGCGATCTATGCGCGTTCTCATCCTTGTCGAAAACCTTCCGGTGCCTTTCGACAGGCGCGTGTGGCAGGAGGCCTGCGCGCTGCGTGACGCAGGCCACGAAGTAACCGTGATCTGTCCGCAGATGCGGGGCTACACGCAGCCGGAGGAGGTGCTGGAAGGAATCCAGATCTACCGGCACTGGATCAGCGGCGAGGCCGGATCTCTCGGCGGTTTCTTCAAGGAATATGCCTCCGCGTTGTGGGGCGAGCTTGGGTGCGCTCTCAAGGCATGGAAGCGCTGCGGTTTCGATGTGATCCATCTTTGCAATCCTCCCGACCTGCTGTTTCTCGTCGCCCTGCCGTTTAAGCTGCTTGCAGGGGTCAAGGTGATCTTCGATGTCCATGATCTGTGGCCGGAAATGTTTGAGGCGAAGTTTGGCAAACGCGGCCTCATGTATTGGGCGGTTAGGATCGCCGAGCGTTGCACCCTTGCCCTCGCCGATGCGGTAATAGCCACCAATCAGAGCGTGCTGAAGGCGGTCAAGCAGCGTGGCGGGCTCGACGATGACCGCGCTTTCGTCGTTCGCACGGCTCCCAACCGCATGAACACAAATGCCGAGCCGGACGAAGCCTTGCGTGCGGGTAGAAAATATCTGGTGGGTTATATCGGCGTCATGGGCAGTGCCGACGGGGTGGAGTATTTGATTCGTGCCGCCAACCACATCGTCAATACTCGTCAGCGCTCGGATGTTCAGTTTCTGCTCATGGGGTCGGGCCCGGAGCATGCGGACCTGCTCGCCGTGCGTGATCGTCTGGGCCTCCAAGACTGCATGAGCATGCCCGGTCGTGTCAGTGATGAGTTTCTCTGCTGCGCCCTGCGCACCATGGATCTCGGAGTCGCCTGCGATCCCATCAATGCCTACAACGACCACTGCACCATGAACAAGGTGCTCGAGTACATGGCCTTCGCGAAGCCGATGGTCATGTTCGGAACCGTGGAAGGTCGTTATTCCGCCGGGGCCGGAGCCGTCTACGTTATGGAAAACAGCGCTGAGCAGTTGGGGGATGCCATCCTGGCCACTCTTGACGACGAGTCATGTCGAAAGACCTTGGCCGCGGCTGGTCATGCAAGGTTGACGCAGGAGTTGAACTGGGGGCGCAGTGTGGAGCAGTTGGTGTCGGCCTATGGGTCTGTCTGAAGTTCTTTCTAGTGATTATTTGGCTTTCATGCACTTGGTGTCTTGCCAAGAACGACTCCGCCCTCTTAAATCACCGGAATGCAGCCCGCGAATGACCATGGTGGTGAAGGGATCAAATTTGAGCCTTTCGTTCCGCCATCGACGCAGGAACTAGACGAGCTTATTCCCGGCTACAAGTTCGTCGAGTTCATCGAGCGCGGTGGCATGGGCGCGGTTTACAAGGCGGTGCAAAAGAGTCTCAACCGCACTGTGGCGGTGAAGCTGCTGCCGCAGGTTCATCGCAACAAGGAAAGCTTCGCCGAACGCTTCAAACGCGAGGCGCACGCCCTCGCGCAGCTGAATCATCCCCATATCATCGCCGTGCATGACTTTGGTGAGACTCCAGACGGGCAGATGTTCTATGCCATGGAGTATGTCTCCGGCATGGATTTGCAGCATCTGCTGAAACGCGATCCACCGGAACCCCGGCAGATTCTCAGAATCATTACCCAGGTCTGCGAGGCCCTGCAGTTTGCCCATGAGCGCGGCATTGTGCATCGTGACATCAAGCCGGCAAACATCCTCATCGACGAACGCGGTAATGTAAAAGTCGCCGACTTTGGGCTCGCCAAGGTTGTCGGCCCGCAGTCGGTTGACTACACCGCGACTGGCACCACGCTCGGAACACCGGATTATATCGCGCCCGAAGCGCTCGACCAAAGCAGAACCATCGACCACCGGGCGGACATCTACTCACTTGGAGTGATGATCTATGAACTCTTCACGGGACATGTGCCCAAAGGCATGTGGGAGCCCCCCTCGATCCGTTCGGGCGCGGACAAGGGCATCGACGCCGTCGTCAGCAAGGCGATGCAAAACAACCCCGAGAAACGCTACCAGCATGTGAGTGACATGACGCAGGTGCTGGAAAAGCTTTTCAAAAACAGCGACAATTGGAAGAACTTCCGCCGGCCTCCCAAAAGCGATATCACCGTCGCTCCTGCTCCGCAGGCGGTGCGAATCCCCACCGATGCCGAAACGATCCGGATGCAGTCGCGCACACGCAAAAAGCGCTGGATGGGGTGGGCTGCAGGGATCCTGTTGCTCGGCGGCGGCGGCGCAGCCTGGCAGGCTGGGTGGCTTGCTTCGCAGAAGACCACCGATGCGGAACTCTCTCAGGCCGGGCAACCTGCCCAGGCACCACCAGCACCCGAGCAGATGAAACTGGCCGAGTGGGTTTTTGCTCACGACGGCTTTTTGAATGTTCAAACTGACGCCGACACGGAAAAGCAGATGGGGGATCAATATGACATTTGGTATTCTTCCGGCCTGCCCAAGGAACCTTTCACCATCTGGCGGGTGTCCTTCGCCGTCGCCGGACGGTCGATCACGGAGGAAGCGGATCTGGAAGAACTGGTGCGGCTTCTCAAAGACGCGGGCACGGTGTCGAATCTCAATTTGCGCGGTCTGAGAGTGCCCGTGGCGGCGCTCGGACTGCTGGGGGATGTCGTCACTATCACAAACCTTGATCTGACTGCCAGCCCGGTTGTGACTGTTGAGGCCGTACCCTTTCTCGCTGCAAGCAGGCAGTTGAAACTACTGCGAGTCGGAGGCACCACCCGCGAACCTCTGGACCCATCGTTTGCCGAGGAAATGCGGCTGGCGCTGCCAAATTGCACCATCCTGCAGAACTGACGCCGTCTTTGGTTTTCATCTCAACCCGACACCATCATCATGAAATCGAGATCCTCAAAAAAAATGTTAGTCACCCACTCCTCCAAGACCTCAAAAACCCAAGGAAAAGTGAGGAAGACCCCGGCGAAAAAGACTGCGTCGAAAACGATGAACCGAAAGATGGTGGAGGCGAAACGAAAAGCTCCGGCCCCCAAAAAAGCTTCGCTGAAAAAGACCACGGTTCGCGAGCCTGTGGCTGCAAACGCGAAGAAGATCGCCTCGGCACCGAAGCCGCTCAAGAGGACGACGTCGGCATCCGCCAAGTCAAAGCATGGGGTGAAGAAGGAGCCGGCCGCCAAAAGGAATACCGCTTCGTCCAAAAGGAAAAACATGCAGAAGTCCAGAGCCGTTGCTCCAAAGACCATTACTGCTGAGCGCAGTGTGGGTGCGTTCTCCATGGCTGTGATGGCCAGCGGAACGTCGGCCGGTTCGGCCATGTCTGCACCTCAAGGGCGTGCAGATCGGGACGCTCAGGTAAAGTTGGGAGGTCTGCGTCGTTCCCGAAAGCCGCGTCTTCTCTGGATTGGCGATGCTTTGGTTCCCACGGGTTTTGCGACGGTCACGCATGCGGTGCTCGATCATCTGCGCCACGACTGGGAGGTCGTGGTTTCGGGGGTCAATTACGATGGTTCCGCGCACGATCTGCCCTATCGGGTCATGCCTGCGTGGCAGGGAGGAGACATGTGGGGCATGAACCGCTTCCAGCACCTGTGCGCCGAGTTCGCACCTGCAGCCGTGGTGATCAACAACGACTGGTGGAACGTCGCGCAGTTCGCCAGGATCGCTCCTTCTGGCGTTCCTGTGATCGGCTACATGCCTGTGGACGGAGGTCATCTGGACCCTGCCTCCATGAAGGAACTGAACAAGCTCCACGCCGCCGTCTGGTACACACGGTTTGGTCTCAAGGAGGCAAAAGAAGCGGGATTCCGTGGCAGGGGCCATGTCATTCCTCACGGCATCGACACTGGCGTGTTTCAGCCGGTGACCCGTGCTGAAGCGCGTCGCCTGCTTGATCTTAATGTGCCGTCAAACGCCTTCATCGTCGGGAACATCAACCGGAATCAGCCTCGCAAGCGGCTGGACGTGACCATTCAGATCTTTGCTGACTGGATCAAACAACATCGCATCTCCAATGCACATCTTCTGCTCCACTGCGCCAGGCAGGACACGGGCTGGGATTTGCGTCGTGTGGCCGCCTACCATGGTGTTGCCGACCGGCTCATCCTCACGGGCGGGGAGAACATTCGGGACATGCAGGGAAGTGAAAAGCTGCGGCTCATCTACAGCAGCCTTGATCTTCAAGTCACCACAACGCTGGGCGAAGGCTGGGGGCTTACCACGATGGAAGGCATGGCGTGCGGCATTCCGCAGATCGTGCCGGATTCGTCGGCGTTGTCCGAGTGGGCTCTGCCGGCGGTGAAGGTGCCGTGCTCGCGTCAGCTCATGAATCCGGAGATCAACACCGTCGGCTCTCTCGTGGATGATGCGCCGTTTGTCGCCGCCTTGCAGAAACTCTACCGCGACAAGACCGCTCGGGCCCGTCTTTCCTCCCAGGGAATTGCGCATGTGCGTCGGAACGAGTTTTCTTGGAAGAATGTGGCGGGCCGGTTTTCCACCGTCCTTTCCGCCGCTCTTCGCGAGAGGCCGACTAGATCGAAGGTGCTCGCATGAAGATTGCCTTCGTCGGAGCTTCTGGTTATGGCAACGTCGGTGATGACACCTATCCACTGGTGTTCGCGCAGCAGTTGTCGGGACACGAACTGGTGTTCTACAATTCTGATCTGCCTTCAAGCCTGCCAGAAGACATTGAACTGCTGGTATTGGGCGGCGGCGGGATTTTGTACAACAATCCCAAAGAGGGACCCGAAGAAGCGGAGTCACCGCACTTCCGCTGCATGAAGTTCTACATGGATGCCGCCATTGAGCGCGGCATCCCGTGGGGCATCTCCTCGTGCGGTTTCCAGTTTCGCAGTAAACGCGAAGATGCCTACGCGATCGCCCTCAAACCCTGGGTGCCTTATTTGAAGCAGGCAAAGTTCATCACGCTGCGCTCACCCAACTGCGTGCGCATTGCGCGCGAGCTGGGTGAGCGGGACGATGTGTCGTTCTTTCCTGATGCTGCCTACTTGTTCCGTCCTGATGTTGAACCCATGGGCGAAGCGCCCCGTGAAGTGAGCATCGTTCCGGCAGGCTTTGTGAATCCGCGCAACGATCTGATCCGGAACTACTTGCGACAGTTCGCTTCGTCCGAGGTTCCGATCACCTGGTTGGGAATGGGGGCGCCTGTGGATGACGACCGGCATCTGGCTGACGCAGCCGAGCTCTTCCCGCGCTCCCGAATCATCGCGAATGCCGGCCCTCAAGCCGCGTTTGCGCAAATCGCACGTTCACGATTTGTGATCACCGGGCGCTATCACGGACTGGTCTTTGCTCGCATCCACCGTGTGCCGTTCATCACCTCCGTGCACACGCCCTACAAAATCATGAACGAGGATCTCGATGCAGACATCTCGGGTGCGGCCGGTCATTTCGACGTGCTGCGCCGGTTCATCACCAACGTCTGAAAAACGCCTCCAACTCTCCCGGATCCACCTGCGAATAGTCGCGCCCAAGCGTGTTATCGCGGTCCAGGCCGAAGGCATATGCCGTGCCCCTGCGCACATCGATGTAATCTTCGGGGTAAAACACCGCGACGGGCTTGTTTTCGAGCCACGCGGCCTGATGCAGGCTGGACCAGCTTCCCACATAGGCGCGTGAGGACTTGATGAGGTTCAATGCCGCCGGGGTCGAGAGATTGTCGATCACGGTCACATTACCGCCTTCGAAGCACTTCGCATCCTCGTCCGCGTGGATCGTCTTCCCTTTGGCGCCTGTTCTTAGGTAGTTGCGGGTCACGATGAACACTTGCCATGGCAGCTTGCGCAGCACCTCGACGGTTTTCTCGATCAACGCATGGGGCAGCGAGCGGTAGGATGCGTTCCCTGCAAACGGCTGAAACACGATGTGACCGGCGGAGTCGACATCATCTGGTGCATCAAAAACTGGCACATAACCATCCGCCTTGCCTCGAATGAGCGTTGCGTAGTCGGCGCCCACGCATTCACACAAGGCCCGGCTGATGTCCGGCCCGCGCAGACCGGCGGTAAAGAACTCTTCGAACTTGTCGCCGAGTTCGTGGAGAATGAAGTTCTCCGCATTTCGATGATGACGGAAGATCTCGATCGCGAACGGGTTGTGCGAGGCGACGATCACCGGCAGCGGCTTTGTGGTCTCGCTGATCGTCCGATAGCTCGCGGTCAGATAGCAGGTGCGAATGACGTCGCCGAGGCCGGCGGAAAAAAGAGCGACTGACATTCGTGAAGCAATGGTGCGGGCGCTGACGTTGACAAGGCTCTTCTCCATCCAACCCGTCATGAAATCGCTCGCTCTCGTTTTCCTTCTTTCGTTGTCCGCCAGGGCCGCAGTCACGCTTCCGGCGGTGTTTTCCGATCACATGGTGCTGCAAAGCGGCAAACCGGTTCCTGTCTGGGGCACGGCGGATGCGAATGCGGAAGTCTCCGTCACCATCGCCGGGCAAACCAAAACCGCGAAAGCCGATGCGGAGGGCAAATGGTCTCTCAAACTCGATGCATTGACTGCTTCTTCTGAACCGCAGACGCTCACTGTTGGCGACAAGACGATCAATGACGTCCTTGTTGGCGAAGTGTGGCTCGGTTCGGGGCAGTCCAACATGGCCATGAGCGTGCAGGGTGCGAAGGACTTCGACCAGACCAAGAAGGAGTCGAATCTTCCGCTGATCCGCATGTTCACCGAAGGCAGCAGCGCTTCGGACACCGCCCAAACGCAGGGCAAGGGGACCTGGGTCGTCTGCACGCCGGATACCGTGGGTCGTTTTTCCGCCACGCTGTTCTTCTTCGGCCGCACGGTCTACGCGACGCTCCAAACACCCGTGGGCCTCATCAATTCATCGGTCGGCGGCACGCCCATCGAATCGTGGATCAGTCCCGAAGAACAGCATGCCAGCGCGGAACTGAAGCCATTCTTTGCAGCCGTCAAAAAGGATGATGCCACGTTCGACGAAGCGAAGGCCAGGGCCGGATACGAGAAGCAGCTGGCGAAATGGACCGAGGATGTGAAAAAGGCGAAGGCCGCAGGCAAGGAAGCGCCACGCAAGCCGCGCGACCCCGTGGAGACACGCAAGCGCAAGGGCAACGTCGGTGGTTTGTTCAACGGCAAGATCTCGCCGCTCATCCCTTATGCGATTCGTGGTGCGGTCTGGTATCAGGGCGAGGCGAACAGCCAGGATCCGAAGGCGCCGTTCTATCAGGCGCAGCTCACCTTGCTCGCGAAAGACTGGCGCACACGCTGGAGCGATGAGTTTCCATTCGCCTGGGTGCAGCTTCCCAACTTCACCCGCGCGGGTGAAGGGTGGATGATCGTGCGCGAGCAGATGATGAACGCGCTGAACACGATTCCAAACAGCGGCATGGCCATCACGCTCGACATCGGTGATGCGAAAAACATTCACCCGACGAACAAGCAGGAAGTCGGCCGTCGTCTCGCGCAGTGGGCGCTGGGCAGCGTGTATCACAAGGATGTTCCGGACACTGCCGGCCCGCTGATCAAGGAAGCGACTGTCAAAGGCGGAGAAATCGTCTGCGCGTTCACCCATGCGAAGGGTTTGACCGCGAAAGGTGATCTCACCGGCTTTGAAGTCGCCGGAGCCGACGGCCAGTGGCAGCCGGCCGATGCAAAGATCGACGGCGAAAAAGTAATCGTCTCGTCCAAGGCCGTCCCCGAGCCGAAGAACGTGCGCTACGCTTGGAAGGACAATCCCACCGCTTCGCTCTTCAACGGCGCTGGCATTCCGGCCTCGCCGTTTCGGAAGTAGTGAAGGATGACGGAGCCTGAGGTCGTTTGCTTGGCCTCATGAATCGCCGCCAATTCATCCAGCAGGCCGGTGCCGTTTCGGCGCTGGGATTTCCCGCCATTCTTCGTTCCGCCTCACCGAACTCGATGCTGCAGGTCGCGAGCGTCGGTGTGGCACGCATGGGCGGCAACACGATGCGCAGCGTGGCTTCGCATCCGAAGGTGAAGATCGTGGCGCTGTGCGATGTCGATGCGCGTTACATCGCCCAGGCGGCCAAGGATTTTCCAGACGCGAAACAGATCAAGGACTGGCGCGACCTGCTGGCGAAGCACGCGGACCAGTTCGACGCCGTGACCGTGGGAACGCCGGACCACATGCACGCTCCCATCGCCTGCACGGCCATGCGAGCGAAGAAGCATGTCTATTTGCAGAAGCCGATGGCTCCCACGCCGCACGAGTGTCGCGTGCTGGCGCAGGAGGCCGCCAAAGCCGGCGTGGTCACGCAGCTCGGCAATCAAGGCCGTTCGAGCATCGAGAGCCGGATGATGGTGGAACTGCTGCGCACCAAGGCGATTGGCAGGATCAAGGAGGTGATCATGTGGGAGAACAAGAAGCTCAACTGGTGGCCGAAGAACACCGAGCTGCGTCCTCAGGGCGATGCGATTCCCGAAGGCCTCGACTGGGATCACTGGATCGGCGTGCGCACGCCGCGGCCTTATCTGAATGACACGTATCATCCGCAGAACTGGCGCGCGTGGTTTGACTTCGGCTGCGGTGAACTCGGCGACATGGGCTGCCATCATCTCGACTCCACTTTCGATGGCCTGAAGCTCCGCGCACCGACGCGTGTGCGGCAGATCGGTGAAGGTAGCACCGGTCCGCTGTGGGCGGCCAAACGTCACGTCGAATTTGAGTTTCCCGGCAATGAACTCATCGCCGGTGAAACGCTCAAGCTCACGTGGCTCGACGGCGGCACCGAGCCGGATCGAAGCGTGGTGACGCTGCCGTCTGCGCTCAAGAATTTCCCTGCCAACGGCGGCTTCTGGATCGGCGAACATGGCGCGATCTTCAAACCGTATGCCGTGCGTCCCTTCGTGATGCCCGAAGCCGATTTCCCCGCAGAGAAATACCCCCGCGGCTTCGGCAAACAGGATCACTACCACAACTGGGTGGACGCGATTCTCGCCGGCAGGAAGAGCTGCGCCGACTTCAGCCACGGTGGCCCACTGACCGAAACCGTCGTCGTCGGCACCATCGCCGACCGCTTCCCCGGCCAGTGGCTCGAGTGGGATCGCGCCGGTTTGAAATTCACCAATCACGAAGGCGCCACCGCTTTGGTGAAGCGCGAGTATCGTGACGGCTGGAAGATCGAAGGGCTTGGATAAAAGAATTCCTGCGAGAGCGGAACACCACGTCCGCGTCCCGCAGGGACTCGACCAACCAGGAGATGATTAGAACTTCAGACTGCCGCCGACGTAGCAATTGCGACCGTAGGCGGGGATGATGCCGCTGGAGGTGACAATCGAGTAGTAATGTTTGTCGAACACGTTGTTGAGGCCGGCAAGGATGGAGAAGTTTTTGCAGACCGGTACTTCGGCGGTGAGATCCCACGTCGTATAGGCAGGGATGACGAAGTTGCCGGTGTTGGTGTCGTTGCCGTAGTGGCGGGCAACCAACGTTCCGAGGAAGGCGATCTTGAGGCCGCTCTTGCGTTTGTAGATGGCTCCGGTGCGGATCATGTAGGGCGGCGCATATTGCGGGGTACCACCGTCATTGACTCCGCCGTCGAGGCGCGCTTCGAGGAGGGAGATGTTGCCGTAGAGGTTGAACGAACCGAGGCGGTCGCCACGATGGGTGCCGTTCCAGGCGTCCAAGGCGCCGATGACGTCCAACTGCACGGCACCGTCCCAGCCATAGTTGATGCTGCGCCCGACACTCTGGATGTTCACACCAGCGGTGCCGAGCTTGTCATCGAGATCGATGAGGAAGAAAGAGCTGTCATAGGCGAACCACGGGCGAGGATTGCCGCGAACGCCAATCTCATAGTTCCAGCCCTGCGAGGGGGCGACATCGCTGGCGGTGCCGCCAGCAGTCGTGACCAGAGTCTGGCCAAAGGTGGTGGCGCGGTAGCTTTGCGAGACGTTGGCATAGACCGCCGTCTCGTTGCCGAGATCATAGGAGAGACCCAGGCCGAAGAGCGGCTGCGTGTCGAACTTGTTGTTGTCGCGTTGGGCGCTGATCGCAACGTTTCGGACCGTGACGTCCTGATTGATCAGCTCCATACGGAACCCAGGGGTGATGGTCAGGCGGCCGAAGGTGAATTTGTTTTCAAGGAAGAATGAGCCGTAGATCACATCACGTTGGGCGTCGGTGGTGAGGGTGCCGGTGTCGGCTGTCGGAGAGGCACCGGTGGCCGTGGTCAGCGGGGAGTGGCACATGTAGAACTGCATGCCGGCGGCCAGCGAGTGATTGCCGCCCCACAGCTCGTAGTCGTGTCGGATGCGCGGCTCGATGCCCCAGTTGTAGAACTGCTGTTGCGCAATGGTGTTGGTGAGAGCGGTGACGGTGCCGAAGCCTCCTGTCTGCCTGCGACTCCAGCGGTCGTAGGCACCGGCCCAGATTTTGAGGCTGAGTTCGGTCTGCTCGGAGAGCTTGTGCTGAAGTTCCGCACTGGCGACATAGCGGGTCAGATTGAAGCGGTCAGACCGGCGGACGGTCTGGTTACGGTCGGCGTTGTAAGCTGCTTGAGTCAGCCCGCCGGGTTCGCTATGGCGGTCTGAACCTGCATCGAGGGAGAAAATCCAGCGCGTGTCGGTGGCGGCCTGATAGATCAGTTTGAGACGTCCTGCGATGACTTCGAAGTCGCTGTTGGCGGCGCGGAAACCTTCACCGGAACGGTAGTTGAACCAGCCGACCCAACTCCACTTGCCGGCGCTGCCGTCGAAGGAGTTGAAGGTGGAATAGAGATTGTTGCTGCCAAAGATGTGCTTGGTGTGCATGCCAAACAGGCGGTCGGTGCGCGGCATGAGCGAAACGTAATTCAGAGCACCGGCCGGCTGCGGGCCATAGAGCAGGGAGGCGCCGCCGCGCACGAAGTCGATGCGCTGGGTGGACTCCAGTGGCGGCGTCCAGTAGGACTCGGGATAACCCTGCGGGTCCGCAGCGATGGGGATGCCGTCTTGGAGGACCATCATGTATTGAGCGCGGTCCGGGGAACCAATGCCGCGATAGCCGAGGCTCACCAGCGGGGTGCTTTCCTCCGCAGTGAGCAGGCCGGGGGTCATCGCAAACGCCTGGCTGTAGTTGTTGGCCTGCACTTCGGGCAGAGTCTGCAGGTTCAATGACGTGGCCTTTTTGCCTGCGTAGATCTTCGTACCTTCGACCGGCGGCAGGTAGGGGATGATGACAGGCGGGTCTTCTGGAGCGTCGGCGGTGATGACGATGTTAGGCAGTTCGGTGGCGTTGGCCGTCTTCGGTTTGATCACCGGATTGCTCAGGGTTTGTGAGCGGGCGTGTGAGGCGAAGGCCAGAAAAAGGAGAGCGGCAGCGGCCATGGCAGGGCCGACGGAGCGTTCGAGAGTGACGGGAGAGAGGTGCTTCATGAGGTTGCTGATACTGAGATTCTGTCGCAGGAGTGCCGACAGTGGACAGCATGGATTGTTGCGCAAGTATTTTTTTGCGACTGAGTCGCAATTGCAAATTGACAGCTAATTCTTGCGTTTCATCCTCCGTTCCCGCCGCTGTCTTGTGCAATGACCTCCTCAGTGATACACACCCTGCCCGCCATGGGCTTCGACCGTTCCACCCCGATTCCTACTGCTGCCGGTCTTGGTGGATCGGTGCTGTGGCGTCGTCGCAGCACCCTGCAAGTGCTTATCACACTCTCGTGGGTCGTGGGCATCAGCGCGAGCTTTCTGGCGGTGGGCATCATTGGCATGTTCGCAGCCGACCTGCCGCCGATTCATCTCAAGACGCTCGCCGATTTGGACGGCGCCACGGAGTTGCCCATGGTCGAGACCTCCATGGCAGAACTACAGGCTCTTGAGGCAAGTGAGGATCTGCCTGCCGAGACCGAGCCGGTGCTGCCGGTGGAAATCCCCAAGGCTGTCGAAACGCCGCCTGAAAACCTGGATCTGCCTGAAATCGCCGAGGCGATGACACTGGAGGATGTTTTTGCCATTCCCACGGCTCCGAAGATTGAAGACGTGCTGCGGCCGGTTGACCCCGTGGTGAAACCCAAGCCTGCGCCCGCCCCGCCACGTCCGCGCACGCCGGTGGCAAGTGGCGGCACCCCTTCAACCACGCCCCAAGCTGGATCAGCGGGTGGCACGGGAACTTCAGGCAGTGGAGGGAAGGGAAAATTCCCTGCACCTCCCTATCCCACCTTTGCCCGCAGCGGTGGCATGCAGGGAACCGTACGCTTGAGCATCAGCGTCGGTCCGTCAGGTGCCGTGGAAGCTGTCAGCATCATCGGAAGCACCGGATTCAGCGCGCTCGACGATTACGCCGCCTCCTGGGTGCGTCGCAACTGGCGCTGGCCGGGCGGCGCCTCGAATCGCTACACACTTCCGCTCACCTTCCGTCTGCGCTGATCCGGTTCACGTTCTAATCTCCATTCGTCACCCGTTTTTCTCCCACATGCCCCTGCTAGCCAACGCCGTCGTCGATCTCTTCATCAAAGGCGGTCCCATCATGTATCCCATCGCGCTTGTGTCGCTGGTGGCTGTCTGCATCTTCGTCGAACGCGTGTTCTGGTGGATCCGATTCGCCGCCAAGCGATCGCCGAAGCAGCTTGAAGAAGTTTATGTGACGCTCGAGTCCGGTGATCTGGCCAAAGCCATTTCGCAGTCCGCCAAATCAAGCGATCCGGTCGTCCGAATGATTCATCACGGCTTGCAGCATCGGCACACCAGCATGCAGGGCGCTCTCGAAGTCGCCTCTGGCCAGGAGTTGCGTGATGCGGGCCGCTTCTTGAGCGCGATGGACACCATCGTCACTCTCGCACCGCTGCTTGGTCTCCTCGGCACCGTCACCGGCATCATGGGCAGCTTCACCAGCATCGGCAGCAGCGAACTTGCCGTCGAAAAAGTCACAGGCGGCATCGGCGAGGCGCTGATCGCCACCGCGGCCGGTCTCGGCATCGCCATCGGCACGCTGGTGCCGATGAACTATTTCCACTCGCGTCTCACCGCGCTGAAGTTCGATCTCGAAGCAGCCGCGAACAACGTGCTCATTCTGGCGGCGCAGCACGGGTTCGACAAAGTCACCCCGAAGGCCTGATCACGACGTGAAACTTCATTCCCCAGTGCCCGAGCGCAGAACGCGGCTGGAAATCATCCCGCTCATCGACGTGATGTTCTTCCTGCTGGCTTCCTTCATGATGGTCAGTCTCACGATGACGAAGCAGCAGACCATCAAGGTGAACCTGCCCGTCGCCTCGTCCGCGCAGTCGGACTTCAAGCCGGACATGATCAATCTGGCGGTGAACGCCGCAGGGGATGTCTTCTTCGACAAGTCTTCCATCACGCTGCCGGAGATGGACCGCAGGCTGGCCGAGCGCTTCGGCAAAGATCCCGCCACGCCGGTGTACATCAGTGCCGACGTGAACACGCGCTATGCCGACCTTGTGAAGGTGCTTGATGCCGCCAAGCGCGTCGGTTTCACGAAGGTGGCCTTCAACGTCAAACCCTCGAATGCGGCGCAGCCGAAACCCTGACGCATGAAGCGCCTGCTTAACACGCTGCTCGTCGTCATCGCGCTCGGCCTGTGTGTCGTTTGTGTCGCGCAATGGAAGCGCGAGGCGCGCCTGCGCGGCCATATCACCGACCTGGTGAAGCGTCTCGAAGCCGAAAACGCCCTGCGCATCGAGGCGGAGCGCAAAGTGCGCGAGTACGAGAAGGAGATCGAGCGTCTCACCGAACTTCGCGCCGAAGTCGAGGCAAAGCTGGTCGAGGTCACGCGCGAGTACAACGATCTCTCCTCCGACTCGGTCGCACGTGGCATCACCATCGCCGTTTACATGCGTGAACTCATGCAACTGCAGCGTGGCCTGGAGGAAACCCGGCTTGCGTTCGGCAAAGGCAGTAATGCCATCAAGGAGCACAACGCAGCCGTCACTGCGCAGAACAGCGCCATCGAAAAACAGAACGAGATGCTCAAGCAGCTCGCCCGCGAGCGTGATTCGGCTATCGAAAAGCTCAACGCCCGCACGGCTGAGTTCAACACGCTGGTGGAGAAGTACAACAAGCTGGCAAAGGAACGCTAGGCCAGCCGGTTGCTGCGTCGGTGTCTGTGAGGCTTCGCAATAGCAGTTCGCTCCAAGGCTCTTTACCATGTGACTGTTGCTTTTTGCAGCTGGCAGCACGGTGCTGTTTGGCATCTTCGTGAGAGCCGGGGGCTTCCGATCAGCGCTGCTTCACGGGGGCTGCCTGTGCATCCCTGCCGCCGCCTTCAGAACCCAAAGGGGTCGGTGGTGTGGTCTAGCCGGTGGATTGAGGTATTCGACTTGGGGATAGTCAGCGGCCAATACGCCTCTTTCGCGTGCTTCGGTAGTTAACTTCTAAAATCACTTGGGTCGCACTTGGGCGGCACCCTTGAAATAATCCTGATACTTTGGCCAACTCCAAACCGCGATCTCGCGTCCCACTTTGAGTCCGACATCATTATCAACCGGGATATGGTAGCCTCCCAGCGCTCGTGAGAGAGCGGCCATCTCTGCGACGGATGAGAAGGTGGGCAGATTGAGACGGACCTCTGATCCTGGGTCGGATTCGGTGAGTTCACAATGTCGGCGTTGTTCAATGAAGCCGTAGTTGTCACTGCCAGTGAAGAGTTCGAGCATCTTGGCACAGGCACCGCTGACGGTGGCATGTCCGCTGGTATAGCCTGGAAAGGGAGGGGTGATGAACGATGGTGGTGAATAAGGATGCCAATCCTCGGCAGGCATTTCCTTCGTTCCGCCATCACGCCCGGCCCAGCCAATGATTCGCTGCCCGGCATAATAGTGCCGAACCAGGGTCCAAGGGCGCGAGCTGTCGTAAAATCGTTTCGTCTCCCAACAGGCTATGAAAGCGTCGTGTGCCACGTTTGCGATCACGAAATAGAGCTTCACGTCCTGGTCGAGAGTGTGCTTGTCGCGTCTTGAGACATCCTGGGCAAATCGCAGCCAGTGGCCGCTTTGGCCGGTTGAGCGGGGACCGTCGCGCATGAATTCAACCTTCGCCTTTTCCTCTTTGGTCAG
Organism: Prosthecobacter sp.; assembly: GCF_020439865.1. Classification (GTDB taxonomy): domain Bacteria; phylum Verrucomicrobiota; class Verrucomicrobiia; order Verrucomicrobiales; family Verrucomicrobiaceae; genus Prosthecobacter. The sequence goes on from NZ_JAGRPF010000113.1 coordinate 114,440, forward strand.
TTTTTGATTGTAGGCCAGAACCCGTTCGGTCTGTTGGCGTAGGGCGGCGTCATCAGTGGTTGTCATCGGCGGCGGTGGCGGACGGAATTGCGCTGAATTCTCAATCACAAAGGGCTTCACTCGGTACCAATGAGGAGTCAGAAACCCCGGCGTCACTTTCTTTCCGTTCTCCAGAGTGAAAGTGATCGGCTGCCAGCGATCAGGATCAATGATTCTATCCGGCGGATTCACCGGCCGGTAGTATGTGTAGTCACCATACGGCGTTCCGTCACCTCCGGCTTCATCTCCGTGCTGATTTGCGCCATCTTTCCGACGGAAGTCGATCACTGCTGCGGCAGCCAGGCATCCAATACCTTCCGGCAGGGTGGGGACGGTGGAAACCACATCAGGATCAAATCCTGCCTTGCGCATCTCGGCATCAAGGAAGGCTTTGTCTTCAGGATAGACGTAGAGCAGCGCCTGGTAGGAGGCGTAGCTGACCGCCTTTTCCTTGTTGGCGAGAGTTTGTTCACTTTCCGGCCGCCTGAGCCGCCCCCCAAGCCTGGAACCGACGGCCGTTTCATCGTAAGCCGTCCATGCGTCGTAAACTGAGGTTGCCCAAATCGACAGCGTGCGGGCGATGATTGTTGGGCGCGGGCCGTTGCGGGTGACTTCGCGAGCGGTGGCCTCCTGGGCGATGTCGAGCCAGCGATAGGCAAGTGACTGCTCCGCAGCCACTGCCGACTTCATATGAACCGGGCGTGTTTCCTCAGCCGGAAGTGAAAGCAGGCCAGCCATGAAAACGAAAGCGGTCAGGATGATTTTCGAGAAGAGACGGGGGGAGTTCACGCGTGAACTTGGGGACCTGTCTCCAGAGTCGTAACAAGGAAAGCTCATGATAGAATTGGGGAAACTGCGATCAACGCACATACGCGAGGCGGTGGCTGCGGGGAGGACGGACCTTTGACGTTCGTGGGATTTTGCTCATCTGGATATGATGACTCAATTGATGCCTATGGAGCAGCCTTGATTTGTGGCGTCCATTGGTCATACCTCGTTTTCGAAACCGGCCCGCGTGGCCAGTGAACCGTCAGGTTGCGAACAAACTCATCCTTCCTCAAGGCAACGAACTGTGTGGCGGAGGACTGTGCCAAATAACTCCCTCCTGCTCGCACCTCCTTCATCAGCTTGCGTCCCGTGCTGGTTTCGATCTCCAATCTGGCACCGACTCCGGTCGGGTTTCCCTTGGGTCCTGACAAGGCAATCGTGCTCCAGCGCACCTCCGGTCCGCGCGTTTGATTGACCAGGGTTTTCAGCGCTCCGTTGTTCACGCCACAAACCAGATCCGGAGCGCCATCGCCGTTCAGATCACCGACGGCCAGGCTCTTGGCGTCTTCATGAATCCAAATGCCGCTTTGCAGGGGTGACACTTCAGTAAAACTGCCATCGCCGTTTCCTTTGAGGAACAGCCCTAGCCCGCCGCTCATGCGCCCCGTTTCAGGCTGCGGTGAATAAAAATTCTGCGCCAGCACCACATCGAGCTTGCCATCGCCGTCGAAGTCTTCCACCGCGACGCCGAAGCACGGGGCCACTTGCGCCAGAATAGGGAGTGCTTGGATCGTGAAGCGGCCTTTGCCGTCGTTGATCAGCACGGAAGAGTCCAGATTTGTGAACGTCATGACCCGTGCTGTCTCCAGCAGGGGAGGGGTGTAGATCGCCAGCAGATCGGCTTTGGCGAAGGCATCGAAGGTTTTAAACTTCTCTTTGATGAAGGGCATGGCGGCAGAGCTGCAACCGCGTCCTCGCATGGGGTAGAGCGTATCCCCTTCATATTCGGCTTCCACCAGATCGAAGTGGCCGTCCCCGTCAAAATCATTCGCGAAGATCTGGAGCGGCTTCTCTTGGGTCGCGTGGTATTTCGTGTTGTGACCCAAGTTGGTGACGACGTAGTCGAGGTCGCCGTCGCCATCCAAATCCCCGCCTTCAATGCCCTGCCACCAGCCTTTGGCCTCTGCAAGACCTGCCGTTTTTGTGGCATCGACCAGCTTGCCGTCCTGGTTCTGCAGGAACAATTGCACCGGCCCCCAGGCGGTCGTCACCATCAGATCCAGCCGCCCGTCTTGGTTGACATCCGTCCATAAGGCACTGGTGACCTGGCCCGCCGCCAGCAGCCCCGGCGCCACCCTGTCAGTCACGTCTTCCAGCTTGTTTCCGGCATTGCGCAGCAGACGCTGCCTGGGCAGTTCATGGTATTTTCCAGGAACAATCCGGGCTGCGACAAAGATGTCCATCTTGCCGTCACCATCGAAGTCAGCAGTTGCCACCGTGCCCGAACTTTCATAGGCGCGCTTCTTGTCATCCGGGTCGGGCTTGGTTGCGGCATAACTTTTGTTTTCGAGATTGAGGTAGAGCCGGTCTTCCAGCACCGGCTTGTCACTCACCTGGGCCTGATTCCCGCCGCTGGCAAGATACAGGTCGAGGTCGCCATCCCCGTCGGGATCAAAAAACACCGCACCCATGTCCTCGCTGGCAGCGTCCGCATTCCATGGACCGGTGGGTGCAGCGAGCCAGCGTCCGTCGGCTTGCTGATGGTAAAGGCGCCCTGCCTGCTTCGTGGCACCACCCACCCAGAGGTCTTCCCTGCCATCGCCATTGCTGTCACCGAACGCGAGACCGGGCCCCAGCCGCGAAACGCGCCAGGGGATCAGCGGCTGTTCCGCATAATCATCGAAAGCATCTTCGTCGTGAATGAACTCGAGGTCAGGCAGGCTGTCCTGGGCAAACAAGGAACGCTGGGCGGGCGTTTCTTTCTGTGCCGGATCTGGCTGAAAATTTCCCGCTGGCTCGATGATGATGTGACGCTGGTCCACCGGCAGCTTTTCCACCACCTGCCGGGCCCCGCTCGGCCAGTCGATCTCCAACCGCTCGATGATGGCATCCGCCCCGAGGCCAAAATGAACCACCGGTTCGTCGGCAGACTGGTAGCCACGGGTCAGGCTGAGCATCCGTGTCTGCCAGCCGGAAGCCGTCTTCATCCGCAGTCGTGCACCCACGCCGAAGAAATTGCTCTGCCGCCCCCGGAGTTCGATCAGCACCCGATGTCCCGTCGCAGCGTCATTGCGGTAGATGCCGAGCGGTTGATTCATGTTGTTGGCCACCGCGTCGAGGTCGCCATCGCGGTCGAGGTCGGCCAGGATCAGCCCATAGCTGGCCGTCAGATCGTCGTAGCCCCACTGCTTGCTGACATCCTCAAAGGTGAGGTCGCCGCGATTGCGAAACACCTTGTTCCGGTCATCCCCTGGCTTCTGAAATGCATTCAGCGCCTGGAGGCGCTCAGCGATCTTTCCCGCCGTTTCCAGTTGCTTCAATTCGGCCAGATGGTCGGAGTTGTTCACGTCCCGCGCTACCCCGTTGGTGAAGATGGCATCCTCCCAGCCGTCACAGTCGAGATCCGCAAACCGCGCCGCCCAAGTCCAGCCGGTGCTTTCCAGTCCCGAAAGAAAACCGGTCTCGATGAAACGCCGGCCGCCGGCATTCAGGTACACCATGTTTCGCATGAGCTGGCGTGGTTCGGCCCAGTCGAGAAACCAAGCATTGCGCCCCATTTCCCCCATCTCCATTTTTTGCCGGTAGTGCGTGGTGGCGGACATGTCGGCCACCATGCAGTCAAGCCAGCCGTCCCTGTTGATGTCCCCGAAATCACTGCCCATCGCAAACCATGAAGTGTAGCTGGCCATGGCGGGTAGCACATCGGTAAAAGTGCCGTCCCCGTTGTTTCTCCAGAGCCGGTCGGGATGGTAAAAATCGCTGGCCACATAGAGATCCGGCCAGCCATCATTGTTATGGTCGAACCAGGTCGCGGAAAGCCCCTGGTTGCGGTCTAGGCCGAGACCGGCCGCGCCTGACACATCCGTAAAATGGCCATTGCCATCATTCCGGAACAACCGGTCAGGCGTCCCGAGTTCCATCATATGACCGTTAAGGAAAGCATACTGCCCTAGATGATCGGGATGCACGGTGGGCTTGCCGTCAATATAGCGAACTTTGATGTCAGGATGCGTCTCGGCGAGTTGAAAGAGCCGGTAGGTCAGCAGATAGCAGTCGAGATCCCCGTCGCGGTCGTAATCCGCGAAGGAAACCATGACGCTGGCCCCCTCATAGTTTAGTCCGCGCAGCGCCCCTTCTTCGCGGAACGTCCCGTTGCCCTGGTTGACATACAGCAGGTTCGGCTTGCCCATGTTGCAAACGTAGAGGTCAAGATCGCCGTCATTGTCGATATCGGCAAAGCTGGCGCCCGAACCCCAGGCCTCACCGCCGTCCAGGCCACCCGCGGCTGCAGTCACGTCCTCGAACTGCCAAGGAGCGGTCTGCCTCAGGAGCTGGTTCTTACCATCTTGGGAAACCAAGTAGAGGTCAGACAGTCCGTCCTGGTCGAAATCACCGACACACCCCCCCGCGCCGTTGTAGAGATATTTGCGGATGTTTTCAGGCTTGAGGAAATTCTGGAATCCCAGCCCTGCTTTGGCTCCTGTAATCTTTGAAAACCCCGCAGACTGATGTTCGCCACCCACAGGCATTTTGAGCGGCGCGGACCTTAGCTCCACCATCTGATCATCAGCTTGTGCGGTCGAAAATATCCCGCCTGAGCAAAGTGCGCAAACTGCGCTGATACGGATCAAAAACCGGCACTGCCGACCATTTTGGGTGTTCTTTGGGAGGATCACGGCCAAGATATTGAGTAACCTCTTATAAAACACAAACGGAACATTTTTGAGACAAATGATTTGGCATATGTCATGCTCGACGCTACACCTGTGTATTCGTGCTCAAAATTAACTCCACCAGCGGTATAACCATGCATTGTGTGATGAATTCTATATCTAAACCGAAGGTGCTGCTTTCAGTTTTTTGCATGGTTCTTTTTGGCGGTGCCAGACTTGCAAATGCTCAAACGTTTGATGTCGTCGGTCCAGGAGTAAACGACATTCCCACTGGGTCCTCGGTAACAAGCACCATCAATCTTGGTGCCAGTGGTGCGCAGGTGAATGACGTGAGTGTGCAGTTATTCATGACAGATCTTTTTGCCAGCGAAGTGAGTTTTTCTTTGAGTCATCTCGGCACGACGGTTGTTCTTGGGTCTGGTGGAAATAATAAAATTTTTGCCAGCATTGCTGGATTCAACGGCTCGCTCCTTGACGGAGATTGGGTGTTATCAATGACCGACACTTTTATTTTCGACGGCACCGATCTCTTTTCATGGCGGCTCTTTGGAACGAGCACTAATGGGCAGCTCTCCGCCCTCACCACCGGCCTGCCGATGGCCAATGCGCAGGGGCCGATGCTCATCAACGCCAGCCAGACGGTCACCGGGGACATCAACAACCACCTCTTCAGCCTCATGGCCGGTGATGGTGAAGAAGCCGCCAACGCCGGTCTCGCCTCGGCCATGGACGACGGCGTCATCGTCGGCCAGGGCGACGGACCTGAAGATCCCATCGCCCGCAAGGGGCTGCGCTCCCGCCAGTGCGAGGTCTTCACCACCGTGAACTACGGCAACGTCAAGCTCAGCGCCGTCGGCACCCAGGCCGGAGTGCAGACCGACGCGTGGGCGCCGAGCATCGGCATCCAGCGGCATCTCTCCCGCGGTCTTGCCCTGGGCTTCGCGGTTTCCTTCCTCACCAGCGACCAGAGCTACACCGGCGGCCTTGGCAGCCTGCATCTCGAAGGCCCCGCGCTCTCCGCCTACCTCACCTTCGTGCGCAAGAACTTCTGGAACAGCCTGCTCTACAGCTTCGGCAGCTACGAGATGGACTCCAGGCGCAATCCCGGCTTCGGCTTCCCGCAGGCCTTCGGCACCACGCGCACCTACACCAACGCGGTGCAGTACAACACCGGCTGGAACTTCCGCTTCCGGAACAACACGCTGGTCACAGGCCCCTTCGCCGGCATCGACTACCTGCACGGCAGCGTGAATGCCTACAGCGAAACCGGCGGCGGTCTGGCCGCGCTGCGCTACAACCAGCAGAGCTTTGAGTCCCTCGTCACACGGGTGGGCTGGAGTGCCAGCAAGAAGATCCAGACGAGCTGGGCCACGATCACCCCGCAGGTGCGCCTGAGTTATGAGCGGCAGAACCTCAAGAACAACGGCACCAGCGTGTCATTGATCACCGCGCCGTTCACGGCCGCCGGGGGCAATCAGTCCCCCGGGCAGGACTACATGGTGGCGGGCGCGGGGTTGAACTTCGCGTTCAACGAGCAGTTGAGCCTGCTGCTGGGATACTCGGGGCAGTTCTTCCGCAACGACCAGCAGGCGCACTTCGGCAGCGTGCGCATCGGTTGGAAGTTCTAAGCATTTTGTCAGCCGAGTTATTCAGTTGAACCCAGAGGTAGGCGGTGCCGCAAGGTGCCGCCTCCTTTTTTTTCAAGACAAGTAAAAAAATGCACTCAATGAACCGCACGTTCCATTTACCCCCATGCTTCAATGACTCGGCGTGAAAAACTTGTATTTGGCGGAGAATCCTTCGACGCCGCATTCTCCGGCGAGGCGGACTTCATTTTCAGCCTGCATCTTGTTTACTGCGGCCTCGGTGAAAAGAACGGTCTGCTTCAACATGGAAGCCACTTTCTCCACCCGAAAAACGAAGTTTACCTCAGGGCCGTGCAGATTGAGCTCGTTCATCGTGGGAACGGTGCCAAGCGCGGCCGCGCCGAAGTGCAGCACGAGGCGGAAGGGCGGGTTCGCCTTTGACTGTGCCTCATAGAGTTTCGCCACGGCCTGACGCACCTGAATCGCTCCGTCTTCTGTGTCGTCCCAGTAGCAGAAGAATCCGTCGCCCAGATACTTTGACATGTGGCCGCCGCATTCGTCGATCACTTGCCGGCAGTTTTTGAACCACGTGCCGGTCATCCGCGGATACTGGGATGGAGACAGCGTCTGTGCGAGCTTGGTGGAGCCGATGATGTCCGCGACCATGAGCCAGCACTGTGCCTGGCGGATCTGTATCATCGTCGAGGCCATCGCCTGTTTCCCGGCGGGATGCATGGCACTGAGGATTTCCGTGCAGAACTCCAGCTCGTTGTTGGCGATCCGGATGATGTCGCCGTTGTGCAGGCGCACCGACTGCGAGATGCGGCGGCCGTTGACGCAGGTGCCGTTCGCGCTGCCGAGATCGACGAGCCAAAACTCACGCTCTCCCTGGGCCTGGATGACGGCATGTCGGCGCGAGACCTCGTTGTCCGGGAGCGCCACGGCGTTGTCAGGCGCCCGACCGACACTGCACGTGCCGTTCAAATCATGGCGCTCCCCATTGGGAAGGCGCAGCCAGGACTGGAGGAGGTTGTTACTCATGACATGAATTAAAGGCCATCTTGGCAAAGGATGCGCTCCAAGCCAAGAAGCGTTGTGAAGAAATATCACCGGGTTGTGTCTTGCCACGGAATGCCCCGCCGGAGAACATTCCGGTCGTGAACGAAGAGGCCCTGATGTCCCTGCATGCCGTGTTCAACTACGGCGAAGCCGCGCTGTGGTTTGTCATCGCGCTCATACTGGCCGTGCGGCTGGGCATGAAAATGCCCTGGCGCTGGCTGTTGCCGTTGGGTTTCGCCGTGTTCGGCGTTTCCGATCTCATCGAGGCGCAAACCGGCGCGTGGTGGGATCCTTGGTGGCTGTTGGTGATGAAAGCCGCCTGCGTCCTCGTCTTTCTGCTGGCATGGCGTGCGCACCGGCGGCAGGGAAAGGCACATGGCTGAGTCTCCCTTCAAATTCTGCAGCAATTGCGGCGGCAACGACTGGATCGCCCGCAGTGTGCGTGAGTTCCAATGCGGTCCCTGCGGGCACCGCCACTTCATCACATCCATCCCCGCCGCCGTGGCGCTTGTTCTCGACGCCGAGGACCGCCTCCTCGTCATCCGCCGCGGTCATGAGCCCGGCCTCGGCAGGCTCGGTCTGCCCGGTGGTGTCATCGAACCCGAAGAAACCGCCGAGATGGCCGCCGCCCGCGAAACGCAGGAGGAAGTCGGCATCGATCTTCCGGCCTCGGCGTTCACCTACCTCGCTTCATTGAACAATCGCTATCTCTTCCAAGGCTACGAATGGCCGACGATCGACCTGTGCTACGTCGCTCGCGTTCCGGATTTCAGCCGTGTGGTGATCCAGCCTTCCGAGGTGATGGAGACGCTGGTCTGCGCGTTGGAAGACGTGCCGCTGGAAGAATTCGCCTTTAAATCCAACGCCGAAGCGATCAGGCGGCTGCGGGCGCGTCAAACCAGCGTCCGTGCTCTTTGATGAGATCGATGAGGCGCTCGACGGCTTCGTCTTCGGGGATGTTGAACTTCACCGCAGTCTTGCCGACGTAGAGATTGATCTTTTCCGGGGCGCCGCCGACGTAGCCGAAATCGGCGTCGGCCATTTCACCGGGGCCGTTGACGATGCAGCCCATGACGGCGATGCGCACGCCTTTGAGATGGCCGGTGGCGGCGCGGATTTTCTGCGTGGTGGTCTGCAGGTTGAAGAGCGTGCGGCCGCAGCTCGGGCAGGCGACGTAGTCGGTTTTGAAAATGCGCACACCGGCGGCCTGCAGGATGTTGTAGCTGATGCGCAGGGCCTGTCCGGGCGCTTCTTCGCCGTTCACGATGACTGCATCGCCAATGCCATCACAGAGCAGCGACCCGATGTTGGTGGCGGCGACGAGGAGGTTTTCGGTGAAGTCGTCACTGCCGTCTGCTTTCAACGTGTCTTTGAGCAGGATCGGATGACGTGCCTGCAGCTTGGCGGCGAGCAGACGATACGCGGCGATGACGGGCAGCTTGAGGCCGTCTTTGATGGTGACGAGCTTCGCGTCGGCGCTGTCATAGAGACTCGCGATGGCGGCATCATCACGCGGGTCGATTTCGATCACGCCGCTGTCCTCGAGGACGACTTCAGGTTTGTAGTCGCCGAGCTTGTCGATCTTGTGGGCGACGGCATCCCACTTCTTGCGCGTGGTGAATACGGGAACGGTTTCGTGGCCGCCGGTTTTGACGCCGTTGATCGTGAGTGTTTCTGACTCACGTCGCACGTAGTCGAAGGGATCGTAGCTGACAGGCGGCGCGTTGCTGATGTGCTCGAAATGCGTGGGAGCACCCTCGTTGTAGGGCTTCACGAGCTGCTGGGCCACGGGGATCTCGAAGATCGCGTCCTCAGTCAGGGAAACACGCACCGTGTCGCCAATGCCGTCGGCGAGCAGCGAGCCGATGCCGATGGCGCTCTTGATGCGACCGTCTTCTCCGTCGCCAGCTTCGGTGACGCCGAGATGAATCGGGTAGTTCCAATCCGCGCCGAGCTGATTGAGATGCGCGACGAGCAGGCGATAGGCCTCGATCATGACCTTCGGATTGCTGGCCTTCATCGAGAAGAGAAAGTTGTGATAGCCCTGCGCACGCGCGATGCGGGCAAACTCGAGAGCGCTCTCCACCATGCCCAGCGGCGTGTCGCCATGGCGGTTCATAATACGGTCGCTGAGCGAACCGTGGTTAGTCCCGATGCGCATCGCGCGGCCCAGGCGGATGCATTCCTTTACCAACGGCACGAACTGTTCCTCCATGTAGGCCACCTCGGCGGCGTACTCCTCGTCGGTGTATTCTTTGACGGCGAACTTCTTTTTGTCGGCGTAGTTGCCGGGGTTCACCCGAACTTTTTCGACCCACTTCACCGCTTCCATTGCCGCGTCCGGTTTGAAATGGATGTCCGCCACGAGCGGCACGTCACATCCGGCGGCGCGGATGCCGTCGCGGATGTGCTGCAGGTTTTCGGCGATGATGCGTGTCTGCGCAGTCACACGGACGATCTGACAGCCCGCCTCGGCGAGACCAAGAGCTTCCCTCACGCAGGCGTCCGCATCGCGCGTGTCGCTGGTGAGCATGCTCTGCACCACCACGGGCGCGCCACCGCCGATCTGAACGTTGCCGACCATGACCGGGCGCGTCTCACGGCGCTGATAATTGTACAGGTCGGGGCAGTAGCGGAGCAGGGGGGCAGACATGGTATGGAAGGGCGGTTAGAATGCTAAGGCAGACGCGATTGGCAATCAAAGCCCGCTTTCACGGCGGATATTCGGCCACCAGAGATGAACATATCCGCAAAGAAGTTTGCGGGTGATTGCCATCCAGAGGCGTGCTTCGCGTCCATTCATTGCGCGGCGTAGCCACCGTTCACCATCCATTCGGCGACATTGACGAAGGAGGAGAGGAAGGCGGTGACGTTGGCGACTTCTTTCACGGTGCCCATGCGCCTGGCGGGGTGCAGACTGTTGAGCGTGTTCAGGATCGCAGGTTACGCTGGCGGGCAGGGAGGTGTGGACTAAGTCCGGGACGACCGCATTCGGCATTGCTAGGGGATCAGCCTCAACGTTTGGCCCACTTAACTCAAGGATTGCCAACGCGACCCGCGACCGATAGGCTCAAGACGGTTATGAGTGCTGCGGGTGTTTCCCTCAGCAATTTCTTCAAGCATCAGCTGCATTCCCTATGAAAACCTCATCTGCGTTTTTGATCTTGTCGGTCGTGGCCGTGCTGGGCCATCTGGATATCGCCACCGCCGCTGGCATGCCGGCTTGGTCCTTGGATCCGGATCAACTCCGCATCCCGGATGCACCGCTGCAAGGCCACATGCCGGGTTGTCCGGAGTTTCAGCCAACGCCGCAGGCGATCGCCCCGACGGGGCATTCCCTGACCTTCTTGGTGAAGGACGACAAGAAGTCTCTAGGCGCCAGCTTCTACCAGGACCAGTTCTCGATTCAGATCAACGATCCGAGGATCAAGCTGGGACCAAGCTTGGAAGGTCTGAAATTGAAAGTGACACCCACAGCCGCCCCCTCGAATCCCAAACCGTGGGATCCAGATGAATCATCAGTTCAGATGTCCTGGAGGCGGAAAGACAACACCCGCAGCGGCAGCGACAAGTTCGTCGGCAATTATGCGATGGTGCTGGAGTTCGGCACCTTCACGGACGGGGAGCTGCCGGTGGGGATTTATCTTTGCCTGCCCGATGAAGGGAAGACCGTGCTGGCGGGAAGGTCGGTCATCACCGGTTCCAAAGACAGTCCGCTTGGGCTCGGCTCCATCGCGGGATCGTTGACGATTCCTCCCTCGATCAATGAAAAGGCCGTATTGGTAGGATTCGTCGGTCCCAAGATGCAGGAAGCCAGCCGGTCCAGCGGCATCGGGATCGACATCCAGGAGAGTGGTGGCCCGGTCACTGGCTCCTATCAAAGCGGTGTCCTGATGGTGAACCTCAAGAATGCAGGGACGGGCGAATACCTGCTCTCCAACCCGAGAAAGGGCTGGAATCTGCTGCTGATCGGCGCCGCAGAACGCGAGCCTCCTAAGCCGGAAGAAGACAACCCGAGGTTTCCGAATTTTCCCCGCATGAGCATGCGCGCTTTTGCGCCCTTGATTCCGCTGCCCCGCGTGTATGCGGCGCAATGGGTGGAGGTGAAGGACTTGAAGTCCAAGTTGGAAGTCCCGCTTCAGATCAATCCCGGCCTGCAGGGAAGCGTGAGGTTGCGGATTAAGGGCGCACGAGATGGATCGGTGATCACCTTCCTGCCTCTTCTGGCCGACGGCAGCGTACCCGACCCGGAGGCTCACGGCGTCAGCCCCTACCTTCGGTTGCGCACCAAGGACGGAGCGGTGCCCACGCTGAGTCTTGTGGAGGGCAGCTATGAATTCACCTGCCTTGGCCAGAAGCAAAGTGTGAAGGTCGAGCGTGGAAAGACCAGCACGATCCAGTTTGAGTTTTAACGCTTCGCCCAAGGCATGGCATCTGCCAGCCGCCTTGGCTGCCGTGTCGCGATCGGACCAGGCCAATTGTGGGCTGCTCAGGGGAAAATCCGTTTCGGCTGCGGCCGGATCGCGTGACAAGTTTCTGACAAGGTCCTTGCCGTCTAAGCAGGCCACTGCTACCATTCGACTCAATATGGCCAATATCATTGTTATTGAAGATCATCAGCCCGTGCTCAAGCTGATTTCCACCCTCTGTCAGTCCGACGGGCACGATGTGATGGCTTTCGACAACGGTCGTGCCGGACTGGAAGCGATTCGGGAAATGACCCCTGAACTGGCCTTGGTGGACCGTCGCCTTGGTGACATCGACGGTCTCGACATGATCCGTGAAGCACGTGAAGCTTCGCCTGCGACCCGCTTCGTGATGGTTTCCGCCTGCTCCGAGACGCGCGACATTGTCACGGCAGTGCGCCGGGGCGTTTGCGACTATGTGACAAAGCCTTTCGAGCCTGAAGAACTCAAGAGCGCAGTAAGCCGCGCGCTCAGTGAACCGGTCGATCCGCCGCCGGCCTCGCGTCAGAAGCTCATCATTTTGTGCCCGAAGAAGGCGGCCTGAACGCCTGATGATGCGGTGCAACTTTGAACTTTGAAGTTCGCGGCCGCTGACGCATTGGTGCCCATGGAAAACCTCCGCCGCCTGCTGTTTGCCATCTTTGTCTTTGCCCTGGCCGGGTTGCTGTTCTCGTGGTGGCGTCATGGACGCGAGGGTTATGGCGCGCTCGATCTTCTTCATGGAGACAAACCCACAGCGGCGGCGCTCACTCCGGCCAAAGGACCGAAAATCGCGCTCGACGAGCTGCCGTTGATGAGCCGTCTGAACGACGAGTTTGCCAAGCTTTCCGCAGCCGTGCTTCCCTCGGTGGTCAGCATCACCACCAAAACGGTGCAGCCAATGCAGTTGAGCTGGCATCCATTTTACGGCCTGATCGGGGAGCGTGAGCAGATCGTGCCGGGACTGGGCTCCGGAGTGATCGTCAGCAAGGAGGGACATGTGGTCACGAACTACCACGTCATCGAGGGCGCTGTGGTGTCGGACATTCAGGTCACCACGAATGACAACAAGAAGTATCCGGCGCTCATCCTCGGGTTCAACAAGGAGCGAGACATCGCGCTGTTGAAAATTGAAAGCACGCGTCTGGATTTTCCAGCACTGAGCTTCGCCAATTCCGACGATGCCAAGGTCGGACAGATTGTACTCGCGGTGGGCAATCCGTTTGGACTCAGCGGCACAGTTACTCAAGGCATCATCAGTGCGCGGGACCGCCATCTCAGCGACAGCCAGATGGACTACCTGCAAACGGACACGGTGATCAATCCCGGCAATTCCGGCGGTCCGCTGGTGAACATCCGCGGTGAGATCATTGGCATCAACGTCGCCATTTATCGAGGTGATGCGACGGTGCGTGCCTGGCAGGGGGTGGGTCTGGCCATTCCGGCCAATGAGGCAAAGGTGGTCGTGGACAGCATTCAGGCGAAGCTCAAGGAAGATGCGAAGAAGATGGCGACAAACTTGACCGGCAGAGGTTATCTCGGACTCGAGGTCAGCAGCGAGCCGGTGGAGATCGATCCAGTCTGGGGCACCTCGCGACGCGGTGCGCTGGTGACGGACATCGGGCGCAATTCTCCGGCAGAAGAAGCGGGTCTGCATCCGGGGGACGTGGTGACCAAGTTTCAGGGCATGGCCTTCCGCTCCCCTGGCGATCTGCTCCAGATCATCCGCACCCAGCCGCCCGGCAGCGAGGTGAAACTCGAAGTCATCCGTAACAACAAGATGGGAGACATCATTGCGAGACTCGGTGAACGGCCGGATTCTTCGCCTTAAGGGCAGAAGCTCGTGATTCACGTGGATTCAGGATCACGTGCCTCCCGCTTCGTCGGGTGAGGAGGTGCAGTTCATCAGGCTGAAACTGCAGTTCGATGCTGCCATCGGTCCAAGTGTCTAGCAGCGGGATGCCGAGTTCGTTTGTCTCCTCGACGAGTGAAGCAGGCAAGGCCGCCTCCACATCACGCGCATCACTGCCGCAAAGAACTGCCTGCGGGCCGGCCTTGAGCAGGAACTCGGTTGTCATCATGAGGTCCGTCGCATGCTGGCTGCGGATCAAAACATCACAGCGAATGTCAGCGGCGCTGGCGCACAGGAACTTCTCCGCGTGCCAGCCTGCGTCGCTCAGCCACAAGACTCGCCATGGCCCGAGATGCAGCATCAGCACCATCGCCCGATCATCACCGCGATCGTGCTGCACCTGCATCGTCGGGTACAGCACCTGCGCCCCGACCTTGAAGGCCTTTTCATCGGACAACACGACACGTTCATCGACGCGCAGTTTGTGCATCAGCGACGGCCCGGCCTGATCGAGTAAACGACGCATGGTGGATAGCGATGAATCATGAATGCCCGGCTCCTGGGTGCTGCAAAACAGGTGTGGAGAATCAAATGTCGAGAGCACCTGTGAAACGGCTCCGATGTGATCCGCATCGTTGTGGCTCAGAAACACGCCCGTGACCGTATTCACGCCGCTGGAGTGCAGATACGGCCGCATCACACGGCGGAAGTTCGATTCATCCCCGGTGTCGAACAGCCAGTGGCTGTCGCCGATTCGAAGATGATTCGCCGCTCCGCCATGCGGCAGTTCCAGTACTCGCCAGACGGCGGGGGCATGCGTGGAAGAAACATCGGGCTGAAAGTGGAAGCTTGCTCCGGGCAGTCCGGCAAACCACGCCGCGCTGGCGATCATCGCTTTCGCCAGCGCCCAGTTGGCGTTGTTGAGAATGACCTGCACGCCGGTGAGATGCAGTGCTGCGGCGCACAGGCTCAGGCAGGTTGCGCTCAGACACAGGAACGCCAGCGGCACGAGCACGCAGTTGGCGATTACCGCCACGGGAGTCACCGATTGAAAGTGCCCGAGGATAAAGGGGAGGCTGCCAATCCATGCGGCAAACGACAGACTCAACGTTCCCGCAAGCCACAGCCGGGCCTGGCTCCACGCGCGCTGTCGCCAGCTGGCAAGCTGCGGTGGCAGAAATGGGTCGAGGCGCGTGAACGGCATCAATCGTTCTCGCAAAGACGCGGAGCCGGCTGAACTGATCCACAGCACGCCGAATGAAAGCTGAAACCCCGGCATGAAAAGCTGGTGGGTGTCCGACGCCAGCAGCAGCAATGCCGCGGCGCCCAGGCTGTTTTGCAGCGACGATTCGCGGTCCACCAGTGAGCCGCACATGAAGATCGCCACCATGAAAGCGGCACGTGCCGCCGAGGGGCGCCATCCGGTGACGAACGCATAGGCAAAGACGATGAAGATCATCAGCGAGACCGACATGCCGCGTCGCATCCCGGTCTGACGCAGCAGCGTCAGAGCGATCACTCCGAGCAGTCCTACATGCAGACCGCTGACGGCGAAGACATGGAGCGTGCCGCTGTTGCGAAACGTGTCTTCGATTTCGTCATCCGCTCCGGCGGACATGCCCAGCGCCATCGCCCGTATTACGGCCGCTGTTTGCGGATCGTCCTCCAGATCACGGGTGAGCTGTTTGCTGATCCATTGCCTGCAATGCTCCGCTGTCTCCAAGAACGTGCCCCACCATGCCATGCTGCTGTCACCGAGGCGCTGCATGCGATCCGCCTCGAACCGGGCCACCCGTCCCGTTCGTAGCGCATGCTCCTGCGCATCGAACGCTCCCGGGTTCGATGAGGCGCGCGGCAGGTAGATGCTTCCGTGCAGTTCAAACATTCCCGCTCCGGGAAAACGGACCCCTCGCGGCAGGCGCACCAGCAAAACGGCGGGTTGCTCGATCACCAATCCCGCAGCCGGAATCTCGATCTTTTGCGCGGTGCAAAGCGCGTGGGTGCGTCCGTCCGCCGTGGTGTCGAAGTCCGGCAGAAGGCTGCCTTGAATCGTTGCCTGCACCGGCTTGTCCTGCTGTTTCAGCTCAAGTCGCAGCGGATGGCGGAAGGTTTCATCGGTGCGTGTCGCATGGATGAAAATGAAAACCATCGCCACACTCGGAAACAACAGCCAGGAACGTCCGCTGATCAGTGCCGCAGAGAGAAACACTGCGGAACAGGCGACGAACCAGTCACAGTCGGCAGGCGGTGCGAACCATTCGGTCGCTAGGATTCCGCATACGGCCGCGAGGGCCAATGCCATCAGCGGATTTGCCCGTGACCAAAGCTGAAGCTTCGCGAGCATCTTCCGCCGGGGTCAGGGTGGTCATGCGGCGGTGCCGGAAGATCCCGCCTTCGTGCGCTGCTCCATCAGGAGCTTGTACTGCATCTGTTCGATTTCGCTCATCTTATGATGCGCGTTCGCGCTGTGACGCGTGTTGGGGAAGTTGCCGATCACCTGCTCGAGCATGTCACGCGCGGTCTCAAAGTCATGCCGGTGAGTCAGATGCACATCCGCAATGCGGAACATGATGAAGGCCGCGTCATCCACCGGCCACTCCTGGCTTTGCAGGTGCTCCTCCAAGGCGCGCAGCGCCGCCTGCGGGTCATGCAGACGCTCGGCGTACACCTTGGCGATTTCTGCCACGGGGAAGGGATCGTCCGGCTTTTCATCCAGCATTTTCTCGTAGTGGCCGATCGCGCCCTCGTAGTCACCTGTGGCGATGCAGGCCGCGGCCTTGGTCATTTCGTCCTGTTCCACCTTCTCGCCGGAGGAGAACACCGCCTCGCCCATCACATCTCCGAACCAGGGAATGACAAACTTCACAGCCGCGATGCCCCCGATCAGTCCGACGACGATCACAAACACCAGCTTCATCCCGTCCCCGGCGTCTTTGAGTGAATTCCAGATCAGGGCGATGATCAGGAAGGCGAGTGTGACGACACAGATGCGGATGACGAGGGTGGTGTTCATTATTCGGAATGTCCCCCGACGCTATCAAACCGCCTTCGTTCCGCCAAGAGTGAAGTTTATCAGTCCGGCCAATTCTTGGCACCCCATTTTGGCTGCCACGAAAGGACCTGCTGCGTCTCTGGCTACTCCCCTCTCAAATCGAGACAGATCATCCGAGGTCCCGTCTTCTGCATCAGGTCCATCGATTGCTGACGAATGTATAGCAGGCCGTGGCTCAATGCAGGAAGGCTCCAGGTGTTCAGTGCGTAAAATGGTTGTGCTTGCGCAACCACCTTGGCTCCGGTGGGATCTAGGTCGAGCCAATGAAGCGATCCTGTTTCACCGAGGCAGAGAAAGGCGCCATCAGCTCTGAGCAGACTTGCGCGGAGAATGCTGAGACGGGCGGGATTCGCACGACCGGTCTGCTTGCTGAACTCCGCGTCCTCCCATTCGATGTGCTGCTCCCATACTTCGGCGCCGGTGTCGGCGTTTACACAGACAAGCCGGGACTTCGGCTCCGTTTCGCCATCGATGGCGTAGAGATGACCGTCGTGATACACGGGGTTCATCCAATGCACGCCGAGCTTCTTGGAGGTCCACACTTCCTTCGGTTGGAACTCCGCATCGTAATCCACCATTACGCCGCCGAGCGGCCGCCCTTTTGGATACGCCGTGGTGATGAAGGCGCGGTTCTTTTCCGGAATGACGACGGGTGAACTGCCGATGGCCTGGATGTAATCTTCGTTCCGCCAGGCAAATTTCGAATGCAGTTTTCCGCTGACGGGATCGATGCACATGAGGCCGCCCGTGGCCGGATCGCTTTCACCACCGGCATAGACGAGCACCTTGGTCTTTCCATGCAGCGTCGCGGGAACGGGTGAGGCATAGCTTGCACCCCACGCGTCTTCGATCGTCCACACCACCTTGCCGCTCTTCAAATCAAACGCCGCCACGGACACGCCCGCCTCTGCGAGTCGTTCTTTGCGGTCACGCAGTCCCTCGTTGTCCTCGATCAGCGTCTTCTTGCCACCGACGTTCAGGATCACGCGTCCGTCGAGAATCAGCGGCGTGCCACCCGCGCCGAAGAAATCCTGTGGGACATGCATCTCATTCAGCAGGTCGTGTTTCCACAGCACCTTGCCCGTCTTCAAATCGAAGGCGTGCAGCTCGGCCGTCACACCATAGGTCACCACGACGCCGTCGGCGATGACCGGGCTGCCACGTGGGCCGTTGCCGAAGCCGTAACGATCCTGATACGAGATCGGGTAATCCTGCGACCAGAAACGTTTTCCAGTTTCACGGTCGAGGCATTCGATGGTCTCCTTGCCCTCGATTGCATGGAAGATGACGCAGTAGTCTCCGCTGATGGCAGGTGAGTTGTAGGCCTCACCCATGGCGACTTCCCAGACCGGTTTCGGCTCGCCTGCGGTCCACGTTTTCAACAAATGCGTTTCCGGCGAGTGGGCATCGTTCGTGGGGCCGAGAACGCGCGGCCAGTCGCTGGTCTTCGCGTCCTTCGAAATCGGCTTCGGTGCCGCATGAAATATCAGGCGGTCAAAGGTCTCCTGCGCGGAGCACACGTTCAGGGCGAAAAGGAGCAGAATCGGTCTCGACGGATTTTTCATGTCGTGCCAAGCTAGCCACTGCCATGAAGAACGCCACTCTCATCCTTGCCGCCGTCACCGCCCTCGTCCTGAGTTCCTGCACGACCTGTCCGTTCGGTTACAAGAACACGCCCAAAGGCAAGGTCGAGCACATTGTGCTCGTCTGGCTCAAGCGTCCTGGCAATGCCGCCGACCGCGCTGCGCTCGTCGCTGCCGCGAAGCGATTCCAAGCTGAGATCAAACTGATCCAGCACCTCAGCGTGGGCGCAGCCTTGCCCAGCGACCGCGACATCGTCGATGACAGCTTCGACGTCGGTTTCATCATGCGTTTTGCCAACAAGGCCGACATGACCGCCTACGAAAAGCATCCGGTGCATGTGAGTACCGTGAAGCAGACCCTGATGCCCATCGCCAAAAAGGTGCTGGTGTATGACATCGGGTGCGAGTGACCTCCTGCGCAGCAAATGCCAACGATCGTTCATTGAGCCGCTGGAATTCCGGCGTATGTGACAGGCATCCCCATCTCAACCACCATGCTCATTCCGACATCGTTCCCCACGTCCAACGGCCCTGCTGAATCGAAACCGCTGATTTCCGAAGAAGGCTGGGTCGTGCAGCACCTGTTTTTCAATATCGACCACGGCTACTGGGCGGCGTTGACACCGGAGGAGCGCCAGGAGCGGCGCGAGAATTTCTCCCGCACGATCGAGGCGATTCGCAAGCATCCCGGCACACAGCTCCTCGCTTTCGCGATGGTGTCGCCGAAGTCGGAACTCGGCTTCATGCTCATCACTCCCGATTTGCACGAATCCCAGCGCTTTGAGAAGCAGATCAGCCTCGCTCTCGGGCCGGACGCTCTCACGCCTGCTTACAGCTATCTCTCAATGACGGAGTGGACGGAGTACTCTCAGTCTGAAGAGGAGTTCAAGGCGCAGATCGAAAAGGCGGAGAACCTCACGCCCGGCACGGAGGCCTTCGACAAGCGCGTGGCGGAGTGGAAGGGCCACATGACGAAGTATTTCAACGACCGTCTCTACCCGAACATGCCGGACTGGCAGGTCTTCTGCTTTTACCCGATGAGCAAGCGCCGCAATGTGGGCGCGAACTGGTATGCGAATGAATTTGCCAAACGCCGGGAGCTGATGGGTGGTCATGCGAAGACCGGCCGCAAATACGCCGGCAAGGTGCGCCAGCTTATCTCCGGCTCCACGGGGCTCGACAGCTACGAGTGGGGCGTCACGCTCTTCGCCCACGACATGTTCCAGATCAAAAGCATCGTCTATGAGATGCGCTTTGACGAAGTCACCGCCCAGTATGGTGAATTCGGAGACTTTTACATCGGCATCCAGACACCGACTGGCGAACTGCTGCAGCGGGTGATGCTTGCGTGACGCGGGATTTGGTTCATTGCTCCCCGCCCGTGCCAAACCAGACCCTCACCATCGCCGATCGTCAGTTTCATTCCCGCCTCATGCTGGGGACCGGGAAGTTTGCGAGCGGTGAGCTGATGCGTGGCGCCATCGTCGCCTCGGAGACGGAAATCGTGACCGTCGCGCTTCGGCGGGCTGATTTGACGGGGAAGGGCGATCCGTTTGCCAACATCCTCGATTTCATCCCGAAAAACGTCCTGCTGCTGCCGAATACCAGCGGTGCCATGAATGCCGAGGAGGCGGTTCGTCTTGCCAGGCTTGCGGTCGCGGCCGGTCTCCCCAACTGGGTGAAGCTCGAAATTCATCCCGACCCTCGCTACCTGCTGCCAGACCCGATCGAGACGCTCAAAGCGGCCGAAATCCTCGTGAAGGAGGGTTTTACCGTGCTGCCCTACATCAATGCGGACCCCGTTCTGGCCCGTCGCTTGCAGGATGTCGGCACGGCCACCGTCATGCCGCTTGGATCGCCGATTGGGTCCCATCAGGGGATCACGACGCGTCGGCAGATCGAAATCATCATCACCCAGGCCACTGTTCCGGTCGTGGTGGATGCCGGCATCGGGGCCCCCAGCCACGCCGCCGAGGCTTTCGAAATGGGGGCGGATGCCGTTCTGGTGAACACCGCCATTGCCGTCGCTTCCGATCCCGTTCGCATGGCCCAGGCCTTCAAAATGGCTGTCGAGGCCGGACGCAGCGCCTATGAGATCGGCCTGAGCGAGGGTGCAGCCGAGGCTTCAGCCACCAGTCCGCTGACGACTTTCCTATATCAATAGTGCTGCCTAAAGGGGCTGTTTCAGCCCTTCACCAAGTAGGTGAAAGCGAGGACGCCGCAAAAAAGAAGAGCGGCTGCGAGACACATTCCGTAAAAGATGACCATAGTGACCGGGGATTTAGCGTGAATCACAGTGTCCGCCAGCAGAAATTTCTCCTTGCGAAAAGAGGGCTTTGAGGCAGACTCCGCGCCCCTATGGCAAAAACATGCTGGCTCGAGCGCGACAAGCGCAAACGTAAAACCGTCGAAAAGTACGCTGCGCTGCGTGCTGAACTCAAGGCGAAAGGCGACTACGTCGGCCTCTCCATGCTTCCTCGTGATGCAAGCCCGACGCGTCTCATCAACCGCTGCCGCGTCTCCGGCCGTCGTCGCGCGTTCATTCGCCGCTTCCAGATGTCCCGTATGACCTTCCGTGAACTCGCCTCCCAAGGGATGATTCCCGGGGTGACGAAGTCCAGCTGGTAGTATCACCGTCCGAACCTGCAGCCAGAGGTTTTCTCTGGCTGCTTGGAGAGGGGAAGCGTTCTTATATTGATGCCCACCTACTCCTACATCGCTGAAGACCCTGAAAAGGGGTGCCCAGCCTGTCGCAGAGGCTTTGATCTGCGGCGCCCGATCAGCAGGCCCGCGCTTGAGGTCTGCCCGTTGTGCAAACAGCCGGTCAAAAAGCTCATTTCCGGCTTCAACACGCCCAGGCTGACCAAGCCGCTTTCTGTCTCTGATGCGAAGGCCGCCGGGTTCACCATTTTGGAAAAGCGCTGCGACGGAAACTACGAGAAGCTGTGAGCCAAGCGCTGCGACGCGGCTCTTCCATTGATCTTGATGACCTTATTCCTTGCCAATGCCTCCGCCGAACTCGTGCATGAGTGGAGCTTTACTGCGGGGGAGCTGTTCTGGCAGGCGGTGATCGTGCTGGCCATCGTGCTGCTCAATGCCTTCTTCGTTGCCGCCGAGTTCGCCATCGTCAAGGTTCGCGACAGTCAGCTGCAGCAGGCCATCGATGAAGGCACCCGGGGGGCGAAGTTCGCTCAGCATGTCACGCGAAACCTCGATGCCTATCTTTCCGCCGGGCAGCTGGGCATCACACTCACCAGCATCGCGCTTGGTATCTTCGGGGAGCCTTACGTCGCCGTCGTGGTTCAGCCGTTGCTCTTCAAGTTGGGCGTTGTCAGCGAGACCGTCATTCGCTGGACTTCCATCGGTGTGGCCTATGCCATTGTCACCTACCTGCACGTCGTTCTCGGCGAGCAGACGCCCAAGGTTCTCGCGATTCGCAAATCGCTCACCACAGCGCTGATCATTGCCCGCCCGCTTCATCTTTTCTACATGGTGCTGAAGCCCGCCATCTGGATTCTCAGCGCCAGCACAAACATGGTGCTGCGTTTGTTCGGCATCACAGCCGTTTCCGAGCACGAGCTGGCTCATTCGGAAGAGGAACTGCGGCACATCGTCGCTGAAAGCCAGAAGTCCAAGGAGGTGACGGAAACCGAGAAGGACATCCTGCTCAATGCCCTCGCCCTCAACGACCGCTGCGTGCGTGATGTGATGACGCCGCGCAACCAGGTGATGTCACTGGATGCTGACGAGGCCTTTGAGGCCAGCCTCAAGATCGCCATCGATTCGAAGCATACGCGCTACCCGCTCGTCGAAGGTCATCTGGACCACGCCATCGGCATCATCCACATCAAGGACCTGCTCGGACTTGTCGGCAAGCCGCAGCCCGACCTGCGCCAGATCAAGCGCGAGCTGCACATGGTGCCGGAGATGATGCCCATCGACAAGCTCCTGCGCTTCTTCCTCGACAAGCACGTTCACGTCGCCCTGGCGGTCGATGAATTCGGCGGCGCCGTCGGCATCGTCACGCTCGACAACGTGCTGGAAGAGATTGTG
The DNA here is from genome assembly GCF_020439865.1 of Prosthecobacter sp. Lineage (GTDB taxonomy): Bacteria > Verrucomicrobiota > Verrucomicrobiia > Verrucomicrobiales > Verrucomicrobiaceae > Prosthecobacter. The sequence goes on from NZ_JAGRPF010000113.1 coordinate 136,770, forward strand.
GGAGACATTCAGGACGAGTTTGACCATGAGGTCAGTGAGTTCCGCCGGATCAACGAGAACGAGTTTACCGTCGAAGGCACCTACAACCTTTACGAACTCGCCGATCAAACCGGGATTGAGCTCGAAAGCGACGAAGTTACCACCATCGGTGGCTACGTGACACATCTACTCGGCCACCTGCCCAAGGTGGGTGAAAAGGTCACGATCGAGGAATACGAAGTCACCACGACCAAGGCCGACCTTCGCCGGGTGCTGCAGCTTCACTTCCAGCGCCTTTCCAGCGTGGTGGAAGAAGACGCGGTGACGTCCGATGAGACGCCGGAAGGCGTGTAAGCCGGGTCATGCGAAGTCGGTCGCATCCGCGACAAACGCATCCACGTCCGCCGCCGTCGTGCGCCACGAGCACATCAGGCGTGATCCTCCGCCAATGAAGCTGTAAAAGATCCAGCCACGTTCTTTGAGACCGTCCTTCATCTTGTCGGGCAGCTTGGCGAAAACCGCGTTGGCATCCACCGGGTAGAGAATCTGCACGCCGGGCAGGTGGCCGAGCGCATCCGCGAGGCGCTTCGCCAGCGTGTTGCCGTTCTGCGCGTGTCTGCGCCAGGTGTCGTCGGTCAGGATGCGCAGCCATTGCGCGGAAATGAACCGCATCTTCGAGCAGAGCTGCCCTGCCTGCTTACAGCGGTAGGCAAACTCCTGTGACAGCTCCTTGTTGAAAAACACCACGGCTTCCGTCACCGCCATGCCGAGCTTCGTGCCGCCGCAGCACAGCACATCCACTCCGGCGCGCCAGGTGATGTCGGCGGGCGCGCAGTTCAAACCGGTCAGCGCGTTGAAGAACCGCGCTCCGTCCATGTGGATCGCCAGCCCGTGCTGTTTCGCGAGAGTGCCGAGGCCCTTGATTTCGCCGGGGCGGTATACCGTGCCGAGTTCCGTGCTCTGGCTGATGCTCAGCGCGCGCGGTTTGGGAAAATGGACATCGCTGCGGCTGGTTGCCAGTCGTTCGACATCCGCGGGATCGAGTTTGCCCAATGGACTGCGTGCCAGGAGGATCTTCGAGCCATGGCTGAAAAACTCCGGCGCACCGCACTCGTCCGTCTCCACATGCGCCTCCTGTGCCGTGATGATGCTGTGATAGCTCTGGCAGAGGGTGGCCAGCGAGAGCGAGTTCGCTGCCGTGCCGTTGAAGACGAAGTAGACGTCACAATCGGTTTCAAAAAACCGCCGGAACGTTTCGCAGGCCTCTCCGGTCGTCGAATCAGCGCCGTAGCTCGGCTGATAACCCTCGTTGGCTTCTCCCAACGCCTGCCAGGCTTCGGGGCAAATGCCGGACGTGTTGTCGGAGGCGAAGTGGTACTTGGATTCGATGCTCATGTTTTTGCCCGGGGTTTGCCATGCCACACCAGCACGATCCCCGCTGCCAGCAGCAGCAGATCGCGCAGAATAAGATCACGGTAGTTCGAGGTGGCGTCCGCATGGCCAAAGCAGCCGCAGCGTATGTCGATGCCGCGCCACCACGCGATGCTGATCGCGCCGAGGAAGACGAGCAGCGAGGCGTTCAAAACCAGCAGACCGCCAGACCGCAAAAATCCGCTCATCACCGAGAGTCCAGCGAGAATTTCCAGCCACGGCAGTCCCATGGCCAACCACGCGGCCCAAGGATCAGTTATCAGGTCAAAACTACGGATGTCGTCGAGGAACGACATCGGATCGGCCACCTTCAGGATGCCTGCATAAACAAACACGCCGCCAAAGAAGAAGTGAAGGAGAAGTCGAAGCATGAGGAGGCGAAAGTTACGGCACCAGTTCCGCCATCGGCAACAGAACGATGACGAGCTTTTTGTCCTCGTGCTTCTCGTCCGGGCCCGGAAGGCCGCGAACATCGACCGGACGTCCCAGCAGCGTGGCCAGTTGTGTGGCAAAGCCGGCGCTCGGCGGCTTGCCGCCACCTCCGAAGCTGAGCGTCGCATCGTCATACACGCGCATCAGTTCGCCGCCGTGCAGCACGATGGGAGACTTTCCACTCGGCTCGATTCCTTCGATCGAAATCAGGTCGGCGCCCTCCTCGCCCAGCAGGTTGGCGGCATGAAGCGGATCGAGCCGGCGTGCGAGGTCCCCTGCATCCGTGTGTTCCAGAATTGTGGCGTTGATGATCGGCGTCTCCGTGCTGCCAAGGCGCGGGAACTTTTCCCGCACGTGCTTGTTCACCGTCAGCGCGACCATCTTCATCGCCTCGGGCGTCCAGTGGCTGTCCTGTGAGAAGAAAGCCAGCTCCCGGTCACGGAATTCCCAGAGCGCATCCGTCATGTCCAGCACATCGGCGCCCGCTGCTTTCAGTTCACCCAGTTTGACGGATTCGTCGTCCAATCGCACCACGTTGGCATAACGGCCGGGGCGGATCTGCTCGGGATAGAGAGCAGCGCGTTCTGGGATCGCGATGACGAGCAACTGCGTGTCCTGCTCCTTCAACCTGGCTGCCAGCTTGATCAGATCTGACCGCACTTCGTTGCCATCACGGCGGGCATGCACCAGACGATCGAGCTCATGCTGGTCAAACAGCCAGCCGTCCCGGCCGAGAAATACTTCGCGATTTCCCTCCGTCAGCGCATGCGTCAGAACCCACTGCATGCCACTGCGAACCGTGGCGGCTGCGAGGTTGGTTTTGGAGACGGTGAACCACGACGCGATCTCAAATGCCAGCGGGATGGCCAGCAGAAGTGCGAACACACGAACGATGTTCTTCGCCGCACGTGGGCTCAGCTCTGGCTCGGGTGGCACGAGCGAGCGCTTGGTGGGATCGATCGGTGGCGGCGTCGGTTTCATGACATGGGAGACGCGTGGGCCCACAGCATCGCCATGGCCAGCAGGAAGATGCTCAAACAGACGGTTCCTTTCCAGGCTGCACGTTCACGCAGGAAATCACCCGAGTTCGGCAGGCCGATCAGGCAGGCGAGCGCGGCAAACATCGTGATCACATGGAAGTCCGTCCACACCCGTGCCTGCTGGAAAGCGGTGGCGATCGTTTTGGCAGGAGGGACGAACAGGGCCTTCAAATGCAGCCAGGTATCAGTCAATGAAAGCGTCTGCAGCAGCATGCCGAGTACGGTGATCGCGATCAACAAGGCGATCAGCCGTACCACTTTTCCTCCGGTTACGGGCCTCATTGTCAGCGTTTCCAAAAACTTGTCACTCACCTTGAATCCCAGCATGCCGCCAAGTCCGGCCATCAAATCTCCCACGGCGGTGAAAATGAAATGCAGGCTGAGCAGCAGCGCGAGAAATCCCATCCACGTCACGCTGACACTCAGGCTCTCCGGTCCGCCCCGAAGGACGATCGCCGAAAGATGCCACAGCGGATCGATCAACAGCACCCATTTGCCGATTCCGAGGCAAAAGCGCATCACGCCCTGCGCCACATCGGCCGTGGCAGGACATGGCCTGACGGCCATGCGGGCCGCCAAGGCGACGGGCAGCAGCACAAACAGAGCATGGTGGAGGCTGATGAGCACGATAATGGAAATGGCGATGGCTTGACGCCCGTCAATCGCGGAATCTTGGGCATATTGTTGAGGTTGATGCCGGACGACACAAATAGGCAGCTGTGTGCAACACCCCCCTCGGTCGAATTCGTTCTATGGTCATGCACGAACTCGATCCCAGCCTGCCGGAACACCTCGTCCGCCGCGATTTCCTCAAGAAACTCGCCGCCGCCTCCACTGCCGCGTGGATGACGGGCGAGCCACGGGCGATCTGGGCGAAGACAGGCGAAAAAGCGGTGCATCCACCTGCGAAGGCCGACGCCTGCATCTTGCTTTGGATGGCGGGCGGCATGGCCGCGCCGGACACGTTCGATCCGAAGGGCTACCTGCCGTTCGAGAAGGGTCTCGAGGTCAAACGCATGCTCAGCACTTTCCCGGCGATCAACACTGCCGTCGATGGCATCAAAATCTGCCAGGGACTGGAAAACATCGCCCAGGTGATGGATCGTGCGACGCTCATACGCAGCGCCGTGCAGCCGGACCTCGGCAGCATTTTGCACTCACGGCATCAGTATCACTGGCACACCGGTTATGTGCCGCCTCAGACGGTCGCCTGCCCGCACATCGGTGCGTGGATGGCGAAAGTCCTCGGCCCGCGCAATACGGTGATGCCCGCGTTCATCAACATCGGCCAGCGACTCGAAGGCGTGGGCGAAAGTGAGGAACTGAAGGCCTTCACCACTGCCGGTTTCTTTGGCAGCGAGTTCGGACCGATGAATCTGCCCTATCCCGAAGAAGCTGCGCAGTCCGTGAAGCCGCCGAAGGGCATGGACGCGCAACGTTTCGCCAATCGTGACCGCCTGTTCCGTAAGCTCGTCGATCAAAGCCCGCAGCGCGAGTTCATGAGCGACTACCAGCAGGAGTCGATGCTGCGCAGCATGGACAACGCGTATCGCCTGCTCAGCGCGAAGGAGCGCGAGGCCTTCGACATCACGCTGGAGCCGAAGGAGAGCTACGCGAAGTATGACACGGGCCGCTTCGGCCGCGGCTGCCTGTTGGCGCGTCGTTTGGTCGAGGCTGGGACGCGATTCGTCGAGGTCACCACCGAGTACGTGCCCTTCTTCCAGTGGGACACGCATAAAGACGGCCACACCACTTTGGAGGCGATGCACAAGGAAATCGACGCGCCCATCGCGCAGTTGGTACGTGATTTGGAGGCAAAAGGACTGCTGGATCGCACACTCATCGTGATTGCAAGCGAGTTCAGCCGCGATGCGCTCATGGAAGGCAAGCCCGGCTCGAACGCGAACGACCAGACGACCTTCAAGGTCGATAAGCTCGAAGAAATGAAGCACTACGGCCTGCACCGCCACTTCACCGGCGGCACCAGTGTGGTCATGTTCGGCGGCGGAACGAAGAAAGGCTTTCTCTATGGCGAAACCGCCGACGAACGCCCCCTCATCGCCACCAAGAACCCTGTCAGCGTCATGGACCTCCACGCCACCATCATGACCGCCATGGGCATCAGCCCGAAGACCGAGTACGAGATCGAAGGCCGGCCGTTCTACGTGACCGAAGACGGTAAGGGGAAGGCTGTGGCAGAAATCTTCGCTTAGACGAATGCAGACGGTGTTTTGTCCCGTTTAGGTTGATCCCCATGACCCCCCATCGCCTGCATTTCCTCTGGATCACCACATTCGTCCTGACGCTTTCATTGTCTCTGTGTGCCGCCGACGGCGATGCAGAATGGCGGAAGGTGAAAGATGCCATTGAGGGCCTCAGAGACCCTCAGCCGCCGCCTCAGTCCCGGGAGGACGCGCTGGTTATGCTGAAGACGGGGCTGGTCGAATTCGACGCCACCTATGCCGCCGCTCTGAAGGCCGCACCGAGCAATCCCGCCCGCTGGGAGGCGGCCCTGTTTGAGTCTTTGGTGGGCAATGCGCGAGAGATGGCAGGCGTGCCTCCACCCGCGAAGAAAGCCATCAGCCTGGACGACATCCTCGCTGCGGAAGATGCCAATCCCGCGATCAAGGCCCAGGCGAGCATCCTGAACGTCATGACCACCGCTGAGGCTGTCGATGTTTCGGACGACACCGCCCCCGCCTGGATCGCCCGGGCCGAGAAGCACCTGAAGGACTATCCGACCGAACAGGGAAACCCCATCGTTGAGCGCAGGCTCAAGGAGATCAAAACGGCTGTCGAGTTTGTGTCCAAGCCGCTCGACTGGAAGTTTACCGCCATGGACGGCCGGGAGGTGGATCTCGCCAAACTGCGCGGAAAAGTGGTGCTCATCGATTTCTGGGCCACCTGGTGCACCCTTTGCGTGGCGGAACTGCCGCACGTGCTCAAAGTCTATCAGGAACTGCATCCTCAAGGGTTTGAGGTGGTCGGTGTGTCGCTGGATTCCGACAAGGCCGAGGCGGAGGCTTTCTTGAAAGCCAGAGGAGTGGAGTGGCCGCAGTACTTCGACGGTAAAGGCTGGGAGAATGAAATTTCTTCGAAATACGGGATCGAAGCTCTTCCTGTCATGTGGCTGGTGAACAAAAAGGGCATGGTGGTGAACACCAACGCCATGCAGAACATGGAAGCCAAGGTGGCAAAACTGCTCGCGGAGTAGTCCCGCGATCTCCGCGTCAGTGTTGAAGCGCTTCGCGCAGGATGCTCATGCTCGCATTCCCTCCAGTGAGCACGCAGGCGACCCGCCTGTCTTGCCAGGCGTCCCGGTGTTTTTTCAACGCCGCGTAGGCCAGTGCACCGGCGCCCTCGGCGATGTTGTGCGTCGCCTGGATGATCTCACGCATCGCGGCCATGGCCTCGTCGTCGTTTACGGTCACGATCTCGTGCGCATGACACATCACGAGTTCCAGTGCTTCCTTGTTCGGTGTTTTGCATGCCACGCCTTCGGCCACGCGAGTTGTGCTCGACTGTTCGACAAACTGACGTTGTTGGAACGACAGCGCATACGCAGGCGCATGCTCGGACACGACTCCGATGATCTTTGTCTTCAAACCCAGCGCCTCACGTGCCGAGGCAATCCCGCAGAATCCCGAACCGAGCCCGATCGGCACGAAGACCGCGTCCAGATCCGCCACGGAATGAAACAGCTCCAGCGCGTACGTCGCTACGCCGCGCACGAGCCAGGGATGAAACGACGGCACGGCGTGCAGTTGCTCTTTGGCGGCGAGTTCGCGTGAGTACTCGAGCGCTTCCTGGAATTCACGGCCGTGCTCGACGAGTTCGGCTCCGAGCGAGCGCATCGCTGTGTTCTTCTCCGGATTGTTGCCATGCGGCACGACGATCACGGCACGAAGCCCTGTCAGCCTTGCTGCGAACGCGATGGATTGACCATGATTTCCTGTCGTCGCCGCGATCACTCCGCGCACTCCGGGTTCCCGGCGCTTGAGTTCGTCCATGTACACGAGTCCGCCGCGAATCTTGAAGGCGCCCACCGGCGTGTGATTTTCATGCTTCATCCACAGTTCGAGCCCGAGACCGTTTTCGAGCAGCGGCCAGCGATACGTTGGCGTCTCGCGGATGTGAGGACGAATGAGCGCCTTGGCGGCTTCGATTTCACTGAGGGTGGGCAGAGGCTGCATAAGTAGTGAATACCCGAAAAAGAGGAAAAATGTCAAAAGATGCCTGCCATCTCCTCCTCACAGGCCTTTTTCACTTCTGTTCTCTTTTTCGACCAACTCGTCTGGAATTGAACTTCGCAAAGGCAGGCGCTTGGCCCGCGTTATAGCACGCACCATGAGCACGTTCGCCACTTCCCGTCGTCGTTTCCTCGCCACCTCCCTCGCCGGAGCCGTGTCATTGCCCGCGTGGGCTGCGCCGATCGGCGCGAATAGCGATGTGCGTGTCGCCACCATCGGTTTTCGTGGCCGCGGTCGTGGTCACATCAAGGAACTGCTGAAGGTTCCCGGTGTGCGCCTCGTCGCACTTTGCGATGTGGATCAGGATGTGATCGACAAACAGGTGGCCGCTCTCGCGAAAGAAAACATCCAGGTCAAAACCTACCGCGACTTCCGTGAGTGCTGCGCCGACAAGGACATCGACGCCGTAACCATCGCCACGCCGAATCACAGCCACGTGCTCATTGCGCTGACCGCCTTGCAGCACGGCAAACACGTTTATGTCGAAAAGCCTGTCTGCCATAACCTCATCGAGGGCCGCAAGCTCATGGCGGCTGCGACCAAGGCTGCGGAAAAAGGAATCATCGTGCAACACGGCATGCAGCGCCGCTCCGACCTCGGCTGGGCGGCGGCCATGCAGTGGGTGAATGAAGGACACATCGGCAAAAAGAAACTCTCCCATGCGCTCGTGCACGGCATGAGGCTGAGCATCGACAAGGTTGACGCCGCCCAGACGCCGCCCGCCTCGGTGGATTACAAGCTCTGGTCCGCACCGCGCCCCGAACTGCCGATCATGCGCAAGCAGTTCCATTACGACTGGCACTGGCAGTGGCCGTATGGCAACGGCGACATTGGCAATCAGGGGCCGCATCAATACGACGTGGCACGATGGGCGCTCAACGACCCCGCCACGCTGCCGCAGCGCGTGATGAGCCTCGGCCATCGCTGGGGCTATGTGGACGACGGTCAGACCGCGAACTGCCAGCTTGCCTTCCATCCGTATGAGCCAGTGCCGCTGCTTATGGACATGTTTGGCCTGCCGGCGAAAAACATGGACAAGAAAACTGGCGAGCCGCACTCCAAGGGCATCCGCACCGGTAACATCATCCATTGCGAAGGTGGTTACGTGGCCGAATCGAAGGCCTACGACAACGACGGGAAGACCATCACGAAGTTTGAGAACTTCCTCACGGGCCCGGATCACATGAAGAACTTCATCGACTCCGTGCGCGCCGGAAAATACACCAAGGACGTGCTGCACATCCGCCACGGACAGCAGGCGGCGTGTTTGTCGCACCTCGCCAACACCTCCTATCGCCTCGGGAAGGCGATGAAGAATGAGGAGATCAAAGAGCGCCTTCAGGGCGACAAGTTCGGCCAGGAAATGTTTGAGGACATGCTCGCCACGCTCGCGGCGAATCAAATCGACACCAACGTCGATCAGGTCGTTGTCGGTCCATGGCTTGATTTCGATCCGGTGAACGAGGTCTTCACCGGCGAGTTTGCCGCCGAGGCGAACAAGCTGGCGCAGGAGGAATACGCCGCAGGGTTTGAGCTTCCGGAAGTGTGAGTTTTCAGGAGTCCTCCTTCGCAATGATCAAACGTGGTGTTTTTCGCGTTTGAAAATGTCTCTCTCCAACAGATCGCATCAGCGTTGCTGCGTCGAACGCAGCATTTCCAATCCAACCATGAAACTGACCCTCCTCCCGTTCCTTCTCGCCGTCTCCTTGCAGGCGCAGACCGCCGCTCCGGCCGCCAAACCTGCGCCCAAACCCTCGCGCGCTCCCACCATCGCGAACGTGGCCTACGGCACGCATGAGCGTCAGGTGCTCGACTTCTACAAGGCCGAGTCGGACAAGCCGACGCCGCTGCTGTTTTTCATCCACGGCGGCGGCTGGGTCGCGGGAGACAAATCGAAGGTGGGTGAGCTCGAAGCCTGTCTCAAGGCCGGGATCTCCGTGGTCTCCATCAACTACCGTTACTCCTGGCAGGCGCAGCTCGCAGGGGTGATGCCGCCGGTGCAGTGGCCGCTCGAAGATGCGGCACGCGCCCTGCAGTTCGTGCGCAGCAAGGCAGGCGAATGGAACATCGACAAGCAGCGCATCGGCGCCAGCGGCGGTTCTGCCGGCGCATGCAGCAGCCTCTACCTCGCTTTTCATGATGACATGGCTGATCCGAAGAGCAGCGATCCCATCTCCCATGAATCGACACGCCTCTGGTGCGCGGCGGTGAGCGGTGCGCAGACCTCCCTCGACCCGAAACAACTCAAGGAATGGACCCCGAACAGCCGCTACGGCGGCCACGCTTTCGGATTCATGGATCCGAACAACCTTAAGTCACGCGACACCCGCTTCGCCGAGTTTTTGGAGAAGCGCGAGTCGGTACTGAAATGGATCAAGATGTACTCGCCGTACGAGCTCGTCTCGAAAGATGATCCGCCCGTCTATCTCAACTACAGCACCGCACCTGCCATCGGTCAGCCGCAGAAAGACCCGACGCACACCTCGAACTATGGAGTCAAGCTCCAGGAACACTGCCGCGAGATCGGCACACACTGCGAACTGAACTACCCCGGCGCACCGGATGTGAAGCACAAGTCGATCTCTGAGTTTTTGATCGAGACTTTGAAAAAGTAGAACGCAATCCAATCCGAACCAAACCATGAAACTCGTCCTCTCCCTCTTCCTGCTCACAGGCTTTGCCTTTGCCGCGGACACGCCGGCTAAGAAAGCCGAAGCTCCCGCCAAAAAGGCTCCGGCCAAGAAGGTTTATCCAAAGAATCCGCCGAAAACAGTCGCGGACTTCAAGTATGGGCCGCATGAGCGGAATGTGCTCGATTTCTGGCAGGCGAAGTCGGACAAGCCGACGCCGCTGCTGTTTTTCATCCACGGCGGCGGCTGGATGGCCGGTGACAAGGCGGGAATTTCGGTGGAGCCGTTTTTGAAGGAGGGCATCTCCGTCGTCTCGATCAACTATCGCTACATCTCGCAGTCGCAAAACGTGGTGCCGCCGGTGAAGGCGCCGCTGACTGATGCGGCGCTCGCATTGCAGACCGTGCGCAGCAAGGCGGCGGAGTGGAACATCGACAAGACGCGCATCGGCGCGAGCGGTGGCTCCGCGGGCGCGTGCAGCAGCCTGTGGCTGGCCTTCCACGATGACATGGCCGATCCGAAAAGCAGCGATCCCATCGCGCGTGAATCGACGCGTCTCTTCTGCGCTGCAGTGAACGGGCCGCAGACCACGCTCGATCCCAAGCAGATGCGCGAGTGGACGCCGAACAGCAAGTACGGCGGTCATGCGTTTAGTAAGAATGGCGAGTTCAAGAATTTCGACGACTTCGTGGCTGCGCGTGAGCGCATCCTGCCGTGGATCAAGGAGTACTCGCCCTACGCGCTGGTCACCTCCGACGATCCGCCGGTTTACTGTTCCTTCAGCGCTCCTCCCGCCATTGGCCAGGAGCAGAAGGATCCCACGCACACGGCGAACTTCGGTGTGAAACTGCAGGAGCACTGCAAAGAAAACGGCGTGAGCTGCGAAGTGTATTATCCCGGTGCCACAGACACGAAATACAAGAGCACGACCGAGTATCTCATCGCGAAGCTCAAGGAAGCGAAGTGATCCCTGTCATCTTTTACCGACACACACCATGAAACTCAGCACACTCACCCTCGGCGGCCTTGCGCTCGTCATATCCCTCACTGCCTGTGACAAAGCCGCCAAACCGGCTGCGTCCACGCCTGCCGCATCAGCTCCGGCGGCGACGCCTGCATCCGCATTCCGTCCGATCTTCAACGGCAAGGACCTCACCGGCTGGTACGGTCTGAACCCGCATTCGGTGGTGAAGCTTGAAGGCGAGAAGAAGGCCGAGGCGCTGAAGAAGATGCGCGACGAGTTCGCCACGAACTGGAAGGTCGAAAACGGCGAACTGGTCAATGACGGTCATGGTCCCTATGCGACCACGGAGGAGGAGTTCGGAGACATCGAGTTTCTCATCGAATACAAGACCGTCGCCGGTGCCGACAGCGGCATCTACCTGCGTGGCACGCCACAGGTGCAGATCTGGGACAAGACGCAGGTCTTTGACCCGGCCAAGCCCACGCGTCGTCCGCATCTCGGTTCCGGTGGTCTGTTCAACAACACGCCGGACACGCCAGGACGCGATCCTCTCGTGGTGGCGGACAAGCCCTTTGGCGAGTGGAACAGCTTCCGCATCCGCCAGATCGGTGCACGCACCTGGGTGTGGCTTAACGACCAGCTCGTCGTCGATGGCAATGTGATGGAGAACTACTGGGACAAAGCGCAGCCGCTGCCTGCCAAAGGCCCGATCATGCTGCAAACGCACGGTGGCGAAATCCGCTGGCGCAACCTGAAGGTGCGCGAGATTGGCGCGGACGAGGCAAAGAAGATCCTCGCCGGCGCCGACGCGAAGAAGTAACGGGGACTCAATCTGTCGCAGAGCCGCAGCAGGAATGCCTGCTGCGGCTCTTTTGTTGGCGAGGCACAAAAAGATTGCGCGGCCCGGGTATTTTCGGCTTTGATGGGGATTGCAGGGATTCTCGTTCAAGCCTTTCCCTAATTTCGACTATGACGCCGCCCAACAGTCTTATCGAAAAAGTCTTCTTCTGGGGGAGTCTGTCGCCGTATGTGCTCTACTTCATCGGTCTGGGGCCGGTCGCACCGTTGCTGCTGGCGTGGCCGCTGATTGTGCTGGCGTTTTTCACGTGGCTGCGTGACGGCATCCGACCGCCGTTGCTTGCAGTGGTGTGGTGTCTGAGCTGCACGGGCATTTTGGTGGAGGAACTGCTGTCTCTCTACATGCACGGGCTGGGGTTCAAACATATCCCGTGGTGGTTTCTGACCTATGCGCTGGGGGCCTTTTTGCCGCTGGTGGGCGGATTGATTCGCCCGGCGGTCATTGCCTCGGCTGCCACGCTGCTCGGTGTGCAGACGCTGATCTACTGCCTCGTCGCGTTCGTGCTGACCGGTGCTCAAATCCTGCCACTCATCGAGTACAAGGCGCTGATCCCCAGTTCTCTCTTTGGCAACAAAGAGCTGTTCAGCGTGCATTTCCTCGCACCAGCCTATCGCATCGACCAAGAGTGGAGGCTGGTGGCTTTCACGCCCTATGCACCGTTCGCCGGAGCGATGGCGATCATGTTTCTCATGCTCACTTTGGTGGTCAAGAATTCGCTTCTGAAGTGGATCGGTGTCATCGGCTGGGTGCTTCTGCTGGTCTGCACCTATTCACGCATGGGCATGCTGGCCAGTTTCACCTGCGTCATGATCTATGTGATCGTTGGTTTTGGGCGGCGCTACTTTTTTCTCGCCACGGGGGCGGGCATTCTGGCGGTGGCCGCCCTGACCGGACCTCTGCTGAACTTCAGTGAGAAGGCGGCGTCAGCCGTGCACTCGGCGCGGCTCAATTCTTCGCAGGACCGCGAGAACCTGCGCGCGATCGCTTTTGAAAACTGGCTGTATGGTGATCGTGCGGTGCTGGGGGCGGGAGAAACTGTTCCCGGCAGCCAGATCGTCAATCAGGTGTACATCGGCGATCTCGACTCGCTGGGGGCAATGCTGTTTTTACGTGGTGCGGTGGGTTTCTGCTTCACGGTAGCGCCCATTTTGTTCACCTGGGTGTTTGGCATGAGCGGAGGTACGCATCCGTACTATCGTGGTGTTCTGTGCATTGCCACGGCGCTGATGTTTTATTCATACTCCCAGTCGCTCAAGGACCTGTTCGTGTACTTCTGGCCAATTTTTGTTTTCATCGGCGCGGTGGCGTTTCGTGACCGTGATCGTGTTTCCTCTCCTGTTTTGCAACCCGCGCTCCTCACCCCATGAAATTGATTCGTCTCACCATCATTCTCACCGTCTGGCTCGCGCTGGGCCTGGTCGGCGGCTGGGTGGCCTACCAGCAGATTACGGGCAAATACGTCAGCGAAGGCGAGGTGGCGCTCATCAGCGAGACGCTGTCCTCCACCGGACTGGCGCAGTTTGCGCGAGTTTCGCTCATGGGCAGCGTGGACCGCGAGCTGGCGGCGCAGACATTCCAGTCTTTGCGCGTACGTGAGCGTGCGGCCAAGACTGTCGGCGGTATCACCGCCACGCAAATCGCCGACGATCTGAATGTGAAGACACGCGACACCTCGGCCATCATTTCCATCAAGATGGCGGCTGACTCGCCGAAGCGCGCGGCGGCCATTGCCGATGCGTTGATCGACGAGGCCATCCGTGTGGACGCCGAAAAGCGTGAGACTACGGCGCGCAACGCACTGGAGGCGCTGAGCACGCGTCTGGTGGAGGTGCGCAAGGAGCTGGACGACGTGAACGCCCGCATTCTTCAGTTCAACATCGACAAAGGCATCATGATCAGCGACGAAAACGAACGTCAGCAGGCGATCACAATGGCCATCGCCGATTCTGAGCGGCGGCTGGCGGAACTGCAGGTGGAGCAGAACGCTCTCAAAAGCCGTCTCCAGCAGGCGGCGGATCTGATCGCCGCATTCAACAGCAAGGGGGAGCTGCCCAGCGGCTTTGAGTTTGATGATCAGGAGCGCAACTACACGCTCTCCGAGGCACGTCGCAAGCTCCTGGACCAGGAGTCACAGCTCGCATCGTTGAAGAGCCGCTACGGCTCGGAGAATCCAAATACCCAGGCGGCGCAGGCGGAGGTGGAAACCACCAAGCGCGCCATCTCGGACACGCTCGCCATGCAGCGTGTGCGCCTCGCTTCGCGGCTGAAGGACAATGAGGAGGCGGTGAAGTACTTTCAGGCGAAACTTGCCGCCACTGAGGAAAATGCGCGCAAGACGGACATCTCGCTCGATCCTGTTTATGTGGGGCTCAAGTCACAGCGTGACGCCCTGCAGGGCTCGTTGAGCCAGCTTTCCACGCGCTTCACCGAGCTGTCCGTCTATGCGGCGGCAAGGCCGGTGACGATGCAGCGCTTTTCCGACCCCTACGTGCCGGAGGGGCGTTCGAAACTGAAGATCGTGAGCGCTCTTGCTGTCGGCCTGTTTGTAGGCGGTTTCTTTGGCCTGATGCATTGTGTGCTAAGTGCCGGTCTGGTCTCCAAACTTCAAACCTATGTGGCGGGCAGGTAAGACAAGTCTCCTTGCATGGAGCGTGACCATGGTGGTGCTCGTCATCACCGTGTCGGTCATCTGGTTCGCGCCAAAAAGCTGGCTGGCGCAGGCGCGTGCGGAGATCAGTCCGCTGGATGTCGCACCCACGGGCATGGCCGGTTTTGTGCGCGTGGACTTCGCCTATGGCAACCGCATGCTGCCTCAGGAGATGGTGGCGCGCATGACCAGCAGCGGCACGCTGCGCCGTGCGCTTCAAAAACTCGGCTGGCCGGATGACGAGGCGGGCATGGACAAGGCGGCGGATTCGGTGATGGCGCATCTTGTGCCGGGCAGCACCGTCATCGAAGTACTGGCGCGCAGTGACAAGCGCGACGACGCCCTGGCCTTGGTGGCGGCAGTCCTGGAGGTGCAGGATGACATCCGCCGCGAAATGCGCGGCGACCTTGCACAGCAGTTGCTCGGAGTGCTGGACAAGGCCGCGGCTGATCTGGGCAGAGAGCGCCATGAGCTCGCAGAAAAACTGGTGAAGATGGATGTGCATCTGCCGGTCGATTACTCGGCCTTTGTCATTAAGATGGAATCGACGCTCGCCGACATCACCGAGCAGCGCATGCGGCTGGCCGGCATCCTGCGCCGGATCGAAACACTGACGGGTGAAGGCAGGGAGACTGCCAGAGGCAGTGTCGAGGAGGAACTCTTCGCCACCAACGCCGGTTACGCCAACCTGCGTGCTCGTCTGGGAGCCAAGCAGGCTCAGATGGCCCGCGTCACGACCACCCAGGGGACAAGCAGCAAGGACTATGAGCAGACAGCTTCCGAGGTGCGGGCGCTGGAGGACGAACTGAGGCAGTTTGTCTCCGGCGCGGCGGCCCAGTATCGTTCGCAGATGCAGGCGTTGGATCAATCTGCGGAGGAGATCGAAAGACGTATGAAGACACGGGAAGAGGCACTCTCTGCTGCGCGTGCCACGCTGCTTTCGCCGGAATATGAGTCCCTGCAGCTGCGCGCGGAGATGATCCGGGAGCAGCTCAAGCAGATCGCATTGCGCCGGGCTGAGATTCAGACCTACCAGCAGCTTCATCAAACGGCGCTGCGAGTGGTGGTGCCGCCTGAAGTCGGAGCCGCACCGGAGGACCGCTTTCGTGGAGCACGCGTCGTTTTTGCCGTGTTTGGGGCTCTGTTTATCGGTCTGTCCCTGACCACCATTCTTCACCACCGTTCCGCACCGCCGCCTGGGGAGGCTTTCATCTGAAACCTACTTCTTCCTTATGGACACCCCGCTCGTTTCAGTCGTCATTCCCTGCTACAACATGGAACCGTATCTGGCGCAGACGCTGGATTCGGTGATCGGTCAGACCTACAAGAACCTGGAGATCATCGTCGTCGATGATGGTTCGAAGGACGGCACCACCGATGTGGCGCGTGACTATGAAAAGCGTGATCCGCGGGTGAAGCTGCTCGTGCAGGCCAACAAGGGCGCGTCTGCAGCGCGCAATCACGGTCTGGACCATGCCAAAGGAAAATACATCGCCCTTACCGACGGTGATGACTGGTGGGCGCCAGCCAAGATCGAAAAGCACGTCGCGCACCTGGAGAATGATCCCGGCGTCGGCTGCAGCTACTCCGCCACGCAGTTCGTCTCGCTCGACGGCAGGCTGCTGCACTGTCGCTTTCCGAAGACCCAAAACCTTAGCGACTATTACCTCTACTGCCGCAATCCGATCACGAACGGCTCAACCCCCGTGTTCCGTCGCGAAGTCTTCGACGAGCATCGCTTTGACGAAGACAAGCCGCGCAACAACGACGTGGACTGCTGGCTGCGCATCTGTTTCACGCCGCCGCGGAAATGGAAGCTCGAAGGCATCAACGAGGCGCTCACGTTTTATCGGGTCACTCCCGGCAGTCTGTCTGACAAGCTGGACAAGCACTACGACGCCTGCCTGCACACCTGGCGGAAGTCGTATCAGTACGCGCCCGACATCGCAAAGAAGTTTGCGAAACTGGCGGAGGCCTTTCAGTTGCGGAACTATGCGCGCCGCGCCTTTTCCATGCGCCAGGCCGCCGACTGCCGCCGCTTCATGTGGCAGGCCATGAAGACCGACATGCGCATGTTTCTCTATGAGCCGCTAATGACCGCCGCCACCCTCGCCGCCGCGCTGCTCGTTCCCCTTGTTCCCGGAGGAAAGAAAAAGTCATGAAGCACCGGCTGCCCACCCTCACCATTCTCGACATCCCAATCGTGTGTGCGACGGAGGCGGAGGCGATCGCGGAGATCCAGTATCTGACGGAGCTGGGAGGGCAGGCGCTGGTGATCTATGTGAACGCGCACACGCTGGAACTGACGACGGAGGATCCCGAATATCGCAAGATCGTGCAGGAGGCTGCGATCGTGATGAACGACGGCATCGGTGTGTCCTTGGCGGCGAAGATCGTGGGCGGGCGGTCGTTTCCGGCGAATCTGAACGGCACTGACCTGACGCCGTTGATCCTGAAAATGGCGGCGGAGCAGGGCTGGCGTGTCTTTTTGCTGGGAGGCGTGCCCGGCGTGGCGGAGAAGGCGGCTGCGAAGTTTGTCGCGGACAATCCCACGTTGGAGATCAGCGGGACGCACGCGGGGTTCTTCAAAGAGGAGGAATTGGACAACTTGTTGCAGAGGATTCGCGATGCGCGGACAGACGTGCTGATCGTTGGCATGGGCAATCCGGTGCAGGAGCGCTGGCTGGCGTGCAATCAGGCGCGGGCAGGTGCGAGACTGGGAGTTGGTGTCGGGGCGTTTCTTGATTTCTCGGCGGGCATGTTTCCACGTGCACCGTTGTGGGTGCAGAAGATCAAGCTCGAGTGGCTCTACCGCATGTCACGTGAGCCGAGACGTTTGTGGAAGCGCTATCTGATCGAAGGGCCTTTGTTTTTGATTCACGTCGTTCAGGACGCGGTCAAGCAGCGCCGGGCCAGATGAGCGGCATAAGAAGAATGCATCAAGTTTTTGTGTGCCGGCTTGGTCTCTAGCTGGAAAATCTTTTCTTCAGCCTGAGAAAGAACGACTCGTAGTAATTGAAGCTCAACCAAGCCGCAGTGAAGGCGATTCCTGAGGCCAGTGCGAACAAAGTGAGCGAATTGTTGATATGCAGTTTGGACAGGATTTTGGCGGCAAGATTCATGCACAGCATGTGCATCAAGTACATACCATAGCTCACTTTGCCAATTGCTTGGGCTGGTCCGAATTTCAACAGGGCGGACAGGCTATTGTCCTCGCGAATGACGCACGACGTCACCAGCCCCGCCATGGCCATGGCGATGGGGATTTCATGCAGTTCCGGCAAAGCTGCCAGCACGAGAACGGCCCCCGCCCATGCCAGGCTCGCGTATCTGGGGTAGGCGAATTTTGAGGCGATGCGGAAGCCGGCCGGGGAATGGAGCAGGTGGGCTGCAAGCACCCCCAGACAGATCGGTGTGGAGATACTGTCCAGAACTGTGAGCGGAAATGAATTCGTCCCCAGTGCGCTGTTCAAAAGTCCTGATGAAGCGGCGATGCTCGTCGCCACCAAGACGCACATGGCGACCACTGCCAGGCTACGCCCCTTGAACGCCTTTTCGATAAAGGGCCAGAACAGGTAAAACTGTTCTTCAGTGGCAAGAGACCACGCGAAGTAGAAAATGACACGACCGTCCAGCTGGACAAACCAGTTCGAAGTGTAGCTCGCAAAATAGGGCAGGTTGTCATAAAATTGCTTCCCGGCACTCGTGTGGCGGTCGAGCACCCAGACCGCGGTCACATAAACGAGCAGTACCGAGTAGTAGAGCGGGAATATGCGCAGCGAGCGCCGCATGTAGAACCGACGCAGCGAGAACTCGCCGTGCTCCCGCAATTCGCGGAGAATGAGCGTGGTGATCAGGAAACCGCTGATGGCAAAAAACAGGCTGACACCCAGATGACCTCGATCCAACAGGCCGGTTCTGTCCGTATGTCCGTGATGCCGCCAGGCATGATGCCAGACAACTGCGAGAATGCTCAAGCAGCGGAGTCCGTCGAGAGAACCAAAAAAACGAACTTCCAGAAACCTTTGATGATTCACATCGGTGAAACCGTTCGGCGGAGGAGAAGGGGACGCGCCCATGTCCGAACACTAGCGTTTCAAGCTCTCCAACCAAATGAAATAACAAGCATTTGCCCAGTCAGTTTATTTATGGTGATTAAGCCTGCTGCGCGGAATAAGTGAACGAGCGCGGAACAGCCCGGCGAGCGCCAATGGCGTGATCAGACACCAAAACGCAGCCTGCAGGATGCTGCTATGTTAATGATGCCAGAATGGCGGCCCGCAATGCGTCACGTGCGGACTGGAGACTCGCCGGAGCCGTGGAGTCGGACATCAAGTCGGTACGTTGGTCGATGCCGAGGAGGCGCTCGCCAAGTTTCAGCTCTTTGAACGCGTCGATGATCTTGTGATCTTTGGTCGGATCACAGACGGCCCAGGCGTTGGCTCCGAGGCAGAGGGAGGTGAGTGCCACATGGAGGCGGTTTGAGAGGATGAGCGATGAACCGCGGTAAGTGTGGGCGAGATTGCCGAGGGTGACCTCGGCCAGAGAGGTTCCGAGGCCCATGGCGTTGAGTTCTGCTGCGACGGCACGCACGCAGGCTTCATCCCGTTCCACCTGCCACGTGAGGGTGATCGGCAGCGAGTGCTGTCTTGCATAGTGGGCCGCCAATTCAGCGACCTGCTTCACGAATGCCGGACGTTTCTCCTCCGGGTAATAGTCGAAACGAAAAGAGACGATGAGTCCGTGTTTGCCGGTTGCCGGCGGTTCTTTGCCGAAGAGCAGGACGATGAGATCAGGTGCACATGAAATGTTTCTCTGGTTCTGAAACATTCGGACGCGTTCGAGACTGCCCTGATCGCGCACCAGGGTGTGGTGGGAGATCAGCACAAGAATCTTTTCCAGCAGTGCTCCCAGGCCCGTGTTGTGCGGAATGGATTTTCCGAGCCGCATGTAGCGCACACCGAGCAGGCGGTAATAAAAGGCAAAAACGACGGGAACCACATGCCGCCAGCCCGCTTTGCCGGCATGTCCGGGAGGGGCGATGATGACATCGAAGTACTTTCGGCAGAGGAGCAGCTTCAAATAGTAGCCGAGATCACGTCGGGTTGAAAAGATGACTGGCGAAGGGACATCGGCTGTCACGGCCTCACGAAACTTATAGGAGACACCGGAGACATCAAAGAGCATGCAGTCTGCTCTTTCGGCCAGAAGATCGATGAGCAGTTTGTTGATCAGCAGGTCGCCCAGATTGGAGTCCTGAGTCTTCATCAAGTACAGGACTCTCATGGCGTGCGGAGAATTTTGAAGGTGGCGGGAAGGTTGAAGAAAATCATGTCCACCGTGGCCAGCATGATGAAGGCGTTCGTGGCCCCCCAGCCGGTGAACGCAAACGCGGCAACACCGAACGCAGCGAGGCTCGTGACGGAAGTGACGAGCAGGAACCGCCGCTCATGCATGCCGATGAGAAAATAGGCGCCCCAGTATTTGATCAGAAGGCTGGCGAGAAAATACGCCCCGCTGATCACGTGCCAGCGGTTTACCAGCAGCCCATGGCCAAACAACAGGCTGCTGCCGCGGCTGATCAGCGCATCAGGAAACACCGCTACGATCAGCGGAGTGGCGCTGAGCAGCACGGTTATGAGATAGGCGCGGCGGATCCATGCACCCTGGTGTTGTTCCAGGGCCTGTTTGATGGCGGGGATCATCGGGCCAAAGATGAGTGTGGCGGAGTTGCGGATGAGCAGGGAGATGCTCATCAGCGCCGAATAAATTGCCAGATCAGCGGCCCCCGATTTGGAGTCCAGAATAAACTTCAGCAGTTCGCGCGGGAGATTGGAGGAAAACTCAAAGATGAGGTAGATCGAGCCGCCGAAGAAGAGCGTCTTACAGATCTCCATCTGAACGGCCCCTTCGCGGATGCGGTAGTTCGACCTGAGCTCGCGCAGACTGTAGAAGTACAGCGGCAGTGTCTGAACCAGACAGGTGATGGTGATGAGAAACCAGATCCTGGGATAGAACGGAAACAGCAGGAGCATGGCGGCGGCCAGCGCGTTGCCGAGGCCGTTGTAGAGGTAGGACCGGTGCGCCTGCAGAGCTGCGGTCTCAATGCGGATGAAGGAGTTGCACTCCGCACGCATGACCAGGCTGAGTGCAAACATGAGGAGCCCCAGAAGGTGCTCCTGCACAGAGGATCTTACCGACCCTGCGAAGCTGGGGGACAGAAAGGTGAAAAGCGAGGCTCCTACCGCACCAATGACCGATACGTAAAAGGTGAGCGTGAGCGAGGTGCGGATCACATCCGAGTTCTTGTGATCGAGCCTGGTGCCGGAGAGCAGGGAGGTCAGGTTTGGTCCACCAAACACCTGCGCGGGGGATTGCAGGATGAAGAGTGCGATGAACAGGGAATACAACCCGTAGCCATCTGCTCCGAGGTGGCGGATGGCCAGGGGAATGGAGGCCAGTTGCAGCACCGCGCCCAGGGCCTTGCTCACCAGGCCGGAGGAGATGACCTTCACGAACACCCTGCCATGCACATGCAGGGAGGCGTCAGCGCCAGCCGGGTTGGGTTCCATACGTTCTGGCATCGAAATGGCGGTGGTGCAGATTCCAGGCGGCGTTCGCCGCCGGGTGGGGACAAGGCGCTGAACCTGGCTACTTGGGCAGATGTTTTTCGATGAACTCGATCATCTGGTCGGTCGTGGCGGGTTTAGCAAGGAAGGGGAAGCCGCTGATGATGCCGCCGTGTGCGTGCAACTCAGCCTCGCGCACCGTCGCAGTGTGAAAGACGACGGCAATGTGCTTGAGCCGCGAATCATTCTTCAGACGATAGATGATGTCCGCACCGTCGAGATCAGGCATCATGACGTCCAGCACGACGAGGTCGGGAACGAAGTCCATGATACTGTCGAGCGCCTTGAGCGAGTCGTTCTGCTCACGGACCTCATAGCGGCCCGTGTCTTCCAGGTTCATGGCCATGAGGCTGGTGATGAACGGTTCGTCATCAATGAGCAGGATCTTCTTCTTCGCAGAATCGGGAGAGTCGCTCATGAGTCGGTTGGGAGTGAAGATTGTATGGCGGATTTCAAGGTCAAAACGGCCAGCACGCCACCTTCCGGTCGGTTGCCTACCTCTAGTCGCCCATGATGCAAATCAACGATCTTTTTTGCCACGGTGAGGCCCAGCCCTGCGCCTTTGCCGGCTGTCTTGGTGGTGTAAAACGGTTCGAAGATGAGAGGTATCTGGCTCTCATGAATGCCGTGGCCGGTGTCGGCAATCTCGATGACCACTGCATGGTCGCCGGCGCGGAACCAGGACTGCCGTTGCCAGCCTTCGCGTTCGCTGCTGGTGAAAACTTTGGCGGAGGAGGTGATGGTGAGTGTGCCACCATTGGGCCGCATGGCGTCGAGGGCGTTGGTGCACAGACCTGCAATAGCATCGGTCATGTGCGCTTTGTCCACCAGAACGGTCGGAAGACCCGGTGTTAGGTGCTTTTCGATCTTAACCTTGCCGTCCAAGAGGAGCGAGCTGAGAGCGGCTTCAACAAGATGGTTGGCGTCTTCGGTCGTCATGCTGGTCTCAATGGGTGCACAAGTCTGAAGCATGCTTTTCATCGCCTTGTCGATGCGCTCAGAGCCTTGGCGCAAATAGGCGACGATCTTTTTGCGCAGGTCATCTGTCATGGGCCGCGGCCCGGCCAGCAGATCGGTGGCGAGTACGATCTGGCTGAGCGGATTGCACACCTCGTGCGCGATGCTGGAGGCAAAGTGTGACAGCGCTCCGCCCTCCTCCAACTTCTGGAGGGGGGAGTGGGACGGGGGAGGGTCCGTTGGAGCGGCGCTGTTCATGATGTGAGGCTATGACAGGGCGGCGGCTTCTCCCGTTGCATGATCCAAAATGATTTCAGGTGTTACCACGACGCCATCAAGTCGGGTATTCGGGCGGATGAAACTGCGGCGCAGAACATAAGAATCGGTGACATGCACACCGGTGGCAATGACGCATTCTTCCCCGATCACGACATTTGGGCCGATGGCGGCGCCACTGATGGTGCAGCCGTTGCCGATCCAACAGGGGGCATGGAAGACGGTGTCCTTGGAGATGCTGCAGTGATGACCGATGACGACTCCGGGCGCGATCTGTGTCTCAAGTTCGGGCAGTTGCGTGCCAAACTTGTGCAGTTCCAGAAGCCACTTTTTGACAATTGCGAACCAGGTCCTTGTGGCGGGCTGGTCAGGCAGACAGGAGACGAGCGCTGTGCCCCGCTGAAGTTGAATGACGCCTTCGGAATCTGCGAAGGTGCAGGCGTCCGTGGCGGCGTCAGGCAGTCCAGTTTTGATCGCGGCCCGCTTGCACAGGGGGAAGGTCTCGGCAACAAAAGCGGCGAGTTTGGCGTCATGTTCCTCCAGCCAGAGAGTCAGCGAGGCGTTACTGCGGAAGAGATGATCCATCCAATGCTCAATGACACGGCTGTGACCGATCTCCCAGAGAAAAAATGGCTCGTTGTTGAGCAGAATAGGCGACTTGTTGCGGAGAATGGCGTCGGCGTTCATTGTCGGGGGAAGAGGTCAGTTGCCGCCTCGGTTTTTGAGCGCAATTGGAACGGTCATGAAAAGGATTTTAAGGTCCAGCCAGAGGCTTTGCCTGGCGGCGTACTTCAAATCGAGGCCGATCGCTTCGTCATGAGTGATCTTGCTGCGGTTGCTGACCTGCCAGAGGCCGGTGAGACCGGGCTTGATCTTGTGGCGCAGCAGATCGCGCGGCGTGAACTCCGCCACCTCCCACATCGCGAAAGGACGCGGGCCGACGAGACTCATGTCGCCATTGATGATGTGGAAGAGCTGCGGCAGCTCGTCGATGGAAAACTTGCGCATGAACTTGCCAAACGGGAGAATGCGCGGGTCGTTCGGATATTTCTCCTCGTCCGAGAATTTCAGCAGCGCCTTGCGCAGCTTCAGCACGGATTCGTTCTCTGGATCGACGAAGTGCTGGGCGGTCTTGCTGATCTTATGCTCCTGAATCTTCTTTTCGATGGCCTCCGCATCACGACGCATGGTGCGGAATTTCATCATCGGGAAGAGGCGTCCGAGTTTCCCAACGCGCTTGCCCGCGAAGGTAACCGGACGGCCATCGACGATGATGATGAGCAGCGCGGCGGCGATGAGTAGCGGTGAGAGCATGAGCACCACCAGAGAACCACAGGTGATGTCGAGCGCCCGTTTGGCACCCTTGCGCAAGCGGTGCCGCAGGTGATGACGTGCCAGCAGCAGCCATGCGGCGAGGTTTTGTCCGAAGCTGGTCTTGGAGATCTGAATCATGGCATCGTCGGGAGGTGAGAAGATCAGGTGGCTTTGCTTTTGGAACGGTTGCGCAGCATGGGCAGCAGTTCGCGCACGCCGGGTAGCGAAGAACGGCCTGCGGGAAGAAGAAGGAGCATGAGCAGGAAAACAACTCCGGTGATGATCGTGGCCAGCACCGCGCCGATAAAGGGATTGATCCATGGCAGCGAGACCAGCGGCGAGTGACGGAAGCCGTACAAGGCCGCCAGCGCTGCGAGTGAGGCCAAAATCAGCGGGACGGCGGTTTTGCAGATATAACCCGTCGGCACAGGCCCGGAGCGTCCCACATAGTAGAGAACAATGGGGGTGCGGATGAGCAGGCTGGAGATCGCGAAGCAGATCGCGACCATCTTGGTGCTATAAACGACACCAATGGCAATCGCCGCGATGAGAAAGACGCTGGATATGAGCTCCGCAAAAAACATCTCCCGCGTGCGCCCTTGTGAGATGAACAGATAGCTGGTGGTGTAACGCACGGGCTCGGCAAAGGCCATGATGCCGAGCCACATGAAGATTTCCGCGGCGGAGATCCACTGTTTTCCCAGAACGACTTCGATCACCCAATCCGCCGCGCCGACTGTGACCACGATCACCGGCAGCGTGAGCAGCAGCACCATCTGCAACACCTTGCCGTAGGCGTCACGATAACTCCGCGCCTCGTCAGTCATGCGGCTGAGCGCTGGGACCGTCACCTCGCCAATGGGCAGGTTGATCTGTGAAAGCGGCATGACCAGCAGTTGATAAGCACGCATGTAGTAGCCGAGTTGTTGCGTGCCCCAGAAACGGCCGATGAGCACATTGTCCACGTTTTGGATCCAGTAGCTCACCATGCGAAATGCCGCCAGCCAGCCGCCGAGGCCAATCATCTCGCCTACACCGCAGTTGCGATGCCACGTGCCAGGACGCCAGCCGCATGCGATCCACGATGAGATTGTCGTCACGCCCATGAGCACGAGTTGCGACCACACCAGCGCCCAGTAGCCGTAACCAAGACAGCCAGCCACCACGGCCGCCGTGGTGCCGCAGCCAAGCGCGAGCAGGTCGATCTTCATGATCGTGCCGAAATGCATCTGACGACGCAGCAGCGCCTGATGCTGCACTGAGAGCCCTGAGACGACAAAACCCGCCGCCAGCGTGCAGATGACGACAAACAATCGCGGTTCGTGATAAAAAGACACCACCAGAGGAGCAGCGGCGAGCGTGAGCAGGGCGAGCAGCAGACCAAAGCCGGTGTTCACCCAAAACAATGTGCTGACCTGTGCGTGCGTGATCTCTGGGCGCTGGATTGTCGCAGCGGAGAGACCGAGGTCCTTGAGAATGGTCAGGAAACCCACCAAACTCGTCACCATGCCGACGAGGCCGAAATCGTCCGGCGAGAGCAGGCGTGCCAGCACGACCATGTTGATGAGCTGGAAGGCGAACTTACCACCCTGTGCGAGCAGGGTGATCACGCCACCACGCACCGCCCGGCCCTTGAGATCCTGATGCAGATGGTCAGTGCGCAGGAAGCGTTCCGGGCCGGCATCTGGTGCTGCGTTGCTCATGCGTGAACGGGCCGGTTAAAAATAGCGTGTGAGCTGCACGCCCACCTGGGAACGGTTGACGTCGGCTCCCTGCACATCACTGCGGGTGCGTTGATGCCACTGGTAGAACAGCTCGATGTTGGTCCGGTTGTACTCACGGTCTATTTCACCACGATACCCCAGCGCTAAGCGCAGCATGGGCTCCCAGTCGCGCCTGCCGGTGTCATAAAGTCGGCGGATGACCTGCACAGCAGCGGTGGAGTAAAAGTGGGGGCTGAAATCGTGCGAGATGTCCGGCCCAAAACGTATCTGGCGAAACAGTGCGCCCTGCGCCAGCACCGACGGGGTGTTGGCCACCCGCAGGCTGGTGTTGATCCGGGTTTTCTCTGAAACCTGCCAGTAAACCGAACTCATGGTCACCAGGCTGGTTTTCATGCTTTGCGGCGGGGAGCGCTGGAACTCGCGCCATTCGATGCCGGTGCGGGTGTTGAAACCGAATTTCGTCGTGGGTCTCCAATCGATCAAAATCAGCGCCTGCTGGTAGTTCTGGCTTCCCAGGGCACGCTGCTCGTAGATGATGCTGCCAAACTCACTGCCAATCCCCAGCTTCGTCTTCGGCGACAGCTCCCAGTTCAAGCCAAGATCACCTATCCATTCAGACCGGTTGGAGGTGGCCTGTGCGACGGTCAGTTTCCGGTAGGTTCCCTTGCCTCTCAAAGTTGTTCGTGGCGTAATCTTGTACTCCTGCAATGCGGAGGCATCCAGCAAGGTGTAGTTCATTTCAGGGGAGGTGTTTTCCGAAGACGCCAGAATGCGTTCATCATACTCCAACCGCAGGACAGAGCGTGAAACCTCGTTCACCCGCCCTGTTTCACAGAGAAAGTGCTGGGCATAATCATCCACCTCCTCCCCTAAATGGTAGTAGAAGGTCGGCACATACAGCAGGCTGGTGTAGTACTGTGACCGGCCTGAGTTTGGCCCGCTGATCCAGCCCTGAGGATCGCCGAGGTCGAGTTTGATGACCGGGGAGATTTCAAAAACAGTTTCACTCTTCTTGCGATTGCTGGTCAGGAAATCAATGTTGTCGGTGTAGAACAACGTGGACTGCAGGCCTAGTGCGACGTTCGCATTGATGTCGCCGGCCAATCCCCAGGTGTACGGCTGAAATCCAGATGACGAGGCGGCGCTCTGCCAGCGTCGGGGTTCTGAGGTGAGATCCACATCGGGATTGGCTGCACGTCTGGAGGACTTCGAAAGTGTGACAAACGTGGTCCCGTCATCCGGCGGTGGGAGCAATGTGGAAGGCTCCATCAAGCCCAATGGTCCTGGCAATGAAACGAAGCCGTCAGAATATCGCGGTGCCGCCTCTTTTTTGAGCGGAGTGGCAGCCGTGGCGGCCGTGCAGGTGAGCACGATGGCCATCAGGTTGCCGGGCAGCAGAAATGCAGCGCGTAATTCCACAAATCATTAAGTGGATATGGGAGGAAATCGTCAAGGCAATTCACAATCCTTTGTATTGACACTTACGAATCAATCCAGTAACCACAATTCCATGAAGCTTCCAACTACGTGTGGCCCGTCGGCTTTGGGACTTTGTTTATTGCTCTCTGCTTGTGCTTCGAAGAGCGAACTGCCGCCGCCGCCGCCGCCGCCGGCATCAGCGGCTCATTACTCCATCCAGCCGGGAGACCTGCTGGGCATCACCTTCGCCGGTGAGCCCGATCTCGGACAGCAGGCACGGGTGGATTGGAACGGCATGATCAACGTCCCGACATTGTCCTCCGAAGGTAACGCCGAGATCCGGGCCGCTGGTTCGAGTCCCTCCGCGCTCGCATCCAGACTCAGTTCCTACGCTGTGGACAACAAGATTCTCGTCAAGGCACGGGCGCAGGTGCAGGTCATCGAGTACGTCAGCCTGGCGTACTCCGTGCTGGGTCAGGTCGCCCAGCCCGGCCGCTATAATTTCCCTCGTGGCGTGGAGCCGCGCCTCACCGTCGAGGAAGCCATTGCTCTGGCGGGCGGTTACACACGCCTCGCCCGGCAGTCAAAGGTGCTGCTGAAACGTGGAAGCCAGGTTTATGCCCTCGATTTGAAAAAACATGCCACACAGCCAGACCAGCAGCCGATTGTTATCATTCCCGGCGATGTCATCACGGTGTCGGAGCGCATGTTTTGAGCTTTCCAAAGCGAGCCATGATTTCCGCCGAGTGCAGAGCCACCTTTGTCAGTCTTCTGGAATCTGAGCTCAAGCAGCAGCAGGTTGAGCCGGTTGTTCGTGAATATCGGGCCGGCGAGGTAATCTTCGAAGAAGGGGATCCCGGTGACGGTCTCTACGCCATCCTCAATGGTCTGGTGCGCATATCCGCCTTCGTCAGCCAATCAAACAAGCATGCGCTCCGTGAATTTGCGGCGGGTGATTTTTTCGGCGAGATGGCCATCATCAACAACGCTTCGCGTTCAGCCACGGCGACGGCGCAGCAGGACTCGCGTCTGTTGTTTGTTTCACGTGACCAGGTCACCGACCTTATGGAGCAGTCGCCGCAGCTCGTCTTTGCGCTGCTGCATGCGTTCAGCCTGCGCATGCGTGAGACGAACAGCCACTTTGTCCATGAGATGCTTGAGGCCGAGCGGCTTTCGCTCATGGGGCGTTTCGCGCGTTCCATCGTGCATGATTTGAAGAATCCGCTCAGCGTCATCGCCCTCGCCGCAGATGCCACCGCGTCCGAACGCGCCAGCCCGGAACTGCGGGCGCAGGCAAAAAAACGCATTCATCAGCAGGTGCAGCGCCTCACCCACATGCTCAACGAGCTGCTGCGTGTCAGCGAAGGGTCCACCCAGCATGCACTGGAACCGGTGAACTTCGCCACCTACTTCGCCGAGGTGATCGACCAGACGCGTGACGAGTTGGAGAACAAAAAAGTCGTCGTCGAGGTGCAGGCCGCCGCGCCTGACATTGTTCTGCCGCTCAACACCCGCCGCCTCGACCATGTCTTTTTCAACCTGTTCAACAACGCCGCCGACTTCATGCCCGACGGCGGCCGCATCATGGTGCGTTTCGAACAGAACCCGCGCGAAATCTACGCCGAGGTCGAGGACACCGGCCCGGGGTTCAAGCCCGGCATCGTGGACAAGCTCTTCACGCCCTTCTTCACCGACGGCAAGCCCACAGGCACCGGCCTCGGCCTCTCCATCTGCAAAAACATCGTCGAAGACCACGGCGGCCGCATCTGGCCGAAGGAGGTGGCCGGCTGCGGCGGTGTGTTCTGCTTCACGCTGCCGTTGAAGGCGTGAGACGGCTTACTTGTTCAGCACGAGACGCAAAGTGCCGTTGTGGATGTCCATCGATCGAATGCCAGCGAGGAACTTTTGCAGCGCCGGATCGCTCTCCACGTTTTCGGCGACGAGGTCGATGCCCTTGATGTCGCCGATCCAGCTGTTTGGCAGCGAGATGCCGCCGAGGCTCAGGTCGTCGAGTTTGAGCGACAGCTTGTGTTCAGCCGACAAGCTGGTGCCGAAGGTGAAACGCAGACGGATCTTCTGATTCGGGAAAATCGGAAAATCTTCCGGTGCTTGGAAGATGATCGCTGCGGAGACATTGCCCTCGCCGAATTTCACCTGCACGTTCTCTCCGAGCTGCTGCTTGGCCAGGTAGGCGTTTACCTCCCGCTCGTTGACAATGATCGTGCGGTTCGCCTCGTCTGCCGGGATGGCGTCGGGATTGTTGAGCGCCTCCAGTTTGTTATCGAACGCCGCCTGCTCGCTGGCGGTGAGGCTCACGGGCGTGATGGGGGAGGGATAGAACGTGTGTTTCACCCAGAGCGCGCCGGTGGCGGCGGCGATGCCCGCGCAGCCAAGAATGACTCCGAGGGTGATGAGGACGATCTTTTTCTTGGAACGCGCACGCGGAGCGGCGGGCGCTGCGGATTCAGGGATGGTTTGCATGGCGGTGGGATTGGATGGTTTCGCCACCATTGTATTCACTTTGAGGTAAAAT
Organism: Prosthecobacter sp.; assembly: GCF_020439865.1. Classification (GTDB taxonomy): domain Bacteria; phylum Verrucomicrobiota; class Verrucomicrobiia; order Verrucomicrobiales; family Verrucomicrobiaceae; genus Prosthecobacter. The sequence continues at coordinate 165,854 of NZ_JAGRPF010000113.1, forward strand.
CGCCATCTACATGTTGCCCGGCAGATTGTAAGGCATTGACTCAGACTGTGGGTCTTGGGAACATCACGATTAACCATGAAATTCATCCTCGCACTCGACCAGGGCACGACCAGTTCACGCGCCATTCTCTTCAATCACGACGGCGGCATCGTGGCGACGGCGCAGAAGGAATTCCGGCAGATTTTCCCGAAACCGGGCTGGGTGGAGCACGACGCGCAGGAAATCTGGGCCACGCAGGCGGGTGTCGCTTCGGAGGTTTTGCACAAGGCGCATGCGAAGGCCTCGGATGTGGCCGCCATCGGCATCACGAATCAGCGGGAGACGGCGGTAGTGTGGGATCGCAAAACGGGGAAGCCCGTCTGCAATGCGATCGTGTGGCAGGACCGCCGCACGGCGCCGATGTGCGACAAGATGCGCGCACAGAAGCTCGATCGCTTGATTCAAAAAAAGACCGGTCTCGTCATCGATGCCTACTTCTCCGCCACGAAGGTGCAGTGGATGCTGCAAAACGTGAAGGGACTCAAAGCGCGCGCCGCGAAGGGCGAACTTGCCTTTGGCACGGTCGATTCCTGGCTGCTGTGGAATCTCACCGGCGGCAAGGTGCACGCGACGGATGTGAGCAATGCCTCGCGCACCATGCTCTACGACATTCGCAAAGGCGACTGGGATGACGAACTGCTGAAACTCTTCGGCGTTCCGCGTTCCATGTTGCCGGAAGTAAAGGATTCGAGCGGCGTGTTTGGCGAGACTTCGCTGCTTGGCGGCAGCATTCCTGTCGCGGGCATCGCGGGCGACCAGCAGTCCGCGCTCTTTGGTCAGGTGTGCACAAAACCGGGTCTGGTGAAGAACACCTACGGCACCGGTTGCTTCATGCTGATGAACACCGGCACGAAGCCGATCACCTCGAAGAACAAACTGCTCACCACCATCGCGTGGCGCATCGGCGGACGCACGGAGTATGCGCTGGAAGGCAGCGTGTTCATCGCCGGCGCGGCGATTCAGTGGCTGCGCGACGGCCTGGGCATCATCAAGACCGCGCCCGACGTTGAGGCGCTCGCCGCGAGCGTGCCGGACACGGGCGGCGTTTACATGGTGCCCGCGTTTGCAGGCCTCGGTGCGCCGCATTGGGATGCGTATGCGCGCGGCACGCTCGTGGGCATGACGCGCGGCACCACGGCGGCGCACATCGCGCGTGCGGCGCTGGAAGGCATCGCCTTGCAGGTCATGGACATCTTGAAGGCGATGGAGGCCGATGCGGGCATCAAGCTGAAGGAGCTCCGCGTCGATGGCGGCGCGAGTGTGAACAACCTGCTCATTCAAATGCAGTGCGACTTGCTTGGTGTGCCGGTGGTGCGTCCGAAGGTGAATGAAACCACCGCGCTCGGTGCCGCGTGCCTCGCAGGTCTCGCTGTCGGCTTCTGGAAGAACGTGGCCAACATCTCGAAGCACTGGCAGGTGGACCGCAAATTCAAGCCGGCCATGAAGGCCGCCGCACGCGCCAAAATCACGCAGGGCTGGAATCGTGCGCTCACCCGCGCCAAAGCGTGGGAGGAAAAAACCGCATGAAGCACCGCGAGTGGATCAATCCGCCCTGCCCGCTGCTGCCGGAGGAAAACCGGCATTACGATCACACGGATGTCGAGGCGCTGAACCACGAGCGCGGCCCGCTGTTTTATGAAACGGCGCTGCACTATGCGCAGAGCCTGTGGCGGGAGGGCTTTCCGGCCAAAAGCATCCTGCTCATCAACCGTGCGCTGTCGCTGCCCTTGAAGCGCGACGAGCCGATCCTCGCGAAATGGCCGCTGCCGTATCAGGCGCTCATCTGGATCCTGCAGCACCGCGTCGAGGGCCAGTTCATCGGCAATCCGCGCCGTCACTGGCAGCATCTCGCCACGCGCATGGTCGAGCCGAACAAGGAGCTGCGCACCTGGCGCGCCTGGGCCTGCTGGTATCTGGCGAAAACGATCCTGCCGGAGATCGAGTTCCCTTCGGATCTCAAACAAGTCCGCGAGGAAAAGCTCGTGAAGCCCACGCGCGATCAGATCGCCGCCAATCTGCAGCGGCTCTCACCGGCGAATGATCTCGAGGTGTGGCAGCAGGCATTGCAGACCATCAAAGACGCCATTCATCCGCTGCCCGCGCGCATCCGCCGCATCGGACCGGACGAACTCACCACCGTGCAGCAGCTCGGGCATGCGATCTGGCTCGCGTGCTACCCCGGCATCATCAGCGACGCGCAGATCCACTACATGCTCTCCATCTGGTATCAACCCGGCAACATGGCGCACGAGATGCAGGCGCGCGACGTGTGGTATGCGCTGGTCGAGGTCGAGGGGCGCGGCGCGGTCGGCTACATCTCGTTTGAAAAGCTCGCGCATGAGCCCGTGCTCTTCATCAACAAGCTCTACCTCCTGCCCGAAGTGCATGGTCTCGGTCTCGGCGGTCTGACACTGCGTTGGGCCGAGGACCGCGCCCGCGACCTGCGCTGCAAAAGGGTGCGCCTCCGCGTCAACAAACGCAACGCCGCCGCCATCCGCGCCTACCTCCGCCATGGCTTCCACTTCACCGAAGACGTCTGCAGCGACATCGGCAGCGGCTTCGTCATGGATGATTATGTGATGGAGAAGGTGGTGGGATCGACAATCTAAAAACTTCTCGGGCAACATTCTTCATGAAACGGTTCGTCAAATTCACCATCTACGAGGCGGAACTAGACTCTGAGGTCTGCGGAAACACGCTGCGTGCAAAAGAGATGAAGCATCTCAAGAAAAAATGGCCTCAGTTCTTCCCACCCAATTTGGTGGGCTTTCATTTGCAGGATGAACTTGGCGATCCGGTAATCGATGATGTGATTAAATACCTGCGCGCCACGGGTCGAGAACCAAACTGGAAGAGAAATCCTAGTGTCCCCCGCGAGCATCCGTCACAGTTTCAAATTGTGGGCGAGCGCGTCTGGGAGCCGGCCGACTTCGACAGCGCGGCCTATTTTCGCTGGGTCGTCAATGCCAAAGCCTGCGAGGGGAGAAGGCTGCCACCCGATGGCACCTTCGAGGTCGAGTTTAGTTCCTACCGAGGCAGAAAAATCGGCATCATGCAAAACTACTGGAATCCGATTTGCTCGGTGGAGTGCCGGGCGGAACTCGAAGCGCAGAAATTCAAGGGACTGTCTTTTCGTCCCGTGCAGGTCAAGAGCCGCAAGCCTGAAAAGCTCGTGCTCTGGCAAGTTTGGAGCAGCATCACACTGCCTCCAGTGCTTAACAAGGTGACGGGTTTAGAGGGCGAGCCATTTGATCCGGCCACCAGCAAGGTGTGCAGCATTGACGATTTGTACCGTCCTCCTGAGTATCGCTTTCCCATCGCCAAAGTGAAAGAACTCGAGCCTTTCGACATCGCCTTGACCACTGAGTGCTGGGGCGGCTCTCCAGCCCACTTCCGCGAACCGGCTATCATCGTCTCCCGTCGGTTCCGTGAGTGGTTCATGACGCAAAAGATACCGGTGGAGTGGTGGCCGGTGGCATTGGAGTAGGCCGCCAACCTTCTCCGCCATTATTCGCGCATGCAGCGAGGTTGTTTGAGAAGGAGCGCACGCGTCCCGCGTGCTGACTTCAGCGTCCCCGCTGAAGTCCGTTCCAAGATGTGTTTGGGTCGCAGAATGTTGAGAGGGGAATCGCTCATCCTCGGACGGTTTCCCGCGAGGACGCGTGAAACGGCACGCGGGACGCGTGCGCTCCTGTTGACACTTGCGAGGACGCATTCCATCTCAGGCTGTGATTCCACTCGATTTATCTCTCGCCGAAGTTCCTGGTCTGCCCGCGCATGCGGCGCGGACGTTGGCGAAGGAGGGCGTCAAAACGGTGGCGGATGTGGTGTGGCATCTGCCGTTCCGGCATGAGGACCGGCGGCAGATGCAGGCGCTGGCGTTCCAGTCGGGGTTGCTGCCGTCCTGCCATCATGTGCTGGTGACGAAGACGGGAAACAAGTTTTTCGGCCGCCGTTCGGGCATGTTTGAGGCGGTGGTGCAGCATGCGGGCGGGATGCTGGGTCAGCAGCTCACCCTGCGCTGGTGGAACATGCCGTTCATGAGCCGCGTGATCGCGGAGGGGATGGAATTGATCGTGTATGGCGTGATCAAGGACACGAAGGGCCGACTGAGCATGGCGCATCCCGAGTATGAGATCGCCAAAGGCGGTGCGGACGACGATGCGGAGCAGATTCACACCGGGCGCATCACGCCGATCTACCGCCTGAAGGGTGCGATGACGCAGAAGGCGCTGCGCGTGGCGGCGTGGCATGTGATTCAGGCGTTGCCGGATTCCTTTGTGGACGACCTGCTGCCGACGCCAAGCGCCGAGGGTGAGTTCGCGGGACTGACGCGATCGCTGGCGCTGCGCGAGGTGCATTTTCCTTCGAGCATGGAGAAGCTGGAGCAGGCGCGGCGCTATCTCGCGCTGGAGGAGTTTTACGGCTATCAGCTTCGCGTGGCGCGGCGAAAGCGGCGCGTGATCGAATCCGGTGGTCGTGCGCAGAAGGGCACCGGCGAGCTGCTGCGCGATTTTTTCAACGAGCTGCCCTTCCAGCTCACAACTGCGCAGCAGCGCTGCCTGGACGAGATTCATCGCGATATGGCCTCGGGAAATCCGATGAACCGCCTGCTGCATGGCGATGTGGGCAGCGGCAAGACGGTGGTGGCCTTTGCGGCGATGCTGCGCGCGGTCGAGTCCGGTCGTCAGGCCGTGCTGATGGCGCCGACGCAGATCCTGGCCGAGCAGCATGCGCGCAACGCCCGCAAGTGGCTGGAGCCGCTGGGTCTGCGTGTGGCCTTGCGAACAGGCAACAAGCGCGAGGACGGTGATGATTTCGAATTGATGCGCGGCAAGTTGAGCGAGGGAAAGGCGGAGATCGTCATCGGCACGCACGCGCTGCTGCATGATGCGGAGCTGATGCACAACACGGGCATCGTGGTCATCGATGAGCAGCACAAGTTTGGCGTGGCGCAGCGGGCGAAGCTAATCCGCAAGGGCGACACGCCGGACGTGCTGGTGATGACGGCGACGCCGATTCCGCGTACGCTCACGCTGACGATCTACGGCGATCTGGAAGTCTCGACGATCGACCAGAAGCCGCGCGACGGCGTGAAGATCGTCACAAAGGTGAGACCGAAGACGAAGCTGAAGGACGCGGCGAAGTTTTTGCGGGAGCAGATCGAGGAAGGGCGCCAGGGCTATATCGTGTACGCGTTGATCGATGAATCGGAGAAGCTGGAGGCCGGTGCGGCGACGAAAGGACACGAGGAATGGTCCAAGCTGCTCGCGCCGTGCGAAGTCGGGCTGCTGCATGGTCGCATGAGCGCGGAGGAGAAGGAGGATGTGATGAAACGCTTCCGCGCGGGCAAGCTGGACGCGCTGGTTTCGACGACGGTGATCGAGGTGGGCATCGACGTGCCGAACGCAACGGTGATGTTCATTCACGATGCGGGCCGGTTCGGCCTCGCGCAGCTTCATCAGCTCCGCGGTCGCATCGGGCGTGGGGCGCACACGAGCTACTGCGTGTTGTTTGTCGATGATAAGGACACCGACAACCGCCAGCGACTCGCGATCATGGAGGAGACGAGCGACGGCTTCCAAATCGCCGAGGAAGATCTGCGACGTCGTGGTCCGGGTGATGTTCTCGGCCATGCGCAGAGCGGTCAGGCGCCGCTGCTGTTTGGCGAACTGCTGGCAGACACGCGTCTTGTGCGTCTGGCGCGGCAACTTGCTGAGAAGACGCTGGATGAAGATCCGCAGTTGCAGCGTCCGGCCTTGGCGGCGTTCCGGGAGGAACCGGTGGGGGTGGAAAAGGCACAGGCGATGATGCAATGATGCTCAGGGAGGCTGTTTGATAAATCTTCCAAGTTATGGTTTGTTTAAGAAAGCTTGACGAATCGAGGTTTTGCCCGGTCAGTACCGTGTGTCATGCATCCTCTTGCCCCCAGCCGAGCGCCTGTTGCGCTCATTGATCAGACCGAGGTCGCTCGTCAGCGGCGTCGGCGGGGGAAGCCGCGTGTCGAAATGATGCGTCTGGCTGTGATTCTGGTGGCCGGATCGGCGGTGGCGTCGGGAGTTTGGTGGCTGAGGGAGGAGACGCCTCATCCGCATCCCGAGGAGGCGGTTCGGGAATCTCCGCTGGTGGAGGCGAGGAGTCTGAAACCGCTGCTAGAAACGACCCAACCGGCGAAAATGGCGGCCTATGCGATGAAAAAGGATGCCGGTATGGCGAATCGCGCACCTGTGGAAGTGCGCATGGAGATTCCGGAGCCTGTGGCGTTGCCAGTGTGGTTGGTGGCCGATGGCGCGAGATCGGCGGAACTGCTGCGGCAGGAACTGCGTGAACGCGGTGCCAGGCAGATGGGCAAGGCGGTGCGTCTGGCGATGCTGAATGTGGCCGAACTTCTTGCCATGGATGAAGAGGCTTGGGACACGGGTCTGAAGACGGTGGCGGCCAACGAGAACCAGACTTCGGCACTGCTGCTGACGTTTTATCTCCACTATTTGGATCACGGTGGCGATGCCGCAGGAGTGGCCGCTTTGCGCAAGGCCGTTAACGACGGGGTGCCGCAGGCGCGCGCGGTCAGAGAGCATGTGCTGGCCGGGCGAAGTGTGGAGGAGTTTGAGCGGGAGATGGGTGCGGCGTTTGCTGCGGCGGGAATCGAACTGCATTTCACGCGACGGGGCGGAGCGGTGTTCCATCCGTGAGGAATTCCGGGGAGAATCCTTTTGCTCGACCGATGTTTCGCATTAATCCCTGAGCATCTGCATGAAAACCTCCTGGCCCATACGCCTCGTGCGCGCCCTCTTCTTTGCCTTCTCGGTTTTCATCGGCATGGCGATCGCGATGGGGCTGGATCAGGAAGCGTGGAAGGGGGCGGTGAGCGGAGCCGTCTTTATGGGACTGCTTTTGGTGCTGGATGCCATTTTTGTGCAGTTCACTCTGCGTGATTTTTCGCATGCTACTTTGGGTTTGGCGGTCGGATTGTTCTGTGCATGGCTGATCACAAGAGTGGGTGTCTTCCAGCTCGCGTACTTTCAGAATCACGCGGACGGCGAGGCGTTGCAAAATGTGGTCGAGATCTGTGTCTATGGCACATTTGCTTTTTTCGGTGTCACTTTTGCCCTGCGCAGTGATCGGGATCAGTTTGCTTTCCTGATTCCCTATGTGCGTTTTCGGCGAGATGGTTCCGAAGGCGAGCCGATGTTGCTGGACGTGAATGCGGTCGTCGACGCCCGGCTGCCGGGAGTGTTTGCCACTGGTTTTCTCAGCGGTGCGGTGGTGGTGCCGCGCTGTGTTTTGGATGAGCTTCAGCGGCTCTCAGATTCCACCGAGCCGGCGGAAACACTGAGAGGCAAGCGTGGTCTCGAGATGATGGAGAAGCTGCGTGCCCGGCCGGAGATGCAAGTTTCCATTCATGAGGATGGCGCCGGAGCGACGGACGTTCCTCTGGAAACGAGGTTGGTGACGCTGGCACGCGAGCTCAATGCGCGCCTGCTGACCAATGACGACAATCTCGCCAAAGTGGCGCGTCTGCGCGGCATCACGGTGCTCAGCTTTCGCGAGCTCGCGGCAGCGCTGAATCCTGAGCTCGGTGTCGGGGATGAACTTCGGCTGGCGCTGACGAAACCGGGCAAGGACAAGAACCAGGCCGTGGGATACCTGCCGGATGGCGCAATGATTGTCGTAAACAATGCCTCCGCCCAGATCGGTCAGACGGTGGATGTGGTGGTCTCAGGCACTTTGCCGACAAGCGCGGGACGTCTGGTCTTTGCGGAGATCAAACCAGCGTCGTAAAACGTCTGCGCCGCAACAGACTGCCGGCGGCAGCGAGCAATATCAGGAAAGCCGACTGCGGCTCCGGCACCACGGCGATGGACATTATGGCCGCCGCATTCGTCGAGATGCGCGAGGCGTACATGCTTGAGGGGTTGTCCAACGGCAGGTCGGGGATAAGTGTCCAGCCGAACGCATCCGACCCTTGGTAGAGCCCGCCACGATCAAACAAGGCGGCGTCGAATTCGGAACCGTCTCCCACGATGTTGTTGGTGTCGAACTGGCCGTCGATGCTGTAGTTGATGCCCGCCAGTTTCCACACACCGCCGTCGTTGACAAACACACCGCCGCCGGAATCGCCATTGGATAGCGTGGCTTCTTCCACGGTGCCGCTGGCGCTGAAATTCGCCGTGAGCAGGTCGCCGAGAGCACTGGAGTAAACGCCGCTCACCGTGTTGCTGCCCCAGCGTGTGATGCCGTCGGGCGAACTGTCCTCCCAACCGTGCAAAACGCCGCTCACCATGACGTCTGCTCCGCGTGGACCGCCGCGTCCCATCGTCACCATGGTCAGTCCCACCTCGAGAGATCCGGTGTAGAGCGGCGCATAATTCGAAAAGTATTCCTGCACCTTGAAAATTCGCAGGTCGGTGCCCGCGATGTCCCAATAACCGATGCCGCTGTTCACCGTGGTGTCGATGTTGTAGGTGACGTCCGAACCGCCGTTGAAGATGCCGCTTTGCGTGAAGGTGGTTCCCTGTGTGCCGAAGTGCTGCGCGGTAATAAAGTACTGCGGAGCGATCATGGTTCCGAGATACGCACCATAGAGGCCTTCATACTGCCAGCCCGAATCCTCGAAGGCGCCAGTGGGTGCCGTGGTGTTATGATTCGAATCTGCCGTGTCGTAGAATAACACCGCGCTGCATGGCTCGATGCTCAGGCAAAACACCGCCAGCATGCAGAACAGGATGCGCGAGCATGAGGCGGTTGAAGATTTGGACGGCACGAACATTAAGTACCATCTCATTACTTGTTTGAATTACCATAAAACTTTGCTGAGAGCCTTCAAAATCATGTCTTTGGCGGTAGGCATACAGCTATGCGTGCTTACCTGATGGAGGCTCGTCGAAATCGCGCCTCGACACTCCGGTCATTTTTGTTATGGATGCCACGTTTGTGACTCAAAAATGAAACGTGGCTGGCTCAACATGCTGAGTGCTTGCGTGCTTCCACCGCTCGTCGGTGTAGGAGTTTGCGGGGGCATGATCCATCTGCTGAAGGGACACGAATTGTTCCGCGTGGAAGGAGAAACTTTGCCCACGGCAGCAGTGAGTCAGGTGAGGAAGGGCAGGCTGAGCGAGACTTCCGCGGAGATTCGCACGGCGCTTCCCGTCGATGCGCCGTTCGATCCGGTGCGCGCTCCGCAGGTACTGCCCAGTGCTGAAAAGGCAGCGGTTCGAAATGCGGCCGAGACTGCGAAGGCGAAGCCCGTGGTGCCTGCGAGGCGGGATAGCGTGGAACCGGTCGCGGCGGTTGTTCAGAAACCCGTCGTGCCAGCAAAAGTCATCGCTGTCCAACCGGCTGTCTGGCGTCCGATCCATGATCCCATCACCGAGCATTGGACGCGACTGATGCCGCGTACTGAGGCGTTGCCGCAAGCCTATCAGGCGGTGCTCAATGATGATGCTGAGCATCTGGCGAGGATCATTGCCATGGGCATCTCACCTCACGAAATGACTTTGGGGGGCGATACGGCGCTCTGCGCTGCGGTGCGCATGGGACGAGCGGAGTGTGTCCGCGTGCTCGCGCTTTCCGGCGTGGACATGAACCAGCCCGCTCATGAGAAGCAGCCGCCGATCGCAATCGCCTCTCTCCGTCGCAATGAAGAAGTGCTCAAGGCGCTTCTCGACGCTGGAGTGGACCCCAACACGCGCTTTAAAACGCCGGTTCTCAAGGCTGTCATCGACCGCTGCGTGATCAAAGACCTGCGCAATGCGCTGGAGAGCGATCGCGGCATCACGCCGCTCATCTGCTGCTCGGCTCGTGGAGATGTCGAAGGTGCCGTGACACTGATGCGCGCCGGCGCCAAGCCTGGCATGGGCACCACGCGCTATCATCGCTACCCGATCAATTTCGCCGCCACCCAGGGCTACCTCTTCCTGATGCGTGTGCTGCTCGGTCGTGATCCGGATTCAGAGCCGGACACGCTCGTCACAGTCGATCTCTCTAGCCAGCGTGCCTGGGTGACCAAGCGCGGGCAGATCATCAACAGCACCTCTGTCTCCACCGGACGCGAGGGCTACAGCACTCCGGCGGGGCGCTACGTCATCACCGACAAACACACCTCCCACGTTTCCACGCTCTATCACGTCGAGATGCCTTGGTTCATGCGTTTGAACTGCGGTGCCATCGGCCTGCACAGCGGCTACGTCACCGGTCGTCCCGCTTCGCATGGCTGCATCCGGTTGCCCTACCAGAAAGCGAAGGAGTTCTTCAGTCAGGTGCGCGTTGGAGACGAGGTGCAGATCGTTCACTGATCCGGCTGGCCTCAAAAGACGACGCCCCAGCCGCCATCGGCTGTCACCAGCGGAGCTGCGTAACTCCACAGCTTTCCTTTGGCACTGCCTTTGATGTTCAGCGGCTTGCCGTCTGGGTCGAACACCCGCCAGTGAATCGTTCCGGCCTTGCCCCAGCTGGAGCCCTCCACCCAGGTGCGCAGTTCTTCGCCTTTGGCATTTAAAACGGATCGCGGATGGTTCATGATCGTCTTCGGCGCGTCGGTGGAAGCGCTCAAGGCATTGTTCGTCCAAGACTGCAGTTGAAACTCACGCACCCATTGCACTCTCAGCTCGTTGCTCGAGTCACGACACTCCGCCGTGGTCATCGGGCAGGCTGACATCTGCCACTTGTCCTCCGCGAGCAGCTTTGGTGGAGTTGCGGCATTCGCGCCTGGAGGCAGTTCGATCAATCGGGCTCCCCGTCCGCTGCCGGCGACGGCTGTGCGGTACAAGATGGCGAGCGCGCCGCTGGCGTTCGCGCCGGCGGTCAGGCCGCAGCAGGCGCAGACGCCGAACGCTTCTCCCTTCGGAGTCCATGGTTCGCCAAACGTCAGGCCGTCATCGTTTGACTGGCGGATGAAAACACGGCGCGCAGCCTCGCCGGCGCCCTCCTGCAGACCGGCATGCCACACGATCCATACATGGCCTTTGCCATCGCTTGCCACAGCGGCACCGCCGTCCAGCTCGATCGTCGAACCCATCATGTCTTTGGGCTTCGAGGCATTGAAATACGCATCCACACGCGAGTAAAACAAAGCGCTGCCCTTGCCGCCTGCGGCGGTGCCACTGGCTCCGCTCCACAACACATGGCGAACGCCGCCCACGCCTGCCGCCAGCGTCGGCCCTCGCACGGTGCCGCTGGCCACGGCCATGGACTCTGGGGTGCTGATCTTGCGTGCGTTGTCCAAAGCGCCGTCCTGTCGCACGGTCGCTACGAACACATCACAGCTCGCAGGTTTGCCCTGGAGGTAAACGAGATGGGTGTTACCGCTCGGTCCGGCCACGCTGCGTGGCTGCATGGCATTGTCCGGAAGGCGAATGATCTCGACATCAGCCGCTACGGCGAGGGCGAACGAGAGAGGAAGCAGGAACAAAAGAGTTCTCATGGTGCTCCACAACGCTCGGAGGTTTCAACTACTCTCACGCCGCCTCTTCAGAAGGCTCAGAGAGTCTTGAGCAGCTTGTCGTGAATCCCGTCGAAGCCGCCGTTGCTGAAGACCACGATCACATCACCGCTGCGCGTCTCCTTCTTCAACCGGTCCACAATCGCGTCCGTGCTGGTTTCGAACCAGCAGGGTTTCCCGCGTGAGGTGACACTGAGCGCGACCTTGGCTGTGTCGAGGCGCTCATCGGCGGCCACCTTCTCCGGGTTTGCCACGGCGGCAATCACAGAGCCGTCAGCTTCGGTCAGTGCGTCGATCAATTCGTTCTGCAACACGTTGCGGCGGCTCGTGTTGGAGCGCGGCTCAAACAGCGCCCACAGACGACGGCCGCTGTAGCGCTGGCGCAGACCGCGCAACGTTTCACGGATCGCCGTCGGGTGATGGCCGAAGTCGTCGATGACGGTGATACCGTGGGTCGAACCACGTTCCTGCTGGCGGCGGCGGATGCCGCGGAAGCTGCACAGACCTGCGCGAATCTCATCATCACTCAATCCGGCAAAGCGGGCCGCGCAGACACACATCGCGGCATTGCGCACGTTGAACTCGCCGACCATGGGCACTTCAAAGGCGGCACCGTTGATCTCGAAATGCGTGCTCTTAGGCGCGGCTTGCGTGATCGTGATGCGGAAGTCGCACGTTGGTCCCAAGCCCACCGTCTTGAGCGGCGCAGGGCACTTGGCACGGAGCGTCAGGCAGTTGGGATCGTCGCCGTTGATCAGAACCAGGCCGTTGCGCGGCACCGAGTTCAGGAAACGCCGAAACGAGAGCAGGATCTCGTCGAGGTCGCGGAAGATGTCGGCGTGATCGAACTCGATGTTGTTCACGATCGCGCATTCCGGCAGGTAGTGAAGGAACTTGCTGCGCTTGTCGAAGTAGGCCGTGTCGTACTCGTCGCCTTCGATGACAAACAAGTTCGAATGCGTGAAGCGTGCGCCGGATTCAAAATTTTCCGGCACGCCGCCGATCATGAAACCGGGATCTTTGCCGGCATGCTCGAAGATCCACGCCAGCATCGTCGTCGTCGTTGTTTTGCCATGCGTGCCGCTCACCACAAAGCTGCGTTTGCCCTGAATCACTTCGCGCTTCAGCATCTCGGCCATCGAGACGTACGGAAGCTTCTTCTCCAGCAGCGTCTCGAGCTCTTCATTGCCGCGCGAGATGGCATTGCCCACGACATAGACGTCGGCGTTGAGCGGCAGATTCTCCGGCTTGTAGCCTTCGGTTACGGTGATGCCTGCATTGCGCAGCACGTCCGACATCGGAGGATAAACCTTCTCGTCCGAACCCGTGATCTGATGCCCCAAGGCCCGCAGCGCGACCGCGGTCGAGCCCATCGCGGTACCGCAGATGCCGATGAAGTGAATGTGCTTGGTGGTGGAGGCCATTGCTGAAAAAAGGGAGCCTGATTTAAGCCGGAATTTGCTCCCCCGTCCGCAAAAAGTTTGGCTTTGAGGGAATAAACCCCTCCCACAGCGGCTCCCATGTCGAAATGGTCCTCCCTGCTGCATGGAACTCGCCCTCGAATTCGGCATTGAACTGCCTGCACACCGCCCGATAGCTCGTCGCGTGACTGATTCCCCGCCCAGTTTCGAGCAGATCGTGGACGCCCACTACCAGGGCCTCCACCGTTTTGCCCTGAGCATGTGCCGCAGCGAGGCGACCGCCCAGGATCTGGTGCAGAACACCTTCCTCCAGTGGGCGCGGAAAGGCCACACCCTGCGGGATCTCTCGAAGGTGAAGACCTGGCTTTACACCACCATCTACCGCGAGTGGCTGAGCATCGCCCGGCGGGAGAAAAAACACGTGCAGGTCGAGTTCGAGCCTGAGGTGCATGGAGCCGTGCAGAACGATGACGACGGCGATGATCCGCGCGTGGACAGCGCCACCTTGCAGCAGGCGCTCGATGAGCTTGATCCCAACTACCGCGCTCCGTTGGTCCTGTTCTATCTGAAGGAACTGTCCTATCGTGAGATCGCCGAGTCGCTCGGCATTCCCATCGGCACGGTCATGTCACGTCTCTCCCGCGCCAAGGACCACCTGCGCTCCATTTTGCTCCGCCTTGAAGGCTCCTCCTCCGCCAATATCATCCCCGCCACCTTCACCCCGTGAACCGCGAAGAAGCCAGACTCGAACTCGACGCCACGACGCTCCGTCCGCAGGACGCCTCGCCGGAGGCGCGCGCCATGGCGGAGAAGGATCCACAACTCGCCGCCTGGCTCGAAAAGCGCACGGCTTTTGACGAAAGCGTGGCCGATGCCCTGCAAGCGATGACGGTCTCCGACTCGGGGTTGCGTGATCGCATCCTCATGGCGGCCAAACGATCCACGAAACGTTCCCGCCGCTGGGTTACGCCCACGCTCATCGCCGCCGCAGCCTGTGTGGCCTTCGGGTGGGTGATGTTCTGGCCTGGCAACGCCGCGATGGCCGCATGGGAATCCGAGTCCCTCCACGCCGTGGCGCAGGTGGAATACGGCGTGATGAAGCTCGACGAAAAAGCCGAGACTTACGAGGCCGTGCGGAAGCTGCTCACCGAACAGGAGTGTCCCTGCCCAAGCAAACTGCCGCAGGGCCTCGCAGGCCTGCGCACCTACGGCTGTAAACGCGTTCAGGTGGATGGTCGTGCCGCCACCATCATCTGTTTCGAACTCCAGCCCGGCAGGGAGGCGCACCTCGTTGTTTTCGACAACACGGGGCTCGGCAACTGCCCGGCGCAGGATGCGCCCTGTTTCAAGTCGGCACGCAACTGGCACTACGCCTCCTGGAGTCACGGCAGCCAGTCCTTCATGCTCGCCACCACCGGCGATGAATCGGCGCTGAAAAAGCTTTTTGAACTGGCGTGAGTCTTTCGGCTCACGGGATCTCGCTTACCACCACCTGGGTCTTTCCCAGCACCGCATGGCAGTTCACGCACTGCTGACGCAGGGAGGCAAAGGCGGCGCCTGAGCGCTTGGCGTCCTTCTTCTGAAGCGCCGACTTCAACTCGGCATACGGACCATTTTCCCAGGCCACCAACAACGGCTGAAGATCAACCATCGGACCGGCGGCAGACTTTTGCCTCGGGTCGCTGGTGATCGATTTGGAAACGCTGCCGTGCATGCGTTCCGCCATTGCGAGCGCTTCATCCCACTGCCCGTCCTGTTGAAGCTTGCGCGTGTCGAGCATTTTGCGCTGCGCGGCCTTCATGCGGTGGCTGTTGATGTTCATCATGGCACAGGATGCCAGAGTGAAAGCAGAGAGGATGACAAGAAGGCGTTTCATGGGTGCTGTGAATGAATCACCGCCCCTCGAATCTGTCACGGCCTTTTGCCAGCGCCTCGATCTTGCGGTCGGCGATGCTGCGTTTGAGCATCCAGAAGCCGCAGTCAGGATGGATGAACTTCACGCGGCCGGCACCAAGTTTCTTCTCCGCGGCTTCGATGCGGCGGGCGATCTCGTCGGCAGTTTCGACATGGTTCACCTTGATGTCCACGACGCCAAGGCCGACGCCAATTTTCGGATCGAGATCCTTCAGCGAATCGAGATCGGCAGCCGGGCGATGTGCGAGTTCGAGCACAAGGTGATCAGCATGCAGTGAGTTCAAAAAGCTGATCAATGCGGCCCATTCGCCCTTTTGAATCGTCTGGCCACCGTAGTTGCCGAAGCAGAAGTGCACAGCTTTCTGACCCTTCACGGCATCGAGCACGCGATTGATGCCCGCGGCGGCGATGGGCGCGTCGGCCGGGTTGCCGGGAATGTTCGCTTCATCGACCTGCACACAGTCGCACACAAGCTCGGCGGCTTGCGCGGCCAGCGCGTCGGCGATGGCCATGTTCAGCGCTTCGAAGTCGTTGTAGTGCGTGTCCAGCAGCGTGCGGGCGAGCATATAGGGGCTGGTGAGCGTGAACTTGAACGGACCCCCTGCCACCTTGCCCGCGCGGGCGCAGTCTTCGGCCAGGTTGAGCACGCCTTCGGTGATCGGACCGCGCACCACGGCGGCTGGCTTGTTGCGCCAGACCATTTCCTGCTTCGCGCGAAAGGCGGCGGTGTCCGCACGGCCCACGCGGCTGTCGATGCCGCCGAGCTTGTGGACGAAGTACTCGATCATGCCGTTCGTGTCGGGATGATTGACGTCGAAGCGATACAACTCGCCATCCGTCGGCAGATCGATGCCGGCCTGACGCTGCGTGTCGAAGACGACCCGCGTGGCGTCAATGACGGCAGACTCGCTGGGGAGCGCAGAGAGCCATTCAGGAACAGGATAGGAGCCGACAGTGGTGGTCTGGATGGTGGCCATGAGGCAGACTAGTCAGCATCCTTCGCCGTTGGAAGCCGCGAGTGCCAAAGTCCAAAGGGGCGAGTGATTCGGCCATGTTCAAGGACCGGGGGACTCCGTCCCCCTTCCATGGCCACCATGGGGGACGGAGTCCCCCGCTCCTTGGTCACTTCGCGTTCTTCGGCCCCTTGCCGCGCACGCTCATTTTGAAAGGCACGCCCGGGGCGTTCCATTCGTCGCGGATCACCTTTTCAAGATAGCGCATGTAGCTGTCGGTGAGTTTGGAGGCGCGGTTGGCGAACAGGACGAAGTGCGGCACCGGAATGGCGAAGCCTTCGGCCTCGTTGACCTGCGTGGCATAGAGCAGCTTGAAGCTGTGCGTGCTGCGGCCAAGAGCGCCGGGAGTGTTTTCAATCGCATTGGCCAGCAGGCGGTTCAACGCGCCGGTGCCGATGCGGTTCTGCGCACCACTTCGTACTTTTTCAATCTGCACAAACAGCTTGCCGATATGGTCCTTGTTCTTGGCCGAGATGGCGACGAGCGGCGCGTAGTTGAGAAAGAAAAACTCACGGCGCATCAGTTCGTCGAGATGTTCGAGGCGGTCCTTCTGCTTCGCATCGGGATGAAAGAGATCCCACTTGTTCATCACGAGGATGCAAGGCTTGCGCTCTTCGAGAATGAGTTGGGCGATTTTGCGGTCCTGCATTTTGGCTCCGGCGGCGCAGTCGATGACCAGCAGGCAAAGGTCTGCGCGTTTGATGCTCTGCACGCTGCGATCCACGCTGGAGATTTCGACAACGCTGTCGAGATGCGCACGGCGGCGGATGCCGGCGGTGTCGATGAGCTGATAATGCTTGCCGTTCCAGGTGGCCCGGATGTCGAGTGCGTCCCGCGTGGTGCCGGGCACATCGCTGACGATCGCGCGGTCCTGGCCGAGGATGGCGTTTACGAGCGAGGATTTGCCCGCGTTCGGACGGCCGACGATGGCGAGCTTGAGCGGTCGCACGTTCTGACCCGCTTTGGCATCTTCCGTCTCGGTCGTTTCCTTCAAATCGAGGCGGGTTGAAATGAGGGCAACCAGATCGTCGATGCCGAGACCGTGCGCGGCGCTGACTTCGATGGTGTCAGGAAAGCCGAACCGGGTGAACTCGCCCGCGTTGAGTTTGCGCTTCGGTGAGTCGGCCTTGTTGCAGACGAGGATGACCGGCTTGTTGGTGCGGCGGAGTTCCTTGGCCAGCGCCTGGTCGATGGTGGTGATGCCATCGACGACATCGACGACGAAGAGCAGCAGGTCGGCCACATCGAGGGCGATGGAGGCCTCCACTTGTACCTGGTCGGTGAGCACGTCCTCGGTGCTGGCGCCAATGCCGCCCGTGTCCATGATCTCAAACCACGCCGGACCACGACGGCACTGCGCGGTGATGCGGTCCCGCGTCACACCGGCCTGATCATGGACGATGGAAATGGTTTTGCCGGCGAGGCGATTGAAGAGCGCGGACTTGCCCACATTCGGGCGTCCGACGATGGCGACGGTTTTGAGCATCGCTCAAGGAGCACTAGGCGGCGTCCGCGTCAATCGTGCCCGGCGGCTTTCAACTGCCGGACGCCGTCGGCCAGATTGATGAAGCCGGACAAGGCGGTGAAGAACCCGGCGAAGAGCGTGGGCCAGATGAGCAGAGAGGAGGGGAAATCGAGCAGGATCCACAGGATGGCGGCCATCTGGGCGAAGGTGGCGACTTTGCCGCTCCAATGGGTGTGGATTTGAACTTTGCCGGCGAAATGATCGATCAGAAAGGCACCGCCGATGGAAAGCAAATCCCTGCCGATGACGAGGATCGGGAACCACAGTGGAAAGTGCTGCCGCCAGGCGGTGAAACTCAGCAGGATGATGGCCGAGAGCATGAGGAGCTTGTCAGCCAGCGGGTCGACGATGGCACCGAAACGTGTGCGTTGATTGAACCGGCGGGCGATCCAGCCGTCGATCGCATCGCTGATCGCGGCGATGCCAAACACCGCGGCAGCCCAGATGCGCAGGGCCTCATTGGGGTGCTCGCCCCGGGCGCTGTCGCCGTAGTAGATCACCAGCCCGATGAAAACGGGGATCAGCAGGATGCGGAAGATGGTGATCTGATTGGCGAGGTTCATTCCAGCCAGTCTCAAGTTTTAGGTTTCAAGTTTCAAGCTGAGTGATTCAAACTTTGAACTTTAAACCTGAAACTCTAAACTCGCCGCCATGCCGCGAATCGAGCCAGTGGATCTGCTGAACGCCTACTGCGAAGGCGCCTTCCCGATGGGGGAGGAGGATGGCAGCATCTCGTGGTACCGGCCGAAGATGCGCGGCATCCTGCCGGTGGAGGAGTTTCATGTGCCGCGGCGCTTCGCCCGCTACCTGAAGCAGCACCCTTTCGAACTGCGCTGGAACACGGCTTTTGGCGATGTGATCCGCGGTTGTGCGGATCGTGAGAGCACGTGGATCACGGACACGATCATGGACACCTACGAGGAGCTGCACCGGCTGGGCTTTGCCCACAGCGCGGAGGTCTGGCGGGACGGGAAGCTGCGCGGTGGTGTTTACGGGGTGGCGATCGGGGGCGCGTTTTTTGGCGAGTCGATGTTCAGCCGCGAACCACAGGCGTCGAAGGTTGCGCTGACCCATCTTCAGCGACGCTTGCACGAGCGCGGTTTCATTCTGCATGACACGCAATGGACCACGCCGCATCTGGCGATGTTTGGCGGACATGAGATTCCGTGTGCGCAGTATCTCGAACTGCTGCAGCGGGCCATTCAGCGGAAGGCGACCTTCGGAGCATAGGGCGTAGAGCAGAGAGCGTAGAGTCGCTTTACGGCATGAGAAGACCAGTCGGCGTCTCTTTGCCCTTCGGCCTACGCTCTTTGCCTTCAGCTTTCGAAATACGTGTAGCCGCGCAGGCCGGCCTCGAAGCTCTCCATGATTTCGCGGCGCTCGGTGGCGGTGATGCGCTTCGAAAGGACGGCGTTTTCCGCGAGGTTGCGGAAGCGGGTGAGCATGTCCTTGGGCTCGTATTCGACGTAGCTGAGCACTTCGGAGACGCTGTCGCCCTCCTGTTCGCGGCTGTACTTCACCTTGCCGTTTTCGATGCGAACGCTGACGACGTTGGTGTCGCCCAGGAGGTTGTGAAGGTCACCGAGCGTCTCCTGATAGGCGCCGACGAGGAAGATGCCGAGCATGTACTCATGGCCTTTTTCGATCTGCGGATCGTGCAACGGAAGGCTGGGGTTGATCCCGTGTGAATGGGCGAATTTGTCGATCTTGCCGTCGCTGTCGCAGGTGATGTCCGAGAGCACGGCGTTGCGCGTGGGCTGCTCTTTGAGTCGATGGATCGGCATGACCGGGAAGATCTGGTCGATGGCCCAAAGGTCAGGCAGGCTCTGGAACACGCTGAAGTTGCCGTAGTAGAAGTCGGTCATGATCGTGTCGAGACGATCCATCTGGCTGCCGTCGTGTTCGCAGCTCTTCTGCATGCTGGAGACCCACGTGAGGATGTCCCAATAGAGTTCCTCCCCGTGTGCACGCTCGCGCAGGTTCACTTTGCCGTAGTTGAACTCGCTGCGCAGCTTGTCGCGGTAATAGACGGCGTCGTTGTAGATCTCCTGTAGGCGGTCGCGGGATGTCTTGGAGGCGTTCTTGGTGGCGTCGAGGCGCAGTTCGTAGAGGTTGCGCAGCAGGGCGGGCGCGTCCTTGTCGAGTTCGACATCCGCGATGCCCTTGCGCGGCTCGAAGCGGTTGATGTCGAGGATGTTGATGATCAACACGGAGTAGTAGGCCACGATGGCGCGGCCGGACTCGGTGATGAGATCCGGGTGCGGCACACCGGCCTCGGCGGTAACTTCGGTGATCGCCTCGATGATGTCGGCGCAGTATTCCTTGGTGCCGTAGTTGCTGCTGGCGCTGCTCGCTCCCTTGAGGCCGTCGTAGCTGATGGCGAGACCGCCGCCGAGATCGAGGATGCCCATGCGCGCACCTTCCTGCACGAGCCCGACGTAAACACGCGTGGCTTCCGTCACCGCCTGGCGGATGGCGCGGATGTTTGGAATCTGCGAACCTTGGTGGTAATGCAGCATGCGCAGGCAGTCGAGCATGCCTTTCTCACGCAGGCTGTCCACGACGTGCATGAGCTGGGAGATATTGAGACCGAAGACGCTCGCGTCACCACCGGAACCGCTCCAGTGACCGGCGCTTTCGGCGCTGAGGCGGAAGCGCACGCCGAGCGTGGGCCGCACGCCCATCTTCTCACAGCGTTCGAGGATCAGTTCGAGCTCCGTGGGCATCTCGAGCACGAGGATGACCTGCAGTCCCATCTTCTGCGCATACAAGGCGAGGTCGATGAACTCTTCATCTTTATACCCATTGCACACGATGTAGGCTTCCGGGTCGTGCATGTAGCTCAGCGCGGCGATGAGCTCCGGCTTGCTGCCGGCTTCGAGGCCGTAGTGATACTTGCGGCCGTAGCGCGTGATCTCCTCGATGACCTCCTGCTGCTGGTTCACCTTGATGGGATACACGCCGCGATAGACGCCCTGATACTTGCCTTCCTTGATCGCGGAGGCGAAGCCCTCGTTGAGTTCGTCGATGCGCCAGCGCAGCAGATCGCCGAAACGGATGAGCAGCGGGAGCTGCGTGCCGCGTTCGCGCAAACCTTTGACGATGGAGGCCAGCGAGACCGGCTTGGTCTTCTTGCCGTCCTTCAAATTCACCACGACCTCGCCCGCCTTCGAGATGTCGAAGTAGTCATGCCCCCATTCGCGGATGCCATAAAGCTCGGCGCTGTCGTCGATGGACCATGAGGGGGATTTCATTTTCGTGGGCTGGGTGGGCTGGGGTTTCAGGGGGCGGCGATTATGCGGGCAAATCGGGAAATGCAAAGCGACATCTCGGGATGTGGCAGGCGCAGGGAGTGATTCAGGCCGGACGCTTACGGAACGCAAAGGGAAGGTACAGCACGCTGTAAAACACCACGCCAAGTCCGATGGTGCTGAGATTGTACCACGGCCAGGGGCCGAGCTGGTCAAACAGGCTGGCCTGCACCGGCTTCACGCACTGGAAGGCGTAGTTGGTCCGGAGGGCCGCGTTCACGACGGCGACCCCGGCATACCACGAGACGGAGAAGAGCATCATGCGTTTCACCGCGCCGGGCTGCGGACGGTGTTTCATTGCGGTCACGACATAAAACGAGGTGATCGGAACTCCGCCGTGCATGAGGAAAAACATGAAGAAACGCGGATCGGGAAACTCATAGATCAGCGCCGGAGTGAGCAGCCCTTGCAGGGTGCCGGCGATGCCGAAAAAGTACACCACCTCGCACCAGAACTGACGTTTCGTCCACAGCGCGATGCCGCCCGCGATGGTCGCGACGTCGCAGTACTGCAGCGGCAGTCCCGTCTGCGCGGAGAGCGATCCGCAAAGGCCGTGAACAATCAGACCCACCGGATACAGGGAGAGCAGCATGCCTCCAAGCATTCGCTCCGCGACGGAACGAAAGCGGGTGCGCGAGGCAACGAGCATCCCCACGAAGACCAGCAGCGTGATGACGAGGACCGCCTGATGAGAAGGGCCGTAGGGATGAAAGGCGGGAGACATGGCCCGCATCATACGCGGTTGCCGCCGGTGTCAGTTGGTTTATGCAATGCGGCAAACATGTCACCTCCTGTCCGACATTCCTCACGGCAGTCCAAGCAGCTCAGCGGCGGCTGTGCGGTGCTCTTTGGCCTGCCGTTCATCGTCGCCGGACTCGCCATCGGCGGCTTTCTCTACTTTCCCGCCATCACCACCTGGTGGTCGGCGCGTGGCTGGGAGGAGGTGCCGTGCTGGATTGAAAGCGCCGACATGAAAACCTCCCACAGCAGCAAAGGAGGCAGCACCCAGAAGACGGAGGCGCAGTATCGTTATCGCTATCGCGGTCAGACCTATCACAGCGACGAGGTGGGTCTCACCGGAGGCTCGGACAACATCGGAGACTTTCAGGAAAAGGCGCACGCGCAGATTCGTCAGTTCGCGGGCGGCGAGCAGCCGTTCCGCTGCTTCGTGAATCCCGCACGGCCGGAGCAGGCGGTGCTGTTTCGGGATCTGCGCTGGGGTTTGATGCTGCTGACCTCCGTGTTCCCGCTGCTGTTTCCACTCGCGGGTTTCGCCGTTTCCGTTGGCGGTGGGTGGGAGGCGCGAAAGGCGGCCCGGGCGCGCAGGCAGGAGAAGGCGCATCCGGGCGAACCGTGGCGCTGGCGGACCGAGTGGGAAGGGGAGACGGTTCAAGCCTCGACCAATGTTCTTCCGATCCTTCTCATCGTCACAGGCTGGATTCTGCTCGTCGAGGGGCCGCTGGCGCTGGCGATCATCGTAAGCGGCGAGCTCATGCGCGTTCCTTTGTCCGCGCTGGCGCTGCTGCCGTTGCTGCTGGCGTGGATTCCGGGCTCAGCGGCCTGGAGGCGGCTCAAAACGCGGCTGGCTTTCGGACATCCGTCGCTCTGGCTCAAACAAAGGCCCGTCCGGCCCGGACACACCTTCGAGGGTGAGCTGCGTTTCGACCGTGTGCTCTCGCCGCGTGCGGTTGTCGAAGCGCGTCTTCTCTGCCAGCGCCAGATCACCCGTCTGAATGGCAAAGGCAGAATGACCACCAAGGAAACGCTCTGGGAGCATTCGGAGACACTTTCCGCCGCCGAGGCGCGGCGTGAGATGAATGGCGTGGCGGTGCCGCTGCGCGTGGAGATTCCGCGCGGGCTTCCCTGCTCGGTCGTCGAGGAGACCGCGTTCGCCCCGCATGGCAACGAAGAGCATCTCTGGACGCTCGAACTCACGCCTGGCAACGGTGGGAAACCCGCCGTGTTTCCACTGCCGGTCTTCCGCACCGCCGAGGACTCGGCGGTCGCCGTGTCCGAAGCACCTCAAAGGATCGACGATGCCGCACCGGACACGGAGCAACTGGTGGAACGGCTCCAACGGCGCGGTGTGCAGATGGAGTTTGATGCCGCGGGTCTCCCCGTGCTCATCGACTGCCCGCCGGGCCGCTTCCGTGGCATGGCGGTCTTCCTGCTCATCTTCGGCGCCCTCTGGTCCGCTGCTTTTGTGTTCATGGTGAAAGGTGGCGCGCCCTTCATCTTCCGTTTCATCTGGGGCATCACCTCGCCGCTCTTCCTCGGCATGGGACTGTGGACGCTGCTCCACCGCCGCCGTGTCGAAATCACACCGGACGAGCTGCGCATCCTCAACAGCATCGGTCCTTTTTACTCGTGGCGGGAAGCCTATGCCCCGCGCCACTTCACCGGCTTCACGCACGACTCCAACATGCAGTCCGGCAACCAGTTCTACTACCGCGTCCGCGCCGAAACGACCTTCGGCAAGACCCCGACGCTCATCGACGGCATCACCGAATCCATCACCGCCGAGACGCTGGCAAAACGGTTCGAGGAGTGGCGGAAGAGAGGGTGATGAGGGAGTGCTGACGCACTGGCCCGCCTCGGCTTCTGTTGCTTTGGCTCTGAATTTCGCGGGTTCGGAACCGATCTTGTCGGTTTGGCCTGGAATCCCGAAGCAAAGCAACATTCGCATCGACATTCGTCCCCCGACCTCCAAAAATGTCGCCCATTAACGCGCTCAGACACCCAGCAACCTTTTTGTTTGAGAGGGTACTGTTAGCCTAACTCACAGCGTTCCCAGCCATGAGATTGAAACGCATCACCTATCGAGGCGGGATCGCCGAGTTCGAACTGCCTGCAAACTGGAAGGAGGAGTATGCGGACGAGGGAGGAGGCACCTTTTATGAGGACCGCCCCGACTCAGGGACGCTTCGCCTCAATGTTCTCAGCTTTGAAGGACCTGAGACGATCACAGCAGCAGACATGGTTCGCACTGTCTTCCGGCCAGAGGCAGGCATGCAGGACGAGGACTTTCAGGACGGATTGCGACTGCGCACTTACATCGCACCAGCTACCGAGGGCGGGGAGTCGTTGAGCATCTACCGATGGCATGTGGCGGTTCCCGTCGCCCCGCGATCATTGCGAGTGGTGATTTTCGCCCATACGATTTTGTCGGGACAGGAGAGAGACGACTCTATCGCTCAGGAGTTGAAAATCATCGACTCCTCGGTTCGATCCGGGATGTATAGCCGTGAGGCGGGTGTGTCTGGACCATACCAACACGCGAACTGATGCGATGCGCTATTCCTTGCTCTACATCACCGGCAAATCGAAGGCGAACAAAGCGCTGGTGGCAACAGTACGTAGTCGCCTGTCGTGTCAGCGGAGTCTTGCCCCCGCCGTCGCCACAGCTTAGACGTTATCCCGCATCCCTCAGCGCCACCGCAGGATCCACGCGTGCGGCGAACCATGAGGGAACCAGCGCGGCCATGAGGCAGAGGGCGACGGCGGTGGCGCAGATGGTGAGGAGGTCGCTCACGTTGGTGTGGGCGGGGATGCTGGAGAGGAAGTAGATGTCCTGCGGGAAGATGTCACGGCCGGTGAGGGCGGCGATCTGATCGCGCAGCCAGTTGCGGATGCCGAGGAAGAAGAATCCGCCGCAGAGTCCGGCGACGACACCGACGAGGGCGACGATGCCGGCCTGCGAGACGAAGATGGCGATGATCTGCCACGCACGCGTGCCCAGCGCGGTGAGGATGCCGATCTCGCGGCGCTTTTTCACCGTGACGGTGATGGTGGTGTTCATCACGCAGATGGCGGCGACGAGCATGATGAAGAGCAGGATGAACCACATCATGGTGCGCTGATTTTCGACGGACTCGAGCATCATGCCATGCTCCTGCTCCCAGGTGCGCCAGCCCCAGGAGTCGGGAATGGCGCCGGAGCGGTAGATCGTGTCCATGACGCGTTCGGCGTCGTCCGGTTCCTTCAATTCGAGCTCGATGCCGCTGACGTTGCTCTCAAGGTTGAAGAACTCCTGCGCGACATGGAGCGGCACGTAGCCGCGCGGGCCGGCGGTGTCGGCACGCAGCGTGGCGACGAGCGTGAGGTCCTTCGAAAGCACGGTGACGTTGTCGAGCGCCTCGGAGCGCTTCTTTTCCTCTTCGTCCTCCGGGATCTCGCGCACCTGCTGGATGAACTGGTTCACGCTGTCGGCGGCATGCACGACGAGCGTGTCGCCGACCTTCGCGCCGATCTCGCGAGCGAACTTGTCGGTGATGATGATGGTGTCGCCCTTGAGGTCAAATTTGCCTTCCTTGAGATGCTTGGTGAGCTTTTGCAGCAGCGCGTTGTCCGGCTCATCGGCCATGCCGATGACGCTGACGCCCTGCAGATTGCCTTCGTTCTCGACGACGACGACGCCTTCGGCCACCGGCACGGCGGAGACGACCTCGGGACGTGCGGCGAGGATTTTGCGCACCTCGCGCCAGTCGGCGGGCTTGTTGTCGCCGGAATCGGATTCGTGGGACGAGAACGGCTGCACCATGGCATGCGGTTCAAAGCCGATGAGCATCTGCCGGAACTCGCGCTGCCAGCCGGTGAACACGGACATCACAAACACCAGCACACCGACGCCAAGCATGACGCCGAGCATTGAGATCACGGTGATGACCGAGATGAACGAGCGCGTGGGCCGCAGGTAGCGCAGGGCGAGGAAGAGAGGGGCGCTGGACATGGGGGTAAAGAATCGTCCTCGTTCTCGTCCTCCTACTCCTCCTCGATCACGGCGGGGATGAAGGAGTGATGGGTTACGAGTCAGGAGAGAGGTGTGGGCGTGGGTTCGGAGCGTTTGGGTGCTTGCGGTGCTGTGGAGTCGAGGACGAGGACGAGTAGGAGGACGAGTAGGAGGACGAGTAGGAGGACGAGTAGGATTCAATCACGAAGAGCCACCGCCGGGTCCACCCGTGCGGCAAGCCACGCGGGCGGCAATGCGGCCAACAGGCAGAGGGAGACCGAGCCGAGGCAGGTGAGGAGGATGAACCAGGGCTCGATCTGCGCCGGAATGGTGGCGAGGAACATGCCGGAATCGACATTGGTGCTGCCACCGCTCAGCACGGCGATGCCCATGCGGATGTCGTCCCGCAGCCAGAGCACGAGCCCGCTGAAGACGAGACCGGCCACGGTGCCTAGAATGCCGACGAAGGCCGCCTGCGAGACAAAGATGCCGATGATCTGGTCCTGTCGCGAGCCCAGCGCGGTGAGCACGCCGATCTCGCGCCGCTTTTGCGTGGTCACGGTGATCGTGGTGTTCATGACGGAGAACGCAGCGACCACAAAGATGATCAGAAGAACGATGCTCATCATGATGCGCTCATTGCTCATCGCCGCGAGGCGTGAGTCGCCCACGTCCGTCCACAACGAGGCGCTCCAGCCGTCAGGAATCAGATGCGCGACGGTGAAACGCTTCATCACGTCTTTCACTTCGCCGGGCTGTTTTAGCTCGATGAGGACGCCGCTCACCTGATCGCCTAATCCGAAGATTTGCTGCGCGGTTTCGAGGGTGACGTAGCCATAGGCTCCGGCAGAGTCTGCGCGGACGCTGCCTTGCAGCGTGATCTCCTTGGGATGCAGCTTGATGTCCTTATAGGCGGCGTGGCGTTTGGCCTCGTCCTGTTCATCGGAGGCGACGCGGAATCGCTTCACGGCGCTGGTGACGTTGGTCGAGGCATAGACGCTGATTTTGTCACCGGGATGTGCATCGAGCTGCCCGGCCACGTAGTCGGCGCAGACGACACCACCGGGTTTCAGATCCAGCTCACCGTCGAGCCGATGTCTGGCGATCTTGGCCATGTAAAACTTCGCGCCGTCTTCCGGCAGGCCGAGCACGTCCATGCCCGACTGCATGCCCTCATGCTCGGCATACATGACGCTGCTGATGTAGCTGCTGGCGGCGAGGACATCCGGCTGCGTGCGAACATTGGCCAGCACCTCGGCGGCGGATTTGGACGAGGCCGGCTTGTTGTCCTGCGGATGCAGCAGCACATGCGGCTCGGAGCCGATGAGCACCTTGCGGAACTCGCCCTCAAAGCCCTTCATCACCGAGCTGATGATGATCATCGCGGCCACGCCGACGGTGACACCGAGGATCGAGATGACGGTGATGACGGAGACGAACGAACGCTTCGCACGCAGATAACGTCGGGCGAGGAAGAGGGTGGCGTTCGAAAGCATGGCGCGCATCAAAGCGATGCCGCCACTACTTCGCAACTGCTTCCACCCCGAACAATGGCAGCGATTTCTTCACGGACTGCATGACACCCCAGGTGAGCGGGGTGGCGACGATGAGCCAGATGAGGACGGCTTTCATGGTTGATCAGGCGTTGGGGGTTGCGGTGAGGTGATGTTTGGGATCGACCGGCCGGACGAGCAGGTTGGCGATCAAACCGACCGCCAGCAGACCCAGCATGAGGTGGAAGGTGCCGTTGTAGGCCTGCGCCTTCGGCACACCGGCGGCGACGCGGCTGTCGTAGAAGCCGTTGATGAGGGAGGGGCCGATGACGGCGGCCATGCTCCATGCGGTGATGAGGCGGCCGTGAATGGCGCCCACCTGATAGGTGCCGAACATGTCCTTCAAATAGGCGGGAATCGTGGCGAAGCCGCCGCCATACATGCTGATGATGACGGCGGTGCAGATGACGAACAGCGTGCGGTTCTGCGTCTCCTGCGTGTAGGGCAGAAGGGCATAGAGCGCCGCGCCAAGGATGAAGTAGATGCAATAGACCGTCTTTCGCCCGGTGAGATCGGAGATGGAGGACCAGATGAAGCGCCCGCCCATGTTTGAAATGCTCAGAAGGCCGGTGAAGCCCGCGCCGATGGCCACGCTCACGCCAAACATGTCCTGACACATGTCGGCCGCACGTCCCAGCACGCCGATGCCGGCGCTGACATTCATGCAAAGCACGGTCCACAGCAGCCAGAACTGCGGCGTCTTCCATGCGGTGTCCACGGACACACTGGCGGTGGTGATCATGTGATGCGCCGCGGCGACCTTGGGTTCATAACCTTCGGGTTTCCAATCCGGCGCGGGCACCCGCACGATGAAGGCGCCGAAAACCATCAAGCAGGCATACATGGCCGACATGATGATCAGAGTCTGCAAGGCTCCCGAACTGGTGCCGGCGGCCAGCATGTTTAGCGGCCCTTTGAACGGCGCGATGAGACCACCGAGAATCTGTTGATCAAAGCCGGCCGTCGAACCCACACCGCTGGTGAAGAGTTTCATCAGCTCTTGTGACAGGGGCGAGGCGATGAGCGCACCGCCGCCGAATCCCATGATGGCCATGCCGGTGGCCATGCCGGGACGGTCAGGGAACCACTTCACCAGCGTCGAGACCGGGGAGATGTAGCCCAGCCCCAAGCCGATGCCGCCGACGAATCCGTAGCCGCCGAGAATGAGCCACAGCATCTTGAGCTTCACCCCAAGCGCGGTGAGCAGCAGGCCGCCGCAGAAGCACGCGCAGGCGGCGATCATCGTCTTGCGCGGGCCGCTGCGTTCCACCCATTTGCCGAAGGTGGCCGCGGAGAGGCCCAGCATCACCAACGCGATCTGATAGGCCCACTGCACGCTGGACACCGGCACGCCCAGCTCTGCGCTCAGCGGCTTGTTGAAGACGCTGAAGGCGTACACCTGGCCAATGCACATGTGGACGGCCAATGCGGCGGGCGGCACCAGCCAGCGGTTGAATCCGGGTCTGGCGATGGTGGCTTCTCGGGAGAGGAAACTCATGGTGGTCGGGAATGGCGGGTGTGCCGGGTGTTTTAGCGGCCCGGCGGGTGAAATGGCAAGGAAAGATTAAGGATCGACAAGAAACCCGCGGTTTCATACGTTCCTGCGACAACCGGTTATCTCACCGGGACATATCAACCCAACGCAATACACGATGAAAACACTGCTCACCATCTGCGCCCTCTCCTTTGCCTCCGTCGCCATGGCGGCTGACAAATGCCCCATCAGCGGCAAGCCCGCCGACCCAAGCATCACCAGCACCAAAGACGGCAAAACCGTCGCCTTCTGCTGCGAGAAGTGCAAAGCCAAGTTTGACGCCAAGAACAAGTAGTCACGATCCACGCTGAGGGCTTCAGCGTTTGTCGAACCAAGCGGAACCGGTTTTCCGGTTCCGCTTTTTTATGGCCTGGGCAGTGCCCTCGGGCGTTCGTTTCCGCGGTTGGATTGAAACGGCAAAGGCGCTATTCATTTCCTCAATGCAAAGTCATTGACGGTCGATTGGCCGGCCTGAACTCCCCGCCGGAAACTCCCCTCGCATGAAAACACACTCTTCATCCGCGATCCCGCTCTGGCTCAAGGTGTCCTACACCGCCTTCATGGCGGTCTTGATTCCGGTTTACTGGTATCACTACGGTCCGACAAACTTCCTCTACTTCTGCGACATCGCATTGTTGCTCACGCTTGCGGGCATCTGGCTGGAAAAGCCGCTGCTCATCTCACTGCCCGCCGTGGGCATCCTGATGCCGCAGGCGCTGTGGTGCACCGACTACGCCGTGCAGTTGTGCGGCTTCAAGATGACCGGCATGACGGCCTACATGTTTGACGAAACGAAGCCGCTGTTCCTGCGCGGCCTGTCGCTGTTTCACGGCTGGCTGCCGTTTCTGCTCGTCTTTCTCGTGTTCAAGCTGGGCTATGACAGGCGCGCCCTGAAAGGCTGGACCGCATCGGCGTCGGGCCTGTGCCTCGCCGCATTTTTCTTCTTCCCAAAGGCAGGTGAGACGCTGTCGGATCCGAATCTGCCACGCAACATCAACTACGTCTTCGGCATGGACGATGCGCAGCCGCAGACATGGATGAGCGCGGAGCTTTATCTCGTGACATGGATCGCGCTGCTCGTCATTCTCGTCTTCATTCCCACGCACTTCGTTTTGAAGAAGATCTGCCCTACTCCTGAACAAGCCGCCGCCAAACGCTCATGAACTCCCCATCCCCTCCGTCCGACTGGAAACGCGGCTTCTGGAGCCTCATGGGCACGCAGTTTCAGGGCGCGTTTTCCGACAACCTGCTCAAGCAGCTCGTCATCTTCATTGTGATGGCCCAGCAGTGGCCGAAGGAAAAGCTCGACCGTCTTGTGTCGGATGCCGGCATGTACTTCGCCGTGCCGTTCCTGCTGCTCTCGATGTTTGGCGGCTGGATGGCCGACCGCTTCAGCAAGGGCCGCGTGATGATGTGGGTGAAGGTGCTGGAGATCGCCATCATGGCCTTTGCCCTCGTGGCACTGGCCACCCAGAATCTGAGTCTTCAGCTCGTCAGCATCTGCCTCATGGGCGCCCAGAGCGCGCTGTTTGCCGCATCGAAATACGGATCGCTTCCTGAACTGGTGCCCGACGACAAACTTTCCTGGGCCAACGGCATCATCGAGATGCTGACCTTTCTGGCTGCCATTCTCGGAACGCTGGCGGCAGGGTTGATGGCGAACGCCTTTCCCGGCAGTTCCCCCTGGCCGGGCATCATTCTGCTCGTGCTTTCCATCGCCGGCTGGTGGGCGAGCACCGGAATCACCCGCGTTCGCGCGGCCAGTCCGGACAAACCGCTGCGCATCAACTTCCTCGGCGAACTGTGGCGCGAGTTTCGCTGGATGAAGGGAGACCGCGATCTGTGGCGGGCGAACCTGGGCAACACCGGATTCTTTTTCATCGCGGTTCTGGTGCAGATGAATCTGCTGCTCTACGCCCAGCAGATCCTGAAGGTGAATCCGCTGGAAAACAGCGTGCTTCAGGTCGCGCTGGCCGTCGGCATGGCGGTGGGCAGTATGATGGCGGGCAAATTGAGCGGCAACCACATTGAATATGGGCTGATTCCCGTCGGCGCGTTCCTGATGGCGACGATGGGTTTTGTCATGGGTGTCGAAGGCGTCAGCAAAACCGTCTTCACCTGCTGCCTCACGCTGCTGGGAATCGGCGGTGGTTTTTTCATCGTGCCAATCGCCGCGGTCCTGCAGCATCAGCCTCCGGCGAATCGCAAAGGCGCGGTGCAGGGAGCCGCCTCATGGCTTTCGTGGGTTGGCATCAGCCTGGCGGCAGTCATGCAGGGAAAGCTCAGCGTGGACTTCCATTGGACACCCGGAGAGATCTTCTGGTTCTGCTCGGCCTGTGCTGTCGTCGCGGGTGTCTATGTGACGCTGACACGGCCGACGGCGCTGCCTGCCTTGATCAAACGCTGGTCACATGGGCATGTGGATAACGAATGAAGTCCCGATGACCAATGCTTGAAGCATTGGAACTTTGTCATTCATTCGGTATTCGGATTTCGTCATTCTCCGCCCATGTCCAATGTCCTCCTTCTCCCTTTTGGCAGTGCAGGGGACGTGTTTCCCTTCATCTGGCTGGGACGTCATCTCATGTCTCGCGGTCATCGCGTGACGATGATCACAGCCTGCCTGTTTGAGGAACATGCGAAGAAGGCTGGGCTGGAATTCATTTCTCTGGGCGAGAAGGAGGAATTCGAGGCCATGATCCGCGATCCGCGCATCTGGAAGCTTGGCCACGGCACGAAGGTCGTCTTCGAGTTCGCCGCGAAGTCCGTCGAACCTTATCTCGAAGCGATCGAGGCCTGTGGAAAGGCCGACCTGATGCTCGCGCCGGTCACCGCGTTCGCCGGGCGACTCGCACGCGAGAAGCGCGGCACTCCGCTGATCACCGTCCATCTGCAGCCCGCGGTGTTCCTCAGCGTGCATGAGACGCCGCTGCTGCATCCGGTCATGCGTTTGCTCCGCAAGATGCCCGTTTGGTTCAAACGCGCGCTGTTCTCGCTGCCCAATCCGGTGGATCTCTTCGCACTGCCGAAAGTGCGGCGCATCTGCGAAGCGAACGGCGTCAAACCACCGCGCAGCCTGTGGCGTGAGTGGTGGGACTCGCCGGACGGCGTGCTCGCGCTTTTCCCAAACTGGTTTGCGAAACCGCAGCCCGACTGGCCGCGCAACTTGCTGCAATGGTCGTTTCCGCTGGAGGATCTGGCCAGGGAGCAGCAGCTCCAATCCGAGTTGCAGGCATTTCTCGCAGCCGGCGAGAGGCCCGTGGTCTTCACGCCTGGCAGCGCGAACGTGCAGGCGTCGCGCTTCTTTGAAGTGGCGGCAAACGCGGTCGAACAAAGCGGATGCCGGGCGGTTTTCGTCACTCGCGAGCCGAAACAGGTGCCACCAAATCTGCCTGCCAGCATTTTGACGGTCGATTACGCGCCATTCAGCACGCTGCTGAAGCACGCATCTGTCTTCGTGCATCACGGCGGCATCGGCACGATGTCGCAGGCTCTCGCCGCCGGCGTGCCGCAGCTCATCATGCACATGGCACACGACCAGCCGGACAACGCCGATCGCGTGGAGCGGCTCGGTGCGGGCATCGGGCTCAGCGTTCGTCAATTTACCGCACCTCGCGTGGTCGAGGCGTTGAAGCGGCTGCGTGACGAAAAGTCAATTGCCCAAGCGTCGATGGAATGTGCGGCGCGGATCGCAGAATCGCGTGACACGGAGACACTGATGCGCTGGATTGAGGCACGAATGAATCTGCTTCCCGCCTCTGCATGAGCCATGTCCTGTTGCTGCCTTTCGGAACCGAGGGAAGCATCTACCCATTCATCTGGCTGGGAAGACTGCTTCGACATCATGGTCATCGTGTGACGCTGGTGACGGCGGGCCGCTACGCCGAAACGGTGGCGGGCGCAGGGCTCGAGTTCGCACAGGTCGAAGGTGAGGACGGCTTGGAAAGGATGCTCGCCCATCCTCAGTTGTGGCAAGGAAACGCAGGCTCCCAGCTGTCCTACCGTCATTCCAGCCGTTCCACAGAAGGATATGTGCAGGCGGTGGAAAAGCTGGTCGCAAACGGCAATGCCGTGGATCTGATGCTGGCACCGATGATCTGCTTCGGCGCGCGGCTGCTGCGTGAGAAGTTGCGAATCCCGCTCGTCACGGTGCACCTCTATCCGCTTATGTTTGTGAGCGCGCACGAACCGCCGCTGGCGCTTCCCGGCTTCCGGCTTCTGCGCAAACTGCCGCTGTGGGTGCGCAAGGTGGTGCTCGCGTTTCCGAACCCGCTGGATTTCTTTGCCCTGCCCGCGGTGCGTGCCTGCTGCCAGCAGCATGGTGTGCGCAAGCCGTGGAGCCTCTGGAAGCAGTGGTGGCACTCGCCGGACGGCGTGCTGGCGCTCTTCCCAGAATGGTATGTCGGTCCGCAGCCCGACTGGCCGCAGAAGCTGCTGCAGTGGGACTTTCCGCTGGAGGACATGTCCGAGTCCGAAGTGCTCTCGCCGAAGCTGAATGCCTTTCTCGACGCAGGCGAAGCACCCGTGCTGTTCACACCGGGCACGGGCCACTTTCATGCCCATGCGTTTTTTGAAACCGCCGCCGAACTCGTCCGACGACTCGGCTGCCGCGCCGTGTTTCTCACACGCAAAGCGGAGCAGGTGCCTGACCATCTTCCTCCGTCGATCCTGGTGGAGTCGTATGCACCGTTCAGCCGGCTGCTGCCGCGTGCTCGTGCGTTCGTGCATCACGGCGGCATTGGCACGGTGGCGCAGTGTCTGGCGGCCGGGATCTCGCAACTGGTGGTGGCAATGTCACTGGACCAGCCGGACAACGCCGACCATGTGGAACAGCTCGGAGCCGGTCTTGGTATGAACATGCGCCACTTCTCTGTCGAGCGCGCCCTGCCGTTGCTGAAACGCTGCCTGACGGATGCGAGCATGCAGGAAAACGCGAGGCAATATGCTGCTCGCATGGCCATCCGACGTGACACCGGCCAGTTGGTGGCGTGGTTGGAAAAAGTCATCTCAACCGGAGCCGGAAAGGACGGGTCGGTTTGAAAAAAATCGTGCTGCTTCCTCACGGCACCGCCGGTGATGTGCTGCCCTACATTTGGCTCGGCCGTCGGCTGCTGGAGCATGGTCATGCCGTGACGATGGTCTGGGTGGAGTCGTTTCGTGAGGCCGCCGAACATGCCGGATTGACCTACATCGCGCTGAGGGATGATGGATTCGCGGACTTGATGGCCAGTCCTTCCATCTGGAAACCGGGCGCCGGCATGCGGCTGGGTTACGAATTCGCCGGAAGGTGCACGGCGAAGTACGTCGCCGCCGTCGAGGAGGACATCGCGTTGCGTGGTCCTCCGGATCTCCTCGTGGCTCCGTTGGTCACGTTCGCAGCGCGGCTGCTGCGTGAGAAGCTCGGCGTGCCATTTGTCTCCAGCAGCATTCATCCGTTTCCATTCGTCAGCGCCTATGAGGTGCCGGGAGGCCTGCCTGCCGTGCGCCTGTTGCGAATGCTCCCGCTGCCGCTGCGCAGGCTCATCCTCTTCCGGGCCGCGCCCTATGATCGCTTCGCGCTGCCGGGGGTGCGCCAGTGCTGCATCGAGCACGGAGTGAAACCGCCGCGGAGTCTGCGGCGGGAATGGTATCACTCGCCCGACGGTGTGCTGGCGCTCTTTCCCTATTGGTATGCAGCACCACAGCCGGACTGGCCGGCGAACACATTCCAATGGGACTTCCCGCTGGAAGACATGGCCGATGCCACACCGTTGACGCCGGAGTTGCAGAACTTCCTCGAAGCCGGCGACAAGCCGGTGGTCTTCACCCTCGGCACCGGCAACGTGCATGTGCGGGCTTTCTTTGAAGCCGCCGCCAAAGTCACAGCGCGACTCGGCTGTCGCGCTGTGTTCGTGACTCGCGAACCGCAGCAGACAGGCACGTCGCCGCCTGAGACGTTCGTGACCGCCTACGCGCCCTTCAGCAGGCTGCTTCCACACGCATCGGCGTTTGTCCATCATGGAGGCACCGGCACCACCGCCATGTGTCTCGCCGCCGGCCTGCCGCAGCTCATCACACCGCTGACCTTTGACCAGCCGGACAATGCCGAGCGAGTGGTGCGTCTCGGCGCGGGACTGAGCATGAACGTTGACCGATTCACGGAGGAAAATGCCGCTCCCGTGTTGCAGCGATGTCTGCAGGATGCCAGCATCCGTCGCTGCGCACAGACATGCGCGGAGCGCCTGCGCTCCCGGCGTCCCGTTGCTGACCTCGTCGCCTGGCTGGAAAGCCGGATGCATCACAAACGCCCCTCCGACTCCTGATGGCCAAGATCGTTCTTCTTCCGCATGGAACCGCCGGTGATGTGCTGCCGTACATCTGGCTGGGCAGGCACCTGCTGAAACGTGGCCACCGTGTGTCGATGATCTGGATCGAGTCGTTTCGCAATGCTGCTGAACGGGCAGGACTGCACTACGTGACGATGCAGGACGACGGATTTGACGAACTGCTGGCGAACCCGGTCCTCTGGCAGCGGCACAAGGGCATGAAGCTCGTTTTTGAAAATGCCGGATCCAGCATGGGCGGGTGCCTCGACGCATTTGAATCGGACGCAGCGCACACCGGCCGGCCGGATTTGCTGATCGCTCCGATCAACAACTTCTCTGCACGCCTGCTGCGCGAGAAGACCGGCATTCCGCTCGTAACCTTGGTTCTCTATCCCCTGTCCTTGGTCAGCGCCTACGAGGTGCCGGGCGGGCTCCCTTGCGGCTGGTTGCTGCGCATGCAACCCCTCTGGGTGCGCAAGCTCGTCCTCGGCATGACTGCTCTCTATGACCGCCATGCTCTGCCAAAGGTCCGCGAGTACTGCATCGAACATGGAGTGACTCCGCCGCGTCGATTGCAGAAAGGGTGGTGGTATTCGCCGGACGGTGTGCTGGCCCTGTTCCCCGAATGGTATGCCAGACCTCAGCCCGACTGGCCCGACAACCACTTCCAATGGGCTTTCCCTCTCGAAGATCTCGCCGATACGAAGCCACCCGCCCCGGAGCTGACAGCCTTTCTCGACGCCGGAGAGAGGCCCGTGGTCTTCACGTTTGGCACGGGGAACCAGCACGCCAAGACCTTTTTCAAAACGGCCGCCGCGCTGGTTCAAAAAGCCGGTTGCCGCGCGGTGTTTGTGACCCGCGATGCCGGCCAGGTTCCCGCCTCGCTGCCGGACTCGATTCATGTGACGCCTTACGCACCGTTCAGCGGGCTGTTTGCCCGTTCTCGTGCCTGCGTGCATCACGGAGGCATCGGAACCATGGCCCAATGCTTTGCTGCCGGTCTTCCCCAGTTCATCACCTCCATCACTTTCGATCAGCCGGACAATGCGGAGCGCCTGCGCCGCATGGGAGCAGGGGTCAGCCTCGACATTCGGCGCTTCAACGTGCGCGACGCCGAACCGCTGCTGAAAGCCTGCCTCGAAGACCCGCTCATCCGCACAAAGGCGCAGGAAGTACAACGGCTCGCTCAGGCCCGGCCGGCTGCCGGTCCGCTCATCGAGTGGCTTGAAGCGAGGCTGCCGCCAAATGCCCGTTCAACGCCCAACACCGGGCAGTCATGATCCCACGTATCATTCATCAGACTTGGAAATCTCCTGACATTCCTGAGCATCTTCGGGAATTTCAGCAATCGTGGCGGATCCTTCATCCCGAATTCGAATACAGGCTGTGGACTGATGCAGACAACGACCGTCTGATCCACGATGACTACCCACAGTTCGTCGAGTTCTTCCACCGGATCAGCCAACCCATCACCAAAGTCGATTTTATACGCGTCGCCTACATGCACCGTTTTGGCGGCATTTATGCCGACGTGGATTTTGAAGCGTTGCGCCCCTTCGATCCTTTGTTGAACGATTCGAAGATCGTCGTCGGGCGTGAAACGGGCGGCATCGGCAATCCCATGCGCGGACGCGACTTTGTTCTCAACGCCTTGATCATCTCGCCCGCCGGTCATCCCGTCTGGCTGGAGATCATGAATGAGATCGCAACTCGTTACCGTCATCGACGAATGTTCGAACCTCTCGCCTTTTATGTCATCCGCATGGCCATCGAGGTGTTCGATCATGTTCTCGAAAAACATGCACGCGATCACGACGACATCACGATCGAACCGCATGAAATGTTCTACCCGGCGCCACCCTCGGTGCGCCTCGTGCAGACCCGGCGGGAACTGGCACGCGACTGTGGATCGTTCGCGATCCATCACTATGAAAACAGCTGGTTCGGCATTCGGAACCGGCTGGCCAACATCTTTCTGCGCCGCTCTGAACTCAGGAATGCCAGTCGTAAAGAGCCCGGCTAAAAGTGCCTGCCCCGCGTTGTCATCACGCCCCATCCACTGCCGCCATGCACGCCCCTGTTTATCTCATTCCCGGCCTGGGCGCGGACAGCCGGACATTCGAAGGTCCCTGGTTCGGGCTTCCCGGATGCATCCGCCCGGACTGGCCTGGATACCAGGGTGAGGCTTCCATCGCCGCCGTAGCCAGATTCGTCGCCGACGCCTGGAAGATTCCACAAGACGCCGTGCTCGTCGGCACGTCATTCGGCGGCATGATCGCCTGCGAAATTGCCAAATTCACAAGTGTGAAAACGCTCGTCCTCGTCGCCAGCAGCGATTCAGCAAAGGACTTTGCAACCACCTCGCGAATGATGTTACTGACGCACCTCATTCCCCTGCGACCGGTTCAGTGGGCACTCAAGTGCCTTGCCTTCACTCCAAAACTTCTTGGCAATCCGCGTCTGTCGCCGCATTCCCAGGCGCTTCTCACCTCGATTCGGATGTTCACCGACTGCCAGCCGTCGTTCTACAGGGACATGTTCAAGGCGATGTTCATGTGGGACGGACTGGCCGGCTCGACAACCGAGGTGATCCGCATTCATGGCAGGAATGACCACGTTGTCGTCCCGCCACCGAAAGTCGACCTGAGTCTCGACGGTGGACACCTCATCGCCATGACACACGCCCGCCAGTGTGTTGACTATCTTCAGACACGATTGTTCCCTTCAGTTTCCTGACATGTCCTCATCAGACCACGCACAGCCCGAACGCCGCTTCGGCCTTCTCCAGGCCACAGCTTTGAACATGTCGAACATGCTTGGCGCGGGGCCGTTCATCACGATTCCGGCGCTCATGATGACGATGGGCGGGCCGCAGTCGATGCTCGGCTGGGGCGTGGCGCTCATCGTGGCGCTGGCGGACGGACTCGTGTGGAGCGAACTCGGCGCGGCGCTGCAGAAGTCCGGCGGATCGTATGTCTATCTGCGCGAAGGTTACGGACGCGAGAAATGGGGACGCTTCATGGGCTTCCTCTTCATCTGGCAGTTCATCCTGAGCGGTCCGCTGGAACTGGCGACGGCCTACGTAGGTGTGGCGCAGTATCTGCAGCCGTTGTGGCCGCAGAGCAGCGACTTCACACGACTGTGTGCGGGTGCAGGCGTGGGCTTGTTTGTGATCTTCCTGCTGTATCGTCGCATCGAATCCATCGGACGAATCACCGTGGCGCTCTGGGCCGGTGCGCTGCTGGCGATGGGCGTCGTGATCGTCACCGGCGTGATGCATTTCGATGCGAGTCTGGCGTTCGATTTCCCTGAGGACGCCTGGCAGTTCGACACGACAAAATGGATCGCCTTGGGCGCGGCGGCGCGCATCGGCATGTACGATTACCTTGGCTACTACGACATCTGCTTCATCGGCGACGAGGTGAAGCGACCCGGCCGTGTCATTCCACGCGCGGTGATGCTCAGCCTGGTGCTGGTGGCGCTGATCTACTTTGCGGTAAACCTCTCGATCATTGGCGTGGTGCCGTGGCGGGAGTTCGCGACGGCAGAAGGTGTAAGCAAACCGGTGGTGACGATGATGATGGCGAAGATCTACGGCAGTGACTTCGCGCAACTCTTCACCGTGCTGGTTTTGTGGACAATGGTGGCCTGCTGCTTTGCCATGCTGCTCGGCTATTCGCGCATTCCGTATGCCGCGGCCCGTGATGGCAGCTTCTTCAAAATCTTCGGCCGTCTGCATCCACGCCTCGGCTTTCCACACGTCTCGTTGATCGTCGTCGGCCTCATCGCCGCGTGCGCCACGTTTGTGAAGCTGGGCACGCTGATCGATGCGCTGCTCACGACGCGTATCGTGGTGCAGTTTTCAGGACAGATCGGCGCCCTGGTGATGCTGCGGCGTGTGAAGCCGGAGATGGAGCGGCCGTTCCGCATGTGGCTGTATCCCCTCCCAGCCCTGCTGGCGCTGCTTGGCTGGGTTTACCTGCTGGTGACGACGGATCGCGGGCTGCTGGGCTACGGTGCCCTCGCCCTGCTGGCCGGAACCGGCGTCTTCATGCTCTGGAGCTGGAAGTCGCGTTCCTGGCCGTTCGCGGAAGTGAAGTGACCGCTAGATTTCCCAACACCACACCGATCTAATCACCGCCATGACGCGCCTCCTCGCCTCCCTGCTGTTCTTCACCGCGGTTCTCCACGCGGACGAGTTTGACCCGGCAGACAACACCATCGTGCTCGGCAAACGCGTGGGGTTGATCAAGCCAAACATGACGGCGACCGACATCGAGCGCGCTTACGGAAAGAAGAACCTCAAAATGGAGCAACTGCCGGGACCAGAGGGCGAAACCTTCGCCGGAGCCAAGTTGTTCGAAGGCACAGACCGCGAACTGGAAATCGTCTGGGATCCGGAAAACGAGGACAAGAAGATCGTCTTCGATGTGCGCATCATCGGCACCGCATGGAAGTTTGAAAACGGCCTCAAGGCCGGCATGACCATCGAGGAGGTGGAGAAAATCAACGGCAGGCCCTTCAAGATCGCCGGCTTCAGCTGGGACTACGGCGGCTACGCCAACTTCGAGGGCGGCAAACTCGAAGGCAAGGTGAGCATTCGCTTCAATCCGAGCACGGAAGAAATCCCCGACTATCTCCAAGGCGACAAACAACTCTCCTCCACGGACAAGAAACTCCGCGCGGTGAAGCCCACCGTCGAAGAGATGATCACCGTCTTCATGCGGTAAGCGGATACACGCGCACCGCCACGCCGGGCGAGCCGATGAGATGATCTGGAGGTCGCTGTGGGGCGGCGAAACCGGCCTGCAGCAATGGATTCACGTCCCATGTGTCGAGTTTCACATCGGCCAGCGGATACGGTGTGTGGTGAACCTGTCCACAGCGGATGCCGCGCGGTGTTTGCGCAAAGAGCAGGTAGCGTTCGGCGAGGAAGAACTCGAGCGAACCGGGTTCGGCGACGTACGTCTCGCCCGACACTTGATAGCGGTAGCGTGATTCCACCGGCTCCCCACGACGATGACAGGTGTAATCGATTTGACCTTCAACCACAGGCGCGGCCATCCGCGCATGCTGATACGGCAGGTGAAAAAAAGTGCGTGCTGTCCACACGGCGAGCGGTTGGTTGCAGTCAAGCGAGTAGAACCACACACCGGGACGCCCTTGCTCGTCGTGCACATACGTGCGCACATTCATCTCCAGGAAGTTACTGATGCCTGGCATCGGCGGACAGAAGCGAGGTCGGATGCCACGCATGTAAAAAGGCACGATGGCGATCCAGGCGTCGCCTTGAAACGTGTCCACGTGCAAACCCGGCGGCAGCGTGCGCTGAATCTCCGCCGCGTCCCAGCGCCAGTGCAGGAAGGCCAGCTGCTCCCAACGCTGATGCATCACGTGCGCACGCGACGGACGATCGCGAACAGCGAGGCGAGTTTCGAGCGTTGGCACGGCCATCATGCGTGAGCATGATAGCACATTGTTTGCGACGAACGTCCCGATCAATTCATTCCCAACCTTTAGCTGGATCAAATTCACGAGGTGCGTGATTAAAACCCGGCGGTGCAAGATCCGGTCGAAAGACCATCACCATATCCAACTCTCCAGCTTGGAAGACCTGATCGATATCTGCGTAAGCTTCGGAATAATAGGTGACTTGAACAATGGCCCCATTGATATTCCACCATGCCACACGAGTAATCGGTGCTGTCTGTATATCAGAAGTGGGTTCTCCCAACTTTTTGACGCATGACTGGAAAGTGTCGTCCGTTCCAATCGCGGCTACTTTGGGAAGCGGGCTGTTCAGCTTCATCGGAAGATGAACATACCAAACTATTCCCGTCTGCTGGTTGTGGCTCACGCGAATAGGTCGACTGAAACTGCTACCTTCTTCATTGGTCCACGAAACCATGAAGAGAATCTGACGCCACTCGGAATCAAGTTGTCCTGTTCGATCCGGCATTTCCTGAAACTGGATGCCTTCTAAATGAGAGATAATGTCCGTCTTGCCCTTGCCAAGCCAGGCGCTCAAATCGGAAGGCAATGACGGCAGAGTGGACGCCAACTTGTAGGAGTCGCAAACTTCGATTCCGTGTGAACTGATCGCCTTTTCAGGTTGCTGGTTAGTGCCGAAAAATCGTGCAAGCCAATTCATAGACCTATTCACAAATAGACACCTGAACGGGCTAATGCCCGTAACCACTCTCTTACGCAAACAACTTCGTCACCGGCTTCGCTTTCACCAGTTCGCGCGGCTGGTTGAGATGATTGTAAACAATCGTCTCGGGATCGATGCCGACCGCGTGGTAGATGGTGGCGAGGAGTTCGGTCGGATGCACGGCGTCCTCGACCGGAGCGGAGCCCGTGGCGTCGGATTTGCCGTGCACGTAGCCGCGCTTGATGCCGGCACCGCCGACGACGGCGGTGTAGCAGTAAGGCCAGTGGTCGCGGCCGTCGGCGCTGTTGCCGTTGCCGCTGGTGGACACGCCCTTCTCCGGGCTGCGGCC
Source organism: Prosthecobacter sp. (assembly GCF_020439865.1). GTDB lineage: Bacteria > Verrucomicrobiota > Verrucomicrobiia > Verrucomicrobiales > Verrucomicrobiaceae > Prosthecobacter. Next base: position 207,141 of record NZ_JAGRPF010000113.1, read on the forward strand.
GAACTCGCCGAGGGCGACGACGATCGTTTCGTCGAGCAGACCGGTGGCGTCGAGATCTTCAAACAGAGCGCTGAGGCCCTGGTCGAGCATGGGGCCGCTCTGGTTCTTCATGCGCTGCGTCAGGCCCACGTGGTGGTCCCATGAATGATTGTCGGAGTTCGCAACCTTGGGCCAGATGACTTCGACGACGCGCGTGCCGGCTTCGAGCAGACGACGTGCGAGCAGGCAGCTCTGGCCGAAGGTGTTGCGACCGTAGCGATCACGCAGTTTGTCGGACTCGCGGTCGAGTGCGAAGGCGTCCCGGGCGCGACCACTGGAGATGAGGTTCAAGGCCTGATCGTAGTAGCTGTCGAGGCTCATGTCCTTCACCGCGGCTTCGATGGCAGGCATCTGATCGTTGATCGCATCGCGCAGTTTTGCGCGACGCTCAAGGCGCACGCTGAAGAGGTCCGGACGAAGCTGAAGGTCCTCGATCTTGATGCGGTCCATCTTGCCCATGTCGAGGTCATCGCCATCGGGGAAGAGCGTGTAAGGGTCGTAGGCTTTGCCGAGGAAACCGGCGCCGCCGCCTTTGCCGACGACATTGGATTCCTGCAGAGGACGGGGAAGCTGGACGAAGGGCAGCATCGGCTCCTTCAGCGGCTTGAGGCGCACGATGTTGCTGCCGAAGTTCGGGAAGTCCTTCGCGTTCGGCGGCTCGAGCTGGCCGGAGGGGCTGACCTTGTCCGTCGTGTAGCCGGTCATGATCTGGTAGATGGCCGCCGTGTGGTTGAAGAGACCGTTGGGAGTGTAGCTCATCGAATTGATCATCGTGAACTTGTCGTTCACCTTCGCGAGCTGCGGCAGGATCTCGGTGAAATGCTTGCCGGGGACCTTGGTCGGGATGTTCTTGAAGGCGCTGCGCACCTTGTCAGGCACGTTTTCCTTCGGATCCCAGAGGTCGAGGTGCGACGGACCGCCCTGCAGGTAGATCATGAGCACGTGCTTCGCCTTGCCCCAGCCGGCACGGCCCGCATTGGGCGAATTCGCCGCCATCGCCTGGCCGCGAAGGATGTTGTTGAGCGTCAGCCCCATGATCCCCGCGCCGCCGACGCGCAGAATGTCGCGGCGTGTGCTGCCGAGATGGGTGTCACAGAGGTCTTTACCGGGGACTCCAGGAATGC
>NZ_JAGRPF010000114.1 GCF_020439865.1 Prosthecobacter sp.
CTGCGGCGTCAGACGCTCGATAACGTAGCCGGTGTTCGGATTCGCGAACTCCGTGGTGTAGCTGAGAATTTCCTCGCTGCCGTCGAGGTTCACGAGGAACTGCACCTGGTGCTCGTTCCAATGCAGGGAGCTTTCGATCGCCTCCATGAGCCGCTGGCGCGAGTCGGGCCGGACGACGAGGCGGTCGATGACGATCTGCACCTGATGCTGGTCGTGGGCGGCCGGTTTGAGCGAATCTTCGATCTCGACGATTTCGTCATTCAGGCGCACTCGGACAAAGCCTTGGCGCTTTAGCTTTTCAAACAACGCACGCGTGGCTGTGCCGTTGGCCGGAGCCTGAGGAGAGAGAACGACGACGCGGGTGCCTTCCCCGAGCGCGAGCACCTTGTCCGCGATTTCTGGCGGTGTGCTGCGCTGGAGTTTTTCGCCCGTTTTTGGGTCGTGCGGCTGACCGGCCACGGCATAGAGCACGCGCAGGTAGTCGTAGATCTCCGTGACCGTGGCGATCGTGCTGCGCGGGTTGGGATTCGAATGCACCTGCTCGATGGCCACCGCCGGAGAGAGTCCCTCGATGAAATCCACGTCCGGTTTTTGCATCTGATCGAGGAACTGCCGGGCGTAGGCCGAGAGGCTCTGCACGTAGCGCCGCTGCCCTTCGGCAAAGAGCGTGTTGAAGGCCAGGGACGACTTGCCGCTGCCGCTCACCCCCGTCAGCACCACGAGCTGATGCCGCGGGATGTCCACGTCGATGTTCTGGAGGTTGTGCTGCCGTGCGCCACGCACGCGGATCACGTCTTCTGGCATGCCGGGTATAAGCCGCTTGGGGCAGGGGAGTTCAAGCCCAAGAAAAGTCCCCCTGAGCCGTTTGTGTGGGTGACAATCAGGGCGGTTGATTATCCCCGGCCGCTCTCCTAGACTCCTCCTGTCATGAAACCTCTCATCGTCATCATCCTTGCCATCGCCGTCGGATACGTCTCTTACGAGTATGTGTATCCGCCGTTCGCCGATGCCATGAAGTTCACGAAGCACGTGCCCAAGCCGGAGCCGAAGAAGGAGGTCGTTGTGGCCCCTCCGCCAAAGCCGGTCGTCAAAGAGGAGCCGAAGATCGTCATGGAGCCCAAGCCCGAGCCGAAACCGGAGATGAAGCCAGAGGAGCCGAAGCCGGAAATGCCGAAGGCTCCCGAGCCGCCGCCGCCTGACCCCAATGCCTTTGTGGCTCCGGTGTTCCCGCCGGTCGATGAACTCACTCAGAACTGGGCCGCCGTGCCGAAGGGCTTCTTCACCACGCCCAAGCAGGTCACGATGAAGAAGGATCTGGAGCTCAAGATGCAGATGGGCAAGGCCACTGCCTCGACGACCTTCAAGTCCGGTACCAAGATTTTCGTCATGGGGCAGGAAGGTGCTAACCTTGTGGTTGGAGCCTCGGCGGGTTCGCCGATGCGAGGTCTGGTTGCGATGGATGACACCGACTTTAAGGAAGTCTTCGAAGCTGCTTATGAGCAGGTGAAGGTCGTTCAGACCGAAAACGCCCGCAGGGCGCACGAGTACAAACTCGCAGCGGCCGAGCGTGCGAAGAATGCACCGGCCGGTTCCTCCGGTGGCGGCGGCGGCAGCAGCAACGACAAGCCCGAGAAGGATGCCGACGGTGCCTACCCGCTGCTTCTGGCCAGCATGAAGGCCGGGGAGGTCACCGAGATCAAACCTGACAACGTCAAATCTTGGGGCGATGCGGCTCAAGAGAAGATCGACGGCACCGATTACTGGACCGTGAACGTGAAGTATGAAACCCAGACCATGTTCGGTAAGTTCGAGACCGAGGCCCAGGCCCGGATCAAGAACGGCCGAGTCGATAAGTGGGTGTACACGGGCTCCGGCGAAGTCGTTCCGTAAATCAACGATCTCGCAGTAGCCTCGATTGACCCATGGAGCTCTTGATCATCCTTGGGCTGCTGGTGGCGGTAATCTATGCTGCCTATCGACACGTGCTGGATGGAGAGAAGCAACGCCACGGACGCAAGGATCGCCACGGTGACGACGGAGGTGGGTTTTACGCCGATGGCTCATCGCATGGCTGCTCGCATCATGACGGAAATCACTCTCATTCAGATGGGGGCGACTTGGGCGATGGCGGCTGCGATGGCGGTGACGGCGGGGGCGATTGAATCCCCATTGTGACCATGGCACGATCCATTCTTGACGCCATCGTCCCGCTTGCCACGTAACCACCTCCGATGAAGATCATCCGCCCTACCGATCCCGACTACGCTTCCGCCATTGCCGCCCTGAACCGCCGTGCCGAGGCGAGCGATGCCGTGCGCGAAGTCGTCGCAGGCGTCATTAAGGCGGTGCGGGGGCGTGGAGATGCCGCCGTGCTAGAATTGGTGGAGAAGTATGACGGCGCCAAACTCACCGCTGGGCAGATGCGCGTTTCTCAGGACGAAATCGATGCAGCGTGGTACAGCGCAGATGCCACGCTGCGTGCTGCGCTCGAAGCTTCCCACCGGAACGTCACCGCCTTCGCCAAACGCAGCCTGCGTCAGGGGTGGAGTGGGCAGAATGAGCAGGGGGCCGAGGTCGGAGAAGTGTTTCATCCGTTTGAACGTGTCGGTTGCTATGTGCCGGGTGGTACCGCGCCGCTGGTTTCGACGGTGCTCATGACGGTTGCCATCGCATCAGCGGCCTGCGTGCCTGAGATCGTCGTCTGCACGCCGTGCGGGCGTGACGGCACGGTCAATCAGGGGCTTCTTGCTGCGCTGAAGGTCGCCGGCGCCACCGAGGTTTATAAAATCGGGGGATCGCAGGCCATCGCGGCGCTTGCATTCGGCACGGAGACGATCCGGCCGGTTGCGAAGATCTTTGGCCCTGGTAACAGCTACGTCGTCGAGGCGAAGCGCCAGTCTTTCGGCGTCGTCTCCATCGATCTGCTCCCCGGGCCTAGCGAAGTACTGATTCTGGCCGACAAATCCGGCAATCCCGCCTTCATCGCCGCCGATATCCTTGCGCAGGCGGAGCATGGCAAGGACAGCATGGCCGGATTCATCACCGATGACGCTGCACTGCTCGATGCCGTCGTCGCCGAAGTCGATGCGCAGTCCAAGACGCTCAGTCGTCAGGCGCAACTGACGCCCGTGCTCGAGAAAGGTGTCTTCTGCATGCTCGTCTCTAGTTTGGAGGAAGGGGCACGCCTCGTGAACGACTTTGCTCCTGAGCACCTCTCGCTGATCACCACGCAGGAAGAGGTCATTCTCCCGCTCATTCGCACAGCGGGCGCCATTTTCCTTGGCAATCATTCGCCGGTCGCGGTCGGCGACTTCCTCGCGGGTCCCAGCCACACGCTGCCAACGGGCGGCTCTGGAAAATCCTTTCCCGGCATCACCGCCGATATGTTCCAGCGTCGCACGAGCATCATTCGTCTCGATCGCGACAGTTGCGTAAAGTCCGAGCCGATTGTGAATGCCTTCAGCCAGGTCGAAGGCCTTGACGCCCATGGCCGTTCCGTTTCCATCCGCTGCTCATGAAACACCTCGTCTGCCTCGCTGCCCTGCTGCTGGTGTCCTGTGGCAAGGAAGAGCCCAAACCGGAACCAAAAGCCAAAGCGGTGGAGACTCCAAAACCGGCGCCAGAGAAAAAGATGCCGCCCGTTCCGCAAGGCAAACTGCCGAAAATGGATCCGGAGAAAGCCAAGTTCATCGCCGTGCCCAGCACCCCGAAAGATCCCGAGGCCAAGAAGGTTGAGAAACCGGCAACGGAAGTCCCAAAGTCCGGGCCGCCTGCAACCGAAATCAAAAAGGCGGCGCCACCTGCCGCCGAACCGGCAGTGCCCGAGGTCAAAAAGGCTGAGCCAGCCGCAGCGGCGAAACCGTAGCGCTCACGCTGGAATCCTGATCTCCAGCCAGCGACTTGCTGCGCTGGCAGGCTTCACCTGACGCGACTTCGCATCCAGACAGGCTGGCAGCAATGCAAAATCTCCAGCCTTCAACGTCTCGCCACCGACGCTTATCTCTCCGCTTACCGCGGCTAGGGTTACGCATTCGCCCGTTTCGCCTGCTTGGTTTGATCCGTCGCGCAGCCGCACATCGAAGTCATCGCACTTCACCAAAGTGCCGTCCGCTGCGACCTGTTGCATCTGCGGTGCGAAGTCATTGAAGTCGATGCTCTGCAGCGACTCCTGCACATGCAGCGCGCGCGGTTTGCCATCCAGGCCCACACGATTCCAGTCAAACACACGATACGTCGTGTCGCTGTTCTGCTGAATCTCATAGATCAGCAATCCTGCGCCAATGGCATGCACACGACCGCTGGGAATGAACAAGCAGTCGCCGGTGTGTGCTTCAATCACGTGCACCACATCGGCCACGGTGCCGTTTTGCAGCGAGGCTTCAAAATCCTCACGAGTCACACCCGGTTTAAGTCCTGCATAAATCTTCGCGCCCGGTTCGGCATGCGCGATGAACCACATCTCCGTTTTCGGTTCGCCCTTCAACGCCTCTGCTTTGTCGGCCGGAGGATGCACCTGGATCGAAAGATCATCGCAGGCGTCGAGAATCTTCATCAGCAGCGGGAAGGAAGGGCTGGAAGAATTCAGCAGCGCTTTGCCAAACACGGCTTCTCGATGATTCGTCCACAACTCATGCAGGGTGACGCCATCTGCCGTCGTGCTTTGTGCCTCGGGACGGTCTGAGACGCTCCAGGCTTCTCCGAACGGCGTGGTCGCATCGGGAAGCGTGGCGCCCAGCAGGGTTTCCATGCGCCTGCCGCCCCACACGCGGCTGTGGTAATGGGGTGTGAAGCGAATGACCTGACGGAAGTTCATGTGATGACAATCAACCACAGCCTTCGTTGACGCTCTACAACGAACTCGCCAGAATGGCCCGCGTGAATCAAATTGAAGCCAGCCTTATCCAGACTCTGAAGGAAATCTTATCTCCGGACAGGGTGCTCACTTCCGCCGAGGACATCGTTCCTTACAGCTTTGACGGCACGGCAGCTCTGAAGCAGCGGCCAGGCGCCGTGGTGTTCCCGCTCACGGCGGAAGAGGTCTCCGAGTGCGTTAAGCTTGCCCGGCGGAACAACATTCCTGTGGTCACCCGTGGATCAGGCACCGGTTTGAGCGGTGGCAGCGTGCCGCTTTCGGGCTGTCTCGTGATCTGCCTAGTGAAGATGGACAAACTCGTCGAAGTCGATGAAAAAAACCTCACTCTGCGTGCGCAGAGTGGTGTGATCACCAAGGAGATCGACGACGCCTGCGCGAAGGTGGGTTTGTTTTATCCTCCGGACCCGGGATCGATGAAGATCTCCACCATTGGCGGCAACGTGGCCGAAAATTCTGGTGGATTGCGCGGTCTCAAATATGGCGTGACACGCGATTACGTGATGGGCATCGAAGTGGTGCTGCCGGACGGCACGTTGACCTTCCTCGGCAACAAGTGCGTGAAGGACGTGGCGGGTTATTCGATGAAGGACCTGTTCATCGGCAGCGAGGGAACCCTGGGCATCATCACCGAGGTCATTCTCAAAGTGCTGCCGCGCCCGAAAGCGCGTAAAACGATGCTCGCGCTCTACGATTCGATGGATGCCGCCGCGAAAACGATCTCCGCGATCATCGCCGCCAAGATCATTCCATGCACGCTGGAGTTCCTCGACCGTGTCACCGTGCAATGCGTTGAGGATTACGCCAAGATCGGCCTGCCGACGGATGTGGAGGCGCTCGTGCTCATGGAAACCGACGGACATCCGACTGTCGTCGAAGAGGAGGCCGCACAGATGATGGAACTCGCCAAGGCCAATGGGGCTCACGACGTTCGCGCCGCCGCCGATGAGGCCGAAGGTGCGAAGCTGGCCGCCGCACGTCGCAACGCCTTCTCCGCCCTCGCGCGTGTGCGTCCGACGACGATTCTCGAAGATGTGACCGTGCCGCGCAGCGAACTCGCCACGATGGTGGCCTTCATCGACGGTGTTGCGAAGAAGCACCATCTGCAGATCGGAACCTTTGGCCATCTCGGCGACGGCAACCTGCATCCGACCTTCCTCACCAACGAACGCGATCACGAGGAGATGCATCGCATCGAAGTTGCGTTGGAGGAGATTGTGGAAGAAACGATTCGCCTTGGCGGCACCGTGACCGGCGAGCATGGCGTCGGGCTCGCCAAGAAAGCTTTCCTCAAGCGCCAGTTGGGCGAAGGCAGTTACGAACTCATGCGCAGCATTAAGCAGGCGCTCGATCCGCAGGGCCTTCTGAACCCGGGGAAGATCTTTGATTTGAGGAACTGATCATGCCGCAAGCCGACCTCCTCAAATCGCTCGATTACTCCGTGCTCCAGCAGTGCATGCACTGCGGCATGTGCCTGCCGACGTGTCCGACTTACGTGGAAACCAAGTTGGAGCGAAACAGTCCGCGCGGACGCATTTCGCTCATGCGCGCGGTGGCGGACGGTGATCTTGATGTGTCACGGGCACTTTCGGATGAGATGTATTACTGCCTCGGCTGTCTGGCCTGTCAGACGGCCTGTCCGGCGGGAGTGAACTACGCGGAGCTATTCGAAACGGCTCGTGCGGAAGTGGAGCAGGCGCAGGTGAACACGGGCATGCAGCGCGGCTTTTGGCGCTGGCTCGCCTTGAATGTGATTTTCATGCGCCCGTGGCTGCTGAGGATGGTCGGACGCGTTCTGCGACTGTATCAGAGCACCGGCTTCGACAAGCTGATGAGGAAGCTGCACTTCTTTGGACTCCTGCCGCGTTCGTTGGCGAAACTCGAACCACAGACGCCGAGAATATCGGAGCATTTCTCGAACGAGGTCATCTCGCCGGAGGAGTCTCCGGACGGAAAACGGGAATATCGTGTGGGATTGCTCACTGGTTGCATTCAGGATCTGGCCTTCTCGAACATCAATCGCGACACGGCAGACGTGCTGCTCGCAAACGGCTGTGAGGTCGTCACGCCGGGTTCGCAATGCTGCTGCGGCTCGTTGCATGCGCATAACGGTGAGCTGGAACTCGCCCGCGAACTCGCCCGCAGGCAGATCGACAGCTTTGATCTCGATTCACTCGACGCCATCATCACCAACGCCGGCGGTTGCGGCTCGCATTTGAAGACCTACGGCCACCTGCTGCATGACGATCCGTTCTACGCTGCCAAAGCGAAGGTCTGGGATGCGAAGGTGAAGGACATCCACGAGTGGCTGGTGCAGATCCGTTTCCGCAAACCGACCGCTGGTGCAGGTGTCAACGAAGTCACCTATCACGAAAGCTGCCATCTTTGCCATGGCCAGAAGGTGGTCTCACAGCCGCGTCAGATCCTAGCCAGCATTCCCGGGCTCGTGTTCAAGGAGTTGCCGGAGTCGAACTGGTGCTGCGGCAGCGCTGGCATCTACAACATCACCCAGCCTGAGCAGAGCCAGAAACTGCTGGATCGCAAAGTAGAGAATCTGCGTCAGGCTGGGGCTCCCGTGGTTGCCACCAGCAATCCCGGCTGCCATTTGCAGATCGCCAACGGCATCCGCTCCTGCGGCGATCATCCCTGCCATGAAGTGACTCAACCGGTGACTTTGCTGGCACGTGCCTATCATGCGGAACGTAGCTGATTGTCATGGAACTCGACCTCACCGGACCTCATCGCGACGATGCCTACATGATCCTCGCCGGACTCGTCACACCGCGCCCGATCGCGTTGACGACGACCGTGGATCTCGAGGGGCGTGTCAATGCCGCACCCTTCAGCTTCTTCAACGTGCTGGGTGATTCACCGCCGATCGTCGGCATCTGCCCGGGCGATCGTGAGCCGGGAGTGCCGAAGGACACCGCGCGCAACATCCGCCTCACCCAAGAGTTCGTCGTGAATCTCGTCGATGAAGCCATTGCGGAGAAGATGAACCTCTGCGCCGCCTCGCTACCGGAGGGTGAGAACGAACTTCTGCACGCCGGACTCACGGCAGCGACCAGCACTGCGGTCAAACCGCCGCGCATTGCCGAATCGCCCGCCAGTCTCGAATGTCGCAGCCACAGCATCATCGAAATCGGCGACAACCGTCTGATCATCGGCGAAGTGCTCCGGATTCACGTGCGTGACGGCATCTTCGATCCCGAAACATGGCTGGTGAAACCTGGGAGCTATCAGCCCGTCGGCCGCATGCAGAGTCCGCACTGGTATGCGCGGACTCGTGACATGTTTGAGATGCGACGGCCGAAGTAGATTTCTTGAAGCCGCCAACCTGGCCCCCAAATAACCCTCAGGTCAGGAGTTGTCGTCTTTGTGAGTGTCAGTGTTTTTCGATTTCCATAGAACTGACAGAATAGCATAGCTGCCAACCCACACGGCCATCCGGCACGTAACTTTGACCCATGACTTAGTTTCGTTCGATTCGAACCACGGATTGAGAATGAATTCGGAGACGGCTATGGCAATAAATGCCGCGATGTATGGCAAGCAGCCGTCCCGTGTCATTTTCATGGTTTGTCAGAGTCTGGATCACTGCTTCAGCCACTGCGCAGCATCGATGATGACGTGGCCGTCGGTGCCTTCGTTGCGGATTTCGACCCAGCCGGATTTGCCGGCTTCGAAGCGGAAGGTGCCCAGCGGGAAGATGACGTCCCTTTCAGGGGCCTTCTTCTTTTCGTTAACGATGATCTTTTCCTCGCCGTCAGCGTGATGGATGATGACAGGCACGTTGTCCGCGCGGTTGGCGAGGGCGGTGTAGGTGATGGCGACACGATATTTGCCTGCGGCAGGCAGATTGGGGATGAAGCGGGCCTTTTGTGTTCCTTTTTCAGCGTCACCGTCGTGACGATAGCCTTCTCCGACGAAGCCGGGCGTGGTGTGTCCTTCGGAGGTGAATCCGGTGAGCTCAGCCTCGCTGTCATCGACGACAATGCCGCCGAGCTGCTCCTTGGTGAGGTGAGCGCGCTCCGGCATCGGAGGCGATTCGAAATCGAGCACCTGGCCATCGGCGAGGAGTTTTTCCTTGAGCTTCGCGTAGTCGATCTGCTGCACCTCTTTGCCTGAATCGATGGCAATGACCGCCGCTGTGGCCGCGCTCTGACCCATGACCATGAAGACAGGCTCCATGCGGATGCTGCCGTAGGCGATGTGGCTGGCACTGAGGCAGACCGGAACGAGGAGATTGGTGCACTCTTCGGCCTTCGGAGTGATGCTGCGGTAGCTGATGGGGTAGGGGCGCGTGCCGATCTGGATGTCGCCTTCGTTGCGGGCAAAGCCGTCCTTGGTGACGTAGCGTTGCGTGTGGTGGCTGTCCATGTTGTAAGCTCCCATGCCGACGCTGTCCTCGACGATCTCGCGACGCTTGCAGTTCTTTTCGCTCATCACATAGCCGCCGACCATGCGACGTGCCTCGCGTACGTACATCTGGCGCGGCCAGTTGCCATTGTCGGTGAATTCATCCTTCGCGAGTCCCCAGCCCGAGTAATATTCGCGAATCGCTGCCGGAACGCGGGGATGATTCGCCAACGTCCACATGAGGCCCTTCTGATAGTCTTCATGTGCCTGCCAGATCTTCGCCCGGGTGGCATAGTCGCCGTCCGGATAGTCGTAGTTCATGCCGATCATGTCGGTGCTGAAGGCGAAGTTGTTGTTCGTGTCGGTCTTGTGATTCGGCATCGGCGTCGGGGCCCAAGGCTTGCGTTCATCGCCCGCTTCAAAGTTGCGCAGCAGCAGTTCGAACTGCTTCTCGTCGTAATTCGCCGGTTTCGGGAAGGGGACGCGGATGGCCTCGTCGTTCGTATTGCACATCCGGAAGTTGTAGGCCTGGATGCGCTTGTCACCGCTGCCGTCTTCGCCTTTGGGCATGGCCGAAACACCCCAGAGGAGGCCGCTGGAGGGATCGCCGGGCTTCACGTAGGGATCGACGTTCTTGACGAACTGATGGTGTCTCGCACCGGCAATCTGCAGGCCGTTGATCGTTTCACCATACTGGGCGTTTGCCTCACGACCGACGTGGTAACTGACGCCCGCTTTTGCCATGAGATCACCCTCGTAGGTCGCGTCGATGAACATGGCGGCTTCGAATTCGCGGCCGCTTTCCATGATGATCTTCGTGATGCGCGTGCCGTCTTTGACGGCGCCCTTGTTCAAATCGAGGCGCTCGCCGAAGACGACGGTGACCTTCGTTTCCTTGAGCATGTCGTCGTAAACCTGGGTCGCCACATGCGGTTCGAAGGTCCACATAGTTTCTTCTCCGGCGCTGTTGCCGTGCGGCCTCTTTTGGTAGTAGTCGTCACGGGTCTGCAGGGTCCAGGAGGCCGCATTGGAGTAGTGCTTCCAGATACGGTGGTAAAACTCGCGCGACATGCCGCCGATCGCCTTTTTGTTGCCGATGTCCGTGGCACCGAGACCGCCGGTGGTCAGACCGCCGAGAAACTGGGTCGGCTCGACGATCACCGCCTTTTTCCCCATGCGGGACGCTTGGATGGCTGCGGTGACCCCACCGGAGGAGCCACCATAGACGACGATGTCGTAGGTGTCTGCGGCCGTGATTTGGGAAAAGGCGGCAATGGCGGAAAATAATAGCGTTGGGAGGGGCTTCATGGCGACTCACCCCTGCGCAGAAGCCCGCGTTTAGCAACCTTGTGATCGGTCGTAACGTTTTTATCGAACAAAAAATCGAATACAACCCCGGCCGGGACGTCAGACAGCAAGTCACCCACTGTTTCTCTATGAAAACCAAACTCACGCGCTCACTTGCCCTCGGTTCTGTGCTGTTGTCCCTCGCCCTGACTTCCTGCGTAGACCCCTACGGTTACGGCTATGGTCCCGGATTTGGCGGCGGCGGCTACTATGGCCGTCCCCCGGCTCAAGGTGCGGTGACGGGTGCCGTGCTCGGCGCGGCGGCAGGCGGGATTATTGGTAATCAAAGTCATCGCGGGCTCGAAGGGGCTGCCATTGGAGGTATTCTTGGAGCTCTGGCGGGTGGTGCAATTCAGAACAGCCGTCAGGGAGGCTATGGTGCCCCCAACTGCAATTCGGGTTATAACAGGGGCTACTATGGCCAGCCGAACTACGGTTATGGCCAGCCGTCGAACTACAATCCCTACGCCTTTGGTGGCTGGCGGTAATCGCTCGTTTGAACAGACAATAACTCCGACTGTGATACGGGGGGCACATCTTGGTGGCTCCCGGTTTCGAAAAATCAAAGTGTGATGTTTGATTAGAACCGGGCAAGATTGGGCGTTTTGTTTTGACATGACACTCACGCCTTCGCGTCCCGACCAGCATTCCTTTGAAAATCCGCAGCAAGCGGATGAACTGACCTCAGAACAGGAGGGCCGTTCGGTCAGCCGACGTGGGTTTCTCGAGCGGTTCAGCATCGCCTCCATGACGGCGGCGATCGGTGCCGAGATTGTCTTTGCCGACAAAATGCCTGCGGGCCTGATCCCGGCGGCGCTGGCCCAAGGAGCGGAGCCGATTCAGGTTCCAGGCAAGGAGGGAATGACCTTCCTCAACGATCGTCCGGTCCTGGCCGAGGCTCCCGCACATCTTCTCGATGATGCCGTGACGCCCGGCGAGCATCTGTTCATTCGCAACAATGGCGTTGCTCCTGTCCCCGAAGCGCTGAATCCTGAAAAATGGACGCTTGAGATCGCCGGAGAGAGCTGCGAGAAACCGACGACTTTCACGCTCAAGGAGCTGAAGGAAAAGTTTGAGCATCACACGCTGCAAATGGTGCTGGAGTGCGCCGGCAACGGACGCAGCGAGTTCAATCCTCCTGCTCACGGAACGCAGTGGACCACAGGGGCGGTGGGCTGTCCGAAATGGACGGGCGTGCGGCTGCGTGACGTGTTGAAGCATTGCGGCATCAAGCCGGATGCGGTTTACATCGGCTACTACGGTGCGGACCTCCATCTCTCGGGGGATCCGAAGAAGACGTCCATCTCACGCGGTGTGCCAATCAAGAAAGCGCTGGAAGATGAGTCGATGATCGTGTTCGCCATGAACGGGGAGGACATTCCATGGCAGAACGGTCATCCGCTCCGTCTGATGTTTGGCGGTTGGCCTGCATCCACCTGCGGAAAGTGGTTGAAGAAAATCGTCATTCGCGATCGCGAACACGATGGAGAAAAAATGACCGGCGACGCCTACCGCATGCCGCGTTATCCGGTGGCTCCTGGATCGAAGGTGCCGGACGAAGACATGGTGATCATCGAATCCATGCCGGTGAAGTCGCTCGTCACCTTCCCGAAATCGGGCCTCAGTCATCCTCTGGCGGATGTGCTCACCGTGCGAGGGCATGCGTGGGCGGGTGAAAACGAAGTGACCGAAGTGCATGTGTCCCTCGACTTTGGTGCCACCTGGCAGAAGACCGAACTGGCCAAGCCGGTGAACCGCTTTGCCTGGCAGCATTGGGCGACGCAGGTGCGCTTCCCGAAAAAGGGCTACTATGAAGTCTGGGCCCGTGCCACGGACGATCAAGGGCGATCTCAGCCCATGATCCTTCCGGGCTGGAATCCGAAGGGCTACCTGAACAACACCTGCCACCGCATCGCCATCCAAGCCGTCTGATCATGCGCTTCTTATCTGTTTTTGCCCTCCTGCTTGTCAGCGGCATTTATGCCGCGGAGGAAGTGCCACTCGATCCAGTAACGGGCATGAAAATGACCGGCGACTGGGAGATAGTCCGCAATCACTGCATCATCTGCCATTCGTCCAAGACCTTTCTACAGCAGAGCGGTACGGAATCCACTTGGACGGACATTCTCGCATGGATGCAGAAAAACGGTGGCCTTTGGAAACTCGATCCAGCGATCGAGAAGACCATCATCGGCTATCTCGCGGTGAATTACGGGCCGGGTGACAAATTCCGCCGTGCGCCGATCCCGCTGAGCCTGATGCCGGTGAATCCCTACGCGACCGAGGCGAAACTGGAGGCCGAAGCGAAGAAAAAGGAGGGCCTGATTCCCAAGGCGCCTCCAGTCGCGAACTGAGCTTGCCGCTGGATCAAATCTCAAACGATACAGTCTCGCGGGAACGCTCTTTCTCGATGATCTGCGCGATGGTGTGATCACCGAACCAGCGTGCGACTTGATCGCGAAGATCGGCAAACATCTCACTCAAGGCTACGTGCTCGGCACCGGGTAACGGATCGAACGGACCATCGAAGAGCGCGACGACTTCGCCCAACGTGATGCGCTCCGGGCGGGTCACCAGCTGGTAACCGCCGCCCACGCCGCGCTTGCTCTTGAGAAGACCGCCGTTCTTTAGCGCCAAGAGAATCTGTTCGAGGAACTTCAGCGGAATGCCCTCGCCGCGCGCGAGATCCTGAATGGAGAAATTCGTGCCCTCGCGCTCACGCCCCATCGCCACGAGGGCGCGGAGGGCATATTCGGCTTTTTTGGAGAGCTTCATGGAGGAATGAGGGCCGCATCGGAACATCAAACACGGGCCGTTGCAAACTGCGATTTGCCGTTGGGGCGATTCCGCGTCATTCATCGGGTCTCACCCGCATGAGCGACGACTTTTTCGCCCCACCACCTCCGGAGCCGCCACGCGCGGCCGCGGCGGTGCATCATGCCGGTGCGCCGCTCGCTTCGCGCATGCGACCACGCACGCTGGAAGAGTATGCAGGCCAGCAGCACATTCTGGCCGAGGGCAAGCTGTTGCGCCGTGCTGTGCAGGCGGATCGTTTTTCGTCGATCATTCTCTACGGTCCGCCGGGCGTGGGAAAGACCACGCTGGCTCACATCATCTCCCAGGAGACGAAGTCACGCTTTGTGACCCTCAGCGGGGTGGAGAGCAGCGTGGCGGACATTCGCAAGGAGGCGGAAAACGCCGGTCATCATCTGCGGCTTTACAACAAGACGACGATTCTCTTCGTGGATGAGATTCATCGCTTCAACAAAGCGCAGCAGGACGTGCTGCTGCCTCATCTGGAGCGCGGGACGCTGCGTTTTATTGGCGCCACGACGCACAACCCGTTCTTTTACGTCAACAGCCCGCTGGTGAGCCGGTCACAGGTCTTCACACTCGAGCCATTGGGCATCGCTGATCTCGAATCGCTCATGGATCGTGCTTTGAGCGATGAGGAACGTGGCTTGGGAGGCATGAAAGCCCGCATCGAACCTGATGCGCGGCTCCATCTCGCCACTGTGGCCGATGGTGACGCCAGACGCTGTCTGAATGCGCTCGAACTGGCCGTGCTCTCAACGCAGCCGAACTCTGACGGTGAAATCGTCATCACCCTGGCGGCTGCGGAGGAGTCCGTGCAGCAAAAGACCGTCGTTTACGACGGCGACGGCGACGCGCACTACGACACGATCAGTGCCTTCATCAAAAGCATGCGTGCTTCCGATCCGGACGCGGCGCTCTACTGGCTGGCCAAAATGCTCTATGCAGGCGAGGACATCCGCTTCATCGCCCGGCGGATCGTCATCGCTGCCAGCGAAGACATTGGCATGGCGGACAGCAATGCTCTGCGCGTGGCCGTGGCGGCTCAGCAGGCGGTCGAATTCATCGGCATGCCTGAGGCGCGTATCATTCTGGCCCACGCGACGATTTACAATGCCACGGCTCCCAAGAGCAATCGCGCCTACACGGCCATCGATGCGGCCCTCGAAGATGTGAAGAACGGTCGAACCCTGCCGGTGCCGAAGCACCTGCGGGACGCTCACCACAAGAAGGCTGCCAAGGAGTTCGGTCACGGGGAAGGGTATCTGTATCCGCACAACTACGAGGGCGGATTTGTCCCCCAGCGCTGCCTCGAAGGCGGTCGTCAATACTACGATCCGACCGCGAATGGTCTCGAGGCCCGGATCAAGGAGCGTTTGGATCACTGGCGGAAGCTCTGGGAAGGGCAGGGGGCGTAAGAGCCATAGTGGCTGGTTCCACAGCAGGCGACAGCCGCGAATAGGCTGACGCTCCACACCTGGAAAACTGAAAAAGATGGTAATTATGTTTTTCATATTGAAGATATATGAAATTTACGGTAGAATTTATTCAATTCAGAAATTACCAGCCATGTGTAACTCAAAATTGATGACCTCTGGCATTATTGCCGTTCTGCTGGCAACTCTTTCTTCTTGTGCCCTGCCCAAGCAGCCCCTTCTGACCTACCTCCTGGAGAAGCGGCACAGAAAAGCCGCTCCCCTCGAAACGGGCGTGAAATACGAGGTCAGAAAAGCCTTGGCGACGAGTGTTCCTTTCCGTCCAAGCGAGATCAAGCGCTACACTTTTGTCTTCAATGAGGCCAAGCCACCGCTGATGGTGGCCTCTAATCTGCATCGCAATTCTCAGATGCGGGTTCGTACCACCGCATACACGCACAACGAAAGCGATCATCTCGTGTACGGCGTAAAGAATGCAATCGGCACCAATTTGAAGTTCGGAAAGGTGCGCAGTGCGGCGGCAGACTGGTCGCGCTTCCCTGTTGGCACGAAGTTCCGTATCGCCGGCCAGCCTGAGGTGATTTATGTGGTGGACGATTACGGCAGCGCATTGGTGGGCACAGGGACGATTGATTTGTACAAGCCCAGCCGTTCTCTGATGAACAACTGGGGCGTGCGCCATGTGGACATCGAGGTCATTGAGTGGGGCTCCTATGAGAAGAGCATGGATCTGATGCGCGACCGCACGAAGTGGAAACACGTTCGTGCGATGATGGAGGGCATTGAAGCGCGGTTGCGCACGGCTGGTAAGCAACAAGAAGGCGGCCGGTCGTTTACCGCCGCGCTGTAAAACAGCCTCTTCGGGAAAACGGCGATATTCCAAGGCGCAGAGTGTCGTTAGAAAACGCACTCATGCGTGCAGTCCTCTTTTCGTCGGTTTTTCTCGCTTTCAGTTTTATTAGTTCCGCCCAGGTGAAGCAAGGCGCGCAGCCGCCGATCACTCCGCGTCAGATTGCGTCGAGTTTGAAAATGGTATTACAAGCCGATGAACAAAAGGCACTGCATGACAAGGTCGTCCACCTGTTCGGGCTGCAGAATCTGACCCAGGGAAGGGCCGGGGCGAAAGTCGACGGCACGACGGTTGCGTGGGCCATCATCGATCCGAAACCTGCCCGTGTTGTGCAGCAGGATGGTTCGCTGATCGGCGAGATGACGTCGCTTGGAGATGATGGTCTGCAGGTATTGGTGGTCCCAATGCCCAATTTTTCCGAATTTGGCTATCGCATCGAATCGGAGGGCATGCCGCGACTCGCTGGAGCCGCTCATGTGGAATATTTCGACTACACTGCCGACAGCATGCCCCAGAAAGGTGTGCTGCAGGGAAAGCTCGAGAAGTTTGAGTGGAAGACGAGCAAGATCTTCCCTGACACGGTGCGTGATGTCACCGTGTACCTCCCGGCGGGCTTTGCCCCCGGTGAGGAAACCTGTCTGATGGTCTGGCAGGACGGCTCGCGCCACGTGGATCCGAATGGCGCCATGCGTGCGTCGATCGTGTTCGACAATCTAATCCATCAAAAAGAAATGCCGCGCACTGTCGGTGTCTTTATCGATCCCGGTCGCAAGGCCAGTCAGAAGCACGGCGACAAAGCCGCCAATCGCAGCTTTGAATACGATTCCCTTGGCGATGCCTACGTGCGCTTCCTCATCGACGAAATTCTGCCCGAGGTGGAAAAGCGCTATCAAACCAAGTTCCGGCAACAGCCTGAAGCCTGGGCCATCGCTGGAGGTTCTTCAGGCGGCATTTGCTCCTTCACTGCTGCATGGGAGCGCCCCGACAAGTTCCACAAGGTCCTCTGCTGGGTCGGCACCTTTGTCGATATTCGGGGCGGAAACAACTACCCGTATCTCGTGCGTGTCACCGAACGCAAACCCATCCGCGTCTACTTCCTCGACGGCGAAAACGACCTCGACAACAAGTTTGGTAACTGGCCTCTCGCCAACAAGATGATGGCCGCTTCGCTCAAATACATGAACTACGACTATCGCATCGATTGGACGCAGTGCTTCCACGGCAGCAAAGGCATGTCGGCGAGCCTTCCCGAGGCTTTGCGCTGGCTCTGGCGCGATGTGAGATGAGCCGGCTTACTTGCCGCCGATGAACGTTAGCACATCGGCCACGTCCTGAGCGGTGAGCACGCTTTCGAGCCCTTCGGGCATAATGGAAGTCGTCAGTGTTTTGAGTTCGGCAATGTCGGTGCGTAATACCACGATCTCGGCACCGCCTGGCATGCGGATGGTGATATTGCCGGGCGTCTCGGAGGCCAACTGACCGACAACCAAGGTTTTGTCCTTCTTGGTCACCTGCGTGGCGGCGTTTCGTAGTTCCACGGCCCGGTTTGGATCAAAGATGGCTTCGATGAGCTGTTCGCGCGGCTTGGTGGCGACGGTTTTCAAATCGGGACCGACTTCAACCCCGAGATCGCCCACCTTGTGGCAGACCATGCAGACCTTCTGAAACACGACAGCTCCGCGTTTGGCGTCGCCATCGAGTCTGCCAGTGTCAGCGACGTATTTGGCGACGACC
The DNA here is from genome assembly GCF_020439865.1 of Prosthecobacter sp. Lineage (GTDB taxonomy): Bacteria > Verrucomicrobiota > Verrucomicrobiia > Verrucomicrobiales > Verrucomicrobiaceae > Prosthecobacter. Next base: position 17,411 of record NZ_JAGRPF010000114.1, read on the forward strand.
TTCTGGCGGTCCGGGTTGTTGTTTGTGATTACAGGTATGGTGATGTTCGCTGGAGTCTTGGAGGGTGTTTGCTTCAGCAGCGGCTTTTCCAAGTCGATGAACACGTCGTCGTTGGCCGAACCGGTGGCAGTCAAAGTGGCTGCCCGAACCTGTGGCGCGAGTGGCTTGAGCATGACAAACAGCTCCTCCGGAAGAACGCCTCCGAGTTCCATGATCGTGAATGCCGCCTGAATTCTCACCGGCGGCATGGCAGCAAGCAGCTTCTTCAATTCAGGAATCGCAGAGGTGTCTCCGCGTTCTAATAGCAAACGTTGTGCGGTGTCGCGTTCCCACCCGTTCGATGAGGCAATGGCCACAGCGGGATCCTGCATTGTAGTCCCGGCTTTAGCCGGACCGTGCTTCGCAATGCGATAAATGCGTCCCTTGTCCTCGCCACCACGAAGCTCCAGCCCCTTCGAAATTTCCGCCGGAATCCACTCCGGGTGCTCCAGCACGAGACGGTACATGTCCACGACGTAAAGTGCGCCATCCGGGCCGGTGCGGGCCATGCTGGGACGAAACCAGTTGTCCTGGCTCGCGACGAATTCGCTGTTCGCATCACCAGGGTGACGATGACTGGTGATGGAGGGCCCGTCGTAGTTCAAAACTTCGCGATGCACCAGATTGTTGGCTGGTTCACAGATGAACATCACGTTGTCTCCGTCTTCTCCGAATGTGGTGTCGCGGAATGGCATCGGTGAGCAGCCGGAGGTGAGCGTGTTCACCGCGCTGGCCTGATTGAAGCGCCTGACCGGCGGACTGGCAGGGTAGACGCGTTTTTCGTCGTTGAGATTTCCGCGCACCGACTTCGCCACCACTTCGGGATGGCGTTCCAAGTAGCGGAACGGCAGCCAGTAGTGCCAGCCGATGGTGCTGTTGTTGTTGCCGAACCAGTTGCCGAAATCATCGCGCCATTTCCCATACTGGCTGCGTCCGCCTTCGAGGGCAAATTCACCCGTGCGCGGATCAAAGCGGAAGTCATTCGTGCCGAGCGCGATCTTTTTGCCCGTCTTCACGCAGGTGATGTCGCCGCCGCTGTCGCCGTTCGCACCGTAGAGCCAGCCGTCGAGCCCCCAGCAGAAGCCGTTGACCAGATGCTGAGGATTGCCTGCGGTGAAGCCCGTGAACCACGTCTCGCGCTTGTCGCACTTGCCGTCGCCATCCGTGTCCTCGGCGTAGAAAATGTCCGGGATGTTGGCAATAAAGACGCCGTTTTTCCAAAAGGCGAGCCCGGTGGGATGTTTCAACCCGTCGAGGAACAGCGAGGCCTTGTCATAGATTCCGTCGCCGTTCGTGTCTTCGAGGATTTTGACGCGCCCGGTCTGCAGCTCTGACACTTTGTCCTGTCCCACACTGCCATCCTTGGTCGTTTCACCTGGTGCGAAAGGATAATCACCCATTTCGACGACCCACATGCGTCGTTGCGCATCCCAGTCGATGAAAACCGGGTCCTGCACGAGCGGTTCCTGCGCCACGAGCATGGCTTCATAGCCGGGTTTCAACTGGAGCGCCTTCAGCGAATCCTGGGGTGACTTCGGAGCTGGTCCGGGAACCTTTAGCAGTTCCGCGAACGGGATGCGCTGTTTCGTGGTTTCGACCCACATCGCGCCGTCGTGAAAGGTGACGCCTTGATCGCGCCCGTTGCTGTCCACGATGAGCGGCAGGCTGTTGGCATCCCCCGCCTTGCCCTCGCGCATCACCTGCGACCAGCCTTCATTCCATTGGAGATTCTTTTTCTCACGCTCCTTCGGGACAAAAACGAACACGCCATATTCGCGTGGGTTTGAGACGATGATGTCTTCGTAATCATCGCCATTGATGTCCACAAACCATGCGCCGCTGTTTTCGGTCCTGGCGGCGTCCGGCAGGGTATGCTGTCGCAGTTTTTCAGGCACTTCGACGGCAAAAAGGGAGAGGTTAAGAGCAAGGAAGAGTGTTGGGAGCAGGCGCATGACGGCAGGTGTGTGGCAAACCAACGTTCCGGGTGTCAAACTTCCTTTGAGCGGTATGCGAAAAATGGTCCGCAAAATCCGTGCACCTTCAAGCAAGGCATGCCGAGCATGAAAAACAGGCCTGCGCTCTATTGCGGTCATCAATGGAAGTTTTCGCTGTCACCATCTTCATGAGCCTCGCCTTCGCCGTGCTGTTTGCCGTGCTATTTTTCGCCGAGCGCTCGCAGAGACGGGACCGCAGCATCGAACAGGACGCCCTGCTGCCGCTGGATGACGGAGTGCCCGCTCCCGCCCGGAACAAAACCCCGATTTCCTGAATTTTCCCTTCGCCTTATCTCATATGACCACCAACGCCTCCAAGATCACGATCGAATTCGATGACCGCACCGTCCGGCGCTTCATGCTTGCCTCCATCATTTGGGGCATCGTGGGGATGCTCGCGGGTGTGTTCATCGCCTCACAGTTGAACTTTCATCAGCTCAATCTCACCTCGTGGCTCAGCTTCGGCCGCCTGCGCCCGCTGCACACCAATGCGGTGATCTTCGCTTTCGTGGGCAACATGATGTTCGCCGGCGTCTATTACTCGACGCAGCGTCTCTGCAAGGCGCGCATGGCCTCGGATCTTCTCTCCAACATCCACTTTTGGGGCTGGCAGTTGATCATTATCGCTGCTGCGATCACTTTGCCGCTGGGACTGACACGCGGACAGGAATACGCCGAACTCATCTGGCCGATCAATATCGCGGTGGCGCTCATCTGGGTGGTATTTGCCGTGAACTTCTTCTGGACGCTGGCCAAACGCAATGAGCCCTCCCTCTACGTGGCCCTGTGGTTCTACATCGCCACCATCATCACGATCGCGATGCTCTACATCGTGAACCACCTGTCGATTCCGACGAGCTGGACGCATAGCTACACGATCTTTGCCGGGGTGCAGAACGGGTTGGTGCAGTGGTGGTATGGACACAACGCCGTCGCCTTCTTCCTCACGACTCCGATCCTCGGCATCATGTACTACTTCCTGCCGAAAGCGGCGGAGCGTCCGGTGTATTCGTATCGTCTCTCCATCGTTCACTTTTGGTCGCTGGTGTTCATCTACATCTGGGCCGGCCCTCACCACCTGCTGAATACAGCGCTGCCGAAGTGGCTGCAGATGCTGGGGACGTTTTTCAGTCTCATGCTGTGGGCTCCGAGCTGGGGCGGCATGCTCAACGGTCTGCTCACGCTGCGTGGTGCATGGGACAAGCTGCGCACGGACCCCGTGGTGAAGTTCCTGATCGCCGCCGTCACGTTCTACGGCATGTCCACCTTTGAAGGGCCACTGCTCTCCATTCGTGCGGTCAATGCGCTGTCCCACTACTCCGATTGGACCATTGGTCACGTTCATGCCGGTGCGATGGGCTGGAACGGCTTCATGGCCGCTGGCATGTTCTACTGGCTCACGCCGCGCCTCTACGGCACCAAACTGCATTCGACGAGCTGGGCGAACTTCCACTTCTGGATCGGCACCATCGGCATCTTGGTTTACGTGGGTTCCATGTGGGTCTCCGGCATCATGCAGGGGCTCATGCTGAATGCGACCACTCCGGACGGCCTGTCGCTGGTGTATCCGAACTTCATCGACACGCTGACGTCGATCCGCGCCATGATGGGTTTCCGCATCATCGGTGGTTCTCTTTATCTCGTGGGGATGATTCTCATGGGCGTGAATATCTGGCTGACCATCCGCAAAGGCAGCCCAGTGAATGAAACCCGTGAAGTGGCCGTCATCGAGCGCACGCAGCGCGACACGATGAGCCTGAAGGATACTTTCCTCAATGATCCGATCGCCTGCATGTTTGCCGGATTGCTTCTGGTGCTTGCATGGTTGTTCCTGCCACCCGGTGCTGATATCGCCGCGCTGGTATGTGCCGGTATCTTTGCAGTGCTGGCGGTGAAACGTTTCCAGACGGGCCACAACCGCTGGTCGGCGTGGTATGAGAGCCTTCTGCACAACTGGATTCCCTTCACCGTGCTCACCTTTGTGGCCGTGGCTTTGGGCGGCCTCATCCAGATCATCCCCACGGTCATGGTCAATCGCGCCACGAATGTCGAAGACCGTGTTCAGCAGCCTTACACGCCTCTCGAACTCGCTGGACGCGACATCTACATCAGTGAAGGCTGCTACAATTGCCACTCGCAGATGATCCGTACCATGCTGCCGGACGTGCTGCGCTACGGCGACTACAGCCGTCTTGGTGAAAGCATCTACGATCATCCGTTCCAGTGGGGTTCGAAGCGCACAGGCCCGGACCTCGCCCGCGAAGGCGGCAAGTATCCGCACAGCTGGCACTACGATCACATGAAGGATCCGCGCTCTATTTCGGTCGGCTCGAACATGCCACCCTACGAGCATCTCTTCTCCGAGAAGTTCGACCAGAAGACGCTTTGGAAAAAGATCGCCGTCATGACGCAGCTCGGCGTGCCCTATCCCGCGATGACTGACACCGAGGTCAAGACCAAGGCGGTCGAGCAGGGCATCCAGATCGTCAAAGATCTCGAAGGGCAGGGACGCAGCGGCGCCTTGCCTGACACCAAGATCGTCGCCCTGATCGCCTACCTGCAGAAGCTCGGGAAGTACGATGTGCCGGATCTCGAGGAGAAGCTCAAGAAGACGCCTGAAGGCATTCCATTCCCGCTGAAGCCCGGCATCCCCGACGGCTACCGCACCTCCGCCGTGACGAAATAATCAAAACACATTCCGCCCACCATGTACAAACGCATCATCTATGATTCCGCGCTCGACTGGGTTCCCTATCTCGCCTTCGGCGTCACTGCGACCGTGTTTCTGATCTTCGTCGTTCGTGCCGTGAAACTGCGCAAGAGCAGCGCCGACAAGCTGTCCCGCCTTCCCCTGGACGACTGAAAACCGACATCCTCACCTCATTTCTTCGCCATGACACCCCAATCTCCCAACAACGGTCCCGTTCTTCGTGACCACACTTATGACGGCATTCAGGAGTATGATCAAAAGCTGCCCAACTGGTGGCTCTTCACCTGGTATATCACCATGGTCTGGTTCGTGATCGCCTGGGTCGCCTACTACCAGCTTAACCTCGGCGAATCCGGAGAAGAGCAGGTGGACAAGGCGCTTGCCAACATCAAAGCCATTCAGCTCAAGGAGCTTGAGAAGCTCACGGACGACAAGCTCTGGGAAATGTCGAAGGAAGAGAAGATCGTGTCCGCTGGCGCGGCCACCTTTGCCACCACCTGCGTTGCCTGCCATGCACCGGACCTTTCCGCACATATCAATGGCGTGAAGCTTCCCGGACAGCCGCTCAATGACACCGAATGGAAGCATGGCGGAAATCCGCTCCAGCTGCTGAACATCGTGCGCAAAGGCGCACCGGATGTCACCAAAGGCATGCCTGCGTGGGAGCCGCAGTTGGGCCTCAACCGTGTCGTCGAAGTCGTCGCCTTCGTTCTCAGCAAGCACAAGAAGGGAGAGCCCATCACGCTCTCTGCAGACTCTCCGCTGAAACCAGGAGCTGCACCTGCGGCTCCAGCTCCTTCGCCCGCTCCTGCTCCCCCTGCAGGCAAATAGATGAAACCCGGAACCCCCACGCTCGACTCGCTCTCCACCATCCACGCCGACGGCTCACGCAAGTTTGTCCACCCGTCGGATGTCCGTGGTCCCTTCACCTCATGGAGGCGTGTCGCAGCACTGGTGCTGCTGTTCATCTACATCGCTCTGCCGTGGATTCCAGTGAACGGCTTTCCCGCCGTCTTTCTCGATGTGCAGGAGCGCCGCTTTCACTTCTTCGGTCTGACACTCGCCACGCAGGATCTCTGGATCGGTTTCTTCCTAGTCACCGGTCTCGCTTTCTCGCTCTTCTACATCACCTCGCTCTTCGGTCGCATCTGGTGCGGCTGGACCTGCCCTTACAGCCTTTTCATGGAGCAGGTTTATCGCCGTGTGGAGCGCTGGATCGACGGCGACGGCGCCGCCCGCCGCCAGCTCGAGGATGCTCCGTGGACCGCGTCGAAAGTCGCTCGACGCATTTTCAAACACGGGATCTTCATCCTGATCTCCGCCATCATCGCGCACATCTTCCTCAGCTACTTTGTGTCGATCAAGTCGCTCTATGAAATGATGCAGCACTCGCCTGCGCATCATGCCAAGGCCTTCGGGGTCGTGCTCTTCCTCACCGGCGCGCTGTACTTTTCGTTCAGCTGGTTCCGCGAGCAGTTCTGCATCATTCTCTGTCCCTACGGTCGTCTGCAATCCGCGCTCACTGACGACAACTCGGTCGTCATTGGTTACGACAAAAAACGCGGCGAACCTCGCGGCAAGGCCACCGTTGAAAGGCCTGCGGGCGACTGCATCGACTGCCGTCGCTGCGTTCAGGTCTGTCCCACGGGGATCGACATCCGCAACGGTCTCCAGTTGGAGTGCATCGGCTGTGCCGCCTGCGTGGACGCCTGTGATGAAATCATGACGAAGGTCAAGCGTCCGAAGGGTCTCGTGCGATATGATTCCTACACCGGCCTGCAAGGAGGCAAAACACGTCTCATTCGCCCGCGCACCATCTTTTACACCGTCATCTTGTTCGTGTGGGTCGCCGCCTTCAGCATGGCCATTACGCGCATTGCACCGCTGCGCGCCAGCGTAGTCCGCATGGGCGGCGCGTCGTTCTACGTGGACAACGGCATCATTCGAAACCAGTTCCAGCTCCGCGTCATCAACAAGCGCAACGCAGAGTCCACCTACAAGATCGAACTCGTCGGCAAGGTGCCTGCTTCGCTGGAGGTCGTCGGCATGGATCAGACCATCACGCTTCCTGCCATGGGCGAAGATCTGAAAACGCTCGTCCTCACCCTGCCGAAGGCCGACTACAAGGAGCGCTACAGGTTCACCATCAAGGTCACCGACATCAACCGCGGTGACGCCAGCGAGACTCGTGTGATGGAATACCTCGGTCCGGATCCGCAGGCTGCGCCCGCCTCGTCTCTCAACGCCAAAGACTTCATCCATTAACGCCCATGATCCCTAAATGTATCTCCTCCCGCCCTTGGATTTTCGTGGCAGCCTTTTTCATCGGTTTCGTCGCGTGGTGGGTGTTTTTCATCTCGCTCGCCATCAAGAACGCGCCGCCTGAAGTTCCGCTCACCATTCGCAGCGTCCATGCAGTCCATTGATACCAGCGCCGCCGCCTTTCTGGCCGGACTCGTCACCAGCGTCCACTGTGTGGGCATGTGTGGCCCGCTGTCATGTTCCTGGGCGGTCTCAGCGAAGCCAGGTGAGTCCAGCTTTATGCGCGACACCGGCCTGTATCACACCGGAAGACTTGTGTCGTATGCGCTCGTCGGTGCCATCGCCGGAGTGATCGGGGTCATGCCGCTGAAGTTTTTTCAGCATGGCGCCGGCATCGTGCTGCCTTGGATGCTCGTCATCGCCTTCGCCGTCGTTGGCATGGGGTTGGAGACGTATCTGCCCAAGCCCCAGTTCCTCCGTGCCGGTGTGCGCCGCATTCAGACCTTCGCCTTTCGCATGCACAGCGCCACGCGTGCCGGTCTGCTCGGATTTGCCACACCACTGCTGCCCTGTGGCCCGCTTTACCTCATCTTCGCCCTCGCCATGGCCAATGGGTCCGCGATCAAAGGCGCCGAATTCGCCTTCGCCTTCGGTTTGGGAACCTTGCCGCTGCTTTGGATCGCCCAGACCCAGCTCCATCTCATCGGCGGCAAGGTGCAGCCTCAGACCCTGCGAAAAATCCAGCGCACCCTCGCCCTCACCGCCGCTCTCATCTTGGCCTGGCGCCTTCGCGGCACCCTCGACTTCGGCAGCGATGCCGTACCAAGCTGCTGTCACGCGGCTTTGTGAGATTTCACGGCCATTTCATCCCCGCTTCATCAAGGGTTCACGCCCCTTTTGAGGATGGGCGGAAATGAAAGCACTCCTCATCCTCCTCTTTGGAGCCAGTTCACTGCTGGCTCAAAATGCACCTCGTGTCACCGCGACCACTCTCGACGAGAGCGAGGTGCGCATCACCTACGGCGAGTTGAAACGACTCGTCTCGGCCACGTTGCCGAAGGACACCCTGTCTGTGGCAAAGCCCAAGCCGCCCCTTCAGGCCGCGTTGCTCTCCAGCCTCTACCGGCTCGATGTCAAATCAGGCACCATCGTGGCCGAACTTCAGGTCGAAAGCTTCGATGACGAATGGCACCTCATTCCCATCGCCGGTTCTTCATCAGGCGCCATCACTGCGGAGCCAACGGACGCCCGAATCGTGGTCTCCGATGAGCATCTCTGCCTCGCCACCGACAAACCTGGTCCGCAGAACATCAAACTGACCTTTCCAATCGCGGCGGAAGGGCAGGGAACCATTCTCGCTCTCGCCGCTTCACCTGTGGCCGCATTGGAGATCCCAGAACTGCCGGAAAGCAAGGTCGTGCGTCTGCAGAATGGCTCGACAACTCGAATCATCGCCAAGCCCGCAACCGTCGCGCTTCCTGCGGCTGGCGGCGAAATCACCCTCACGCTCGAGGATGCCAGCAAGAGCGCCCAGACTCCCATCGCAGGCATCACCGACGACGCGATCATCAGCACGGCCACCTACACGACTCAAGTCGTCCGCGATGGTTCCGTGCTCACCGAAGGCGCGATCATCGTCCGTCACGACGAGCCGGTGAAGCTGGTCCTGCAGCTTCCTGAAACCGCCAAACTCCTCCAATGCCACGTGAATGGCGAGCCTGTGCGTCCCATGCCCGGAGACGCCAATCGCATCGAGATCCCGCTCGATGATCCGACGGCCGACGGCGCGGAATCCGAAGTGAAGCTTTCCTTCACCGCCACGCTTGCCGCCTTGCAGGCCGCTGAAGGAGAACTCGACCTCGCCCTGCCGCAGACGCCATTCTTTGCGAAGCAGATCGACTGGAGCGTGCAACTGCCAGCCGCCTACGACCTCAGCTTCAGCGGCAACGTCGATCCTATCACCGACAATACCAGCACACCAGGGCTCCACCTCCGCAAGTCTCTTTGTCGGGATCAACAACCTCAGGCCCGCATCACCTACCGCAAGCGCACCACCAACTAAGAACCAAGAACAACGAACCAGGAACCAAACCATGAAACTCACTCACCTCTTCGCCATCGCCGTCATCTTTGTCTGCACCACCATCGCCTGGTGGCTGCTCGGGGCCGTCATCACTCAGCGCACCAGTCATGTATCCTACCAGACCGGCGACAGCGTCAGCGGACGCTGGGGGCCGCCGTTGTTGCAAAAGCATCCATCGGCCCGTTACACGTCGTCCAGTGGTGGCCGTGTGTCGCTGCAACCTGCGAAGAGCGATGTGAAGGTGAAGCTCTCCTATCAACCGGTGAAGATGGGCCTCCTCTGGCAACGCACCTACGGAGCGGCGTTTGTGGGCAATTACACCTTCGTCAACAACACCGCCATCACCCAGC
>NZ_JAGRPF010000115.1 GCF_020439865.1 Prosthecobacter sp.
CGGCGGCTTCCTCAGCGCCGAGTTCGCCGAGCGTGACGCAGACTTCCATGCCGAGCTTGGCCACGTCGCTCACGATGTCGAGCACCTGGTCGAACTTCTGGGTGCCTTTGCGCACGCCTTTCCAGGCGGCGCCCATGCAGAAGCGCGTGGAGCCGTTCGCACGTGCGGCGAGGGCGCGCTCCATGACCTGCTCCTTCGGCATGAGCTTCTCCGCCTGCACGCCGGTGGTGTAGCGGGCGCTCTGGGCGCAGTAGCCGCAGTCTTCGCTGCAACCGCCGGTCTTGATGCTGAGCAGCGTGCACAATTGCACTTCGTTGCCGGTCCAGTGCTCGTCATGCACGGCGCGGGCCTGCTTGAGGAGGTCGAAGAAGGGCTGGTGGTAGATGCGGTGAAGCTCGTCGAAAGTCATGGCGGTGTTTGCAGCGCGGATAGTGGGCGAAAATGGGCCAGATGCACGGGGAAAGTGCGTGTTCAGGCTGTCGCAGATGGCGGGCTCAAGCCGCGATGTGTTTCAAAAAAGTCAGGCGGATGGTCTTTGAGGCTTGCAAAAGCAGGCAAAGATTTTGCTTACTTCCGCCCTCTCAAATTCAAAAACCAATTCGTCCAAAAGTCCCGTATGCGCATTTTGCCTTCCCTCCTTCGCTGCTTTTGCATGCTTTCAGCCGTGCTCATCGCACTGCCATCGTATGCGATCGTGGGCGTAAACTCCGCCTCACCCGGTGTCATCGGCACCCAGCACATCGACTTCGCGGCAAATCTGAACCTCGGACGCACCGTGGGTTTTGTGGAGTATAACAACGCCAACGGCACCGGCACGGTGGTGCCATCGACGGAGGCCGGTGTCTTCAAGTTCCTCACCGCAGCTCACAACGTGGACAGTGACAACAACGGCGTTCTGGACGCAGGAGCAAGCACCATCAAGATCTACTTCGGCAACGCGCCGGGAGAGAATGGCCAGGCAGCCACTTATTCGGTCACAGCGACTGCGAGCCAGATCGCGTTCAATCCTCTGTGGGCCCAGGCCGGGAACGTTCCCGCCGGAGCCGCGACGAATGACCTGGCGGTGATTAGTTTCCGGATCGACCAGCTCACCCCGGTCATTCGTGACGAAGGCGGGCAGCCGAGTATCAGCACCATCCAGGCATCGGCCGTCAGCTCCACCTCGCCTCTGGGCATGGCGGCCGTGATGGCAGGACATGGGCTTCATTCCGACGGCACGGTCAATTTGGGAGGCAACACCATCCCCGATCCAAATCAGGTGAACGGCATTCTCAAAGGCGGCACCAACACGATCGACTCTGTGGGTGTGCCCACCATCACTGTGGGCGGCACCATTTCCGCCGACTCAGGGTTTGTCATCATGACGGATTTCGACAAGTCCAATGGCACCACAAGCACCCTGGGTGCGACCACCGGCGGACCCAACGAGGTCGGCACGGCCAAAGGCGACAGCGGTTCGGCGATTTTTGCCGACACGAACAGCGACGGAAAACTCGAGGTGGTGGGCGTCCTCAACGGCGGCGACAACCCCTTTCCCACCGGAGCCAGCACGTTTGGCGACATTTCGCAGTATGCCCCCATCATGACCCAGTCGAATCTGGCGTTCCTGCAGGGACAAAAAATCTTCGTGGGACTCTCCTACAACGGAGTTTCCGCAGGCGACTACGGCGGAGCCGGCTTTGCCATCATGGACGCCGCTGGGATCGCCAATTTCAACAGCGGTGTCACCACCGTTACGCAGTCTCAGACCCAGACCCAGACCCCCTTGCAGGCGCCGGTGGGCACGGTGCAGACCCACGTGAACAACATCACACGCGGCACCTCCAACTTCGACAATGTGGGTGGCGATGAGGTGACCTTGAAGGACTTGGCAGGTTTCGGTTCCCGCCGTTGGGAGATCTGGGCCTCCAGCAACCTCGGACGTGTTGATTCCTCAAGCGGCGGGACAAATGGTGACGCGCTGAACTCCCGCTACGGTGCCGCGACTGTCGGGATCGACTTTCTAGCGACCTCACACGTCATCGTCGGCGCCTTCTGGAGCTATCTCTACGGCACCGGTCACTCAACGAATCTGGACATGGAAAGCCGGGGCAACGCGGTCGGCTTCTCCGTCGTCACCGAGTGGTATGGGCTGACGAGCTCCTTCATCTACAACTACTCGCTGGGCGAAACAGAGATCAATCGGACGATCGGTGGCGCGGAGGCAACCGCATCTCCTGGCTCATCATCCCACACCCTCGACTGGACGCTTTCCTACATCATGCGTCACAACGGCTGGGTGCATGGCCCCACCGGCGGCGTCCGGTACACCTCCGGCAGAGTGGACGCCTATTCTGAAACCTCGGCGATTCCTGTGCCGGGCCTGATGACCCTTTCGGGACAGGACTTTTCCGTTTTCCGTTTCAATCTCGGCTACAACGCCGCCTATCACATCCAAACCGACTTTGGCAGAATCGTGCCTTACGCGAGCGCGTCCTGGGTGCATCTGACACAACGCTCCAGCACCACCACGGCCAGCTTTCAAGGCACGCCATTCTCCGTCATCGACAGCGGCGGGGCGGTGCCATTTGGTTCGGGCCCGTCCACCGCCATCGCAGGCACAAGTTCAACGCAAGGCTTCGCCAGCGCTCAGCTTGGCGTCGAAGTGCTGGCCAACAAAGGTGTGCGGGTCAATCTCATGACCTACACCAACGTCTTCCGCTCCGGAGTCACTGAATACGGCGGCGGCGTGCAGGTCGGCATTTATTTCTAACGGCCACGCCTTTCTCGGCGGGGACGACGGCAGCATGCAAGAGATCATGCGTGCGGGTCGATTTGATCTGACCGCCATGAACCGCCGTACTTTCTTCCACCAAACGTCCGCGCTCGCCGCGGTGTCCGCCCTTTCGAAACTCCGCGCTGCTGATGCCGCGCAGAAGAAGATCAAAGTCGCCGTCGTCGCGCTGGGTCGCGGCATGGGGCATGTGCAGGCGCTGCTGAAGATTCCGAACGTGGAGATCGCCTACGTGGCCGAGGTGGATCCGAAACGCCTCGAAAGCGGCCTCAAAGTAATCAACGGGACGCAGGCGGTGTCCTGCCAGGGCGTGAAGGACTTCCGCACCTTCCTCGATGACAAGACGCTCGACGCTGTCTTCATCGCCACGCCGAACTTCTGGCACACGCCGGCCGCACTGTTGTGCATGCAGGCCGGGAAACACGTGTATGTCGAAAAGCCCGGCAGCCAGAATCCGCAGGAGGCGGAGATGATCGTCGCCGCGTCGAAGAAATACGACCGCATCGTGCAGATGGGCAACCAGCGCCGCACGTGGATGAAGGATGCGATCGAAGCGCTGCACGGCGGCGCCATCGGCGAGGTTCGTTATGGCCGCGCGTTCTACTACAACACTCGCAAGACTCTCGCGGTGAACGAAAAGCTCGCGCCGGGAGAAACGGACTACGATTTGTATCAAGGTCCTGTCCCCAATGATGCAAAGCACGACTTCAAATCCATCGTGCACTACGACTGGCATTGGTTCTGGCACTGGGGCAACGGCGAGCTCGGCAACAACGGTATTCACACGCTCGACATCCTGCGCTGGGGCCTGAAGGGCGAGTATCCGCTGCGCGTGACCTACAACGGCGGCCGCTACGTCTACAACGACGCGCAGGAAACACCGGACACCGGAACGGCGGTGTACGATTTTGGCCATGCCGGTTGCGAATGGGTGCAGAGCTCATGTCACCCGCGTGCGGCGGAGAAGCCACTTGCGGAAGTCATGTTCTATGGCGACAACGGCACCATGGCCGCGGCACGTGACACGTGGACGATCTACGATCCGAAGGGCGCCGAGATCAGCAAAGGCAAGGCCAGCACCGCTGGTACGGGCGACGTGTCGCACATCGGCAATTTCATCGACACCATCCGTGGTGAGGCGAAGCTCAACAGCCCGATCGAGGAAGGCCAGAAGAGCACGATGATGTGTCACCTCGGCAACATGGCCTACCGCACGAATACCGTGGTGAAATGCGACCCCAAGACCGGCAAGATTCTCGACAACTCCGAGGCGATGAAGCTTTGGGGCCGCGAAGGCTATCGCAAAGGCTGGGAAGTGAAGATCTGAATTGAGTTGGCCGAAAAAGACGAAAGAGGAGGAAAAATCAGAATCCAGATTTCTGATCGGACTCTTTTTCATTTTTCGTTTCTTTCGGCCCGTCTCAGCGAAACACCACGTCCACACCCATCGCGCTCTCTTTGGCGAAGCCGGGAATCCAGTGCGGTTTGCGCAGGGCTATGACGCGGTAGATCATCGACAGCACGTGCAGAATGAGCAGGCGGTCGATGATGCGGTAGCCGCGGCGGCGGCGCATGAACAGTTCGACGGCCCAGCCGAGATATCGGCGCTGCACCCAGAACGGCTTGAAGCCCATCTTGATGCGGTAGCGGGCACGCAGGCCGCGCTTCGGATACTTCGCTTTGTAGGCGCGCTTCGCTTCGCGCAATCGCGTCTCCATCTCCGGCGTGAACTCGGTGAAGCAGTACTCACGCGCGAGTGCGAGCAGATGAAACGTGTCGTGCATGTATTGGAGATCGGCCACGGGCACGCCGGCGCGCGGCGCGAGGGTGATCATCTGTTCCAGCCGGCTCATGCAGCGCGCGGCGCTATGCAGAGCGGCCTCGGGCTCGCGCACGAAGTAGCGCAGCAGCTTTTTGACGCTGTGGTTGATGAAGATGTTTCCCCAATAAACCTGAAGCAGCGGCGGGATGCGCACGCGGCGGAAGAAGAGCTTCTGCTGCGCGAACTCCTGCACGTAGAGCAGCTCATGGATGACTTCGTCCGAGTAGCGCAGCAGTTCGATCAGCGCCTCGGCATCGCCCAACGCACGCTCTTTGACGAAAGCGCGCACCGCCTCCTCCACGGGCATGCCGTCCTTCATGATTCGCAGCGTGACGAAGGTGTTCAGGTCGATCCAGATCGCTTCGGGATCGATCAACGCAATGCGGCGAAAGGGAACCCAGCCGCCGGTCTGGCACCAGACCATGCAGCCGACGACGTTCTTCGCGTGCTTCAGCTCATGCGCGTAGCGTTCGTATTCCCAGCCGGTGAAGCTCGGATACTCGCCGCAGCCTTCGTATTCGCGCCGTGTCTGCAGCTCGACGATTTTCGCGACGTCGGTGCGGAAGAAGTTCGAGTTCAGCGGCAGGTAGCGGAAGAAGTCGGACTCGCCGTACTTCATCGAGATGACCAGTGCTTTGCTTTGAAGACCTTCAAACACGCTGGTGAACGTGCCGCGATGCCACATGAGATCGCCGATGCGATATGCGCCGACGGTCCAGGTGCGGAAAATGAGACGACGCGCATGCTTCTCGCAAACCGGCAGCAGATCGAGCAACAGACGACGCGCTTGCGCGGGTTTCCGGATCACCAGCTCGCTGCGGAACTCATCGTGCACGCCTTTGCCGTCCGCTTCGCCGATGCGCACGATGATGCCCGCCACCTGCGGAAAACTGGAGAAGAAACCATCGAGCAATTCGGCGAGGTAGTCGTTCACCTCGCGCTTTGACTCGCTCATGCGGCGTCGCAGCTCCGGCGTGACGGTCATCACGTCCATCGTCAGGTGCACCTGCAGGCCGCGTTCCGTGAAGATGGCGAAGCAGCGGGCGAACTCCTCGCGGTAGAGCGCGATGCGCTCGCGCAGTTCCGCCTCGAGCCACGGGTGATCCGCCAAGTGCGTCACGTCATCGAACGAGACCGCGTTAAAGCCCCAGGCCGCGGCCTGATCGGCGAACTTCGTCAAATCCGTCCGCACCTGCGCCCACCACGCGTCGGATTCGGCGTCCCGTGTCTTCGGCACGTTCTGCCAGGGGATCTTGGACCAGTTGATCGTGCGCACGTCATGCCCGCGGAAGAACGGACCGATGGCGTCGATGAGGTGGAGCGGTTGCAAGCGCCGCGAATGAAGCAGGCCCGCGGCGGATGCAAGTGACGATGTGGTGTGTGAGACAGGCTGGCAGCCTGTCTCACATTCACTTCACGCGCTCCTTCAGGATTTCGCGGAACGATTTGCCGTCGAGGCTCAGGTCCGCGAGAACAGCGCGGCCGTTGAGGACGCGTACTTCGGCAACGATGCCCTGATCGCCGCGGATGTTCTGAGCGAACCATTTGTCAGCCTCAGGCGCGAGCTTCTCGTTGATGTAAAAACGTTCGAATGGCCACTCGATGTTGACCTTTTTGTCATAGACGTAACCGGCACGCGCACGCAACCAGATTCCCGTGCCTGGCGGCGTTGTCGAAATGCTGGTGATGGTGGACAGGCCATCTGCTCCCGGCGTGAGCGTGAAGAAAACCTGCGAGCCGCGATCGATCTTGGCGCCGTCAGGCACGGGGGCGTCCGTTTGTTCGGGCCACACGGCAAGGAAGCGGCCCCGCAACGGATCATAAGGATCCGGCGCGCGGCATTTGAGGCGGACAAGGGTTCCTTTGGCCAGCACTTGTTCGTGCGTCCAGATTTGTGAAAGCGGCGCGGCCCACTGGGCGAGTGCAGCGAGGGCGAAAACGAGGATGGGCAGAGATTTCATGATGCAGGAAGTTGTTTTGAACGACGCAGACGGCTCATGAGGATGTTGAAGGCCAGGAACGCGACACCGACCGCGATGAAGGCGATGCCTTTGGCCAGAAGCGAGAAATGACTGTCCGCCATGCGTGCGATCAGCAGGCCGGAGAGCAAAGCGGCGCCAAGACGCGGCGCGCCTTTTTTCCCTGCAAACTCAAGCACGATGAGCGTGATGCCGATGCCCGCGAGCTGAAGCGTGGCAAACCAGGAGAGCGTAGAATTGTAGTATCCGCCCTCGGCCTTCACCAAGGGAGAGGCCGCCAATGGCAGCAAAGCGAGGGAGGAGATCGCCAGCACCGCCCAGCGTTTCTGAATCAGCGCCACCACCGCGAAGACCACGAGCAAGGCGAGCAGGCCCCAGCACCATGGCAAGTGCATCGCGAACGAGCTTCCCTCCATGATGTACCGTGTGGTGTCGCGAAAGGTCATCGCAATGCCGTAGCCGAGCAGCCACAGGCAACCGAGCACGACCTGCGGCTTCCGCCGCGTGGGTTCCATGATCGCGGCCTGATTGAGCGGGAAGAGCGCCAGTGCCGCGCCGGTCAGCGTCCAGAGCCAGAAGAAGCTGTGTTCATTGTATCCGAAAAAGTTGCTGCCGCGCTCGCTGGCAAAAATGGCCGCGCTGCACAGTCCGACGATGGCGCTGAGGGTCATGGCCCAGCGCACGGAAACGGAGAGCTTGCGCTTCGGCGGCCAGCCGGGCCAGAACGGCAGCAGTCCCAGCAGCAGCAACGGGTAGATCATCGGGCTGCCATGCCAGGGCGCTCCACGCTCGATGCGGTCCACGCTCCAAATGGCAATGCAGACGAGATAAAAGATCGCCACTGAACTTGAACGCAGCACCCAGACGAGCGGCAGGCTAAGCAGCATCCACCAGAACAGAAAGTCCGGCCATTCACCGCCGAGGTTGTAGATCTGCGAGACGAGCGCGATGCATGCGCCGCCAGTCAGCGCCTGCAGCAGTGCCGCTGTCTCCCGTACCCACGCGGGCGAGGCATCGCCGCGTTGCAGCGTGCGAAAACTGAAGAGCTGTGCGACCAGCAGCGGCAGAAAAGCGAAGAGCAACCGCACCGGGCGCGAGAAGTCGTCCCAATTGAACCCGATCACCGCGATCAATCCCGTGCCGATCAGCAGCGCCCCAAGCGCGCCCATGACGATCTGCGCCACGCCCGGCTGCGAATCATCCACCGCATGCCTCTCGCGCAAGGTGCGCACCGCCTCGGGAGTGAGAAGTCCGTCACGCTCCCACTGCGGGAGTTGATCGAGAAGCCAGCGATGGTGGGAGTTCATGGTGGGACAAGAATTGAGCCGATTGTGACCGGCTGACTGCCGCGATGCGAATCGAAAAACTCGATGAACGGATTGAGGAAGATAATGCAGATCAGGCTGTCGGCGCAGGAGACCGAAGGGTGATCAAACTAAGCACGAGGCCGACGAGACCGCCCACGACTCCGAGGCCACCCGCACCGACCACCATGGGCATCACCCAGTCTTCGACGTTTTCGGCCGCCGGAGTCGCGCGTTCCTGAATGGCAACGTAGTCGGTAGTTGAGTTAAAACCGGACTGTATTTTCTCCGCCTGCTCAAACAGTCTCTCATAGGCCTGCTTGTCGGCCTCATACTTCTCACTGATTCCCCGCAGTGCGGAGATGCCCGGCTCGTGGCGTTGCAACTCCGCTTCGACCTCCTGGATTCCCTGCTCTGTGACGCCGAGTTTCGACTCCAGAGGCGCCCGGGCTGCGTCCTTGGCATCCAGCAGTTTGAGTTCGAGGTGAAGATCGTCACGTTGATCTCGGAGTGTGTTAAGACGTGCGATGAGCCGCTCCTGATCTGACTTGACGCTCAAAGTGCCCACTTTGGCACGAACATTCTCCAGCATGGCAAAAGACTGCTCCATGGATTTCTGCCGGGTAACCACTACCTGAAGAAACTGCTGGAGCACCTTGCCTTGCGCCTGCTCACGAACACTTTGCCGGAAGGCCATGAACTCATCCAGCAAGGCATCGAGGAAGATCCTGGTGTACTTGGGCTCGGAGCCCGTCGCCAGAATGTTGAAAATGGAGCTGCCCTTGGTTTGAGCGACTCGAATGTCAACGTCCGCGTCTTTGAGATCTGGATTCAAGGCCCGCACACGCTCCAGAGCGCGGCGTTTCATTTCGGCGGATTCGATTGTTTCGATGATCGTGCCGTAAAAGTCCTGCTGCTGCTCGCGCCAGGCAATGCTGTCGTTGGAGACCATCTGCCCGCCTGCGACGAGCTTCGCCAGCGAGCGGAACTCTTGAGGTCTGCCGGTAATGCGCAGGGCCTGCAGGACAGTTCCGGCACCCGCACCGATCAATGCACAGACCAGAATGATGATAAGACGGGGCAGGATGCGAGAGTCGCTCATGACAGAAAATCGATTAACCCGATTCCGCCAGAAGGGCCGTTGCATGGCAAGAAGAAAGGCGGAGGGGTTGCCTCCGCCTTTCGAAAAGTTGGGACGCGTTCGCCACGTCGCAGCGGCATGCCGACTTACTTCGCCTCGGGCTTGATCTTGCCCTTCTCCTCGAGCGTGTGCTTGAACTTTTCGGTCTTGGGATCGACGACGGCGCGGACGTAGCCCTGATTCGGATTGCGGGCTTTGAAGTTCTGATGGTAGTCCTCGGCAGGATAGAACTTCTTCAGCGGCGCGATCTCGGTGGCGATGGGGTCCTTCCATTTCTTCTGCCACTCGACCTTCGAGGCCTCGGCGATCTTGTGCTGCTCTTCGGTGGTGTAGTAAATGGCGGAACGGTACTGAGGGCCGTAGTCGTTGCCCTGATAGGCGGTGCCTTTGGGCAGGAACTTGCCGTGCTTGTACATGTCCTCCTTCGTGACGGTGGTGGGATCGTGCGCGTCCCAGAAGAGGTCGATGATCTCGCGGTAACTGACGACGGCGGGATCAAACTCGACCTTCACGACTTCGGCGTGGCCGGTGTCGCCGGTGCAGACGTCTTCATAGGTGGGGTTTTCCGTTTTGCCACCGGCATAGCCACTGACGACATTTTTCACCCCTTTGACGAGAAGGTACTGCGCCTCGACACACCAAAAGCAGCCGCCGCCGATGACAGCGGTTTCAGTCTTCGATGACGGAGCGTCGGCAGCAGATGCGGAGGGGGCGAGCGTGGCCATGAGGAGGGTGGTGAGGAGGGTGAGCGCGGTTTTCATGGGGAAGATACGAACGGGACAGAAAGAGGAGTCATTCATCCGTCGGGTAAGAGGCGAAACTTTCGATGGAATTCCGGGTAATCGCAATGCGTCCGCCCGAGAGCAAGAAACAGCACGGCGGAGCCAAGCGGGTGTTTCTTTGACCGCTTTCGTTTTTCGCGGGGGTCTCTATGCTTTGCCGATGGACGAAATCTCAACTCTCTGCAGCCGCGTCGGCGAAACGAAACTGCGCAGCATGGTGGCGGCGTTTTACCGCCGTGTGAAGGTGGATGACCTGATAGGGATCATGTATCCGGCGGACGACTGGGAGGGCTCGGAGAAGCGGCTGGCGGACTTCATCGTGTATCGCTTCGGCGGGCCGCAGACCTACATCGAGGAGCGCGGGCATCCGCGGCTGCGCGGGCGGCACATGCCGTTTTCCATCGGCGAGGCGGAGCGGGATCGCTGGATGAAACTGATGGGAGAGGCGATGCAGGAGGTGGAGGTGCACGAATCGGAAGCGCCGGTCATCGACTCGTTCTTCGCCCAGGTGGCGGACATGATGCGCAACCGCGGGGAATGAAACGCCGCTTGTCAGCGCGAGATGCCACAGGATGATGCGGACATGAAACGAACCTGCTTTTTTACAGCGGCTCTCACTGCACTGCTGCTGCCCGCCTGCGTGCTGATCGACTTCACGCGGTTGAAGAACGAACCGGTGGATTTTGTGAGCGAGGTCAAGCCCATCCTGGAAGCGCGCTGCCTGGAGTGCCATCACAGCCGCTATGTGTTTGCGGGACTGAATCTGGAAACGAAGACTCTCGCGATGAAGGGCGGGCGCAGCGGACCGGTGATCGTGGCGGGAGCACCGCACAAGAGCCTGATCTACAAGGTGCTGTTGCTGGGGCACGACAATCCAATCGCGATGCCCCCATCACCCGATCCGCTGTCACGCGAGGAAGAGCAGGCAATCCACGACTGGATCCTGCAAGGTGCGAAGTGGCCGGACGGCGTGCGCCTGGTGCCACCGCAGGATTGGAAGAAGTCGCGCTCATAATCACCCATGGAAAAAGCCCCCGTTCTTGTTCTGGCCCCGCTGCCGGATTTTTTGATGAACCCGCTGCGTACAGCGCATCTCTGCCACGACTATTTCCACGCGGAGGACAAAGAAGCGCTGCTGAACGAAGTCGGAGCCACCATCCGCGGCATCACGATGTCCGGTGGCAGCGTCTCGCCGGTGGCGCTGCTGGAGAGACTGCCGAAGCTGGAAATCATCAGCGTGTTTGGCGTGGGCTATGACGGCGTGCCGGTGGACTGGTGCCGTGAGCATGGCATCCGCGTCACGAACACACCAGATGTGCTGACGGAAGATGTCGCGGACATGGCGAGCGCGCTCGTTTTGATGACAAGCCGACGCCTGATCGCGGCGAACCGCTTCCTGCACGCCGGATCGTGGAAGCAGGGGCCGTTTCCGCTGGCGCATGCTTTGCACGGAAAGCTGGCGGGCATCGTGGGGCTTGGACGCATCGGCAAGGCGATCGCGCATAGGCTCGAAGCGCATGGAATGCGCATCGCGTATCATGGACGCACGCGACAGGAGGTGCGCTGGGACTATTTTGAATCACTGACCGGCATGGCCCGGGTGGCGGACTTTCTGGTCGTGGCCTGCCCCGGCGGCGCCTCGACGAAGCATCTGATCAATGCCGACGTCCTGGAAGCGCTGGGACCTGAGGGCACACTGGTCAACATCGCCCGCGGCTCGGTGGTGGATGAAGCAGCGCTCATCGCGGCACTGCAGGCGGGCACGATCCGTGGGGCCGGGCTGGATGTGTTTGAAAACGAACCGCAGGTGCCCGATGCGCTGATGAAGTGCGAGAACGTCGTGCTGACCCCGCATCTGGGCAGCGCCACGCACGAGACACGTGCCGAGATGGCACGGCTGGTGGTCGAGAACCTCGCCGCTCACTTCAGTGGCGCGGCGCTTCTCACGCCGGTGTGTTGATTGTGACGGGATTGACAGAAAGGGTGCTTGCCGTTTGAGGCGATGCCGTTACTAAAAGCGCATGGGCAAAATCATTCTCGGAGCCTTTCTCGCCGCCATCGCCGTGTTCGCATGGGAGGCAATTTCATGGACGGCCATCGGCTGGCATGAAAACGGGTTCCGCCAGTTTCGCGACGAGACCGCAGTGGCCGAAGTCATCAAGGCCAACGTGACCTCAGGGCAGGGCATCTACCTGCTGCCGGCGATGGGTGATGCGCCGAAGCTGGCCACCGCCGAAGAAAAGAAGGCGTTCAAGGTAGCGCAGACGAAGGCGATGGAAAACGGCCCCTACCTGTATGCGATCATCCGGCCTGGCAAAGGCGAGATCAGCATGGGAACCAACATGATTTTAAGCTTCGTGCGCTCGTTGATCTGCGCGTTTCTGATTGCCGCGCTGCTTTCACAGACCGCGCTGGCTTACCCGGCGCGCATCGCGTTTGTGGCGGCAGCAGGCTTGTTCGCAGGCCTCACGGCCGATCTGCCGATGTGGATCTGGTTTGAAAATCCAGGACGAGACACCGTGGTGAACATCGCAGATCATTTGATCGCATGGGTGATCGGTGGCGCGGTGCTTGGACTGCTGGTGGGCAAGGACCCGGTGGCGGAACGTTGAAGTTCTGTCGGCAGATCAACCGGTCACTCCGCTCGCCTTTAACACCGCCGCCGCCACTTCCTCCGGCGTCACCTTCGTCATGCACTCGTAGTGGCCGAAAGGGCACTCGCGTTCAAAGCAGGGACTGCAGGAAACCTTGTGCTGGATGACGGTGTGTCGTTCGCCGAGCGGACCGGTCGCGATCGGGCAGGTGGAGCCGAAGATGCTGACCGTCGGGATGCCGAGCGCAGCGGCCAGATGCATGGTGCCGGTGTCGTTGGTGAGCAGCAGCTGGCACTCGCGCAGTTTCGCGATGAGTTCGGAGAGCCGCGTTTTGCCGACGAAATTTTCGTGCGGGACATGGATCATCGAAGAAAGTTTTTCTCCCATCTCCTTCTCACCCGGCGCACCGAACAACTGCCAGCGGAACTGCGCGTGCTGCGCAGAGATTTGATTCACAACGGCGGCGAAGCGCTCCAGCGGCCAGCGCTTGGCAGGGCCATACTCCGCACCAGCGCAAACGCCGACACGAATGGTGCCGTCGGTTGAAACTGGAGGCGTCCCCGCATCCCACAAACCCGCCTGGTCCACATCCGCGCCGACGCGTTTGGCGATGAACATGTAGAGGTGTGCTTGGTGCTTGGGGAAACCCACTTTGGGCTCAAGGATCTCGTAGGTGAGCAGTTTTTTACGGAAGGATCCTTTGAGGCCGACCAAGTGGGGCACTCCGCCAAGCCACAGCTCCAAGGTGCTGCGCGTCGAATTCGTACAGAGCACGGCAGCATCAAAGTGAACGCCGGTGGCCTTGATGCGGCGGGCGACGGCGAAGAGCCCTTCTTTGGCCGGCTTGCCGATGTAGTCGGAGACTTCGGGCATCGAGCGCCACAGGTCTTCGAGTTTGTCCGGCCCCAGAATCGTGATGCGCATGTCGGGCCGGCCGCGTTTGATGGCGCGCACCATGGGAAACGCCATGCAGGCATCGCCAAGCCAGTTGGGGCTGCGGATGAGCAGTTCGAACGGCTGCAGGCGGCTTGGATCATAGCCTTCGGGAAAGGCAATACCGCGGCGGTAGCTGGAGTTGAGCAGCAGGAAGTTGCGATTCGACGTCTTCCAGCGTTCATGCACCCAGAACCAGCTTGTCGGCTGCTCGCGGATGAGCTGCTCGACGGCGGCGTTGATCGCGATGGTCAAACCATCCGCCGTCTGCTCCGCTTCGGCCGATTTGACTTCAGGCGCGCACACCAGCCGCCAGCGCGCCGGACCGTCGTCATAGACCATCATCGGCAGCACCACTGCGTTGGTACGCATGGCCATGAGCGCGGCGATCGTGGTGGTGGATGCCAGCCGGTCGAAGAACGGACACCACAGACCCTGATAGCCGGCATGCTGATCCACCAGCACGCCGATCTGCCCGCATTCGCGCATGAATTTCATCGGCGCATTGAAACCCGCCTGCCGGTCGAACAGCGCATAGCCGAGCTTCTCACGCCGACGCAGCACCAGCGCGTTGAGCCAGGGATTTCGCAGCGACTGATAAATGGCCCCCGCCTTGTGCCCGCGCACATAGGCGGACGGCACCTGCGTCAAAATCTCCCAGCAGCTCGCATGCAGCACGAGGTTGAGAATGGGCCGGCCTGCATCGAACGCCGCCTGGGCCCGTTCGATTCCCTCGGATCTCACATGACGGCACAGATCGGCCTCGTTCATGAGCGGCAGTTTGAAACCGCAGAGGACGTTCGCGAACAGGCTCTTGAAATGCGCCTGTGCCATGTGCCTGAGTTCGTCCGGGTTCTTTTCGCGGCCGTACGCGATGCGCAGGTTATGCAGCGCGAGTTGGCGGTACTTCCCGGCGACGTAATAGGCCACCGTTCCCAGTGCGCGCCCCGTCCACCAGATGACGATGAGAGGAAGCAGGCGCATGACGCCTTCCACACACCTGAACAGTGCGTATGCGATCCACTGCCCGGTGCGCTTGACGAGACTGGTGGATTCCTTGGCGCTGCCCATGCGCGGTGTTTATGCCTCAGCGCCCGTGCCCACGCAACCGATCATGCGAGATCACTCGGCCGTCGGTCGTTTTCGACGGACCATGCGACTTCTTTTGTTTCTTCTGCTCTGTCCGCTGCTGAATGCGGCCCCCCCGCGCCCGAACCTCGTTTTCATCATGGCCGATGACCTCGGCTGGGGTGACGTGGCCTTTCACAACGGAAACGCTCCGACGCCGCATTTGGACAAGCTGGTGGCCGAAGGCGTGGAGCTCACGCATCACTACGTGGCGCCGGTTTGCAGCCCGACGCGCACCGGTTTGATGACCGGTCGCTGCTGGAGCCGCTTCGGCGTGACCAGCCCGCAGAACAATCGCGCTCTTCCTTGGGATACCGTGACGTTGCCACGTGCATTGAAGTCGGTGGGCTATGAAACCTGCCTCACCGGCAAATGGCATCTTGGCTCGAAGCCCGAGTGGGGACCGAATCACTACGGCTTCGATCACAGCTACGGCTCGCTTGCCGGAGGTGTCGGCCCGTGGAATCACTTCTACAAGAAGGGCGAGTTCTCCGTGACCTGGCATCGCGATGAAAAGCTGATCACCGAGTCCGGTCATGTGACCGATTTGATCGCCCGCGAGGCCTGCGAATGGATCGCCGGACGCAAGGACGCGCCGTTTTTTCTCTACGTTCCGTTCACCGCCGTGCATCTGCCGTTGAAGGAACCGGAGGAATGGCTGGCCAAAGTGCCGGCCGGCATCACGGGCGACGTGCCACGTCATTACGCCGCCTGCATCATGCATCAGGACGACGCCGTGGGTCGCATCATCGCCGCCTTGGAAAAGGCTGGCAAACGCGACAACACGCTGCTCATTTTCACCAGCGACAACGGTGGGAGCTGGGCTGGCAACAACGATCAGAAATACCCGGCCGACGATTATCCCGATGGCAAGATCCCCGGTAACAACCTGCCGCTGCGCGACCAGAAGGGCAGCGTTTATGAGGGCGGCACTCGCGTGCCTTGCGTGGCCAGCTGGCCGGGCAAGCTCAAGACCGGGAAACACGAAGCGCCGGTGCAAATCACCGACTGGATGCCCACCTTCTGCGCGCTGGCAGGCTACACGCCTGAAAAGGATCTCAAATGGGATGGGCTGAATCTCTGGCCGCAACTGGGCGAAGGAGCCGAACCGCATCCGCGCACGCTTTACACAGTGGCGCCAGGTTTCCGCTCACGCTCACTGCGCTGCGACCCTTGGAAGCTCGTGGTGCACGGAAGCGACGAGAAGGCGAAGCACGAACTGTATGACATCCAAGCGGATCCGTATGAGAAGACCGACCTCGCAGCTCAGAAGCCGGATCAATTGGCCGCCATGAAGGAGCGGCTGGCGGCTGTCTCACGAGCGGACCGAGATGCGGTGGTAACGGACTAGGCTCCAACAAAAACGGGCGGTGCTTGCGCACCACCCGTTGATGTGTTCGAACGCTTGCTGAAAGGATCCTATTTCTCGACCCAGCGAACTGCTTCCATGAGCAGTTCACGTGCGGAGGCGAGACCGAGCTTCTGGCGGATGTTCGCCTTGTGGGCATCGACCGTCTTGGCGCTGAGACCGAGTTTTTCGGCGATGCTATGAGAGTCGAAGCCGCGTCCGACCATCTCGAAAATTTCGAGCTGACGGTCACTGAGCATGCGGGCGGGCTCACCGCGGGAACCGCCGCGGGGGCCGCCACCGGAGACGATGCTGCCGAGCAGTGCGGCGCTGAAGAAGAAAGAGCCGGCTGCAACCTGACGGAGCCCCTGCAGCACCCGTGTGCTTGGTTCGCCCTTCATCACATAGCCCATCGCACCGGCGCGCAGGCAGCGTTCTGCATACACGTTTTCATCGTGCATCGAGTACACGAGAATCTGCATGTTCGGATGGCTGGCACGCAGCTTTTTGATGAGATCCACACCGCTGCGGTCCTTCAATGTGATGTCGAGAACCACGACGTCCGGTTTGAGTTTTGCGATCTGCTGAATGGCGGTATTAGCATCTTCAGCACTGCCGATCACCTGCATGTCTTCCTGCTGGTCGATCAGTTTCTTAAGCCCTTCGATAACGATGGGATGGTCGTCGAGTATATAGATTTTGCTTTTCACAGTGGAACTAGAAGACTCATTTTCAAAAAGATGTCAAGCCAGCGTTCTTAAGCAAGGTCGAATAGAAACGAGCAAAATCACCCGCACTCCATTGCAGATCAAAGGCTAAAGTTATAGTCTGAATCGATGTGACGCCCCCAAGTTTTGCAAGCCCAACACCGGGTTCAGGATCGGGCCCGGAACCAGATGCCCTCCAAGAACTGGCACCCCAAGATTCCCAACCGACGGCCGTGGGGACTCTCATGAACTCGCTCACCATAAAACACCGCGTCCGTTCAGATGACTTCACGCTCGGATTTCAAATCGCGCCCATGATCGATGTCGTTTTCGTCATCCTGCTGTTCTTCATGGTGATGGGTGGCACCCTCCGGGTGGAGCGACAACTGAACACGAAACTCCCCGGTCCTGAGCACGATCTGACCGACGTTCGTTTCCCCGATGCCGAAATCACCATCGGCATCCTCGAAGATGGTACGGTCACCCTGAACGAAGAGGCCTTCGATTCCCCCGGTGACAAATCTTTGCCCAGGCTCACACGCACCTTGAACCGGCTGGCGGCTTCCTCCGCCAGACAAAACCAAACGGTCCTTGTCACCATTCAGGCCGAAGAGCAGGCCAGTTACGAACGCGTTATCGACGTGCTCAATTCGCTGCATCAGGCGCAGATTCAAAATGTGACCTTCACGGTTGGCGCGCAGCCGCTTTGATCTCCGCCGACAGTCCCCTGCGGCGACGCACGTTCTTTGCGCATGTCACGCTGTCTTCTGTTTCTGCTGCTCGCGTCCACCTCCTTCGCCCAGCTCGCCAATCGCCCCCCTGTGCCGATGTGGCTGACCGCGTCGGATTCAGTCGATGTTTCCAAAGACGTCAAACATGAGGGCAAGCTACTCAAAGCCGTGCTCCTGACCGCCAGCGATGCCGAATTGACTGTCTCTCTCGACGGCACCTTGATCGCGACGGTCAAACCGGGAGAAGCAGCCACCGGCACCGACCTCACGAAACAACTCGGCGACGGCAAAACGCATCGACTCACCCTGCATGCGCCTGCCAAGGCCAAAGCCGCCGCTCTGCTCGAGCTCAATGGCGACCTCGCCGCCGTTCATTGGATCGTGACCGACGATTCCTGGCAGAATGCGGTCGTTGCAGGCCCGACCGATGCCGATCCCGATAATAATCCCTTCGATTTGAAGAAGACTTTCGACGCCTACAACTCCTGGCAGCTCGCGAAGCCCGGTTCGCAAAACCAGGCCACGGATCCGACCACGCTCACTTTGCTGCCAGGATTTAAAGCCGAGCTCATCCGCTCTTCGCAACCCGGAGAAGATTCGTGGGTCTCCATGGCCTTCGACCCGCAGGGACGCATCACTCTTGGCAAAGAAAAGAAAGGCCTGCTGCGCCTCACCATCAGTGGCAGCGGCGACCAGAAGGTCGAAACGATCGACGACGAGCTGCTGGAATGTCGTGGGCTACTCTACGCGCACGGATCACTGTTCGCGAACGCCAACGTCTCGAAGACCCTCTTTCGCCTCACCGACAAAGATGGCGATGGCATCTTCGATGAACGCAAAGAACTGATGCGCACCGGCGGCGGCAACGGTCATGGCCGCAATCACATCAAGCTCGGCCCTGATGGCGACATCTACGTCGCGCACGGAAACAACGTGCTCATTCCCGAGAACGTCTCGCCCGATTCGCCGCTGAAAAACTACGCCAACGACCAGCTCATTCCGAATCCATGGGATGGCAGCATGTTCGACGGCAATGTCGAACTTCCCGCCGGTCATATCCTCCGTGTGAAACCCGATGGCAGTAAAATCACGCTTCTCGCCGGCGGCCTGCGCAACCCTCTCGACATTGCCTTCAATCACGATGGCGATCTGTTCACCTTCGACGCCGACATGGAGCGCGATGTCGGCACGCCGTGGTACATGCCCACGCGGGTGTTGCATGTCGTTCCCGGCGCGGATTTCGGATGGCGTCGTGGCACTGGACGTTTTCCGGCATGGTATGCGGACACACTGCCAAGCGTGATCGACATCGGCCTGTCATCGCCAACCGGCATCTGCTTCGGCTACGGTTCTGACTTCCCGCAAAAGTATCGCGAAGCGCTATACATCCTCGACTGGAGCTATGGACGCATCATCGCGGTGCACTTGAAGAAGAGCGGTGCGACTTACACCGCAGAGCAGGAGACTTTCGTCGCCGGGCGACCTCTCAATGTCACCGACAGCTGCATCGGACCCGACGGTGCCATGTGGTTTATTACGGGCGGTCGTGGCACTCAGAGCGGGTTGTATCGGGTGACCTGGTTCGGAGGCGAGATGGCAGAGCGCAAAGAGCCAACCGGGCCAGACAACTACCTGCAAGCATTCCGCAAACTGATGAGCAAAGCACTCGCCACCGACCGCGTGCCAGACAGCTCCATCAACCAGCTTCTGGGGTGCAATTCACCCTTCGTGCGGCACGCCGCGAGACTGGAACTCGAAAGCAGGCCTGATTTGTCCTGGCAGGAGTCTGCACTTGCCCAAGATGATGGCATGACATCCTTGAATGCATTGCTCGTCCTGGCACGTCGAGGAACACATAAACATCTGAAGCCGATCCTCGAACGACTGCTGAGGACTGATTGGAAAGAAGCAGCCCCTGAATCCAAGCTCGAATGGTTGCGAATTGTTGCTGTCGCCATTTCACGACTCGGAACACCCGACGCTGAATCTCTTGCGCGCCTTGATGCTTACATCGCTCCTTCTTATCCGGCGACCAAGATGGATCGAAAAAACCGGGCGCTGCTAAACCGCGAGCTCTGCCGCCTGCTCGTCTATTTGAAGTCACCGATGGTCATCGAGAAGACGATGCCGTTGCTGAAAGAGGCCACGTCGTCGGAAGACCTGCTGTTTTATCCGTTCATGCTGCGCTATCTCAAAGATGGCTGGACTCTGGAGCAACGGCGCGTCGTTTTCGAGGCACTGAACAAGGCGGAGAAGATGAACGGTGCGTCCACCTTCTTCAAAGCCATCACCGACACACGCAGCGAACTGGCGGCGGC
Source organism: Prosthecobacter sp. (assembly GCF_020439865.1). Classification (GTDB taxonomy): domain Bacteria; phylum Verrucomicrobiota; class Verrucomicrobiia; order Verrucomicrobiales; family Verrucomicrobiaceae; genus Prosthecobacter. The sequence goes on from NZ_JAGRPF010000115.1 coordinate 19,561, forward strand.
ATTGAAGGCTGACGAGGCGATGCAGCTCGCTGCCCTCATCAACCCGCCAAAGCCCGCGGCGCTCTCACCGCATGCGCTGCCGGGTCACACCTTCAAGAACTGGAAGCTTGAAGACCTCGAGCCGCTGCTGGCGAAGATGGACCCGAAGACGCGCAACCGCGACAGTGCCAAAGACGCGTTGATTCGTGCGCAGTGCGTGTTCTGCCATCGCGTGAGCAACGATCCCGCGCTTCCGGCAGGTGTGTTCGGACCGGATCTCGTGCAGGTGTCCGCGCGCTTTGGGCGCAAGGACCTGCTCGATCACATCCTGAACCCGTCGAAGTTCATCGACGAGAAATTCCGGCTCGTGACGGTGAAAACAAGCGACGGCAAAACGATCACCGGCAGTCTGGAGGGCGAGGACGATGAACGCGTGGTGCTGAAGCCGAATCCGCTCGCGCCGGACAAGAGCGAGATCGGCAAGGC
>NZ_JAGRPF010000116.1 GCF_020439865.1 Prosthecobacter sp.
CCGCGGCGAAGCGCTGGGCGAGATCGACTTCGTCCGGCTTCGGATCGCGGGCGAGAACGCGATGATACAGCGCGCGAACGGCCTCGGAATCGAGCGTGGTGCCGTTTAGCGGCGTCTCCTTGGCGATGGCATCGGCGCGGGCGCGCATGAAGGGACTGTTCATCAGGAACAGCGCCTGTTGCGGCACGGTGGTGTTGAAACGCTGCGGGCTGTGGCTGTCCGGATTCGCGAAGTCAAACATCGCAGGCACGCTGGCCTGGTCGTAACGATCCACCTTCAAATAGACCGTGCGGAAGGTGTCGGCGTCCTTCGCGTTCAATTCGACCGCACGTCCGCCATGCTTCGCGGTGTTCAGTTCGCCGGTCGCGGCGAGCAGGGCGTCGCGCATTGTCTCATAGTCGAGGCGCTGGCGGTTGAAGCGGCTGAGCAAGTCGTTCTCGGCATCCTTGGTGAGCTTGTCAGGCGTGGCATGGCTGCTCTGCTGATAGGTGCGGCTGGTGAGGATGAGCGTGTGCAGCTTCTTCAAGCTCCAGCCGTTTTCCATGAAGGTCGCGGCGAGGTAGTCGAGCAGTTCCGCCTGCACCGGCTTTGGCGTCTGCACGCCGAAGTCGCTCGGCTGCGAAACGAGCGGCTTGCCGAAATGCTGCATCCACACGCGGTTGACGATGATACGCGCGGTGAGCGGGTTGTCCTTGCTGGCGATGTGCTTCGCGAGTTCGAGGCGACCGCTGCCATCGGTGAACTTCTCTCCGCCGAACATCGTCAGCCACGCACGCGGCGCAGGATCGCCTTGGCGCGCGGGATTGCCGCGCACGAAGACGCGCACGTCGCTGGGCTTCGGCTTGTCGAGCATGACCATCGCACGTGGCGGCGCGCCGGGATGCGTGCTGTCGAGCTTGGTGCGATCGTTGCCCAGTTTGACGACCGTGTCGAGATCCTTGCGTGTGAAGAAGGTGTTCGCATCCTCGACCGGAACCGACATGGGCGAGAGCTTGTCCTGCATGAGCTGGCGAACCGGCTCGCTCGGGTTCGAGAGAATGATCTGCGCATACGTCGCCGCGACATCCTTCATCGACTTCGGTGGTGCCTTGGCAAACGTGGCCGCAACCTCCGGAGAACATCCGCTTTCAGGTTTCGCGAGTTCCTGCGCGACGGCGACCGCCTTCGCGGCGAATTCGCCCGCCGGCAGATCGGCAAAGCGCTTCCAGGCGACCATGGCGGCGTGCGGTTTCGCATTGAGCGCGTAGCGCTTTAAAAAGTCACGCCACTGACCCGCCACCTTGTCGCGCAGCTTGAGCTGGCCGGCCTTGCCACGAAACGCGCTCGAATCTGCAATACCGACAGCCTCCTGCGCAAACGTGAGATACTCGGCGAGGCGTTCAGGCTTGCGGATGTCCTCATAAACCGTGCGCTTGAAGTCGAGCTCCTTCTTGTTGATCTCCGCCACCTTCGCCTCGTAGTCCTTTCCATCCTGTTCGTTTGGGGCCTTGCCGATGATCGGAAACACGGTGTCGTCCGGCTCCTCGCTGCTGTTGAGGATGCTGTACATCGCGTAGTAGTCGCGGCTGGGGATCGGATCGAATTTGTGATCATGGCAGCGGGCGCAGCCGACCGTGAGGCCGAGCAGGCCACGGCCGATGACGTCGATGCGGTCGTCAGTGATGAGCACGCGGTCGTTGATGAATCGCTCGCCCACGTTGTAGAAACCGAGCGCGGCGAGATCCGGCGAGTTCGGCGTGGATGCCGTGAGGCGATCCGCCGCGAGCTGATAACTCACGAACTTGTCATACGGCATGTCCTCGTTGAGCGCCTTCACGATCCAGTCGCGATACGTGTAGGCATACGGGTAGTAATTGCTGCGCCCGGCCACCTGATAGCCGTTCGTGTCCGCGTAACGCACCACATCGAGCCACGCGCGCGCCCAGCGCTCGCCATACGCGGGTTTCGCCAGCAGTTCCGGCACCAGTGTTTTGGGATCGCGATTCTTCTGCAGTTCGTCGTAAGTCGGCGGCAGGCCGGTCAGGGTCACATAGAGACGGCGCACCAGCGTGGCGAGATCGGCAGGAGCCGCGAAGTCCAGACCGGCGGCCTTGAGCTTCGCTCCGACAAACGCATCGATCGGATTGCCGCTGAACCCGGAGGGCAGCGCAGGCTTTTTCACCGGCTGGAAGGCCCAGTGCTGCATCGGATCGGACTTCGGCACGGCGTGATCCACGATCGCAGCCTCGGCCGGCCATGGCAGGCCCATGCCGATCCATTTTTCCAGCGCCGCGATTTGTGACGCGGGAAGCTTGCCGCCTTTTTTGGGCATCGCCTCGACACCGGCGACGTGATTGATCGCCTTCACGAGTTTGCTCGCGCCCGGATTGCCCGGTTCGACGACCTTACCGTAGTCGCTGCCGCGGATCACCGCATCACGCGAGTCGAGACGCAGGCCGTTTTGATGCTTGTGTGCGCCATGGCACTCCTGGCAGCGCTCGGCGAGCACAGGGCGGACGTTTTTCTCAAAAAACTCGATCTGATCGGGCGGGAACGTCTCCGCTGCAAAAGCATGCGAGCACGCAACGGCAAGGCCGCCCAAAACAAAGAAGGGAAACTGGAAACGCAGGGTCATGTGGGGGTTCGGAAGCGTGATCCTACATCAACTGCCTCCAAAAACCAAACGCGCAGGGATCGGACCACCTTGCAAACGGCAAAACGCGCCTTCGAAACCGCAAAAAGGTCACACCTGATTCGCTTTCAGCACGCGCAACATGTTGCCGCCGATGACTTGGCGGATGGCGTCATCACTATGGCCGCGCATGATCATGCCGAGGGTGAAAAGCGGCCAGTTGGACCAGGCGACGCTCTGCTCGGCCTCGATGGAGGTGCGGTAGTCGTCCTTCGGCCAGAGGTGTTCCCAGCGATCCGCCGGGCCGCCGGGGGCTTTGAGGAGCTTGGAGCGTTCTTCTTTGTCAAAGCGGGAGATGTAGGCGGTGTCGCAACCGATGGCGGCATGTTTGGCACCAAATTTTCTGATGACGTGATCGAGGTGATCCATCAGTGCCGTGATGTCGCCTTTGCCGCCGAGGAAACGGGGAATGCAGCACATGCCGACGAGGCCGTCAGTGTCACAGATCGCCCTGATGGTGTCGTCCGGCTTGCCGCGGAAGTGCTCATATACGCCGCAGCAGGTCGTGTGGCTGGCGACCATCGGCTTGGCGCTCGCTTTGGCGGCGTCGAAGGCCGTTTTCCATCCGCTGTGTGCCACATCGATGATGACACCGATCTTGTTCATCTCTGCGACGGCGGCGTGGCCGAAGTCGCTCAGGCCGCCGTCGTGTGGCTCGCCCGCGCCGTCACCGATCGGATTGCGGCGGTTGTAAGTGGCGTGCATCATGCGCGTGCCCAGTTCGTGGAAGATGCGGATGAAGCGCAGTTCATCGCGCACGCTTTCCCAGTCCTGCATGAGCGGCACACCGTTCGTCGTGAAGCAGAGGCCGACATTGCCGGCCTTTTTCAGCGCCACGATTTCGTCGGCGGTGACGACCTTGGACAATGCAGGTTTCATCAAATCCGTCGCCTTGGTGAAATGCGCTAGGCGTTTGATCAGTCGCATCGGATCGCTGCCTTCCTCGCCGGTGTTTTGGAAGATGCAGGTCACACCGGCGGCGTGGAAGGCGTCGAGAAACTCCTTCCGCTCACGCTCGCTCGTCGCGTTGCGATTCATCGACATGGATTCGCGTAGATCCGCGACTTCACCTGCCGACGCGCCCGCCTTGATCGCCTCGTTCATTGCATCCGCATCGATCGCACAGCGCGGCGCGAAGCCGTAGCTCTCAAACACGACGCTGCCGAAATGAAGCTCCCACGCGTGTTCGATCTGCGCCTGCGTGGGTTTCAGCAGGTTGATCGCCACCTCGCGTGGCTTGTCGATGGACGGGTTCCCGGTGATCCAGGACTTCTTCGCCTCCTGCGAGCGAACGTGGATGTGAAAGCTGCTCGCGAGAGTGGCGAGCGGAATGGACTGGAGCAGGCGGCGGCGGGAAAACGCATTCATGGCAGGAACAAACGCAATCCGCGCGCGGTTTCACCGGCTCTGATGCAGATTTGCCGTTTGCTTTGCCGGTAGGGACCTGGCGTTTTGATCGCTCAATCATCCCGGGATGGGCTCTGCGTCCCGGCTTGCCCTCGCTCGTTCTTTTCTTATTTGCGTGACAGTCCCCTTTTCAACAAGGATGAGTTTGAAAACGTCCGTCGTCTGATCGATCCATGGATTGCTTCAAGGCATTTGGTTGAATTGCCGCGTCCGAAACAACAAGGAGATTCCAGATGAGCCAGCCTCGCTTCACCATCGATCTCTGGGACAATGACCTTCCCGGGTTGATCATAGCCTGCAAGAGCGGCGTGACTTATACCAACCAAGTTGGTGGCTACGCATGCCGGCATCCCGAGATCGAAGGTGTGTTCGTTCCGCTGCCAGGAAGCATGAGTGAGAAGCTCGATGCTCATTTCACCGGACCCAAGTGGTGTGGGCATTGTTACGACGCCATCGATGACGAAACCGCCAGCACTGTAGACGAAATACTGGCCGAACTTGCCTTTGTGAGCACAACGGTTCGCGTGGACCGGAAAAAACTGGCGGATTCCTGTGAGGCCTGGATTTGGGTCACCATCAGCTCGAACGGTTATCTATGGCCCGGGCTGTCAGAGGAGAATGGCGTCCTGACCTGGGGAAACAGCGACTGACTTGATGCCTCCCATGATGTCCTTTGCACGCCTTCTGATGCGCCTCGGCCCGCTTGTCATGCTGGCCGCCGGTTTGGTGTGGCTTGCATCCCAGTTCGGCTGGCTTGTCGAAGCTTCCCGCTGGGCGCCGTATGCGGCGGGTGCCGGACTGCTGTTGTTCATGTTGGGTTCCAACATTTTTGTCCGCCGCAGCTCCGGTGTGCGCCCGCTCAGACCAGAACACTCCCGTGAATTTGAAATCCGAAAGCACAAGTGAAGACGGAATTCTGTTTGAATGCCAGGCCTGCCGCGAGCAGCCGTGTACACCACGCCTCGACGACTTGTCTGCGTGGGCGAAGCTGTGCGGCTACGACAGTTCCTGCATCAGGCTGTTGGAGGAATGGGATGAACCTGAACGGGTGGAAGTGACGAGAGAATCTGGCTGGCTTGCAAAGTTCGGGTGGCTCAGCTCCCGGTGGAGCGCACGCAGACTACGTGTTGCCGCTGTGCAGCCTCCGTTTTTCAATGCCACACCCGAAGCGGGGAAAAGTTACGTTGCGTGTGTGCACCATCCGTTCATCGCTAAAGAGATCGGGCATTTTTGGTTTCTCTTCCAGCCTTCCTTCAGTTTGATTTACGGGTGGGATCATTGCCCGGAGGAGATCTACAGCAGTCATCTCCTCCATGTCGCGTTCAATCGCGTGCTGCACCGCGAAGAAAAATTCGCACTCATTGTCGTGACCGTTCAGGAGATGATCTCAGTGCCTGCCATTCATGAAGTCCTGCCCGAGACATCCGGAGAGAAGCCATTCGGCATGTTCGACAATAATTTCGCCCGACGTTCGTGGTGGGAGCGCTGGCTGTGCTACATTTTTGTCTATTGGGATCCCGACAGTGACGAGGGTGCCTGGTGGTTGTTCCGTCAGGATGAGTTTTATGTGGAGGAACCACGTTTTCGTCTTGTTTTGCTGGGTCACCGAGGGTTGCACGACTCGCTTGTGTGGGCCGGCAACCACCGCCTTTCTGCCGCCGAGGCCGAACAGTTGAGCTCCTTCATGCAGCGGTGAGAGACCAGAGGTGCAAGTGCCGGGCCAGATCAGTCCGTGACTTCCGGCTGTGAGTCACCACCGGATTTCAGGTCAAGTTCACGCTTCCATTCCTGCAGCTTGTGCCGCAGAGGCTCCATCCCTTCCCAGCCGAGTGCCATGTCGAGATAGACCCGCTCATACTTGCCTTCCTCCAAGGTAAACAGGATCACCAGTGTCCACTCCGCCTCCTCGAGCTTCCTCAACATGCACAAAGTTACCGCCAGTTTGAAAAGAAGCGCCGGATGATTCGGATGCACCTTTAGATCCTCCTCAATGCGCCTGTGTGCTTCATCAAAGCGGCCCAGAAACAGCAGCATGGCGTTTAAGCGCAACCTGTGACCTATCTCGTCTGGTTCGTGGAGAATCAGCACCTCCAGGCAGCGAGCCATCTCCTCGCGATTGTCTGAGACCTCCCACACGTCCAAGTAAGCTTTCACTACATCCGGATGGGTCCGGATTTTCTCGTCGGTGATCTTGTCCAGCTCGGCTTTCGCCTCCCGCCAGTTGCACAGCGCGAGCCATCCTTCGGAGGCTTCCAAGCGACGCTTGTCCGGCCAGCCGGACGCTTCGCCAGCGGGCGGGTCTTCGTCCTCACTCATGGAAAACACCTCACGAAAACGGCGGCGGACGCCGCTTCAGGACTTACCGGCGCAGCTTCTTCTTCAAACGCATCCAGGTCGGCACGTCGAGATCTTCGCCCTGAACGATGGAGGGCTCGGTGTCTTTGAAGCGTCCGCGGTCTTCCTCGCCGAGGCTGAAGGTCTGCTGGGCGTCCGAACCGGACTTGCGTGCAATGATGGTGGTGGCGTTGATCGTCGTCGCGGACTGCTGCTGGGGCTCGTCGAAGGAAATAAGATCGTCCTGCGCCGGAGCGACCTCGGTCTGCAAGGTGACGCTGCGTGCAACGACGGAGGCGAGGGTGGATTCCTTGCCGGTGCGGGCGGCATCAGCAAGTTCCTTGGCCATCGGAGTGCGCACTGGAATGCGAGCGGTTTCGGGGATGGACTCAACCACGGGTGCGGACGGCTCTTCGGCAACAGGCTCTTCCTGAGCAAGCACTGGCTGCTCCTCAACTTCAGGCTCCTGTTCCACCGTCTGATCTTCGATCATGGAAGAAGGTGCCTCAGCGGTGATGGTCGCGATTTCCTCGGACTTGAAGAGCAGGTCTGCGGACGCTTCTACCGGTGGAGCATAGGGAGATGGCGCTTTCTTGATGGGAGGAGCTTCGCGTTTCGGAGCCGGTGTGGGTGCTTCGGCACGTGGCTGGAGCATTTCAGAAGGCGGTGCCGCAGCGGCGTGGGCGTTGAGCTGGTTGAGCCCCAGCGAACTGATGAGAGTGACGGCAATCGAGTCACCAAGCTTTGCATCGACACCGAGGCCGAAGAGAATGTGGGTCTGGTCGGGCACATGGCGGCCCAGTTGCTTCATGACTCCTTCAACTTCGACGAGCGTGAGCGATTCGCCACCTGCGACATGAACGAGAAGATTCTTTGTCTGATGCAGGAGACGGCCGGAGTCGATGAGCGGGCTCTTGAGTGCCTTCTTGAGCGCTTCGACACCGCGGTTCTGACCACGGGCTTCGCCGAAACCAAACAGGCAGCGACCGTTGGCGTTGGCGAGTGCGGAGGTGAGATCATCGAGACCGAGCTTCACCAGACCGGGAGTGGTGGTGATGGTGGAAACGGCGCGCAGGCTCTGCGCGATGAGCTGATCAGCCTGGTTGAAGGCCTTCTGAATGCCGTCCTTGGGCAGAATGAGTTCTCCCATGCGGTTGTTCTCGAACAGCACCAGAGCGTCCGCGCGTTTCTGGAGCAGTTCGAGCGCTTCCTCGGCCTGGGCGAGACGGCGACGGCCTTCAAAACTGAAGGGCATGGTGGCGACGACCAAAACTAGGGCACCGGTGTTCTTGGCAATCTCGGCGATGACGGGAGCCGCACCGCTGCCGGTGCCGCCTCCCAAACCGGCGCTGATGAAGATGATGTCATGGCCTTCGACCGCCTCGCGCACCTGTTCGCGAGAGAAAAGAGCGGCTTCGCGTCCGAGGTCCGGATCTCCTCCGGCGCCGATGCCTTTCATGAGCTCGGCTCCCAGCTGGATTTTGTGCGGCGCCATCGAATGGCCGAGCACTCGCACATCCGTGTGAGCGCAGACCAGGGTGGCATCCACGATGCGATCCAAAGTGATTCGATCGACAACATTAGAACCTGCGCCGCCGACACCGACGATGCAGATACGAGGCGCGCTGTTATCGGCGCCTTCGGGAGACTGGGTGCGGTCGTATTCTACCATAATGGTGGGATGGTTGAGTTTGGATGGAGTGCTGCGTTAAAGAGTGACGGAAGAAAGAAGTTCCTGCATGCGTCTGCCGAGTCGTTTCAATGGGGAGAGAAAGGGCTTCTCACTGTCCAGAATTTGCGCATATCGAATGAGACCGATCGGAGCAGAATACTGTGGATTCTCGAAAGTGGCGGTGATTCCGCTGACGGGAGCGGAACCTGCGCGGGTGACCTTGATCCCAAACACTTCTCTGGCCACCACGTCAACGCCTTTCATCAGACTGACACCGCCAGTGAGAAAAACGCCGGCGCCCAGTCGGCCGAGGTGATCTTCGATTCGCACACGCACCTGGGTAAGGATTTCCTTGGTGCGGAGATTCATCACCTCATTCAAAAAGGCGCGCTCGACCTCGCCGAGAATCAGGCCGGTGTCGTCCTCGATGCTGAGCATCTCGCCTTCCGGCACTTCGTCATACAAGACGCTGCCTTCCTCGACCTTGAGACGCTCGGCGCGGCCGTTCGGAATCTGAAGCGCCATCGAGACGTCGTTGGTGATGTGATCACCTCCGAGCGGCACGCAGCCAGAGGCGGTGATCATGCCGTCCTCATAAAGGACGTAGTCACAGGTGCCCGCGCCAAAATCAATCATGAGCGCGCCCTGCAGTTTCGCCTCACGGGTCAGCACGACCTGCGCGGCGGCCACGGGATTGAACACCACGTCCTCCACTTCGAGAGGGATCTCGCGAACGCAGCGGATCGCATTCTGTACACGACCACGGACGCCGTGAATGATGTGATAATCCGCCTCCAGCACACGGCCTTCGCGTCCGATCGGCTGTCGCACAGCTTCCTGGCCATCGACGATGTACTGACGCGTGACACTGTGCAGGAATACGTTGGACTGAGGGATCGAGACGCTGCGTGCGATCTCCTTCGCCTCTTCAACATCGTCCTCGGTGATCTCGGTCTGGTCATCCGGCAACCGATGACGGCCGCGGTTGTTCAGGCTCTCAATGTGTGCGCCGGTGACGCCGAGGAAGACATTACGGATCATCACGTCGCTGCGGTCCTCCGCACGCACGAGCGCATCGTTCACGCAGGTCTGCACTTTTTCAAAATCAACGATTTCGCCTTTGCGCACACCGCGCGACGGGGCCTGGCCCACGCCGAGAATCTTGATGGCGCCATCGCGCTTCGCCTCACCAACGACAACGCAGATCTTGTGCGTTCCGATTTCGAGTCCTGCGTAGATCGTGCTCTTGGCCATGGGGTTCAGCGTGCGGGTGGGGAGGAGGCGACGTCCGCCAGAGTCAGCCCGGTGACATCCGGTGTTTCATGAAAAGTGGCGGGGGTGTTGATGCGAGAAATCAGATTGAGCGTGGCCACGCGCCATTTGCGCTCACGCGCCTCATGCATGAAGCGGTCGAAACGTGCGAGCTGGGGGTCAAGATCATCGACACCAAAGGTGATCTTCGCGTCACCATTGAAGTGAGCCACCAGCGACCACGGATTGGGAATCTCAATCACCTCGAGCGCCACCTGCCCTTCTGCGGCGCGGCTTTGAAGCTTTTCCATCAAGCGCAATGCGGCATGCACCTGCAGGTCCTTCGAAGGCCTGCCAGGAACCGCCTCGCTGAGTTCTGGAAACTGAATCCGCGGCATCGCGAGGTAATCCTTGGTGATCACATCGCAGGGCACCAGCGCACCCTCAGCATCGATCAGGCATCCTTTTCCCGTGAGGGGGCCGAGAAGCTTGTGTTTGGGGCATTCAATCCACGCGACCGGCAGACGCTGCACCACATCGAGCGTGAGCATTCCGTGGTAGTCGCGATGAATGACCGCCGATTTCACCTGCGGCAGCCGCTCAATCTTCGCACGCACCTCACGCAGGTTCATCGTGAGCAGGTTGGTGTCCTCGGTAAGACCTGTGGCGGAAACAATCTGCTGGCGGGTCAGCGTGCCTTCGGTGTTCACGACGACCGTCTTCAGCAGGAACTGCGAGTTCTTCTCCAAAGCCTCATGCCACGTCACCCAGCCGACGCCGATGACGATCATCGCCGCGATCAGCCACATGGCCGTGCGGAAACCGCGACGGCGACGCTCGACTGCTTCATGTTCACGGATGACCGGAGACTCCGGCTCGTAGTCGATGACGTGCGTGTCCTGGCCCTTGCGCTTCCTTGCAGGACGCTTGGCGGACTTTGAAGAGCCTTTTTTCGCAGTGGGCATGACAGGCGAACACAGTTTCCAGCACGGGAGGCGGCCGGGACCGGGTAGTTAATAGGCCTTAAATAAAGGATTCCCAGTCCGATTGCCATAATTATTCGCGAAAAAATGCGACCCTTGTATTCACAACCGGAGAGGTTGTTCACAGTTTTGCCGTTGCAGTAACCGGAAGATTATTACCTCCTCACCACCCAGATGTTTCGATAGCGCACCGGATTGCCATGGTTCTGGAGGTAGATCGGACCGGGAGTGTTGTCTTCCTTCTTGGGTGCCGACGTGGTCGTCCCGGGCAATTCTTGGTTCTCGTGAATGGTCACGCCGTTGTGTTTGACCGTTATTTTCGCGTTCACGGTCTTCTTGCCTTCGCCGTCGTATTTCGCGGCCGTGAAATCGACATCGTAGGTCTGCCAGGTCAGCGGTGGCAGACACATGTTCACCTTCGGCGCCGCGATTTTATAGAGGCCGCCGCATTCGTTGTCCTTCCCTTCGAGAGCAAAGCTGTCCAGCATCTGAACCTCGTAGCGTCCTTGAAGGTAAAGGCCGCTGTTGCCGCGGCCCTGACCACGCGCATCGGGCATGTAGGGCAGCAAAAACTCCACATGCAGACTGCAATCGCCAAACGTGTCCTCGCTGGTGATGCCCTGCTCCAAAGCGCCGATGGTCTCATCCACGCGCGACTTCGGAAAACGGTTCACGCCTTTCCCATCGAAGAGCACCACCGCGTTTTCTGGCGGCAACGCGCCGAGCGTCGGCGAACTGCGGTCACTGCGATTGAGTTCCATCACACGCACGCCATCGGCGTTGTTCACCAAAATGCTTTGGCCGTCCGCGTCGGCCTCGATGGAACCGTCTTTGGCCGTGAAATGCGCGGCCTTGCCACCTTCCGCACGCTCTCCAACGGTGCGCGTCACCTTTTCACGATCACCGTCCCATCCGGCACCCGGAAGACCGCCCGGAAAACTCACGGCCTCAAACTTCCCGCCTCCCTGCGCCCAGATTTGTACTCCGAACGTCTTGTCGTCGAGCTGGCCGGTGTACTCGCCCTGAATCGGAAAATCTGCGTCGGTCTGGGCGGGGTCGGTGTAGGCCTTCGGCTTCGGCGGCTTGGGGGCGGCAGGCTGCTGGGCTTGAACGAGGGTGACGGCAAAGAGAGCGGTGAGAATGAGGCGCATGACGGTCGAACGACAAAGAAGGGTGACGAATTGCATTCGCAGCGCACGGATTCATGTGCTTTTTCCTCCGCCCATGCCAGCCACCGCAGTCATCACGAACATCTCCTGCTATCAATTCGCCGAGCTTTCTGGTTTGAAGGAACTGCGCGCCCGTTTGCTGGAGCTCTGCAAGGGCTGGGGGCTGAAAGGGACGATCCTGCTGAGCACGGAAGGCATCAACATGTTCATCGCCGGTGCACGGGAGAACGTGGACGCGCTCGTGGACGAACTGCGCGGTGTTCCCGGCCTCGAAGGGCTGAAACCCAAATATAGCGAGAGCGCTGAGCAGCCGTTCCGGCGCATGCTGGTGCGCATCAAGAAGGAGATCATTGCGTTCGGCGTGGATGGCATCGAGCCTGCAAAGTACACCTCGCCGCGCCTCGAACCGAAGGTGCTGAAGCAGTGGCTCGACGAAGGCCGCCCCGTGGTGCTCTACGACACGCGCAACGACTACGAGGTAAAGCTCGGCACCTTCAAAGGTGCGGTGGTGGCCGGAATCGATCACTTCCGCGACTTCCCGAACGCCGTGCGTCAACTGCCGCCTGAAATGAAGAAGGCCGAGGTAGTCTCTTTCTGCACAGGCGGCATTCGTTGTGAGAAAGCGGCGCCGTTCATGGAGCGCGAGGGCTTCGAGCATGTGTGGCAGCTTGAAGGCGGCATTTTGAAGTACTTCGAAGAATGCGGTAGTGCGCACTACGACGGTGAGCTGTTTGTCTTCGACCAGCGTGTCGGCGTCGATCCCGGTCTGCATGAGACTGCATCGTCGCAATGTTTCGCCTGCCAGACGCCGCTCACGGCGGAGGAGCAGGCGGACCCGCGCTACGTCGAGCATGTTTCCTGCCCTTACTGCTTCAAAACCACCGAGGAGCAGCATCGCGAGCAGATCGAGAAACGCCACGCTGCCATCCGTGCCGCCACGACTCCGCTGCCGGGCAGCGTGCCGTATGATCACGAACGTCCGCTGCACATTCCTGCCGCGTGCGATCAAAAGACAGTCGTCGATGCCTTCGATCACGTCATGCCGCACATCGGTCGCGAAGTGTGGCTGCAAACCGCGCAAAACGGCCGTCTCACCGACAAGGATGGCAACCCCGTTTCCGCAGATCACATCGTGCGCGCGGGCGAGCACTACCTTCATCACACTCCTGCCATGCGTGAGCCCGACGTGAACCCCGACATTCGGGTGCTGTTTGAAGACGAGGCCGTCCTCGTGCTGAACAAACCCGCACCACTACCCGTGCATGTCGGCGGACGCTTCAACCGCAACACGCTGCAATACATCCTCGACATCGTCTGGCATCCGCTGCGTCCGCGTACCGTGCATCGTCTCGATGCGAACACGACGGGCGTCATGGTGCTGTGCAAGACGCAACACTTCGCGCGCCTTGTGCAGCCGCAGTTTGAGCGTGGTGAAGTCGAAAAAGTGTATCTCGCCCGCGTGCAGGGACATCCGCAGCAGGATGAATTCACCTGCGACGCACCGGTGAGTGCCGAAGCCGGCAAACTCGGCGGCCGTGCCGTCGAAGAAGGCGGCAAGGAGGCGAAGACCGAGTTCCGCGTGCTTCAACGCGATGCCGACGGCACCGCGCTGCTCGAAGCACGACCGATCACCGGCCGCACGAATCAGATTCGCATCCATCTCTGGCATCTCGGCTTCCCTATTGTCGGTGATCCGGCCTATTTGCCCGGTGGCGACGTGGGAGAGACGCAAACCCTCGCCGTGGGTGATCGCCCGCTGTGCCTGCATGCCCTGCGCATCGCATTCAATCACCCTTTGTCGAAGGAACGCGTGACGTTTGAGGCAGACCGGCCAGAATGGGCGCATGCCTGACAACCTTGCCGATCCCGATTACCGCCATAAGCTGAATGCGCTCTACCGCGACACGCTTCTCCATGACGTGATGCCGTTTTGGATGCGTCACGGCATGGATCGTGAACACGACGGCATCATCACCGCACTGGATCGCGATGGTTCGATTCTGGACACGGACAAGAGCATCTGGTTTCAGGGACGCGCGGCGTGGATGCTGTCCACGCTCTACAACACTGTGGAAAAACGCAGCGACTGGATCGAGGCGGCGGGATCGTGTCTGGCGTTTTTGGAGAAGCATGGTTATGCGACGGACGGAAAGCTGTTCTTCACGGTCACGCGCGAGGGCAGGCCGCTGCGCATGCGACGTTATGTGTTTAGCGAGGCCTTCGCGGCGATCGCACACGCGGCCTATGCGAAGGCAACGGGAGATGAGAGCTATGCAGAGCGGGCGAAGAAGGACTTCGCGACTTATTTGAAGCACTCGTTCGAGAAAGGCCTGATGCAGCCGAAGATCGAGCCGAACACGCGGCCGATGATGGGCATTGGCGCGTTGATGATCGGCATTGCGACCGCGCAGGAGCTGCGGGTGAACCTAGGTGACGTGAAGATCTCCGGCCACACCTGCTCGGAGTGGGTGGACCGTTTCATCCTGGAGATTCAGCAGTTCTTTTTCAAACCCGACATCGGGGCGCTGATGGAGATCGTCTCGCCCGACGGATCGATCATCGACGGCTTCGATGGACGGACGCTGAATCCTGGACACTCGCTAGAGTGCGCGTGGTTCATCCTGCACGAGGGCCGCTGGCGCGGGGAGAAGAGCTACATCAGGCTCGGGCTCGACATTCTGGACTGCATGTGGGAGCGCGGCTGGGATGCGGAGCATGGCGGCATTTTCTATTTCCGCGATGTTTTTAACAAACCGGTGCAGGAATACTGGCACGACATGAAGTTCTGGTGGCCGCACAACGAGGCCGTCATCGCCACGCACCTCGCCTGGCACATCACCGGCGAGGAGAAGTACGCGCAGTGGCACAAGCAGGTGCATGACTGGAGTTTTGCGCACTTTCCGGACACGGAGCACGGCGAGTGGTTTGGCTATCTGCACCGCGACGGCTCTCCATCGGTCACGCTGAAGGGAAACATATGGAAAGGGCCGTTTCACCTGCCGCGCATGCTGTGGTACTGCCACCGGCTGCTGGAGCAGGACGATCACGCCAAAGAATCTGCGTAACGAAACACTCAGCATGGGCTTGAGCCTGTGAGAAGCTCCCGCTAGCTTCCTCACCACCATGGCCATCTCCCTCGACGACATCCTGCAAGCCGCTGAAGAACACAAGGCGAGCGACGTTTTTCTCCAGGAGGGCGAGGTGCCGCGGATGAAGATCAATGAGCAGCTCATGATCTTTGGCGATGAGCCTCTGCTGCTGCCGCAGATGGCCGGACTGTGGCAGGCCTGCGGCGGCGACACTCTTCATGACACGGACAAGGACTCCGGTCTCGTCTCCCGCTCGCACGTGCGCTTTCGCGTGAATCTGCACAAGGTGCTGGGCCGCATGGCCGCCGTGTTGCGCCGCATCCGCACGGACATACCTGCGCTGAATTCACTGGGCGTTCCAGACTGGCTGCTGCAGCGCTGGGCGCAGCGGCAGAACGGCATGATCCTCGTCACCGGCTCCACCGGCCAGGGCAAATCCACCACGCTGGCCGCCGTGCTGCAGTGGATGAACGAAAACATCGCGCGTCATGTGGTGACGATCGAAGACCCGGTCGAGTACATCTTTGCCAACAACCGCTGCCTCTTCACCCAGCGCGAGGTGGGACGCGACACGCCCGACTTTGCCCGCGGTCTGCGCAGCGCCATGCGCCAGGCTCCGGATGTGATTTTTGTGGGGGAAATTCGCGACTACGAGACGGCGCTGACCGCGCTCCAGGCCTGTGAAACGGGTCACCTCGTGCTCGCCTCGATGCACTCGGCCAATGTCTCCGAAACGATGGAACGCTTCGTGAACATGTTCCCGCCGGAGCAGATGGGCATCGGTCTGCATCTGCTTTCGCATCAGTTGATCGGTGTGCTGTGCCAGAAGCTCGTTCCGAACGTGCAGGGAAAACTCTTCCTGCTGGCCGAGCATCTGGAAAACGGTGGCGCCGTGCGTGACTGGATCGCAAAACGCAGCGTGTCGGAGATCGTGGACTACATGAACCGCGGCAGTGATCCCAACACCCGTACCTTCCTCCATTCCATCGTGACCGCATTCCAGGCCGGAATCATCTCCGAAGCGGAGGCCGTTGGCGCCGCCGGCAGCGAAGCTGAATTCCGCCGCGCCGCTCGTGGCATCTCATAACCTTTCCTCACCATGCGCTCCCACGATCTCATCGAATACCTCTCCATGGTCATCAATCAGGGAGGTTCGGACCTGCATCTCAGTGTGGGCGCACCGCCCACCGGACGCATCTTCGGCCAGCTTCAGCCGCTCACGGAGGATGTGCTGGATCCCACTGACATCCGCGACCTCGTCTTTGGCGCCTTGAAAGAAACGCAGCGCGCCAGGCTGGAACAGGACTGGGAGCTGGACTTCGCCATTCAGGTGGAAAACCTCGGACGCTTTCGTGGCAACGCCTGCTACGTGGTCGGCCAGATCGAGGCATCCTTCCGCTTCATTCCCGAACAGATTCCCGAACTGCGAGATCTGGGCCACGGACCCACGGTGGAAACCCTTTGCAACCTCCGTGACGGACTGATCCTCGTCACCGGCACCAGCAATTCCGGCAAGACCACCACGCTCAGTTCGATGACCCAGCACATCTCACGCGAGCGCCAGGTGAACATCGTCAGCATTGAAGATCCCATCGAGTACGTTTTCAAACACTCGACCGGCCTCGTGCGCCAGCGCCAGGTGGGCACCGACACGCACTCCTTTGCACAGGCCTTGCGCAGCGCCCTGCGGCAGGACGCAAATGTGATCGTCGTCAGCGAGCTGCGCGATCTCGAAACCATCCAGACCGCTCTGACCGCGGCCGAGACCGGTCATCTCGTCATCAGCACCCTGCACACTCAGGATGCTCCCTCGACCGTCATGCGGGTGCTCGATGCATTTCCTGAAGACCAGCAGGACTTTGTGGCCTCACAGCTCGCCAACTCGCTCAAAGGAGTGATCTGCCAGAACTTGATGCGGCGCCAGGACCAGGATGGACGCGTGATGGCCTCCGAGATCATGGTGAACAATCAGGGCATCGCCTCCTGCATCCGCTCCCGCCGCTTTCCCCAGCTGCCCAGCCTGATCCAGATTGGTGCCGCCGACGGCATGCACACGATCGATGACAGCGTAACGCACCTCGCGATCCACGGCTTCATCTCGCTCGACGACGCGCTGCTGCGTGCGCGTGACAAGGATTTCGTCAATGCCGGTTACGAGCGCAAGATGCGCGAGCGCGAGTCGAAGAGGCGCTGAGACTGGATGTGGAAAGCCTTCGCGGGAAGTTTTCAGCCCGTTCCTCTTTCCGCTGCAGATGACGAAGCAACGAAGCCATCAGTGGAGCCACGCATCCACCGCGGGCGAGATGTTTCCCGCGACTTGATAGGCAAAGAAGGCCACCGCAGCTCCGGCGATCACGTCCAGCGTGTAATGCGCTCGTAGCACCAGGACGGTGGTCATTTCACCCACGGCGATCACGGCCACGACAATGCCAAGCCACAACGGGCCGACGTGCGCGATTTCCAAGGCGCCGAGCACCGCCATCGCCGTGTGGCCGGAGAAGAAAAAGTCATTTCCCACCTCGTAAGTCACCAGCAGTGACGGACAGCCGGGATGCCGCCAGATCATGCCCGGAGGCGGCGGCAGGGTGCAGATGGCCTGAGAGAGCTGCCGCATGCCAAACAGGATCAGCAGGGCGATGAACGGTGCAAAGCTGCCGCCAAACACCGCGAGTGCGATGACTGAAAGCGCGAGCGCATCGATGAAGAACGAGCTCACGATGAGCAGCCGGTTTGCCGCACGATCGTTTTGACTCAACCAGCCGTGCCAGTGGGTGGTGAGATCGTGAATGAGATCGCCCAGGCCGTGACGCGGCGTGCTTTTGCGGGCGATGAGGGCCTGTGTCCAATGCCAGGCGACGAGGGCGAGGATGACGACACCTGCACGAATAAGGATGGGTGTGAGGTTCATGAGCGGCGATGGGTGAGGGATTCGGTCATGAGCGCTTCGAGGCGCTGACGGATTTCGAGCGTGACAGGGTCGGCGGGCAGGCCGCGCGGACGTTCGGGGGAGACTTCGATCGCCTCGCCGATCATCACGACCGCGCGCATCGGCGCATGCGGCCGTGCCACGTCGGTGAGGTCTTCTTCAAAGCGCTCCACGGTTTCCAGCAGGCGTTCCGGCGCCTCCGAGGTGTCGAGATAGCTGCCGGGATAACAGTGCAGTTGCTGCACGAGATAGAGATCGGCCATGTGACGCCAGCGCGCGGCTTTGTCGGCTTCGGAAATGGTTTCATCGAGCAGATCAGGCATGATGGCCGTGCGCAGTGTCTTGATGCGCTCCATCGTGTCCTTGCCGTTACGCGGCGCTTTCAACCATCGCTGTTCCAGCGGTGAGAGCAGATGGTCGATCAGTGTTCCGACCCGTTCTGCGAGCGATCCGCTGCGGGTCGCGCCTAGATACTCGATCTCTTTGAGGTAGAGCAGCGCTTCACCCAGTTTCGCGATGCGTTCGCGCACGGGAAGATGCGTTTGCGGCTGCCAGGTGAGTTTGGTTTCGATGTCTTTGAGAACCGGACGCAGGGTGGACTCGAGATCACCCTCGAAGAAGTATCGGAGGAAGGTCGGATGGATCACCACCTTGCGTTTCGGGTCGATCTTCGTGGCCATCTTGGCACCCAGTCGCGCCATGAATGCCACGCCGTCCATGAGGTTCGCCAAGTGATCATTGCTGCGTGTGATGAATCCTTCGGGAAACACCACCAGCGGACGTCGGGCCTCGCCGAGGATCTGCGTGGCATGATTCAGCGATTCGCGGTCCATGCCTTCGCGGAACATGCTGAAGCCGCCCATGCGCGGCAGCAGAAAGGACTGCACGCGGCTTTGATGGAAAATGTGCCAGCTCGCCATCGTGCTGAAATCGCAGCGCACATGCGGTCGTATCGCCTGGCCGATCACCATCGGATCGCAGGGGCGGCAGTGATTTGCCGCCAGCAGGACGCCGTGACCTGCGTTCAACGAGTCGCGCAACCGCTCTGCGCCGAGGCATTCACTGGACTCGATGCCATGGGTCTTTTGCAGATGTCCTGGCAGCCAGAGATGGACCAGCGCACTCCAAAAGCGACTGTTGCGGGAGGGGATGAAACGGTAGGGCTTGTCGATGATGAGCTGTTGCATGACGCAACGGTGCTCATCCTGACGCCATTCCTCGAATCGATAAAAGCCGAGGTTGTATTGATGAGGTCAATTGACGCTCAGGCAGGCCATGTCGCCTGCGGCATTGCGTACGTAGATCCGGCCGTTGGCCAGCACGGGGGCCGTCCAGCAGCGGCCTTTGAGCACGGGAGTGCGGGAGATGGGCTCCAGTTTGGCCGGATTCGCCTTCGCGATGATCAGTTCGCCTTTGGCCGTCATGATGATGAGTTTGCCATCGGCGGCCATCAGCGAGCAGAAGCCGGTTCCGGCGTCGCTCCATTTCTCCGTGCCGGTGGCGAAGTCGATGCACTTGAGCGAGGACGATTTGCTTTCATCGCCGTCGCTGCCGTAGAGGTTGCCTTCGATGAGCACGCTGGAGTTGAACTGGTTGCGCATCACGCGGCTGCGCCAGACTTCGGCCGGTTCGGCGGAGGCGAGGTCGAGCACGGCGCAGCCCTTGTTGTAACCGGAGGAGATGAAGAGCTGCGTGCCGCTCAGGATCGGATCGGCGGCGTTGACGCCGTAGCTGGTGGACCAGGTGTGCTCCCACAACACCGTGCCATTGGCGGGATCGACGCCCTTGTAGGCGCGTCCCGAACTCAGCACGACCTGCGCCTTGCCATTCACGGTGATCGGATACGGCGTGCAGTAGCCGGAGCTGTTCTTCTCGGAGGTCCAAAGCGTCTTCCCCGTGGCCTTGTCGAGCGCCGTGCCTCCTTTGCCAACGTTCAGGATCAGCTTCTCTCCATCGACGAGCGGCGATCCGGCAAAGCCCCAGTCGGGAATGTCGGTGCCGGTTTCCTTCTGGATGTTCTTCTGCCACACGATCTTGCCGGTGGCCGCATCGAAGCAAAACACATCGCCCCAGCGGCTGAGATGATAAGCTTTGCCGCCTTCGATCGTCGGCGTAGCGGACGTGCCGCCTTCGTAGTATTTGTCGCCCAGATCGGCGGCGTAGTCGTGCTTCCAGATCTGCTTGCCGCTCGTCGCGTCGAAGCAAAACACGGTGTCCTTGTCATCGGCATGACCCGTCGTGTAAACGCGGCCGTCGGCGACAGTGAACGATGCGAAGCCGATGCCTATCTGCGCCTCCCAGAGCTTCTTCACCTCCGTGCCTGCTAGTTTCTCCGGGGAGATGCCATCATGGTTTGGTCCGCGCCAGATCGGCCAGTCGGCGGCCTGGGCGAGGGTGGCAAAAGCGACGAGGAACAGCGTGTATTTCATGCAGATGGTTATTGGACGAGCTTCATTAAAACGCCCGGCAGCGGCAGCTCGAAGAACATTTTTTCCTCGGTCGCCGGATGGACAAAACGGAGTTCGCTGGCGTGGAGGGCGAGGCGGCGGGCAGGATCGGTGACGGCGCCGTAGGCTTTGTCGCCGACGATGGGGTGGCCCATGTCGGAGAGGTGGACGCGGATCTGATGGCGGCGGCCGGTTTCGAGCTTGAGTTCGACGAGTGTGTTGTGGTGCGTGCGTTTGAGGACCTTGAAATGGGTGACGGCCTCGCGGGTGTCGTCGCCCGGCGGGACGCTGCGGACGCGGAGGGAGAATTCCTCGTTGAGATGGCAGCGCAGCGTGCCGGAGTCACGTTTGATGACACCTTCGACGACGGCGAGGTAGGTCTTGTCAAACTTGTGCCAGTTCTGCTGCAGGATGCGCTTGTAGGGCTGGGTCTTGGCAAAGACGATGAGGCCGGAGGTGTCGCGGTCGAGGCGGTGGACGATCCAGACGCGGTTGCGTGCGTCGGTGGCGCGGACGTGATCCGTGAGGGCGGAGTAGGCGGTGCGGCCCCGGCCGGAATCGAGCGCGACGGTGAGCCAGCCGGCGCCTTTTTCGAGGACGATAATGGCCTCGTCTTCATGTACGATGCGGAGTCCGGCGGGCATGGGGGCCGCTTTCACACGGGGGGCGCGTTCGACCCGGATGGCGATCTTGTCGCCGGGCTTGAGGGCGTGGTCGTGGCGGGTCACGGCGTGATCATTGACGCGGACGCTGCCGAACTTGAGCCACTGCTTGATGCGCGTACGCTTCGTGTCCGGCCAGTTCTCAAAGAGAAAGGGCAGGAGTTCTGCGGCTGCGGTGACGGTGCGATGCTCGGGCATGGGGTCTCATGCCACGGAAAAAAGAAGCTGGCTAAGGAAAAGCGGGGTGGCACGTTCTTGCTGACCTCAAACGCGCGCCCATGTCCCTGCTTCGTCCCATCCTGCTCATTTCTCTCCTTCCGGTTTCCGCCGGGTTTGCGGCGGACTTCAAAAGGGACATTCAGCCGATTTTGGAGAAGAACTGCTATGAGTGCCACAGCGTGAAGACGGGGAAGAAGAAGGCCGGCTTTGTGTTCGATGACCTGGAGACCTTCAAGCTGGACATCGCCGACAACGACGTGGCGCAGATTCGGCCCGGCAAGCCGGCGGAGAGCCATTTCCTCGAGATCATGATCAACGACGGCAAGAACCACATGCCGCCGAAGGACCAGCTCTCCAGCAGCGACATCAAGAAGATCACAGAGTGGATCTCCGAGGGCGCGAGCTTTGACAGCGGGGCTCCGAAAATGACCGCCGCTCCGGCGAAAAAAGTGCTGCCGCCGATCATGAGCTGGACGAATGCCGAGGGGAAGACCATCAAGGCGGGTTTTGTCCGTCTGGACGGCGAAAACGTGGTGCTGAAGATGCCACTGAACGCCGCCGAGGTGGCCTATCCGCTGGCGAAGCTGTCCGAGGCCAGTCAGAAGCTGGCTCGCGACTGCGCGGCTCCCTGATTCTACATTTCCGCGAGCGCAGAACTCACGGCAGCTTCGAGCGGGCGCGAACCGTTTCCGCCAAGTCGCTCATCGAGTGATTCGAGGCGTTGGATGAGATCGGCCACATGTTTGCGCGGGTACATGCCGCCGGCCTCGGCGCAGAAGTGTGTGCGACAGCCAAAGGGGCGGTGGGCATAGATCGTGCAGCGTCCGTCACGTCCGAGAAGCGGGCAGGCGCCGTCGGGATGGGGTTTGAGCACCTTGCGTCCGCTGGCGCTGACACCCCGCGCTGCATAAAGCGCCTCGCCTTTGGTGAGCATGGGCGTGTGGCCTGCGAGCCTGAAATGACAGCAGCCGGTGCGCATCCCGCACTGGCGGGGCAGGGGACGTCGCTCCAGCTCGGCATAGATCGCTTCGATCTCGTGGCGGTGGTCGGGCTGCTTGGGGTTTTTCATGCGGCGTGCATTCAGCATGGAGGCGCTGGCCTTTGTGGCACGCGTTTTTTGCAAACCGGCATTTGAGATTTGAGATTTCTCATTCTGCCCCCATCGTACGCGCCCGTGATGGTGCTTCTGCCCAGTTTCCGTGCCATCCGGGGTCAACCTTCCTCCCCTAGAGACAACTGAAGCACGCATGAGTCTGCCCGAAATCGCCGGACATGAATTGCAGGACCTGATCGGCAGCGGGCGGTGCGGGGCCGTGTATCGGGCGGTGTCGTCGAACGGCAAGGCCTGTGCGGTGAAAGTGTTCAGTTCGATGGCGATCAACCGCAAGGCGCTTGCCACCGCCTTCCGTGCCCTGCAGCAGATGCCGCATCATCGCGGCGTGCTGCCGGTGGAGAACTACAGTTTCGACAAGACGCCCTATTTCTGCGTGATGCCGCTCGTCGGCGTGATGACAAAGGACAGCCACGGCCGCCGCCAGTGGCAGACGCCGACGCTCGAGTCCGCCTGCAACGGGCTGCCACCTGAGCAGGCCTGGCGCCACATCTATGAAGTCGCGGATGCCCTCGCCTGGCTGCACAAGCACGGCATCCCGCATGGCAACCTGCGGCCGTCGAACGTCCTGTTGGAGGACGATGTGGAGTCGTCCGTTCGCCTCACCGACATCGCCCAGGGCTGGGTGGGTGGCATTCATCATCTCGAACTCACAGATCATTTTGTGCACCTCTGCCCGGAACAGGCGGAGAATCCGGACGGTGTGTTCGCAGGTTACGGTCCCTCGTGGGATGTGTACAGCTTCGGCGTGCTGGCGTATCGCCTGCTCAACGGCATGCTGCCACGTGGCGCGGAGATGTGGGACAGCGAGGTCGAACGCGCGCGCCAGCAGGCGGCGGCGGGGCTCGCGGCGCAGATTGACAGCAACGAACTGCTCAGCGCGGTCAAAATGCAGCCCAAGATCGACTGGCCGCATCCGGCGCAGTCGAAGTGGGAGGAGCGCCGGCACAACATCATCGAGCGAGCCCTCGATCTGAATCCCGCAGCACGCTGGGCTGACATGCGCGAGGTCGTGCGCGAGTTTGAGGTGCTCGAAAGCGACTACCTGCTAGAAGAATCGCGCGATCAGACGGTGCGCGAGCGCCAGAAGCAGGCGAAAAAGGTGCTCACGCTGCAGACGTCCGCGATTTCGCTGCTGACCATCTTTGTGCTCTGCTTCATCTACGCGTTCATGACTCTGCGGCGCGCGCAGAAGGCGGAGAAGACCATCGACAGCCTCGCTGCCAACCACAAGATCGAGCTCGACGCGCAGAAGAACATCAACACCACGGTGATGAACGAGCGCGATACCGCGCGTGCCGCGAAGGCCGTGGCGGATCAGAATCTGCAGAACTCGCAGAACGCCGTGGACCAGTTCCTCACGCAGCTTCTGCAAACACCCACCGGCAACGAGATGGAGGCGGGCTTCCAAAAGGAGCAGCTTCGGGACGCGCTCGCTTATTGCATGAGAGGATTGCCCACGCTGGAGGCGTCACCCGCGCTGGGAGTCGAGCGTCTGCGCGCCTATGGCAACATCGGCCAGTTGTACCTCAAGTTGCGCGACACCGCTCAGGCGGTGTCTTATCTGACCAAGGCACGTGCGCAGGCCGCCGAACTGATCCAGAAAGGCCAGGGCGAAGAAGCGCAGATCGCGCTCTATCAGCAGTGGCTCGGTCGCTACAGCCTGCTGCTCTCCGACATTCGCGGACATGAAGGTCGTCATGTGGAGTCGCTGGAACTGCTCAAAGAGGCTACGGTGAACCTCGACAAAGGCCTCGCGGCCGATCCGAAAAACCGTCTCGCCCGCAACGAATGCGCACGCGCCTGGCTGGAATACGGCCTGCGCACCCTGCGCAACGGTGATGTGGACGATTCCGAGAAGGCGCTCGCCCGCGTGCCGATGATTCTCGATCCGAAGCTCATCGGCCACGACCTCATCAACGACGAAAAATTCCTCCTCGCCCGCGCCAAGTTCGCCAAGGGCATCAGCCAGCGTGATGCGGGCAAGATCGAGGACGCGCTGAACACGCTGATCGACTCCGTGAAGGACATGGGCGAGCTCGTGCTCGGCAGCAGCCCGCGAAATCAGGATCAGGCCCTGCTTCTGGCCGAGGCCTACACCGAGCTGGCAGAGCTGATTGGCCGTCACTTCAGCGGAGCGGATGCCAAGGAGGCGCACAATCAGGCCGTGCCCATCCTGCTCGAGCTGATCCGCCTGCTGCCGGAGTGGGCTGAGGTGAAGTATCTCCTCGCGCGAAACTACGGCGCGCTCGCCTCCCTCGCCCGCGATGCTGGAAGCCCGAGCGAGGCCTCCAAGAAGAAACAGGATGCCATCGAACTCGTGAACGAGATCCTCGCCGACGACAAGGACAACGCACGTTACGGATTCCTGCAGGCCAAACTGCGCGGCGAGTACGCCGAACTGCTCGCCGACAGCGGCAAAACGACCGCCGCCATTCCGATCGCGAAGCAGGCGGTGGAATCGCTGGAGGCGCTCATCAAGGCGCAGCCGCAGTCGGACAAGCTCACGCCCGAGCATCGCATGTGGGCCAGCCAGCTTGCGCAGCTTTACGGCTCGCTCGGCCATACCAGCGAGAAGGCCGGGAACAAGACCGAGGCCAGGGCCGCATTTTCCAATGCCGTGGCCATCTGGGAAAAACTCGCCGGTGCCATCGCCAACGACGAAGCCATTCAGAACGGTTTGAGCTGGAGCAAGGGACGTCTCGCGAAGCTGAAATGACCCTCGCGGAGAAACAGCAGTCGCTCATCGACGACCTAAACATCATCCACGACCCGCACGAGCGTCTGAACGCCGTCGTCTCACGCGGTGCGGGGATGAAGCTGGACTCGGCTCACAAGATCGACGCGAACCTCGTCCCCGGCTGCGTCTCCCGTGTCTGGCTTCATGGCGAACTTGTGGACGGCCGTGCGCATTTCGTCTGCGACGCCGAGTCTCCGATGGTCAAAGGGCTCGCCTCGCTGCTGTGCGAGCTTTACGATGACACCGTCCCAGCCGAAGCCGCAGTCATCGAACCACAGGTCTGGGAAGCCTGCGCCTTCACCAAGATGCTCTCCCCGACGCGTCTGAACGGCCTCGCCAACATGCGGAAGAAGATTCGCGAGATGGCGGAGGGCTTCGCCCAATGACGAAACCAGAATGAGGAATGACGAATCAAGCTCCAATGAACACGGAGCATGCCCCATTGGGGTTTGAGAATTCATTCATCATTCGCCATTCTGGTTTCGTCATTTCTTTCCCATGCTCCGCCTCCAAAACTTCCACGGTCCCGAACTCGAACCGCATCTCGACGCCCTCGGCGCGTTGCGCATCGCCGTCTTCCGTGAATACCCGTATCTCTACGACGGCAGCCTGGAGTATGAGCGCGACTACCTGCGAGTTTACCTGCGCTCCACTGGAAGCCTCGTCGTCCTCGCCTTCGATGGCGACCGCGTCGTCGGTGCAACGACCTGTCTGCCTATGCTCGATGAAGGTCCGGAGTTTCAGGAAGCCTTTGCGAAGGCTGGTTATGATCTCTCCACCATCTGTTACTTCGGCGAATCAATTCTGCTGCCCGAGTATCGCGGCCACGGCGTTGGCAAAGAGTTCTTCGCCCATCGCGAGGCGCATGTGCAGAAACTGGGCCTCAAGCTCAGCACCTTCTGCGCTGTGGACCGCCCTGCCGATCATCCCCTGCGTCCCGCAGGTTATCGTCCTCTCGACGACTTCTGGTGCAGCCAGGGCTACACCAAGCATCCCGAGCTTCAGGCCACCTTTGTGTGGAAGGAAATCGGTGAAGAAGCCGAATCGCCGAAGACACTGACGTTTTGGGTGAAGCGGTGGGAGGACAGTTAACGACTAGAGCTCAGCCACGCCGGATCAACGGCGTGGCCCGCGCCAGCGGAACTGACAACGCCCACCGGCGTTGGCTGCAGCGATTTGTTAGGCCATTGGCTCTCCATACTCAAACTCGTCCTCATGGCAGTAAAATAAAATCCAACCGCCACGCTCACTGATGATGACAACATCATCGCGTGACGGACAAAACAAATCCTGCCAGTGCTCGTGAAATGCCCAAGCGGGAACGCGACAAACCTCACGCGAGCCGAAAATGAGCAGCAACGACTCGTCCTGTGGAATACGCGATGACAGCCAATCAGTCGCGGCGGCATCTGCCGGAATGCGCTGCAAGTCTCGAACAGCCGTCGCCTCTAAACCGTAGTGGTCACGACTCATCAATGGTGTAACTCGATCATACACGACGCGGGCGTCCGACTCTGACAACCAGTCAGCGTCTGTCAGTGTCTCCGAAAACTCTTTCGCGCGCCAGTGCATGGAGGTGGCCTAACTAGTTGATGAGAAACAATTCTGTCGAGTACGTCAACCACGTTATGGGCCACCGGTTTGTCGAATATGGCGCGCGTGCGCGTCACATTCGACATGAAAGTACCAACGACGAGTCTTGGAAAGCGAATCAAGCCACTGACGAATCAGCACTCCGGCCCGCATGCCGGTCCAGCTCGTACTTCCCGAGCGCCAAGGCGCCGAGCAGTCCGGAGCGTGCACCCAATCCCGGCGCGACGATGAAGTCGTCGATGTTGCGGCTGAGTTCGGAGACGCGGAGGTAGCCGTTGTTGAGCCTTTTGAGCTGGCCGCGAATGAGAGGCAGGATCTGCTCCTGGCTCATGACGCCGCCGCCGAGGATGATGCGCTTTGGGGAGATGCTGAGCGTGAGATTCATGAGCGCATGCGCCATGACGTCGGCGACTTCCTCCCAGGCAGGATGGTCGGGTGGCAGGGCGTCGGCTTTGACACCCCAGCGGGAGGCAAGGGCGGTGCCGCTGACGTAGCCTTCGACGCAGCTTTTGTGAAACGGGCAGTGGCAGGCCTGCTGGATGGCGCTGGAGTTCTGCGGCGGCGGGACGAGCAGGTGGCCGATCTCGGGATGGAGGAGGCCGTGGACGAGCTGGCCGTTGATGAGCACGCCACCGCCGACGCCGGTGCCGACGGTGATGTAGATGAGCGGGTCGGTGTCCTGTCCTGCACCCCAGAGATATTCGCCGAGCACCGCAGCATTCACATCCGTGTCCCAGGCGACAGGCACGTGGTAACGTTCCTTCAGCTTCGGAACGATGTTGGTGAACTGCCAGCCGGGTTTCGGTGTGGTGGTGATGAAGCCGTAGGTCTCGCTTTTCGGGTCGAGGTCGATGGGGCCAAACGAACCGATGCCGATCGCGGCAAAGGAACCGTACTTCGATTTGGCCGTGGAGAGGAAGCGGGTGACTCCGGCGAGTGTTTCCTCCGGCGTGGTGGTGGGGATGCGCGTCACGTCGCGCAGATCATGCGGTCCGGTCCCGACGGCACAGACAAACTTGGTGCCGCCGGCCTCGATGGCCGCGATGAGGGGAAGTTCTTCGCTCATGATTGCGGACGCACGGCGGCGGAGTCGCGAATGCCGAGGCTGGAGTAGATCTCGCGCGTGGCGTGGGATTTGTTCAGTGTGTAGAAATGAATGCCGTCCACGCCGTGGTCGAGCAGGTCGTGGCACTGCTCGGTGGCGTAGTGGATGCCGACCTTCTGCACGGCGGCCTCGTCACCGCCGCAGCGCTGGATGGCGCGAAGGAGCTTGGCCGGATAGCGTGCTCCAGCGGCCATCTCTGCCATGCGGCGCATGCCGGAGGCGCTGGTGATGGGCATGATGCCGGCGATGATCGGGACGTGGATGCCGGCAAGCTGGCAGCGCTCGCGGAAGTCGTAGAAGTCGTGGTTGTCGAAGAAGAGCTGCGTGCAGATGTAGTCCGCGCCGGCATCGACCTTGGCCTTGAGATAGTCCATTTCCAGCACGCGGTTCGGCGTGGTGGGATGGCCTTCAGGAAATCCAGCGACGCCGATGCCGAAGCCGCGCTTGTCGGGATGCGCGCCGCTGTCGTTGAACTTCTTGATGAAGGCGACGAGATCGGCTGCGTGCTGGAAGGCGTCCTTCGCGCGGTCGTAACCGGCGAGGTTCTTCGGCGGATCGCCCCCGAGGGCGAGGATGTTGCTCACGCCCGCCCTGGCATAGCGTTCGAGAATGGCGGCGATGTCGGCCTCGCTGTGACAGACACAGGTGAGATGCGGGATGGCATCCAGCGAGGTGGTCTCCTTGATGCGCACGACGAGGTCGTGCGTGAACTCGCGCGTGGAACCGCCCGCGCCATAGGTGACGCTGACGAAGGAGGGCTTGAAGGCTTCGAGTTCGCCGATGGTCCGATAAAGCGCCTCGGAGGCCTCCGCGGACTTGGGCGGGAAGAACTCAAACGAGAGCGTGGGACGCTGGGTTTTGAGGATGTCGGCGATGTGCATCGTGAGGGCGCGCGAAATTCGATCAGGCGATGTGCTCGCCTTTGAGCACATCATCCAAAGTTTGACGTTCGCGCACGATGGTGGCCTTGTCACCCTCGACGAGGATTTCGGCGGGCATGGGACGCGTGTTGTAGTTCGAGGCCATGGTGAAACCATAGGCGCCGGAACTGAGCACGGCCAGATACTCGCCTTCCTTCACGATCGGCAGTTCGCGGTTTTGCGCGAGGAAGTCGCCGGATTCGCAGATGGGGCCGACGACATCGACTTTTTCGACTTTGTCGTTCTTCGGCTGCTTGAGCGGCACAATCTGATGCCAGCCTTCGTAGAGGGTCGGGCGGATGAGGTCGTTCATGCCGGCATCAACGATCTTGAAGATCTTGGCGGAGCCGCGCTTTTCATAAAGCACCTTGGTGAGCATGACACCGGCGTTGCCGACCATGAAGCGGCCGGGTTCGCAGAGGATTTTCAACCCGAGCGGGGCGAGATGCGGCACCACGGCGTCTGCGTAGGCTTGCACGGTCAGCGGATGCGTCTCTGCGTTTTCTTCCCACCATGTGGCGTCGCCAGAGTCGAGGCTCTGCTTGTAGTTGATGCCGATGCCGCCGCCGATGCTGAAGAATTCGATGCCGTAGCTCTTCTTCACCTGCGTGACGAGCGGGATGACCTTCTGCACCGCTTCGAGGAAGGGATCCACGTTGGTGAGCTGCGAGCCGATGTGCATCTGCAGGCCCTTGATGATCAGGTTCGGGCAGTCGGCGGCCACGCGTGCGTAGACGTCGAGGATCTGGTCGAAGTCGATGCCGAACTTGTTCTCGCTCTTGCCGGTGGTGATCTTCGCATGCGTCTTCGCATCCACATTCGGATTCACGCGCACGGCCACGGGGGCCTGCAAGCCAAGCTCTCCGGCGACATGGTTGATGTAATGCAGCTCCGCCTCGGACTCGGCGTTGAAGCAGTAGATGCCCTGCTTGAGTGCATATTCAATCTCGTCACGTGTCTTGCCGACGCCGGCAAAGGTGCACTTGCCGGGATCGCCGCCCGCCTTGATGACGCGGTAGAGCTCACCCGCGGAGACGATGTCGAAGCCGCCGCCGAGCTTGGCGATGGCGTTGAGGATGGCGAGGTTGGAATTCGCCTTCACCGCATAGCAGATCAGATGATCGAGCTTCGAAAGCGCGGCATCCAGGCGCGTGAAATGGCCGGTGATCGTGCTCTTGGAATAGACATAGAGCGGCGTGCCGTGCTTTTCGGCGAGAGATTGAAGCGGGACGTTTTCGGCGAACAATTCGCCCTGATGGTAGCGGAAGCTGTGCATAAGCGGGCCGCGTAGATAAGCGGGAAAGACCGCCGCGCAACTTCACTCACTCGCGCTTCCCCGCGCTTCGATGAGATTTCTCCCGGTGGAAAGCATGTTCACCAGCCACTGACGCATGGCTTTGAGTCCGCGCAGCAGCGTGCTGTCCATGACTTCCTGACAGCCGTAGCTGCGGGCGATGGTCTCCTCCAGCCTGCGGTAACGCGGCAGCAGGATGAGGCTGTGTTGCGCACCGGAATTTCCGTCGGGGGCGCGATGCGCGACGGTTGGGTGCAGCAGGCCTTTGTACACGACCATGTCTGCTGGCGGCAGGGTGATGTGGCGCTCTGGCAGCATCAGCCAAGGGTGAAAGCCGATGGTCGGAAGACCGGCGGCATCGTGCTTGAGTTTGACCAGCGTGCGAACCGGCACGCCGTCCACACGGCGGGCGAGGAAGCCTTTCACGCCGTCTTTCAGGTCGTCCTCGGACGCGCGTTTGTTGAGCAGGAAGTCAGCGCCCATGAGCGTGCCAAACAGCGTGAGGCGGAAGGACCAGCCGGCGAGCAGCAGTGCAATGACGATGAGCACCAACGAAACAAGCGCACCCGCGTAGGGGTGGATCATCGTGCTGCCGGCCACGAGCGTGATGAGGCCGAGTTTGGCGAGCTTGAGGCCCGCATCGACAATGCCAAACGGCGAAAGCGCGATGAGCACGTTGATGGCGTGCGAACTGAGCCAGACGACGCCGAAGGCCACGATGGCGACGGGGATGGACAGCCAGGGCGTATGCACACCGAAGTCGATGATGCTCGCCACCGGGACGACGGCCAGGTGGCCCCCGGTGGAAGGAACGACGGCCTGCGGTTGCAACTTGTCGATCTGGGCCATGGCGAGAGCGACCAGCGGCACAAATCCCACACTGGCGACGAGGGCGCTGATTTTGTTTTCAAACAACTCGGCGAAATCGAGCGGCTTCTTCACCAGCGCCGGAGCCGCCGCGCCGAGGAAATCCTTCAAAAAGCAGACGAGGATGAGGGACAAACCGGTGCCCCAGACGCCGGGATGGCAGTACCAAGGCAGGCGGTGTCGCAAGGCCGGTTCTGTCTTGTAGTAGGTCCATGCTCCCATGGCGCTGACACCGAGCAGCGGACTGATGGCGACGCCGGTGATTTCAGACACGCCTTCGGCTAGGCTGACACCGGGCAGGAGCATGGACTCGCGCAGTTTCTCAGCGGCCGGTGC
This sequence comes from Prosthecobacter sp., assembly GCF_020439865.1. Lineage (GTDB taxonomy): Bacteria > Verrucomicrobiota > Verrucomicrobiia > Verrucomicrobiales > Verrucomicrobiaceae > Prosthecobacter. The sequence goes on from NZ_JAGRPF010000116.1 coordinate 30,797, forward strand.
GCTGGCAGGCTGGTCTGCGGCGTGAAGCCAGGTGGCGCTCATGAGCAGCAGAACTGTCAGAGCGAGCAGACGGGAAGGGCGTCGGGCATTCATGGCGTTGGTGGGGCTGGGTTGACGAAGGCTGCACACCATGCCCTGCAAAGCCGGGGAAAAAGCTACAATTTGCGCCCGTGTTTCCAGCCCGTCCTATTTCGCAAGTGCCTGCGAGATCGATTCGGCCACCTTCTTCGCGAGATGCTCGCTGCCAGCATCGATGTAATGCAGGTCCTTCGGCTTGTGAAGTTCCTCGAAGCGAGGCGTCATCCATGCGTTCAGGTCATCGATAGCGACGCCATTTTCCTTCATCACACGGGCCGCGATGTCGTTGTATTCCTTCACCTGGCCGAACTTGCGCGGCGGATTGAGTTCGCCTTCAGGGATCGGCGTCGTGCTGGCCCAGATCAGTTTGGCGCCGGTGGCTTTCAGGGTGGCGACGAGGCTGCGCAGATTGGCTTCGTACTCAGCGGGTTCGACCTGGCGTTTGCCATCGGGCATGTACTTGAGGTCGTGGATGCCCCAGTTGAAGTGAATCACGTCCCATTTTCCGGTGCCGAGCCATTTGGCGATGTTGGCGACCCCGTTCTTGGTCGGACCGCCGTTTGCGGGGATGCGATGGACGTTAGCTTTGCCCTCCAACAGTTTCCGCGCGGGCAGGGTGTAGCCCATGGAGATGGAATCGCCGATGAGCAGCACCCGCGGCAGGCCTGCGACATCCTGAATCGGAGCCAGCACCGGGTTGGGAGCGGGTTTCGCCGGGGCCTTTTGAGCAGGACAGGGGACGTGGGAGGCCAGCAGGCCGACCCAGATCAGGCAGTGGAGGGGGAGGAGGCGGGTGGACATGAGCTTGAGGGAGGGAAGCGAGGCAATTTGGTTAGGAAAGCTAAAAATTCAATAAGTCAGCCTTGAATTAAGTTATGAAAGTTATAGATTATGGATGTTTATACGATCTCCACGCGCTCGCCTCACCGCTTTTTCATGAAACTCCACCTTCCCATCGTTCTGTCGCTCGCCTTTGCCGCGTCGGCTCGGGCGGACGTGATAACGGAATGGAATGCACTGATGCGGCAGACCTTCGTAGACGAAGGGAGCACCGCCACGCCCCCCTGCAACTCGCGCACCATGGGCATGCTGGGCGGGTCCATGTATGACGCAGTGAACTCAATTAACCGCAATTACTCCTCCTATCTGGGCTACTTCGATCCCGCAACGGCGGGGAGTTCCACCGATACGACGGCCGCGGCCGCCACGGCTGCCTACACGGTGATGACTTCGATCTACACGGACCTGTATGGCGCCGGGAATCCCTACCTCGACAATTTCACTACGCTGTACAACACCCAGATGGCATCCGTGGCAGTGGGTGATGCACGCACCCGTGGATATGAGGTGGGCCTGGCCGCCGGTCAGGCGATGATCAATGCGCGTCTCAACGACGGCAAAGACGCGGTGTCGAGCTACGCGCCGCAGCCGGTCGGCACCGTGGGGCACTGGCAGCCAGGCACCACACCAGGTGCTTGGGGAAGCGGTTCCGGTTCCTTCGTTAAACCTCAATGGAGCGAAATGACGCCCTTTGCCATGACCTCGTCCAGCCAGTTCCGTCCTGCCGGACCGAACGGTTATCAGCCGAGCGATTACACCTCCTGGGTGCAGAGCGCGGCCTACACGGCGGAATTCAACATGGTCAAGGACCTCGGAGGCACGAACAGCACCCTGCGCACCGCCGAGCAGACGGCCATCGCCTACTTCTGGGTGGACGGGCCCGGCACCGCCTCGCCGCCGGGGCACTGGAACCGCATTGCCGAATCGATCTCCGCCAGCATGGGCCTGAGCGTCGAGGAAAACGCCCGCCTCTTCGCCTTGCTGAACATTGCCGAAGCCGATGCCGGCATCGCCTCCTGGGATGCGAAGGTCTTCTTCGATACGTGGCGTCCGATGCTCGCCATCAACACCGCCAGCACAGACGGCAACCCCGACACCGTTGAAGATGCACTCTGGACACCGCTCATCCCGAATCCTTCGTTTGGCGCCTACAGCAGTGGCCACAGCGGTTTCAGCATGACCGGTGCGACGATTCTGGCGAACTTCTTCGGCACCGACGACATCGCTTTCACCACCGACTCGGAATCGCCCTTCCTTCCCGCCGGTTACACCCGCAGTTTCAGCAGTTTCAGCGAAGCCGCACGCGAAGCGGGCATGAGCCGCATCTACGGAGGCATCCACTGGATGTCCGACAATCTCGATGGGGCGATCCTCGGTGCGAACGTGGCCAACAACACCTACAGCACCATGTTTCTGCCCGTGCCGGAACCCGGCAGCGCCATGCTGATCTTGCTGTCCGGCCTCGCCGCCCTGCGTCGCCGGCGTGCGTGAAATCGGAACGAGATCAGACGATCTCCACGCTCACCTGAGCGCTCGTGTCCATCGTGCCGATGATCTTCGCGTTCTTGCCGCAGGCCAGCGCTTTGTCTGCGTCCTCGGGTGAAACGATCGCCACCCAGCCGAGGCCCATGTTGAAGGTGTCGAAGGCGTCCTTCGGATCCGCGTGACGCAGCACCTTCTGCACAACGTCGTTCTGCCAGAAAGGAATGCGCAGATTGCAGCCGAGACCACGCTTCAGGAAGATACGGCCCAGATTTTCCGGCAGACCACCGCCGGTGATGTGCGCCATGGCACGCGGGCGGACGCCAGCAGCTTTGAGCGCCTTAGTCTCCTCATGATAAAGCAACGTCGGGTGCAGCAGCGTGCGCATTTCGTCCTCGCTGAACTGGAGATTCTCCTTCTCGATGATGCGGCGCACGAGGCTGAAGCCATTGGCGTGGAAACCCGCGCTGGGCCAGCCGATGAGCACGTCGCCCGCGGTGATGGTGCCAGGATCGAGCATGTCTTCCTTTTCGCAGGCACCGATGGCGAAGCCGCTGAGCTCGACCATGCCCTCGGGCACCATGCCGGGCATCTCGGCCGTCTCACCACCGGCGAGGATGCAGTTGCAGGCCTCCAGATAGTCGGTCATGCCGGCAATGATGCGGGTGATCTGTGTCTTCTGGATCTTCGGGATGCCCACGTAATCGAGGAACATGATCGGATCCGCTCCGGTGGTGAGCACGTCGTTGACATTCATGGCCACGAGGTCTTTGCCAGCGGCTTCGAGCTGGTCGTGCTTGAGCAGCAGTTCGATTTTCGTGCCCACGCCGTCACAGCCCGTGAGGATGATGGGATGCTTGTAACCGCTGAGGTCGTACGCGGCGGCGAAGAGGCCAAAGGGATTCGCCAGTTTCCGCTTCTGCTGCGTGCGCCGCACCAGCACGCCAATGTCATCGACCAGCGATGCTGCTTCGTGAATGTCGACGCCGGCTTCTTTGTAGGTGTGTGCGGAGGGGCTGCTCATGGAATGGAAGGGCGCTGGTTAGCGCGGAAGCCCGTCCCGCTCAAACGGAAAGTCGTCCTCATGGAGCCCGAGTTTTGGTCCTGTCATGCCCTCGGGTTGGCGTCGGATGCGCTGCTTGGGCGCCGTTTCGGTTGGGCTGCCCCGGATTGGTGATCCGTGTGATCAATGCGGGCGGATCTCACGTTTAAAACAAACCTGCGCCTCGGATCATGAAATCACTTCTTTTTGCCACACTCGCTCTTTGTTTTGCTCCCGTGTTCAGTGCCGATGTCCCGCAGTGGCGCGATCTCTTCAACGGCAAGGACCTCACAGGCTGGGTGGACGTGAACACCAGCCCCGAAACCTGGAGCGTGAAGGACGGCCTGCTCGTCTGCACCGGCAAACCCACCGGCGTCATGCGCAGCGACAAGCAGTACGAGAATTTCATCCTGCACATCGAATGGATGCACATGGAAGCAGGAGGAAACTCCGGTGTCTTTGTCTGGAGCGAGGGAACCACGCCGCCTGACCGGCCGCTGCCCAAGGGCATGGAAGTGCAGATGCTCGAACTCGAATGGCCCAACCTGCATCCCGGCAAGGACGGCAAACCGAATCATCCTGGATATGTCTCCGGCGAACTCTTCGGCGCGAACGGCCTCGAAGCCGTGCCGGACAATCCACGCGGCAAACGCAGCATGTCTTTTGAAATGCGGTGCAAGGGCAAGGGTGAATGGAACACCTACGACGTCGTTTGCGTCGATGGAACGATCAAACACTCGATCAATGGCAAGTTCGTCAACGGCATCAGCCAGTCGAGTGTGCGCAAAGGCTACCTCTGCCTCGAGTCCGAAGGCGCCGAGATCCACTTTCGGAACATCAAGATTCTCGAACTACCCGGCGGTCGTGCGACTCCGGAGCAAACGGCTCCAATCGTCGGCAAGTAGTCACTTCGTTGATTTCACGAGATCCTCGACTTTCGTTGTGATCAGTTTCTCGACGGCCTCTGTGTAAGGCGCGCGATGGCCGTATTCGAACATGCCGGTCACCCCTTCGTAGCCGCCCTCCTTCAGCACGCGCAGGCTCGGCACATAGCTCGTCAGGTCGTTGTTGTAACCGCAGACCCACGTGTTGTTCCAGCCGTAGGCTGCTTTGAATTTGAGCGAGTAATCCACCACCGTTTCGCCGGTGAGGGCGATGAAGGTGAGATCGGAACCGGACTGCCAGACTTGAACGGGATAGTTCACGTGGTCGGGCGGAGATCCCAGCGTCTCGTATTGCCGTATAAAGTGCTCGAACTCGCGTTTCGGCATACCGCTGAGATTGGGCACGCGCTGTTTCAGTTCATCGAGCGGAATGCCGGGCTGAAGCTGGAGCTTCGTTTCGCCCATCGCTGCACGAATGGGACTGCTCAGCGGTTTCATCCTGGCCGCGATCACCTGACGAACGGCTTCAGCCAGAACCTTGCCATACATCGATGCCAGTTCGGTCGCTTCGAGGTCCTTGCCGCGAATGCGTGGCAGCGGATTCGCATCGCCGCCGCAATTCTGCACAAACATCGCCACGCAACTTGGAAACGACTTCTCCAGTTCGATCTGCGCGAAGCCGGCGTAGTCGCCATTGATGCTGAGCCCGCCGAGCGCCGTCGTGTGGCAGGAGTAGCCAAACACGACGGCCTTGAGGTCGTCTCCTGCCTTCACTGTGATCACCGGCACGTCCTGATCCACCTGTCCTCCGAAGGCGCGGCTTTCGGGTCCGCGCGAACGTCGTCGATTGACCGCGACTCCTGCCAGCCCCTGCTCGAATGCGAGTTCCGCAGGTGCGAGATTCGCAACCGCAGCGGCGATGACCTCGTCATACTTCTCATAGACTCTTTGCGTGTAGCGATCCCGCGCCGCTGCCTCCTCCGGCGTGAATTCATAATACAGCCATAGCACATCCTCCGTCACCGGACAGGAATGATTGTGTGAGGTGTTCAAGATGAGCCGCTCTCTTGGGAGGCCGTGTTTCTCCCGCGCCGACGTCGTGATCACCGAAACCATCTTGTCGCTCAATCCCACCAGATCCGCCGTCACGAGCACAGAGATCGCACCGGAATCATCTTTGAGCGCCAGCGCCTTCAGCCATATCGGGTGCTCCACGCGCTCCGACATGCGCGTCTTGCCGCCGTAACCTGCGAGCGGCACGGATTCCGTCGGTGTGATGTCCGCTCTGGCCGCGCCAGCCTGCCATGCGGACATGGCGGGCAGGGCAAACGCGAACCACAGCCCGACGGCGACGGGCTTCATGGCTGAGGCTGTGTCTGAACCTCCGCCGCCATCTCCAATAACGCTTTCATCAGCTTCACCGAAGCCTGCGACTCGGTGTTGTTCGTGCCAGGCCATGTTTCGTAACCGCCGAGTTCAAAGTGACGCGGTGTGGGCATGTAGCCGTAGTAGCCGTGCGCGAGTTCGACCATGAATGACTTCGTAAACGGGCTGCGCTTGCGGAACTCCACGCCGGTTTCGGCAAAGGTCTCGCAGGGTGAGGAGCCGATGCAGACATCGCCGATGCGCAGTACTTGCGCGGGGAATTTCGTCTCCGGGCTGGCCTGGGCGAGGCGCTGCACGCGCCCGGCGTAGGCAAGTGGCAGATCTGCCTTGCCGCCTTTGATGCGTGGCGCCTGTGCCTCGGTTTCCTTCGCCCAAGCGATGAGATCGTCGGGAATCGCGCGCCATTTCACATCGAGTTCGCGATAGCGGGCGGCGAGCGGAGCGCTGTTTTCCCACGTCACCTTGGCGAGGGCGCCGTTAACCTTGGAGGCGACATCTTCCGCGACGTAACGCATCTGCTCATACGGCTGTTTGCGCGGCTGCGGATGGCGGAAGTTGATGTTGTTCGCATCGCCGCTGGTGCCGTTGGCCATCATGGCGACGAAAGGCGGATCGTCTGCGTCACCGGTCTGCAGACGTTTCAGGGCCTCGCAATAGTAGCCGTAGTAATCGGCGGAGATGTGCCCGCTGCCGACACCGCCAACGTAATGCAGCGAGTAAGCGGAATAGATCGAGATCATGCGCCCACCGATCTCACGCAGCGCAATGAAGGACACCTTGGGATCAGGTTCGCCCGCAGGTTCGACGAGCGCAGGATTGCCCGCGCCCGGGTTCATCTTCACCTTGTCGATCTTGCCGAAGGGATTCGGCGGCATCTCGCCCTCCTTCAGAAACCAGCGGCGAATGTGCACATGCTCCGGAACATCCACCGTGCCAAAGGCAATCTCCGCCGGGCGCAGCAGATTCACCGCACGCCGCACGCCGTCCGCGATGCGCCGTGCCACGAATTTTTGATAGTCGGTCAGTTCCTGATCGGAGAAGTAACCGCGCACCGGACCGCCAAGCGCATTGACCGCCGAATGCGTGTGCGTCCCGGAGATGAGCACGTTCGCCGCCGGGATGCCCGTCTCCGCCTCGATGTATTCCCGCGCCTTCAGCGACACACTGCGGTGCAGGCCGAGCAGATCACACACCACGAGCGCGAGTTTCGACTTTCCATCGTCGAGCACGAGACAGCGTGCGTGCAGTTCGTCATGAATGTGCGTGCAGGGGAACGGAGCGAAGCCGCCGACGACTTCGCCGCCGAGTTCCGGCGTGATGTTGCTGGTGGCGGCGCCGGCCATCAATGCGGTCTTGGGGGCATCAGCGGCTTGCAGGGAGACAACAGTCAGGAGGGACAGGATGAGCGAACGCATGCAACCAATACAGCCTTCGTACCTCGGTTTTGTCGTGGACGTGTCTATTCTTGGCCTTGGTGTTCGATCAGGTACTGCCGTGCTCTGGCGCGCGCCGTCGAAATCTCCTGTTCGTTCAGGGTGAAACCCGTCGTGCCGGACTGCATGAGGTTTGTTTTGTCCTGTCGGTGCTTCAAACCCAGCGCGTGGCCGATCTCGTGCGAGGTGACGCGAGGCAGTGGCTCGTCGAGGCCGCCGATCACCTCTTTGAGCTTCGCCGTGTCCTTCACGACAATCGGTTCGCCATAATAAAATCCGTTCGGCGCAATCTCCTTCACATAACACACATCAATCGCCGACCCGCTGAGCCGGTCCTTTGGAATCATTGCATGCACGCGGTTGAACTCGGGTTTTAAACGCATCTCCGTCTTCAGCGCGACCGCCGCCGTTGGTCCGATCGACTCGATTTCAAACTGGATGCCGGCCTGCGACCAAACCTTGTTCACCTTGCCCATGATGCGCTTCACGTCCGCCTCGGTGAGTGTGGTATGCATCGCCTTGATTGAATCCGACTGCATGAGGTGAACGCGCACCGGCAACGTGATCACCGGCAGGCTTTGGGCGTCCGCCACGGGTTTCCAGCTCTGCGGCAGGCTCAACGACCACACCTCATTCGACAGCGGCCTCGCGTGACCTCCGGCGACCCACAGTTTGTCCTGAAACACGAAAGCCGAGTGTTCATGTCGCGCCTTCCAGCAGGTTTTGGTTTCGAACCGCTGCCAGTTTTTGCCATCGGCGCTGTGCCAGACGTCGCCAAAGTTGTCCTTCTCTTTCGACCAGCCGCCCAGCACCCACATGCGACCGCGATACACCGCCGCGCTGAACCACAGCCTCGGCTCCCAGGGTGCGGACTCGGTTTCGCAGGTCCAGTTGATGCCATCGCTCGACGACCACACGTCATTCCTCGCGTGATAGCCCGGAGTGTAGCTCCCGCCACCGAGAATGTAGATCTTGTCGTTGAGCGTCACGGCTTGATGATAACCACGCGGCGCCCACGCAGCCTTCGCCGTTTCCTGCTTCCACTCTTTGCCATCAGCAGAACTCCACACGTCACTCTTCAAACTCGCGTCATCGCCGAAGTAGTAATTCTCCGTGCCGCCAAGCATCCAAAGCCGGCCACGATGTTCCACCAGGCCTCCGGCCAGACGTGGCGACCATTCCGCATTCGCGGTGATCTGCTTCCACTTCAATCCGTCGCTCGAAGCCCACACCTGATTGCTGGCGGAATGCCCGGGCAACCGGCCTTTGTACCAGCCGCCCATGATCCACAACTTGTCGGCGAAGGTGATGTTCATCGGCAGATCGCTGTGCAGCCACGGGGCGTTCTGTTCGACCTGCTTCCACGCTGTACCATCCCCCGATGACCACACATCGCGTGGTGGTTCGGCATAGGACTGAAACCATCCGCCGCCGATCCAGAGTTGATTCTTGAAAACCCACTCCGCCTGCGAGTCACGTGCCTGCCATGGAGCGTTGCCTTCGAGCACCCAGTTGGGAGCATCGTCTAGCGCGAGGCATGGCCAGGCGGTGATTAAAAGGCAGAGGACTAGTCGCGTCATGATCAGAACAACTCGCGAATCGCCTTCCCGCCGTCCGACAGCGGCACGGCGACTCCATTGGGTCGCTCGAGCCGTTGTGTGTCGGGGAAGCCCAGCTTGCGGTAGATTGTCTCCGCATAGTCGTAAGGCGTGTAGAGAGCGTCAGTCGCATCACCGCCCTCGCGATCAGTCGCGCCGATGACCGCGCCCCCGGGACACCCTGCGCCCGCGAACGCAATCGACATCGCACGCGCCCAGTGATCGCGACCGCCGTTCTTGTTCATGCGCGGCGTGCGGCCCATTTCAGTGACGAAGCAGACAAGCGTCTCCTCCAGCAGGCCGCGTTGATGCATGTCCTCAATGAGCGCGCTGAAGGAACGATCCAGGCTCGGCATCATCACTGGATGCGGCAGGCCATAGCGTTCTTGATTGCTGTTTCCCTGCGGTCCGCCGCACGGGCCGTTGTTGTAGATGCCCTCATGATGATCCCAGTTCAGAAACACACCACCCGGCTGGCCGTAACCAGGACGCTTCACATGCTCCGGCGGCTGGATGCAGGTGACGGTGACAAAACGCACACCGGATTCGATCAAGCGACGTCCGAGCAGGTAGCAGTTGCCCCGATGATCGCGCCCATAGCGGTCCCGTGTCGCGTTGGATTCGCGTGAGAGGTCAAACGCCTGCTTCGCCTCGTCGTTCGTGAGCAGATCGAGCGCGTGTTGGGTGTTCCCCTTCATCACCTGTCCGGCCGTCGATTCTGCCACGGTTCCGACATCGAGCGATTGCAGGAGGCGATGCCTCTCCAGCAGGCGTTCACGTTGCAGGCCCTTTTGCAGTTCCAGCGAGCGCACCTTCCACTGCGGATCGCTCAAGTCCTCGCCGAGGCTCTTCGTGCCCAGCTTCCATGGGGCACGACTCGCGGGCAGAAATCCGGTGCTGGTGATCGCGTTCGGCATGTTGATGCCCGGACAGAAAATGTAACCCGGCATCTCGGGCCGTTCCGTGCCCATGAGTTCGGTCACCACGCAGCCGATGTCGGGAAAGTCGAAGGCATTCGAGTTTCGATAGCCTTTGAAGAACTCCTGACAGCACTCTTTGTGCCCCGCCGTCGGCGCGGAGGTCATCGAGCGTACTACGGACAGACGATGCGCCTGCTTCGCCGTCAGCGGCATCAGTTCGGAGAAATGCGTGCCCGGCACGCTGGTCGGGATCGGCTTGAACGGCGAGCGGTGGTCGATCAGCGCGTCCGGCTTCGGATCAAACGAATCCATCTGGCTGATGCCGCCCTCCTCATAAATCACCAGGACGCGCTTCGCCTGCCCGCGCTCAATGGCCTTCGATGCATTGCTCGCACGCGCTTGCATGGCCAGCCATTCAGGCACGCTGAGTCCCAGCACGCCCGCCGACAACGATTTCAGCAGCCGTCGCCGTTCAGGATCCGGCGCTGCGTGACCACGTTGTTGGAGCCAAACATTCACGGCTCATTCCTACAGGGGGAGACGCGGCCTTGTTTCAGCCACCGCCCAGATTCATTTTTGCAGCACTTGGGCCATGATGTCGAGTCCCGCCAGCGCACTCCACGCGGCGAGCATCTCCTGGAACCACGGCCCTGGTTTGCCATCGCCGATGGGCGTGTTGTTGATCTTGGTGCAAGGCGCCATGCAGTAGGGGGTGGTCGTGAGCCAGGCTTCATCCGCAATCACCACATCGTAAGGCTGAAAATCCTTCTCCACGAACTCCATGCCGATCTGCGGCGCGAGTTCCTTCACGGTTTGCAGACTGACGCCGCACAGGATGTTTCGCGTGGTGGGCGAGATGATGGTGTTTCCCTTCACGATGACGAAATTCGAGCCCGCGCACTCGGTGACGTTGCCATTGAGGTCGAGCAGCAGCGTGATCGCACGCGGATCGACTGCCTGGGATTGTTTGTCGGCCAGCCACCAGTGAAGACGGCTGCGATTCTTCATCTTTGGCTCAATGCACTGCGGCGGGATGTGTCGGATCGACGGGGTGACGACATGCGCACCCTCCGTGAACAAATGCCGCCACATTTCAAAGAGCAGCGGAAAGCTGTGAATGCAGATCGTCGGTCGCAACGGTCCTGCGGATCCCGCGCTGCCGGCATAGAGCGCATTTTCACCCGGCGTGACGAAATGCACGATGCCTATGTCCTCATTCGGGCCGATGAGCTGGCAATTCGTCTCCGCCAGTTCGTTCGTTCTGGCGAGCATCTCCTCCGGTGTGAGCGGAATCGTGATGCCGGAGAACTTCAGCGAGCGATACAGACGTGCCACGTGATCTTCAGCACGGAACGGGTTGTGCCGGAACGTGCGTGTCATCTCCGTCAGCGTCGCGCCGAGCACGATGCCAAGATCATAGATGTTCAACTTCGCCTGCGAGGCAGGCAGGAAGCGGTCATTCAAATAGACAATGGGTTCGCTCACGGCGCGCTTGTGTTCGGTTTCGACCATTGAATGCGCGCTACGAAGGTCGCGCCCTCGGCGCCGCGTTTGGCGGAGTCCTTCATGAACATGCCTTCAGACACGGTCACCCAGGACTCATTGTCGTTGATGCGGCATGCTCCGAAGTTTCCCATCTCGGCTCCGCGCTCGGGAACGATGATCTTTTCGCTGGCACGAATGACATTGAGCTTCTCCGGATCGACACGTGCCATGAAAAGCGGCGCTCGATGGCGGACGATGTGGTCGTTGTTCGCGCCGCGGCGTGTGTAAACGAGGAACAGGCCGTCGCGATGCGTCAGCCAGTGCTGCTGCGTGTTGTAGCTGCCAAGTTCAGCGCCGTCGTCGAAGGTCCACGGCTTCGGCTCAGCAAAATGCAGACCGTCATCGCTCACACTCACGTAGCCACGCTCGTCGTTGCGCAACGTGAGGAAGTAGCGACCACCAAACGCGATCAATGACGGTTCGTAAAGCCCACGCGCCACACCGAGACGCAAAACATCGCCGTTTCGCTCATAGACGAGTTTGTCGCCATCGAAGCGGCATTCGGTCACCGTCGTGCTGAAGCGATTCTTGGCGCTTTTGCCGATGTAGAGCGGCACGAGCAGTTTTCCGTCGCTTTTCACCACCCATTGAGAGCAGGCGTTGCGGGCGAAGTCGAACTCCTCGTCATCCGGCAGTTGCAACACCTGCCACGGCGTCCATTTCGACGTTTTCGGGTCCAAGACGGCATACACCGTCTGATGCGAGCGCTTCACATCTTCGAGTTGTCTGCCCTTCGGACTGTAGCGCACTCGCGCACCGATGGCGATCAGCCTGCCTGTCTCCTCATGCCATCCGGGGGTCACATCCGCCACGCTGATGGTCACGCCATCCGGCTGCGGCTGCCAGTCGATCTCAGGTGGTAGGAGCGGCCCGCTCCACGCGCCATCCGCACCCTCGCGCCGCATGAAATGCAGACCGGAGTAGTAGTCGGAGACCTTGAGGTGCTTCTGGATCGTCATCACAACACCGCCCGGAATCGCGGCCGCACGCGGATGAAACCAGAGAAACTTCCCGTCATCATGCTTCATCACCGTTTCGAGTTTCACCGTGAAGTCCACGGGTTCGACGGCATGGGCTGAGGACACAACGGCTATCAGCAGGATCAAAGAATAGGATTTCACGGAGCTTGGGTACGCTTTTGGACGGGCTTTACCATCGTCATCAAAACGCCGCACACGAGCATTCCTGCCGCCGCGGCCATGAAAAGGGTGCTCACGCTGATGTGTGCATCACGCAGCACACCGCCGAGATACACGGTGACTCCGCCGACGAGGCAGGAGAACATGTTCAGCACACCATAGCCCGTGGCGCGGTAGCGGCTGTCGGCCACCTGACAGAGGATGGGCATCAGATTGGCATCGGAGAATGAGCGCGTGAGGCCATAGATCGAGAGGCCAGCGATGGCGAGCGCGAGAAGACTGGTGTTCGCCAGCATGAGCGTGGCTGGCGCAGCGACGAAAAGCCCGATGGCAGGCACCAGGATGCGTGCGCGGTCGTTCGAGCGGCTCCATCGATCTGCCCACGCGCCGCCGAGGATTTTTCCGGCCAGCATCGCCACCGCGAGATAACTCGTGGCGGAGATGCCTGCCTCGCCTTGATTGAGCTGGAACTGCTCTTTGAAATAGGTAGGCATCCAGCCAGCCACAGCCCAGCCCGCGAGCGCGAGAAGGCCCCAAAATGTGAGCAGGAGCCAGAAGGAGCCGCTGGATAAGAGGCTGCGCAGGGCTTCACCAAGGCGGGGTGCGGGCGATGATGTTTGGGTCTGGCGCCTGTCCGGCGGATCACGCAGCAAAAACCACAGCGCCACGGCATAGGCGATGCCGAACCAGCCGAAGATATCGAAGGCAAAGCGCCAGCCTTGTCTCTGGGCCAGCCACCCGCCGATGCCCGCGAGGCCGGTTCCGACACTCAAACCCGTCATGTGAATGCCTGTGGCAAGCGAACGCGTGCTCCCGCGATGGTAATCCGCGATCAAAGCCAGCGCTGCGGGCAGATACGCGGCCTCGCTCAGGCCCATGAGCGCCCGAACAATGATCAGCTCCTCAAAGCTTCGCGCATGCCCGGTGAGCCATGTCAGCGCGGACCACACGAGCAGGCTGAAGACGATCAATCGGCTGCGATTGAAGCGATCCGCGAGAAATCCCGCCAGCGGGCTCAGCAAACCATACACCCAGAGGAAAGCCGAGGTCAGCAGGCCAAACTGCGCGTCCGTCATCGGCACCGCCTGCGTGAGTGAGTCCCGCATCGTGGTGATCATGATGCGGTCAAGGTAGTTCAGCGCTGCAACGACCCACAGCACACCCACGATGAGCCACGCACGCGGCAGGCGGTCCGTGTTCATTCTACCGCCTCCCAATCACACTCGAGTTTCACGATGGACGCGTTATTCTCCGTGCCGCGTTTGTAGGTGATGACGTGGAGGCGCGTGCGGCCGCCGCTTTGCGTCCAATACGGCTGTGCGTAGTAGCCATCTGCCACGCGCAGCTTATCCGCGTTGTCGAGCACGACGTGCTTGGTGATCGCGAGCGTCTCAGGATCGAATTTGAAGAGCGCGAGCTGCATGACGCCTTTCTCAATCCAGTTCCGACCAAGCAGGTAGCTGCCGCCATCACGGGCAAACAGCCTCGGGCGGCCGATGTGTGAAGTGAGGAAGTCATGCGCGGCGTTGAGATCGACCTTTTGAAGCACCTTAAACGCCGCATCCGTGTGCAGGAGCCACTGTCGGTTGTCGTAGCCGCGGGCAGTGACGATGAAACCATCGCCGTGCGGCATGAAGGCGCTCTCATTGATTGGCGCGCCGCCCAGTTCGGAGGTGATGCTGCGCACAAAACGCCAGGTGAGGCCGTTGTCGTCGCTGCGAATGACATCCACGGAGCCGGGCTGGCTTTTCGTTTTGAAAACGAGTTTGCCGCCTGGGAGGTTCGCGAAGGTCATCACCAACATCCACGTCGTCGTGCCTCGAGTGATCGAATCGAAGGCGTAGCCATACTCGACGCCATCAATCACGCCGACACGCTGCACGGGTCCGAACGACTTGCCCCCGTTGTTGGACCGCACCGCGGCCAATCCCGTCCTCAGCGAGCCCTGGGCTTCCTGTGCGTCGATGTAGTTCCCGACATCACCATTCGCAAAGCGCACCCACTCTCCCATCTGCATGATCTCGCCGTCCACTGTGGCCAGCGTGCCCGTGGAAAGTACTTTGCCCGTTGCCTTGTCGAGCCTCAGCAGCTCCTGCGTGGCTCCCACATCGGCCGCGTGAGACCTGCCGCGCTTGTAGCTCACGAGCACTTGATCACCGAGCTCGATCAGTGTCGGAAAGGCGAGGTAATCGTCACCCGATGCCAGGGTTCGGATTTCCTGAGCGCAGAGATGCACACCAGTCAGGACGAGAGCGAGAATGAGGCTTTTCATGAAGTCAGGCATACGCCCGCACCTCGACGACTCGCGCATGGTCGAGGCCGTTCGTGGCGGTGATGGTGATGCGAAGGGCGGTGGTGATGACCGATTCGGGCAACACGTGTCTGCGCAGGCGCTGATGGTTGTTCTGGATGGTTCCGACGGTTCTCCAGCCGTCGGGTGTTTCGATGCTCAACACGTAATCGCGTACCGTTTCGGGCTGCGGACGGCCCCATTGCATTTTTTGCGTGTAGCCATCGGCTTGCGATAAAGTCAGGAGGCGATGCAAACCGGTGTCGAAGACCAAAACGAACTCGCGAAATGAAACAGGCGCGTCCCAGTGGATTTCGAGCGTGGCGGGCAGCTCGCGGCTCATCCAGCGATGGAGGCCTGGTGACTTTCGATCAGGCGGCAGCTTGGTGACAATGCGCGTCTGGCCGCTGCGGATGTTGTCGACGTCGGTTTGCGAGGACGAAGCGCTGATCTGTGTGGCGATTCGCACAAGGTCGCCAGAGTCTTGGTCGGAAACGCCGATCAGGTAACAATCATCGCGAAGGAGCTGCTGCTGGATGTTTCGGACGAGACCCGCATCGGCAACGATGTCGGCGGGCAGTACCATTTGCCGCAAGGCGATCGCTGCGGCGGTGCCGACGCCTTGCCCGACGACAGCGCATGTTGCCATCACGCGCGTCGAGGCGAATGCGATGTGCGTGGCGGAGATGTTGCGGCCAGCGAACATCAGATTCCGCGGTCCGGTGGACACGCAGCAGCGCAGCGGAATGTCGTAGATGAACGGCAGATGATGCTGCGTGCAGGGGGGCACGTTCGGCACATCAACACCCTCGGGCGGATGCGTGTCGATGGGCCAGCCGCCGTAGGCGATGGCATCGGGAAATGCACTTGATGTGAGAAGATCACTCTCGGTCAGAATGTGCTGTCCGATGAAGCGGCGGCTTTCACGCTTGCCTGGAACGAAACCGATCCACTCCAGCGCCCAGTGCGAGGCGTCGATTTCAGAGCGGTTCTTCACGAAGTCCCATACGCCGAGCGTGATGGCGAGCAACTCATCGCGGATGCGTTCGTTATCTTTCAGCGTGTCGAGGCATCCGCCCCACTCGATCCACCAGTAGCCGTACTCGAGACCGAGATCGAAGCCGCTCTGGCCATACGGCCGCAGCTTGAAGTCCTCGGCGCTGAAACGTCTCGCCCACGGCGGAGCTTCGAAGGGCATCACACGGTCGTGTTTGTGCGCCTGGAACATGATCGACGAGCCGAGCGTATTCGCGTCCGCCTCGTCCTGAGCCAATGATTCACCAAACTGCGCCTTGCTCTCGCGTCCGCGCATGAATGGCGCACCCGCCTCGATGCCGAGCCGACCATCGCCGGTGCAATCGACGAAAGTCTTCGCGCGAATGATGAAAGCGTCCTCGGTGGATGGTCTTTCGGCACGCACTTCACGAATGAGATCACCTTCGACCACCGCGCTGGCGACGGTCGTGTTCAGATACAGTGTCAGGTTCGGCTCCCGGCGGCATTTGTCGTAAAGGATGAGATCCATCAGCGCGGGCGAGCGCTGGGGATTCTGTACCGCAAGATCGAGCCGCAGTTCCTCGATGATGCCGCCCTCGCGCAGTTCGTTTTGCAGTTCGTCACCACCGCCAAGGCCAGTGGCACCGACGATGTGCATGCGCACCTCGCTGCTCGCATTGCCTCCGAGCACGCTCCGGTCCTGGCAAAGGATCACACGAGCACCCAGTCGTGCCGCTGCGAGCGCACAACACACGCCCGCGATTCCGCCACCGGCCACGAGCAGGTCCGTTTCGAGCGTGTGCGTGGTCACGGGCATGACGCGTTAGATTTCGACCGCCGCTCGAGCCGCTTTCATGCCGGTGGAGACGCAGCGGAAGTCGCTGATCACATTGAAGAAGCGGAAGCCCATCGCGTGATAGCTTTTCACCTGCTCCGATGAGCAGGGGATGGCTGCGACCTTGCCGTGACGTTTACACGCGGTCACGACCTTTTCCAAAATCGCCCGCATCTCGGGGTCGTCGGTTTTGCCAAACTTGCCCAGGCCCAGCGTGAGGTCTGACGGGCCGACAAACAGCACATCCACGCCCGGAATCGCCGCGATCTCGTCGATGTGCGGCACCACCTCGGGCTCCTCGATCTGAACGGCGAGGAAGTTTTCGTCATTCGCCTTGGCCAGATACTCCGCGGGCGGAATGCGGCCAAAGTCCGCCTCCGCGTGAATGCCATCAAAGCCACGCGCCCCGAGCGGCGGGAACTTCATCGCACGCACCACCTCGCGGGCCTCGTCCGGATGCTTCACACGCGGCAGCATGATGCCACGCGCTCCCGCCTCGATGAGATGCAGCACGTCCGTGTAGTTCGAAGGGCGCACGCGGATGAACGCGTCCGCACCACCGAGCCGGCAGGCCTGGATGAGGGAGTAGACCATCGCAACGTCGACGCGCTTGTGCTCCAGGCAGATCCACACGGCGTCAAAGCCGGATGAGGCGATCATTTCAACCAGCTCAGGATCGGTGTAGCATGACTTCGCAGTGATGACGGTCTGGCCGGAGCGGATTTTTTGAAGGACGATGGAGGGCTGCATGAGGATCAGATTTCACCGAGCTTCGGCAGGAGGAAGGGCGCGCGATACTCACGGGCGAGCAAGGCGTTTGCGGCGTCATTGCCGAGGAAGCTTTCTTTGTCGCCATCCACACGCAGATGCTGGCCGAGCGTGAGCAAGGTCTTGTCGAGATCGACTCCGGCATCGGCGAGATAATGGCGTGTGCGTTCAAGCGTGTCCTGCACGTCATCGTGGACCTTGAGATCACCGAGATGCTTCGAGATGTCGTTCACCGACGCGGTTTGTCCGAGGCGATACGAGATGTTCGCGATGTGGCAGAGCGCGGTGCTTTGATGACCTTCCTCGACTTCGGCTTTCAGATCACTCTGCTTTCGAGTGCGCACGGCGTTGAGGAAGTTGGCGAAGTGATTCTCGGACTTGCCCTCGAAGGCGCGGACGAGATTGCCATTCGTGTCATAGAGGTTCGTGTCGGCGATGATGCCTTCGCTGCCGTAGAAGAACCACATCGACTTGATGGTCGGATGAAACGGCGCGGTTTTGAGCCCGCGTGTTTCGGAGACGATGGTTTTGTCGCCAAAGTCGAAGATGCCGACCTGCGAGTTCGGTGTCTCGGCCACATCGGTATAGCCGAGACGGCCGCCGTAACTGAGCACACTGCGGCCCAAACCGGTCACGCCGAGGCCCCAGCGGCAGATGTCGAGCGAGTGGACGTTGTTGTTGCCGATCTCGCCGTTGCCGGTGTTCCAGAACCAATGCCAGTCGTAGTGGAATCTCGGCCGGTTGAGCTTTGGCGCTGCTGCCGGACCCG
>NZ_JAGRPF010000117.1 GCF_020439865.1 Prosthecobacter sp.
CCCGAATGGCCGAAGGACGCGCCGCGCATCGCCTGGCATGACAGCCGCGAAATTCTCGGCTCAGGCCCGAAGGCGCGCAAGGTCACGGCGGACAACATCCGCGAAATGCGACACGGCTACCTCGCCAACATCAGCTGCATGGATGCCCAGGTCGGCAAGGTGCTCGATGCGCTCGACCGGCTCGGTCTGACCGACAACACCGTCATCGTCTTCTGGTCAGACCACGGCTATCACCTCGGCGAGCAGACCTTGTTTGCCAAGACTTCCAACTTCGAACTCGATGCCCGCGTGCCGATGATCATCGCCACACCACAGATGAAAACTGCGGGGAAGACCACGAGTTCGCTCGCCGAACTGATGGACCTCTATCCCACGCTCGCCGAAGTCTGCGGCCTGCCCAAGCCGACGACCACCGACGGTGTCAGCCTCGCGCCCATTCTCACCGATCCTGCCGCCACCGTGCGTGAAGCCGCGCTCACGCAACACTCGCGGCCCGCCTACTACGATCGAGAGCCGGAAAAAGTGCCCACCCACATGGGCTACACCATTCGCACCGCCACCCATCGCTACACCGAGTGGCGCAACTGGAAGACCGGTCAGACGACCGACCGCGAACTCTACGATCACGTGAACGATCCCGACGAAACGGTGAACCTCGCCGGTCACGCGGATCAAAAGGACGTGCTGGAAGACCACGCAGCGCTGCTCGGCAAAATGAACCCGGTCTGCAAGCCCGGATGGAAACCGTTGCTGCCGCCCGTTCCTTGAGCCGGCCATGAACAACCGTTCTTTCCTTCTCCTGCTTTCCTGCCTCACGCTTCCACTTGAGGCACAGGATGCGCTTCCCAGAACCGCCCAGACTTTCGAGATCGGAGGCGGCAAAGCCTTCCTCTATGCCGCGCCCAAACCTGCGGAAGGCAAACCATGGCTGTGGTATGCGCCGACCTTGAAGGGCATCTCGCTCGTGGGGCGGAAGATGTATTTCGAAGCCTTCATGAGGGCGGGCATCAGCATCGCAGGCTTCGACATTGGTGAAGTGCGCGGTGGGCCGGCCAGCTCGGCGAAGTTCACGTTGTTCTATGATGCGATGGTGGAACGCGGCTTCTCGTCGAAACCGATCCTGCTCGGCCAGAGCCGCGGCGGCATCATGACGCTGGGCTGGGCGTTTCGAAATCCGGACAAAGTGAAGGCCTGGGTGGGCATCTATCCTGTCTGCAATCTGGAAAGCTATCCGATGAAGAACATGACCGTGACGCTTGCGGATTACGGTCTGAGCGACGCTGAGTTTCGCGCCCGCTTGAAGGAATTGAATCCCATCGACAACCTGCAGGGCCTGCTGGCGAACAAGGTGCCCATGTTCTCCGTTCATGGCGATTCCGACACCGTCGTGCCGTATGACTTGAACACCAAGCTGCTCAAAGAGCGCTACGAAGCCGGTGGTGGCTCGATCCAGGTGAAGGTCATTCCCGGTGAAGGCCACAAAGTCGGCCCGTCCTTTTTCGAATGCCAGGAGCTGGTCGATTTCGTCCTGAAACTGCCTTAGCACCGGTGGGGATCGGAAGCTTCTGGTGGCGCGATCCCATGGACAATCCGGCACGCGATGAAAAAATGGCTCACCTCGAGCGCTTGTATTCTCTATTCATGTCCCTGTTTCGCACCACTGCCACCTTGACCGCCCTGCTGGCGCTGCCGCTGCCGAATCATGCTGCGGAGGTGGATTTTTCGCATCAGATCGTCCCCCTCCTGCGCAAGCACTGCGCCGACTGTCACACGGGCGACAAGAAAAAAGGTGGACTCTCGATGAACGACCGGGACTCGCTGCTCGAAGGCGGTGAAAACGGAGCGGTCATCGACCTGAAAAAGCCTGAGGGCAGTCACCTGCTCGAAATGGTGACAACTGACGACGAAGACCTGCGGATGCCGCCAAAGGGAGACGGGCTTTCCCCCGCTGAGGCGGCGCTGTTGAAGGAATGGATCACACAGGGTCTGCCATGGGAGTCCGGCTTCGCTTTCAAGACACCCGCCTATGAGCCGATGCTGACGCCGCGCAAGGTGACACTGCCACCCGCGAAGGACGGACGGGAGCATCCCGTGGACCGGCTCATCGCCTCGTATTTCGAAAAAGAGCGACTCCCCTGGCCGGAACCCCTGGGTGACGAAGCCTTCCTGCGTCGTGCGCATTTGGACCTCGTCGGCCTGCTGCCGACACCGGAGGAGCGTGCGGCGTTTTTGGCGAACACCAAGCCGGACAAACGCGCCCGTCTTGTCGAAGCCTTGCTGGCTCGGGATGTGGACTACACCGAGCACTGGCTGACGTTCTGGAACGACCTCCTCCGCAACGACTACGGCGGCACCGGCTTCATCACCGGCGGGCGCAAGCAGATCAGCAAGTGGCTCTACGATGCGTTGATTGCGAACATGCCCTTCGACCAACTGGCCCGCGAATTGGTCGCGCCGCCGACGGGGGAAAGCCGGGGCTTCATCGATGGCATCACGTGGCGCGGCGACGTGAGCGCCGGACAGACGGTGGAGATCCAGTTTGCGCAGAGCGTGGGGCAGAGCTTCCTCGGCATCAATTTGAAGTGCGCGTCATGCCACGACAGCTTTATCGACCGGTGGAAACTCAACGAAGCCTACGGGCTGGCCGCCATCTACTCGGAACGACCGCTGGAGATCCACCGCTGTGACAAACCCGTCGGCGAAACGGCAAAGGCGGGCTGGCTTTTCCCCGAACTCGGCGACGTGAATCCGGCTGCGCCCCAAAAGGAACGCCTGCGGCAGCTCGCGGAACTGCTGACGCATCCCAAAAACGGGCGCTTCACACGGACTCTCGTCAATCGCCTCTGGCATCGCCTGATGGGTCGCGGCATCGTTCACCCGCTCGACGCCATGCAGACCGAGCCCTGGAATGCCGACCTGCTCGACTACCTGGCGGATGATTTCCAAACGCACGGCTACGA
>NZ_JAGRPF010000118.1 GCF_020439865.1 Prosthecobacter sp.
TCAACAACACCACCAAAAACGAACCCGACATGCGCCGCGGCCGCATCGCGTATCGCACCGCCAAGCCCAGCACGTTCCCCGAGCTTTACTTCACCATCTACGAGCCGGACGCGACCTACGGTCCGATCATCGTGCGCGACAACATCTTCATCGTCGGCGACTCCGCGCCCGAAGAAGCCGTGACCTTCGCGCCGAACGGCCACGATTTGCAGTTCACGGGCAACACCTTCCAAAACAAGCCCGTGACCATCGTCGTCGATCCGACCTGCAAGAACGCACAGATCGAA
Organism: Prosthecobacter sp.; assembly: GCF_020439865.1. Taxonomy (GTDB): domain Bacteria; phylum Verrucomicrobiota; class Verrucomicrobiia; order Verrucomicrobiales; family Verrucomicrobiaceae; genus Prosthecobacter. Next base: position 288 of record NZ_JAGRPF010000118.1, read on the forward strand.
AACAACGTGGGCGCGAAGACCGTCAACAAGCCGGTGGATTTCAATCACGGGCGGCGGTGATGTGTGCTATACCGAACGCATGGCTCTCACACGCATTTATCTGATTCGCCACGGCGCCACCATTCTGACAGCCGAGGACCGCTTCGCCGGCGCCACGGACGTGCCGCTCTCTGACACAGGCCGTGAACAGGCGTCACGCCTCGCGGAACGCCTGCGCGGTCTTCCGGTGACGGCGGTTTATGCGTCGCCGCTGGATCGCACGATGGAAACGGCGCGCATCCTTGCCCTGCCTCATCAATTAGAGGTGCGCCCTCGCGACGGGCTGCGTGAGATCTCCCATGGACACTGGGAGCAACTGACGCGCGGCGAGGTCGAGCAGAAGTTTCCGAACGAAGCTGCTGCATGGGATGAAGATCCTTTCACGTGTGCTCCAGAAGGCGGCGAAAGCGGACTGGCCGTGACCGCAAGGGCTCTTCCTGCTTTTCTCGACATCGTAAGACAGCACGAAGGCGAGTCGGTGATCGTCGTCTCGCACAAGGCGACCATTCGCCTCCTGCTCAGTTCCCTGCTCGGGTTCGATCCACGAAAGTTCCGGGACAATCTGGATCAGAACCCGGCCGCGCTGAACGTGGTCGATTTCAAAGATCCGGTGCGTGCCCGTTTGATGCTGTTCAACGACACCTCGCATTACTCCGAGGACACGCTGATCAAGCCGGACACGCCCAAGGCCTGCCTCTCGAGCTGGTGGGCCAAATGAACTGCGACGTTATTTCTTTGGCGCGGTTTCTTTGAACTTCACCAACATCGCCTGGACCTTTTTGCGCAGTTCGATGGCCTCGGCGCTCTTGCGGTCCATGCCGGCAAGTTTGGCATTCAGCGCCTTGATCTCGGTGGCGAGAGCGCGGCGTTCCTCCAATTCTTTGGCGGCCTGCGTGGGCGGCGGAGCAGCCTCCACATCTTCCCAGTCGTCGGAGCGGAAGACGGAGGCGGGAAGGCCTTCGCTGTTCACGAGATTTGCGCCTTCTGGATTCGCGGCCCAGGCATAACGCACGGCGACGGGTTCCTTCACCTCGGCGCTGCTCACCAGCACGCTGTCGTTGCCGTCGATTTTGGCATCGGCCCAGTGCCATACTTTGTCTGCTCCAGCGATTTCAAAGCGCTTCAGTGACCCGCCGTCGCGTGCTTTGAGTCCGCTGCCGGCCTGGTCAAAGGTGACGCGGATTGCGCCGTCCTTCACCGCACTCGATTTGAACAACGGACCGCTGTAAACCAGATCGCGTCCGTAGTCCTTCGCCAGTGCCCAGCGTGCAAGACGTTCGCCCGGCGACTTCTTGTCCTTCGGGTGGATGTCGTTTGCTTCGCCCACGTCGTTGATGATCGCCATGCCGGTCTTCGGCGTGGAGGTCAGGATGTGACGCATGCGATCCTGCAGCAGCGCCCATGGATCCGGCGTGCCGGGGGCGGTGGACGGCGCATGAAAATTGGCGAGTTGCACAAAGTAGAACGAGAAGTCGTCGCCCCAGCGCTGGCGCCAGTCACGGATCATCAGAGGCAGCGTCTGGTCATATGGCACCGCTCCGGCCTTCGCATTGCCTTCGCCCTGATACCAGATCGCCCCGCGCATCGTGTAACCGGCAAACGGATTGATCATCGCATTGAACAGCACGCCCGGCCGGCCTTCGGTTTCGAGCGGCGGCTTGGGTTCGGCCGGCTTTTTGGGCAGACGTTTGCGCTCTTCAGCGGATTTGCCCTTCGCGGCAGCCATCGTCGCCTTCCATTTCTCCAACTGGGCTTCGTAGTTCGCTTTCGCCTTGGCCGGATCATACGTGGCCGCTTCCTCCATCAATTTGTCCACCATCGCCTTCGTCCCGGGCAGGGTGTTCAGCGCTTCGCGACTGGTAAACGTTTCCACCGGCTTTCCGCCCCAGCAGGTCTTGAGGACGCCGACGGGCACGCCGAGTTCCTGATGCAGTTTCAACGCAAAGAAAAACGCCACGGCCGAATAATTCGGAACCGTGTCCGGGCTGCACAGCGACCACTCGCCCTCGATGTCAGCCTGAGGCTTCTCAGCGGTCACCAGCGGCGCATTGAACATGCGCAGGCCCGGATGATTCGCCTTGGTCATCAGCTCCGCATAGGCAGGCGAACGATTCATCGTGTAAAACATGTTCGACTGCCCCGAGGCCAGCCAGACCTCCCCGACGAGCACGTCTTTGATCGTCGCGCTGTCGGCACCGGCTTTAATCGTCAGTTCTGCGCCCGTTGCATCCGCAACGCCCGTCGGGATCGCGGTGCGCCAGTGTCCTTGGTCGTCCGCTTTGGCAGAGGCGGTCTGGCCTTTAAAGGTCACCGTCACCTCGGATTTCGGCGTCGCCGTGCCCCAGATGGCCGCATCGCGCTCGCGCTGCAGCACCATGTGGTCGCCGAAGAAATGCGGCAAAGTAAGCTCGGCGAACACGCTGCCCGGCAGGCAGATGCAAACGACAACGGCGAAGATATGCAGGAGAGATTTCATGGTGATCGGTGCCATGAGAACGACAAGGAGCCCCCGGCCTATCGCGAAGATCGTTGCGAGACCGCCCCGCATCCCGACAGTCGGCATCAAATGAACTCCGACATCCTGAGAGACACCGAACGATTTCTCCACGAGCAGATCCCGCTCACCAAAGCCATGGGCGTGACTCTGGAGAGCTACGACGGAACTCAGCTCGTCGTGACCGCACCGCTGGAGCCCAATCACAATCATCTCGGAACGGCGTTTGGCGGCAGCCTCAGCGCCCTGACCACATTGACGGGCTACGCGATGCTATGGCTGCAGCTCGGCGACCGCGATGCTCACATCGTCATTCGCGAGAGCACCATTCGTTACCGGCGTCCGGTGTGCGGAGTGCTCCGCGCTGTCTGCGAACGCCCCGACGAAAACACGTTGATAGAATTTCGCTCAACCTTTGCCACAACAGGCAAGGCCCACATCACGCTGCAGGTGCGTGTCGAACACGCAGATCAGACCTGCGTGACGTTCCAAGGTGACTTTGTGGCGTTGCGCTAGTCAGATCGTCACAGCGTCGGACATCACTTGGACTCTCCCGAAGCGATGGGCATGATGCCCAGTTCGCGTGCCGCGGCGATGGGAATGACCTGGTAGGCGGAGCCGTCTTCGTCGAACTCTGCACCGTGTTCAGAAAAGACCTGCGACGCAACGTCGATGGCACCGCCAAATGTGGCGGCGCTCGACTCGCCTTCTTTCTGAGCCACTTTGGCCCGTGTTTTCGCGGGCAGGTTTTTGAGTTCGGCGACCGGCTTTAGGTCTGTGGACCCCAGCATCGTGGTTTCGAGTCCGATCACGGTGCGTTCGTCATCCGAAGCGGCAACGTCGAGTTCGCCATCAGGATCAAGATCGAAGCACACGAAGCAATGGCCCGGCACCAAAACGAGCCCACAGTTGATGCTGATCTTGGTGAGGATGGAGGCGAAGATGACGCTCCCGTCCACGCAGTTTGCCTGCGTGGCCTTGATGCTGTCGTCCAGAAATCTCACCGTCTGCGCCGCGGCAAACTTGCTCTTTGGCGTGTTCGTAATGTCGCTGTACTTCATTCCATGACGCTGCAGGACATGCCAGATCGCAAACACCTGGGCGATCACCTTCTCCGGATCCTTGCTCTGATAGCCGTCGAAGGAATCCACCAGCTTCGCATCCAACGCCTCTTTGAGGATGCTGTCGATCCACGGGTGGTTCTCATTCACATAGGCGGCAAACATCCATGACAGGTCGTCCGCGGTCGCCTCGTCGCCCTCGCCGAATATCACGGCGAAAGGACACTCGTTGATGCTGCGCAATGTCACGACCTCGTTTTGTTCCGGCATCTGTTTGCCGTTGAGAGTCACTTTCACACTCAGATTCGCAGGCTTCTGCTGCCTCACCGCACGCAAGGCGTCAAAGTCGAAGACCCCTTTGGGCATCACGATGACCTCTTCTTCGTCATCCTCGACGACCACTTCCACCTTGGATGTTTTGAGCCAGCCTTCACCGGTGACCTCCACTTTGACCTTCGAACCGGCGGGCACATCCAGCAGTCGCGCACCGACCCAGCCGTTTCGGTCTCCGAGCACCGGAATCGCATCTTCACCTTCCTCCTCGCCATCGGCATTCCAGTCCACCAGTGCGGTGGCAATGATGGCGCTCGGATAGATGTCCGTTCCTGTGTAGGACCAGGCCTCGACCTCGGTCTTGGCGGGAGCGAAAGGCACGGAGACAAGCAGCAGCGCAACAGCGAGGAATGATCGAGTTTTCATGAGGGTATGCCCATTTAGGAGGGAAAAGGTGATCTTTGCAAGGAACAGCGCCGCCCGATAAAACATCCGACATTGACCAACCGCTCCGGCCCCGCACCGTAAATGCAACGCCATGCCCACCTGCCGCACCACGCTTCTGTCCCTCAGCCTGCTGCTGATCAGCACCCTCGTCGGCCACGCCGACCAGTTCGTGCTCTTCGATGTAACCTTCGCCTTCACACACGAAGACGCATTGAATTCGAAGCCGAGCCAGTCGCATTACTACGTCAAAAGCGACCGGTTGAATCCCGAGCGCCCGAAGGACTGGACGGCGCCAGTCGATTATCGCAACGGCACGGTGCACCTGCGCCTCGAAGTGCTCGAAAAGCCCGTCGGCGACCAGCCCACGTCGTGGAGCGTCTGCTACATCCCCTACAAAGGTCAAAACCACGGCTACGGCTGCATCGGCACCGGCGCGTATTTGAAGACCGGCGTGATCGAAAAGGATCTCGACATGACGAAGTTCTGGCAGAATGACGACATCGTCTGGAGCCAGGGCATCAAGGAAATGCACCTCGTGCTCAAGGACGATCACAACCTGCATGCGCACAAGCTTCCCGATCCCGAAAGGTTCTTCCCCACCAAGGTGCGCATGACGCTGATTCAGGTGTCCAAAGGCGCGACATATGATCCGAAACTGGTGCCGGGGCTGACGACGATGGCGGACAAATGACCGCCGAGGCAAAGAAGCGGTGAAGCGGCAACGTTCGTCTTCACCATGAAGGCCACCAACCGACGCCAACTTCTCCTCGGCGGAACCGCATGGGCTGCCAAACGGGTTCTTCGAGCCGCCAACACTCCACGTCTCAAGGCGGCCATCATCGGTCACACCGGTGCGGGTGATTACGGCCACGGCATTGAGCGCATCTTCGCCGGACTGTCGGATGTTTCCGTCGTCTGCGTGGCTGATCCTGACGAAGCAGGACGCACCAAGGCCAAAGCAGCGAGTGGTGCGGCGCGCGATTATGCGGACTACCGCCTGATGCTCGAGAAAGAGAAGCCGGACCTCGTGGCCATCGCGCCGCGCTGGGCCACGGAGCATCATGCGATGTCGATGGCCGCGCTGGAATCAGGTGCGCATTTGTATCTCGAGAAGCCGTTCACGATCACGCTGGCGGAAGCCGATGACATTCTGCGGCTTGCGAAGCAGAAGCAGCGTCGTGTGGCCGTGGCTCACGTCACCCGCATGGCACCGACGGTGCGGCGATTGGAGCAGGCGTTGCGTGAAGGACTCATCGGCGAGGTGCTCGAAATTCATACCGTGGGCAAGATGGAATCACGCGCCGGCGGTCAGGACATGATGGTGCTGGGACTGCACGTGTTTGACCTCGCGCGTCTCTTCGGCGGCGAAGTGCAGTGGTGTCAGGCAGGCATTCGAACCAAAGGCAGGCCCGCGACCCTTGCCGATGCGATGGAATCTCCCACGGACAAAGTCGGGCCGGTGGTCGGCGACGACATCTTCGCGACTTTTGCGATGGATTCCGGCGTGAACGTCACCTTCCGCAGCCGTGCCGGCTTGGAAAAAGCCGCGGGTCCGTTTGGCATGGAGATCATCGGCACAAAGGGCATCGTGCGGCTCAATTCTGGCTACGCGCCTACGATCTCAATCCTGAGCGATCCCAATCGCGCTTCGACCACGCGCACGGAACGCTGGACGAACTGGACCGGCGGGATCGATCCGGCCTCGGAAGCGACGTTTGAAGGACTCCTGGGTTATGATGCCTCGCATCGTCGTGTCGTGCGTGACTGGTTGAGTGCCATCGAGGAAAGCCGTGAGCCGCTCGGTTCGGGTGAACGTGCGATGAAAGCGATCGAGATGGCGCACGGTGTGTTCCAAGCAGGCATCACCGGGCAGCGAGTCGAGTTCCCGCTCGCCAAGCGCACGCATCCGCTTGCGACTTAGGCCACGACGGCGCGTTCGAGCCACTCAATTCGCCGCTGGAGTTTCGCCTTTCGCTCCGTGTTCGGATTCGGATACAAGATCGGATACCACGCCGTCATCACTGCTGCGCGAGCGATGAGACTTTGCTGCAAGGCATGTTCGTCGACGTGGCCTCCGGCTTCGCGATAAGAGTCGAGGATCGCATTTACGGTGGCGTGATCTTTGTCGAGGATTTGTGCGTTCCATATGATCGAGGCCACATCCCACTCCGCGGGGCCGGAGAACGTGTCCTCCCAGTCGGTCCACAGCAGACCACGGGTGGTGTTCATGAGATTGCCAAAGTGCGCATCACCGTGCAGCGGTTGATGCGGATATTGATTCAGAACATCGATCGAATGCGTCAGATGATCGCGCAGCATCTGCTGTGTCGCGGCGGGAAAGAGCGGACGATCATCGAGAATGGACAGGCTCTCGGTGATGATGGCCAGCTTCGGCAGAGGCTCGCAGAAGCTGCGCATGATGTCGTGACACTGCAGCAGCGTGCATCCGATCTCGTGCGAGTCGGGTTCGCTGTCGATGCGTGTGACGAACTCCCAGAAGTTGATCGGATAGCCGAGATGCTCATGCGGTCCGGGCGGCAGATCCGGATGCAGTGGAATCACCGGCGCGCCATGACGCGTGAGATGTACTGCAATGGCATTCTCACGCGCAAACCACTCGGTGCCCTGACGCGGTCCGTCGCGATCCTGCACCACTCGTGCGACGAGCGACTCGGTAAGTCGCAGCACCAGCGTGCTGCCGTTTTGCAAAATGTCACACCGATCCGGATGAATGCCGTGGGCAATGGCGGTTTCCGTGGCGGCGCGAATGGGGAGATCGAGAGATGACATGAACTGTTGCTTCTTTTCCCGTCACCCGACGAATTCACAACTCTTCACCGTTGCGCCTTCATCGCGTGCAACCCACTTCACCCGCCAGCCGGCGATCTCGGTGGCGTATTGGCGGTCGTTGTCGTCGTGATACGCAGGTTGCGGCTGAAGAGCGAGTGATTGGTCGATGACGATGCGTACCTCATCCGGCACGGCACTCTCGCAGTCCCAATGCACCGGCGTTTGCGGCGGTGCCTCGCCTGCGAATCCACTGCGCGCATCGGGGATCGAGTCCGCGTAGCGAATGTAGGGTTTGATGTCGAACACGGGCGTGCCATCGACGAGATCGACACCCGAGACGAATAGAAGCGGCGCGAGATCGCCTTCGAGCTCCACGCGATCCAGTTTCACCACGCTCAGCGTGAGCCGGTTTGGCCGAAACGGCGAACGCGTGGCAAACACACCACGCTTCTCATTTCCACCGAGTCGCGGAGGTCGCACCGTGAGCGAGGTCGGTTCCTCTTTCACCAGATGAAACTGCGTGATGAGCCACAGATGGCTGAACTCCTCAATGCCGCGCACGGCCTCCACACGACGATACGCGGGCTCGAACTCGATGATGCCCCAGGCGCCGGGCACGAGTCCGGACTGGCGCGGCACGCCGAACTTGTCGGTGTAGCAGGTGCGCAGCGTGGCGATGGGAGTAATCGAAGGCATGCGGGAAGTAGGCCGGAGGCAACCCGACGACAAGGCAGGTCTTGTGGAAATCTGCGGCCCTTGGTGACGTTGTCGAGGGATGCGTCACCTTCCACTGCTCAAGTTCTTCTCCATCCCGGCCGCCATCGCCCTGCTGTTCACCTCCACCTCCTTCCAAGCTGCCGAACCCACCAAGGCGGACATCGTCGTCGCGACCGTGGACGGTCATGAGTTGAAGCTGGACCTGTATCTGCCAAAGGACGTGAAGAATCCGCCGCTCGTCGTGTTCATTCACGGCGGAAGCTGGCGAGCCAACTCCTACAAGAAGTGCTCCACGCCCTGGCTCACTGATTACGGCTTCGCCGTCGCGAGCATCAGCTATCGCTTTTCCCAGATGGCCGTGTTTCCCGCGCAGATTCATGACTGCAAAGCCGCGGTGCGCTGGCTGCGGGCGCATGCCGGCGAGTTTGGTTACGATGCCACGAAGATCGGCGTGGCCGGCTCCTCGGCGGGCGGTCATCTCGCTTTGATGCTGGGAACCACGGGCGGTGTGGCGGAATACGAAGGCACGGTGGGCGGCAACCTGGATCAAAGCTCCGCCGTGCAGGCCGTGGTGGATTACTATGGGCCGACGGACTTCATCCTGCGCTCGCAGAACCAGCCCGCGAAGACGGAGAACGAAGACTCGCCAGTGCGGCAGTTGATCGGCGGGCCGGTGAAGGAGAATCAAGAACGTGCCCGCTTTGCGAGTCCAGTCTTTCAGGTCGGCAAAGGCGATGCGCCTCTGCTGATCATCCACGGCGACAAGGATACGACCGTTTATCTCGACCAGTCGCAGCGCATCGAGAAGGCCTATCAGGAGGCCAGTCTCGAGGTGGCCCTGCAGGTCGTCCCCGGCGGCAAGCACGGCGGCGATGCGCACTTCACGCCGGAACTTCGCGAGAAGGTGGCACAGTTCTTCAAGAAGCACCTGACGCCCTGAAATGCGCGCGTCTCACACCAGACACCACGTCAGCTCGATGCCCATGCCGAGCGGCAGCGGAGTCACAGGGCCGGCGGGTGTTTCGAGCAAGTGTGTTGGTGATGCGGCCTTCTCCATCTGGAAGCGTTGCGACGAAGCCGGGAAGCCGTAGAAAGCCGGGCCGTTGAGACAGAGGAAGCGTTCGAAGAGGTCTTTGCCTTCGGGCGAAGCCAGATCGACACCGGCGTCTTCAAACGCCATCGCGTAAAGCTGCGGAGCGCAACCGCCGGTGAAGCAGCCCGCCGCACAACCGCACGCGGTGGCCTTTGTCGTGTGCGGAGCGCTGTCGGTGCCGGCGAAGAACTTCGTTTGGCCTGTTTTCGTCACCGCGATTCGAAGCGCGGCACGATCATCCTGAAACTTCACGATGGGCAGGCAGTAGAGATGGTATTTGAGCCCCTGAATCAGATGCCCCAGCGTGTAGAGCAGGTGCTGCGGCGTGATTGTGGCGCCAACGTGATCCGGAGCTCCCGCCACAAACTCAGCCGCCGTGCGCGTGGTGATGTGCTCGCACACGATGCGCAGTTTTGGATGCGCGGCGACGAGGCGCGGCATGCGCTCCTTGTAGAACCGTGTCTCCGCATTGTGCTGCGCGTCGATGTAGTCCGGGCCGCTCAACGCATGCTGCTCGCCGTGAATGCACAGCACGATGCCGTGCTCCTCCATCGCGCGGAAAACCTCGCCACCGATCAAATCATCCATCGGCATGCCGTGCTCCGAATTCGTCGTGCCATGCGGCGGGTAGTATTTGCAGGCGCGCAGCAGTCCGGAGGCTGCGCCTTCACGAATCATCGCCGCCGTGGTCTGCCGCGTGATGTAGAGTGGCACGATGAGTTGCTCAAAGGCATCTGCTCCCGCCGCACGCAGCTCCGCCGAGTAGCTCTCAATGCTCCAGCCATCCGCCTGCGCCGCACCGCTCACACGCGACACCGGCGGCTGCGTGTTTGGCATTGCCAAAGCGCCCGCGCAGCCCATGTCGAGGTGCGCCTGGACGTAGGACGGCATCGCCGGGCCTTGGCGAAAGTGCGTGTGAAGGTCGAACCACTTGGGAAGCGTGAGGGTCATGCGCTTCTGTTAGCGTGGGTCAATCGATGGGGCAAGAAGCCAGAGCGCCTGCCTTGATCTCACCGTGACAACGAATGCCCATTCGACAACGCGGGTCGTTACCTTCCCTTCGTCTTCATCGACATGATGCTCGTGCCATGCGTGATCCAGCCGCCGCTGCCGCCGGTGATGATACGGCGCACGGGTTCGCCGGTCTGCGGATCGGTCGTCAACGCCGGATCGCTTATCTTCTGCTGCACCTCGAAACGGCGCGGCTCTTCTTCCGGATTCGCGGGGATGGTTTCGTAAACGTAGGTGGGCATGGCGATGGTGGACGGGTTGAGAAAGGAATCGTGTGACCTCGAAAATCAAGGCCGGAAAAACTGCCGCGAGCCGCCCTTGGCCTCGGCTGTCTCCCAGCGGGTGGTTTCGCGGAAGTCGGAAATCCAACGGCTGCCGTCATACATGGCGATGTGGCCGTCCTTGCCGACTCCTGCGCCAGGCTGGACGACAACGATGTCCCCTTTCTGCGGCTTGTAGCCCTCTGCGGTCAGGCCGACAAATCCTCTGTTCTTCAAATAGGCACCATACGCGCCGGCCTTCTCTGGATGCCCCTTGCCATCAATGCCACCAGCTTCCAGGGCGCGCTGCACATGAAGCGCGCAATAACCGACGGGGGCATCGCCCGCCTGGACTGCCAACGCAGCGGCAGCCTCAGTCACGCGGAGCCCCGAAGTGCCCGTGGCAGGCACCGCAGCATTGCGCACCACAAAGCTGCCGGCTTTGGCTCCCTGCTTCGTCTGGAGCGTCCAGTTGCCTTTGATCGTCTCCCCCTCCAACGACGCGGTGAAAGCGCAGGCCTGTGGCGGCTCATCCAGCAGTTTGCCGCCGGAGGTCAGGCGGCTGGTGCGTGTGCCTGTGATGTTGCCGGTGGAAGGATCGAGAATTCCCTCGTAATGCGAACGCCAGCCAAAACCCAGATCGAAGATGGCGTTGGGTGTCTTGGGGTAATCAAAAGAGGAATCGCCGCTGACCTTGGTGCCATGGAGGGTGAGGGTCATGCGTGAGCGCCCATCAGAGGAATCGCTTCCTGTGAAGGTGCGCGCCGTTTCCTGCCCCCAGGCAGAACATATGATTCCCAACAGGGCCAGACCAGGCAGACTCCGGATCATCATGCCCATGGAACGCCGCTGATGCCGGGAACTTGCTCGTGCGCATCTGTTGTGGATAGGTCTGACCGACGAAGTGATGCAGCGAACCGACAACAATCTGGACGGGCCTCGCACGATTACCGTTATCAAAGCCAGCCAGCGCATCGGCACCGCCACACGCAAACCATTGAAGAGAGCGTTTCCCACGGTGATTCGAGGAAGAAGACGGTTGTGAACGAATCGAATTCTCGGCTATCTGGTGGCATGAGACTAGAAGGCAAGACCGCCATCATCACAGGCGCCGGATCAGGCATCGGAGGCGCGACCGTTCGGAAGTTCTTGGCCGAGGGAGCGCAGGTTCTCGCGACGGACGTCAACGAAACAGCTCTCGAATCTCTGGTTCGCGAATTCCCAGCCGTCGTCACTCGACCCGGCGATGTGAGCCGGCCCGATGACGCGGCGGCGATTGTGGCCGACGCCATGGCCAGATGGGGCCGGCTGGATGTTCTGGTGAATTCGGCGGGAATCACCGCCCGCAATGTGGCAGCGGACGCGAGTCTGGAAGAGCGTTGGGACAAGGTGATGGCCGTGAATGTGAAAGGTTCCATGCTCATGGCCCACGCGGCCGTTCCAGTCATGCGACAGTCGGGCGGCGGTGCCATCATCAACCTGAGTTCGGTCATGGGCTTCACCGGCTATCCGACGGCGCTCGAGTTTTCCGATGGTTTCAATCCCTACCCGAGCAGCAAAGGCGCGATCAGCCAGATGACCCGCGACATGGGCGTGCGCCTTGCCGCCGAAGGCATTCGCGTCAACGCCGTCGCTCCCGGTTTCGTCCACACCTCGCTCACGGCGAACGTCACGCGCAATCCCGAGATTCTGAACACACTCAACACCCTTCACCCCGCCGGACGCATGGGCACAGCGGACGAAGTGGCCAATGTCGTCGCCTTCCTCGCATCGGACGAAGCTTCCTTCGTCAACGGTGCCGTGTGGTTGGTGGACGGCGGCTACTCCGCGCAATAGAATTCCAGAAATCGGCGCGACGGCTTCATATACACCACTCCCCTCGCCTTCACTTCCTTGATTCTCACGAGTTCCACGCCCAAGTAGCCCTCATCTCAATCCAACCATCCCATGACACCCAACCCGCTCACACGTCGCAATTTCCTCGGCACCACTTTTGCCGCCGCCACAGGTCTCACGCTTCCACGGTTCGCTTCGGCGGCGGAGAAGCCGAACTCAGTCTTCAATGGAGTTCGCATCGGCTGCATCACGTACAGCTACCGTAGCATGGCGAAGACGGCCGATGAGACACTGAAGGCGTTGCTCGAGGACGGTCTCAGCGAGACGGAACTCATGGGCGGACCGATCCAGGACTTCGCGGGCATCAAAGGCAAGGCCACCGACACGGAGCGTGAGCAGCAGCTCGCGAAGTGCGCTGAACTGCGGAAGATGTTCAACGACGCGGGCGTGAACATTGGCATTCACAAGATGGGCTTCGGCCAGTCGGATGAGGAGATCGACTTCAGTTTCCTCGTGGCCAAGGCGCTGGGCTGCACCGGCGTGACCACGGAACGCAATGCCATCCTCGCCAAACGCGTCGCGCCGTTTGCGGACAAGCACAAGATCTGGGTCGGCTTCCACAATCACACGAACAACCTGCCCGAGATGGAATACCACGACCCGATTTTCGAGCTCGGCCAGTACATCGGCTTGAACCTCGACATCGGCCACTACGTCGCGGGTTCCAAAGGCAAGTCACCGATCCCCGTGCTGGAGAAGTATCACGACCGCATCGTGAACCTCCACCTCAAAGACCGCACCGCCGACGGCGGCAACCTGCCCTGGGGCCAGGGCCAGACCCCGATCAAGGAAGTGCTGCAGTTGATGAAAAAAGAGAAGTGGACCTTCCCCGCCGAGATTGAGCTGGAATACAAGATCCCCGAAGGCTCCGACGCCGTGAAGGAAGTGGCGAAGTGCGTGCAGTATTGCAAAGAGGCGCTGGCGTGAGCGTTGCTGACTCGGAGTTTGCAAATGCTCCATCAGATCGGTAGCATCGCGTGCCGATGATCCGGGCTGTTCTCGATACCAATGTCTTGCTTGCTGCGCTGCGGTCGCGGCAGGGAGCGTCGTTTGAGATCATCTCCCGCTATCGAAAAGGGGAGTTCGCCTTGCTGATCAGCAACACGGTGCTCTCGGAATAAGACGAAGTGCTCAAGCGCGAAGGACCTGGCTTCGGCTTGTTGCCTGCCATCGTGGATCGCTTCCTTGATGCCCTCTGTGCAGGTGCCGACTCGTTCCCGACCTCCAGCTTTTGGAAGCCTGCATTGCCGGACGCGGATGACGAAGCTTTTGCACAACTGGCGCTTGAGGCGAAGGTCGGCTATCTTGTCACGTTCAATCAGCGGCACTTCCCCGCCGACCGGCTGCCAGCCGTTCAGGTGGTGTCGCCGAGAGAGTTTCTTCAAGTCCTTCAATCCATCGTCCCATGACCATACAAGCCAACATCCCCGACTTCCTCATCCGTCAGGCGGCCGATGTCGCCAAGCGCGAGGGCACCAGCGTGGACTCCATCATCGCGATCGCGCTTTCGTCTCAAGTCACGGCCTGGCAGGTGCGCGATACCGTGGAGCAACGCGCCCATCGTGGCCGACTCTCAGACCTGGATGATATCCTCGCCGCCGTGCCGGATGTGCCGCCAGCGGCCGGGGATGAGAAGTGATTCTGTCATGATTTGAGGAGTGCCCCCGTTTCCCCGGTGCTGAAGTGCTCGGGACTGCGGATAAGGCGGTCGAATTAA
>NZ_JAGRPF010000119.1 GCF_020439865.1 Prosthecobacter sp.
CCACATCGCAACCCACTGAACTCAGCGCCGCCACTCTGGTCCTGCTGAAAAAATATCCCGCCACCAGCACCGCGTCGCTCATTTACGAACTGTTGCCGAAGGCCGGTCCCGCTTTGAAGCGCGATCTCGTGCCGATCCTCACCGCAAACGCCACGACCGCGCTGGAACTCTTCAAGCGCATGGAGAAGGGCGAGTTCCCGACCGCGTGGGTCGATGTCGAGACGCGCTGGCGTTATCAGCGCGGCAAGGGCGAGATGACCGACCTCGCGAAGAAGCTCTTTGGCGAGGCGAGCAGCGACCGCGCGGCTGTGGTGAAGGACTACATGGCGGCCACAACGATGCCTGGCGATGCGAAGAAAGGTCAGGCCGTGTTCGCCACCATCTGCATCACCTGTCACAAGCATGGCGACATGGGCGTCGATGTCGGCCCGCCGCTCTCCGATGTAAAAGTGAAGCCCCCTGAAGGCATCCTCTCCGACATCCTCGACCCGAACCGCATGTTCGAAGCACGCTGGACCGCGTATCAAATCGACACGAAAGACGGGCGCAGCCTCAGCGGCCTCATTCAAAGCGAGAACAGCGACAGCGTCGTCCTCGCCATGATGGGCGGCGCCAAGGAGACACTTCCGCGCAGCGCCATCAAGGAGATGAAGTCCCTCGATCGCACCCTCATGCCCGTCGGCCTCGAAGCCGCGATCACGAAGGAGCAGATGGCCGACTTGATCGCGTTCCTGCTGGGGAAGTAAGCCATTAAGAGCTGACGATTGCCGGCTCCGCCGTCATGGCCACGCGTGCTCGGACGACCTGTCTGGGGCATCGAAGGACTGTCTCACGAACGGTGGTTTTCACCCGTCTCATGCCTCCAATGTAGGGTAGGCAACCATCACGACGAAAATCTGGATCCCGTGAAAAATATTTCACTTCACCGGTAACATCCCGTCCGAAAACGCACAGAAGGGAACGAACCACCTTCGTCCCGTGCCAATCACCATTCGCCTAACCCAGATCGATAAAGACCTGAACGGTCTGTTTCGCTTCTGCTACGACAGGCATGAGGAGGAGGTGCGGCATCCGCAGACCTACACGGACCACAGCGCCCCTACCATCATGGAGCCATTCGGAGAGACCGGCCACCATCTCATCGCGGAGGCACCCTGCGCGCGCACTCCAGCGCCGGGAGCATCTTTAGAGACTGCCACGATCTCGACGGCATGGAACGCTCCCTCGCGGTTTATCCGCTGCTGGTGTGGAACGCCGCCTGCCGCCTTTCACTCAAAATCCTCTCATAACTTCCCACCATGACCACGCCAACCAAACTCTCCCCCGTCCTAGAAGTCGTCGAGAAGGCGAAGACCGTCTTCCGCGCAAAGCTCCAGTGCATCCACGATCAAGGTGGTCTGACTCGGGAGCAGTATGTGCGCTACCTTTCCTTCCAGTATCATCTCACGAAGGGGGTGCAGCGGCACTTCCTCAAAGTGGCGGCGCATCCCCGGCTGGCGCACAAAAACCTGCTGCGGGAATTTCTCTTCCGCTTTGGACTGGAAGAGGAACCGCACTATAAGGTCGCTGAGGTGGATCTCCAAC
>NZ_JAGRPF010000120.1 GCF_020439865.1 Prosthecobacter sp.
GACGTGCGATTCCCAGACTTTTTCGAAGAGAGTTTTGCCCATGATGCGTGCGAATTGGAGGTTAGAGGGCCGCGAGCCTAGCACGCCCGGCGGAGGGTGCAAGAAAGCCTCTTGGCTTTTGCCGGAGACCTGCCAGCATCGGCGCCCATGAAGTGGCTGAAAATTCTCTATGTGCAGGTGCTGATCGGGATCGTTCTGGGCGTGCTGACGGGCCTATTTTACCCGGAAACCGGCACGACGCTCAAGCCGCTGGCGGAGATCTTCATCAAGGCGATCAAGATGCTCATCGCGCCGATCATTTTCTGCACGGTGGTTTCGGGCATCGCCAGCATGGGCGACCTGAAGCGCGTGGGGCGCGTCGGATTGAAGGCGCTGATCTATTTCGAGGTGCTCACGACGCTGGCGCTGGTCATCGGCCTGCTTGTGGCGAACATCGCCGAACCTGGTGCGGGCATGCACAGCGAAGCCACGGCGAAAGAGACCGCCAAGATCACCGAATTCTCCGCCAAGGCCCACGACACGAGCACGGTCACGTTTTTGATGAACATCGTGCCGAAGACCTTCGTGGGCGCTTTCACGGACGAGTCGGTGCTGCCAGCGCTGTTTCTGGCGATTCTCGTCGCGATCGCGATGTGCCAGATGGGCGAGCGCGGTCAGATCGTGCTGGAGCTGCTGCACGTGGTGGGAGAGGTGTTTTTCAAGCTGGTGGCGATGATCACCAAGGTCGCGCCCATCGCGGCGTTTGGCGCCATGGCTTTCACCGTCGGCTCCGAGGGACCGGGCACGCTGCTGAAGCTCGCCAAGGTACTCGGCTGCGTCTATGTGACCTGCGGGTTGTTTGTGTTTGTGGTGCTCGGCCTGATCACACGCTTTTTCGGTTTCAGCCTGTGGAAGATCCTCGTCTTCATCAAAGACGAACTGCTGCTGGTGCTGGGCACCTCCTCATCGGAGACGGCGCTGCCGCAGCTCATGCAGAAGCTCGAGAAGCACGGCTGCGACAAGTCGGTGGTCGGCGTGGTCATTCCCTCCGGCTATTCCTTCAATCTCGACGGCACCTGCATCTACCTCACGCTGGCCGCGCTGTTCGTGGCGCAGGCCACCAACACGCCGCTGACGCTCTGGCAGCAGCTTGGTCTGCTCGCCGTGCTGCTTCTTACTTCCAAAGGCGCGGCAGGTGTCACCGGTGCAGGATTCATTACGCTCGTCGCGACATTATCGACCATCGATACCGGCATACCTGTCGCAGGGCTCGCGATGCTCATCGGCATTGATCGATTCATGTCCGAGGCGCGTGCGCTGACCAATCTCGTGGGCAACACCGTGGCCACGCTCATCGTGGCGAAGTGGGAGAAGGAGTTTGATGCGGAGAAGGGCGCGATCCTGCTACGAGGATCGAAATGAGGAGTCACCACTTTCCAAGACTCACAGCTCGATCTTCATCGGCGGCGGCGGGGCGAGCTTGAGCGTGGGCCCTTCGTCGGGTGTGTCCACCGCATCGACGGGGATGGCCTTGCGAATCGGAGTGCCGTCGTCGTTCACCGGGCTGGCGCGAGGAACGGCCTGCTCCGAATTGTAGGGATCGTCGCCGACGACGGTGAGCGCCTTCATGCGGATGGGCTCGATGTGCGCCCACTTGGCATATTCGGCGATCAGGGGCGCAGACCCAATGCCACCGACGGGCATACTGTAGCGGAACTGCTGAATCTCGCTCGGCAGCCCTTCGCCAGTGTGCAGCGTGCAGAAGCCTTCCAGCGGGGTGCCGGGGCGCAAATACTCGAAGTAAGTAGAGCGCACAGATTTCTCGCGTCCGTCAGGGCCCTTGATCTTCTCGTAGCAGTAGTCGGTGGCACGCATGCCGCTGCGCTGGCACATCTCCACGCGTTCCGCCGTCTGCGGAGGCTGGATCTCCTGGGGGGCAAAGCGGGAGACGCTGGAGTTCATCATGTCCACCCAGACGGGCAGCACGATGCGGTTTGAGAAGGCGCCGGGATAGATGGTCTTTGCCTTGTCAAAGCCGGCCCACACACCGCAGGTAACACCCGAGGTGTAGCCGAGGAACCAGAGATCCTTGAACTCATAATGCGTTCCGGTTTTGCCGCCGGCGACAAACTCACCCAGCTTGTAGTCACTGACCGCAGGGCTGCCCGTTCCGACATGGAGAGCGTCGACAAGGCAGGTGTGCGTCTGATAGGCGGCGATGGGATCCATGCTCTGGACACTGCGCAGCGCAGCCTCGGAAATCTGGAAAACGGCCTTGTCGTTGCTGTCGGTGATGCGCTGGATGAGGTTCAGTTTCTGCGGACGGCTCCCTAGCGTGGGAAAATTGGAATATGCCAGACACATCTCACTCAGCCGGGCCTCGCTGGCCCCGAGGAAGGTGGAAGGATAGTCACGCATCTCGGTGGTGATGCCAGCCTTCTGCGCAACCTGTTTGACCATGGGAACCCCCACGCGTTCTCCGAGACGGACCGTGGCGGAGTTGCGCCCCTGCACCAGCGCCTCACGCGAGCTCATCGGTGCCTGCGACCACTTCGGATTGTCCACCTCGGCGCCCCATTCACCCAGAATTCCCGTGAGACCGCCAATCATGACGCGGCGGTTGTCCAGCGGCGCGTCCTCGACCTTCGTGCCGGGATAAATCCCCGGACTGCTGAACGCCGCCGCGTAGACCAAAGGCGTGAACGCGGTGCCCACCGACCGCACACCATCTGTGGCACGATTGAACTGGCTGTCGGCAAAGTCGCGTCCACCCACCATCGCCAGAATGCTGCCGTCGTTGTTGTCGATCATCAGGGCGGCGGCCTGCAAATACTCCGGAAGCGGCTTCGGCGTGGCAGGGTCGATCTCGCCACGCTTCATTCGCGCACGATAGTCGGCCATGATGGCGCGGAACTGCGCAAAAGTCTGATGCTCGTAACCGGCACGCTTCTCGACCTCGGCCAAGCGTTTGTTGACCGCCTCTTCCGCAGCCTTTTGCAGATCCTGATCGATGCTGGTGTAGATATGAAAGCCGCCGATGGAAGCACGCTCCTCACCGACGAGATCCACCACCTCACGGCGCACGGCATCAAAAACGTAGCTCAACCGCGGATCCGAACTCTGCGGGGCGGTGACGAGCGGCCGGGTCTTGAGCTTTGCCGCCTCTTCCCTCGTCAAGGTGCCTTCGATGGACATGCGCTCGAGCACGTAGTTGCGTTCCTTCAACGCACGCTCTGGATGCTTGATGGGCTGGATGTTGTTGGGGCTTTTGATCAGGCCGACGATCGTGGCCGACTCCTCGATGCTCAGTTCCTTCACATCCTTGCCGAAGTAGCCGCGTGACGCGGCCTGCACGCCGTAAAAATTGATGCCGAAGAAAATGCGGTTCAGGTAGAGCTCAAGAATCTCCGATTTCGAAAACTGCTTCTCGATGCGCTGGGCGATGAAGGCCTCCAGAATCTTGCGTTTGTAGCTGCGCTCGAGGAGTTTGAACGTCTGGCGGGCGAGCTGCTGGGTGATCGTACTGGCCCCCTGCGTAACCTCACGCGCCATAACGTTTTCCTTCACGGCACGCGCCAGGCCGATGTAATCGACACCGTCGTGCTTGAAGAAACGCGAGTCTTCCTGGGCAACGAGGGCATCGATCAAATGCTGCGGGACATCGGTGATCGGCACCGGGGTGCGGTTCAACACATACAGGCGGGCCATTTCCTCGCCATCCCGGTCAAAGATGATGCTGGCGGCTTCGAGCTTCTTGAGCTCCTCGAGATCGTACTTCTCCGCATCCCTCCTCAATGGAGCCACAACGACGCTGTAACAGCCAAACGCGGCAACGACGCCGAGCAGCCCGAGGGCCATCAAGGCACTGAACCAGCCGCGACGGTAAAACGGCAGTTTCAAGCCGGTTTCGCCACGCCAGTTGCGCACAGGCTGAGGATCGGGATCATCACGGAA
This sequence comes from Prosthecobacter sp., assembly GCF_020439865.1. GTDB lineage: Bacteria > Verrucomicrobiota > Verrucomicrobiia > Verrucomicrobiales > Verrucomicrobiaceae > Prosthecobacter. Next base: position 3,934 of record NZ_JAGRPF010000120.1, read on the forward strand.
CATGGTCAGATAAAAAGATGGGCAAGGAAACTACCCGCCCTTCACAATCCGCGCCAGTTCTTTCCCGTCTCGTCTCCTCATGCCTCTCCTGCCCCAGATGCTCCATGAACAGCTCGCCGCCACGCCTGCCGGCCGGCTGCCATTTGAACAAGTCATGGAACTGGCGCTCTATCATCCTGAGCATGGCTATTATGGAGCCGGGCCGCGCAGAATCGGTCGTGAAGGCGATTTTTTCACCAGCGTGAGCGTGGGGTCGCTGTTTGGCAAACTGCTGGCCATGCGTGCTCTCCAAGAATGGGAGGCGCAAGGCGAACCGGAGGACTTCACTATCATCGAACAAGGTGGCCATGACGGGCAGCTCGCGGAGGACATTCTGAGCACGGTCGGTGACCGGCCGGTGCGCTACCTCATTGTGGAGCCGAATCCACGCTATCGCGAAGCACAGACAAAACGCCTCGGTAGCCGTGTGCGGTGGGTGGAAAACCTTGCCGCGCTGCGATCCGGGCCCAAGCACGGCTTTTTCCTCTGCAACGAGCTGCCCGACGCCTTTCCCGTCCATCTCGTGCGCTGGAGTGGCGAGCGCTGGGAGGAACTGTTCGTCGAAGCCGACGGCACCGAGGCGTTTCGCTTTGTGCCGGGGGATTGCTCCAACGATGAGCTTGAAGAAGAGGTAAAACACCTCCCGCACGATCTCGAAACCGGCCACACTCTCGAAATCAATCTCGCCATGCTGCGATGGATACGGGAGCTCGCGCAGGCGGCATTCCGCGGTGCGATCTTCATCGCGGACTACGGCCTGGATGCCGAGGAGTTCTTTGCCGACTCGCGCGCCGGAGGCACGATCCGGCGCTATCGGCAGCACCAGATGGACGGACATGTGCTGGAAGATTTGGGCGGATGCGATCTGACCACGCACATCAATTTTACCCGGCTCATCGCCGAAGCCCTCCGGCATGGCCTTGTCGAACGCGAATACGATCTCCAAGGCCGCGTGCTGGGCCGCATGGCAATGCCATGGCTGCAAAGTTTCGAAGGCCGGCCTCTGGATGCCGCCATGATGCGGCAGTTCAACTCTCTGACCCACCCGGCGTTCATGGGAAGATCGTTTCGATGCCTCATTCTGGAAAAGCCAGCCAGATGAACTTTTAAAGACGTATCCCCGGCATGAAAAAATGGTTTATTTGGGCCCTTGTGACCATCGGAGCGGCACTCGGCATCGCTGCGTGCGTCACTTCGAGGTCGGGTTACGAAACGGCACCTTACAAACTCATCCGCACGGACGGCGACTTCGAGATTCGTGAGTATCCCGAACTGAAAATCGCCACCACATCACGGGATGCGGACAATTCGAGCTTCATGCGGCTCTTCCGCTACATCGACGGAGGGAACGTTAAGAAAGAGAAGATCGCCATGACCACGCCGGTCTTCATGGTGGATGGCAAGATGGCCTTCGTGGTGCCGGAGATGCACAAGGAGAACGCGCCCGCACCAGCCTCCGATCAGGTGAGCGTGGACACGATGAAGGCGCAGCGCGTGGCCGCCTACCGCTACAGCGGCAGCCGCAGCGCGAAGAGTGAGCCGCAGGCGTTGGAGAAACTCAGGGCTTGGATGGCTCAGAACAAGCTCACTGCAAACGGGCAGCCCTTCAGCGCCTACTACGACCCGCCATGGACACCCGGCTTCCTGCGGCGCAATGAAGTGCTGGCGCCCGTTACTCACTAAAGTTCTCATGCGCATCGGAATCACAGGAGCAACGGGCTTCATTGGCAGGCATCTCAGCTCTGGCGCTCGAGAGCAAGGGCACGACGTAATCGCGTATTCGCGCAGGCCGGGAGCAGGTCTGACTCAGCCGAAAAACGCTCCGCATGCGCTGCCAGAGACGAAACTCGACGCGCTGGTGCATCTCTCTGGCGAATCGCTCATAGGGCTGTGGACGCCGGAGAAACGCGACCGCATCTGGAAAAGCCGTGTGGACTTCACGGACGCGCTGGTGACTCATCTGAAGACTTGGAAGCCGGAGAACAGGCCCAAGGTGCTGGTGTGTGCGTCAGGTGCCGGATTCTATGGAAACAGTGGCGATAATCCTGTGGATGAGACTTCACCATGTGGGGAAGGTTTTTTGGCGAATGTCTGCGCAGGCTGGGAGAAGGCGGCATCGCGTGCTGAGGCGCTTGGAATTCGCGTCGTCGTGGTGCGTTCTAGCATTGTGCTAGGACACGAAGGTGGAGCATTTCCCATGCTTAAGCGGGTGTTTGGATTCGGGCTCGGCGGCAGACTCGGCTCAGGAGAACAATGGATGTCGTGGATTCATATCGACGATGCGGTGCAGATCATCTTGAAGGCAGTTGAAACCGAAACGGTGCGCGGTCCGGTGAATCTGTGCGCGCCTGAGGCGATTACGAATGCGGAGTTCACCACCAAGCTGGCCGCGGCGCTGAAACGTCCCGCGTTTTTCCATGCTCCCGCCTTTGCGCTGAAACTCCTGCTGCGCGGCATGGCGGAGGAGATGCTGCTGGGCGGACAGCGAGTGATTCCTCGCGTTGCTACGGAGATGGGCTACGATTTCAGGCATCCGACACTCTCCAGCGCTTTCGAGTCGCTGGTGTGAAGGGTGCCGGTTTACGGTGGTTGGCAGTTGTTGACTGTGGTTGACGATTGTTTTCCAAACCAACGTCAGCCCTCGTCAACGACCGCAAACAACCATCAAATCTCCCCATGGCCTCCCAGCAGACCACCATCGGCATCATCTACGATTACGACCAGACGCTGAGTCCCACCTACATGCAGGACGAGACGCTCTTCCCGCACTTCGGGATCAATCCCGGACAGTTCTGGAAACGCAGCCGCGAACTGGTGGACCAGGAAGGCTACGACGGCGAGCTGGCCTACCTGAAGTGCATGCTCGACTACCTCGACATGGACCGGCCGACGAACGAGGATCTGCGCAAGCTGGGCGCGAAGCTGCGCTTTTTCAAAGGCGTGCCGGAGCTCTTCGACGAGCTGAACAACGTGCTGAATGACCAGCACAAGCTGCTCGGGGTGACGATCGAGCACTACATCATTTCCAGCGGCCTGAAGGCGCTGCTGGACGGTTCCGCGCTAGCGCCTCACGTGAAGCGCATCTTTGGCTGCGAGTTCGGTGAGGACAAAAACGGCCGCATCACCTTCCCGAAGCGCGTCATCAGCCACACGACGAAGACGCAGTACATCTTCCGCATCAACAAGGGCATGCTGGAGCCGCATGAGGATGTGAATGATCACATGGCGCACGAGCTGCGGCCGATTCCGTTCCAAAACATGATCTACGTCGGTGACGGCCCCACGGACGTGCCGTGCTTCACCCTGATGAAGCGCTACGGCGGTCATGCGGTGGCGGTGTACAATCCGGACGAACAGAGCCGCAGCAGCTTCCGCAAATGCTACCAGCTCACCGGCCTCGCTGACCGCGTGAAACACATCGCGCCCGCCGATTACCGCCCCGGCAGCCACCTGCGCCTGCTGCTGGAAGAAATGGTCCTTGAAATCGCCGACGGCATCGTGCGCAAGAAGCGCCAGGAGATTGAGGAGGGCACGGTGTCCGCGCCGCATTTCTGACGCCTAGCACACCGTGATGCCCCGCGCCCGCATGTCGCGGAACCACTCGACGTACTTGGGCACCCCTTGGGCGATGGAGGTGGTGGGCTTGAAGCCGAGGAGAGCATTCGCCTTGCTCACGTCGGCGGAGGTGATCGGAACATCGCCGGGCTGGTCGGGCATCTGGTTGATGGTGGCCCCTTTTCCGAGCGCGTCCTCGATCGTGGTGATGAGATCGTTGAGCGAGACGTTCTGCGAGCCACCGAGATTGAAGATGTCGCAGATCGGACCGCTGCGGTAGTTCAGGGCACCGATGATGCCATCGACGATGTCGGTGATGTAGGTGTAGTCGCGCCGCGTGGTGCCGTCGCCGTATTTGTCGATGGGTTTGCCGTCCTCGATGAGGCGTGTGAACTTCGAGATCGCCAGGTCGGGGCGCTGGCGCGGGCCATAGACGGTGAAGAAGCGCAGGGCGACGGTCTTGATCCCGTAGAGGTGGCTGTAGTTCGAGCACATCTGCTCTCCGGCCATCTTCGTCATCGCGTAGGGGCTGATGGTCTGCAGGATGGGGTCGGTCTCGGCAAAGGGCACTTTCTTGTTCACACCATAGACGGAGGACGAACTGGCAAAGACGAAGTGCTTCGCGCCGGTGCGGCGGGCGGCCTCGAGGAGGTTGAAGGTGCCCTTAATGTTCGTGTCGATGTAAAGCTCCGGCTGCTCGATGGACGGCCTCACGCCAGCGCGGGCGGCGAGGTGGATGACGGCGTCAAACTTACCCTGCTCGAAGGTGTCGGAGACGAACTGGGCGTCGGTCAGTTCCCCTTGGCGGAACACCACATCCGGTCCGAGAGCACTGAGGTTGTCGCGCTTGATGGCGGGATTGTAGTAGTCGTTGAGGCTGTCGAGGACGGTGACACGACCGGTTTGATCACGTAGCAAACGCTCGACGGTGTGGGATCCGATGAATCCGGCTCCGCCGGTGACGAGAATGTTCATGAGAGGAAAAGCCGCCCAAAGACGGGTCGGATCTGAAAACTAACGAACAAGGGAGGCTCTTTTGCAACCTGCGAGGAGAAAGGGATTGACGCCAAGGGGCGAAATTCGCTAAATGTTATGAATTCCCCGAATCATTTCCTTTCCAGTCTCTGAATCATGAGCGAACCCGAAAACACGCCCCCTCCACCGCCGTCAGGCTCGACACCGAAGACTGCTGCGGTGCCGTTGAAGAAAGAAACAGTGCGCATCACCCTGCGTGGCCGCCCTGGGGCGGGTGTCACCCAGCCACGTGAATCCACTGCTCCGATCTCACCCGCGACCGGTGGAATTCCAGCCTCTCTGAACACGACTTCCGTGGTTCCCATGGTGTCCAAGAAGTCCACGGCACCTATTCAGCTGCCTTCGGCTCCGCTGCCCCCGCCAGCGCCAAAGTCCAGCACCGCTCCGGTGAAACTGCCGGCGCCCCCGATGTCCCCCCCCTCTAAGAAGACGACATCTGCCATCCCTGTAGCTTCATCCCCTCCTCCGACAGCCCCGGCACCTTCCGGCTCAATGCCTCCCGCTGCGCGGCCCCCCGTGGCACCGAAGCCCCCCGGCGCTCCCCCCCCTCCCCCCCCCCCCCCGGCCCCCCCCCTGGCCGGCCCGCCTCCCGCCCCCCCCCCCCCCGGGCAAAACCCCGCCCCCCCCCCCCC
>NZ_JAGRPF010000121.1 GCF_020439865.1 Prosthecobacter sp.
GGGATTCGAACCCGCAACAACCAGAATCACAATCTGGGGCTCTACCTTTGAACTACGGTCACCATCTCGTGAGAGAGGGGCGGATAGTAGCCGGTCCGAAGGGTTGTGCCAGTGAAAATTCAGGGGGGTCGGTCCTCAACTTTTCCTGCGAAACCAGACCCATGGCAGAGCAAAGGCCGCAGTAATCAGCACGGTGAGCACGCCGATCATCGCGGTCATCCCGAGGGTGATTAGACCGCGGTTGCTGCCTGTGGCCAGGGCGCCGAAGGCCAGACCGGTGCTGAGACCGCAGTAGGCGAGAGAGCGGCCCAGTGAGGCGGCGCGTTCACGTGTGGCGCCCGGCTCGCGGAGTGAGTGCATCACATGGATGGTGAAATCGAGACCGAGACCGAGGCACAGAGGCACCGCACCCACGCTCATCAGGTTCCATGTCAGGCCCCACGCTGTCATGCCGCCGAGAAGAATCCAGCCGCTGGCGGAGAGCACGAGGAAGGCAAAGATCCGCTCCCGCCAGCCGTGGAACACGAGAAAGAACAGAATGAGGGCGATCACGACCGTGGGAACACAGACTCGCAGGAGCTCACGCTTCAACAGCGGTTCCAATGAGGTGCGCAGGAAGTCCCAGCCCGCCGGATGCGCGCTAGGAATCTTCTCCACTTCATGAAGCACGGCCGCGTTTTCCAAGGTGCGGCCTTGGGCGAGGCGGACGGAGCCGATCGCCATCAAACCGTGTCCCGCATGTTTTGAAACAATGCCTCCGAGATTTTCAAGGACGATGGGTTTAGGCCAGAGCGGCAGCGCGGAGTGAGAAGCAGCCCACTCACGCCATTGCTTGAAGACATTTTGGGTAAGCACAAACGCGACGTCGGTGAAACCTGCGGCATCCACGGCCTGTCTCAGGGAGTCTTCGCGGGTCGCGAGTGATTGGAGCACCGGGAGATTGGTCTTCTGTGCTTCGGCATCAGGAACCAGCGCGAGCGGCAGCATGTGAGCCTCCACTTCATCGCTCGTCAGAAGTTTCTGCGAGGCGAGGATGCTCTCGCGCAAGGCGGCAGCGTCATGAGCAGCGAAGATCAGCGGCACGTTGCGGCCGGGCTCGGCACCGAGATTCATCATGCGTTTCTCGATGTCTTCGAAGACGTCAAAGGCCTCGCTCTTGTCAGGACGCAGTACCGAGGAGCCGAAGTCCATGCGTGGCAGGCCCTTCCACATCACGACAACCGTGGAAGCGATCAGGGCGATCAAGACGAGCGCGACCATGACGCCCTGCATCTTCATGGCGAAGCGCGTGGTGCCATGATGCTCCTCCAACTTGCCTGCGCCCATGCCGAGCGGCAGAAAGCCAAAGATCATGACCGCGGCACCGATCAACACTCCGAGCGCGGACAAGATACCGAGCTGTGCAACACCGGGAAGCTGACTGAGGCCCAGCATGGCGAAGATGCCGGCGATGCTGATGGCGGACCAGGTTACGCTGGGCAATGCGCGACGACAGATGCGTGAAAAACCTTCGTCGGGATGTTCGCGAGCCATGTGCAGACCGACGACACCGAAGTCTTCGATCAATCCGGTGAGGATCGCCGCGAATCCCATCGACATCACATTGAGCGAGCCGTAGATCGCACCCGCGGTGCCGAGCGTGAGCATGTTGGCGCAAAGAATGGCGAGCAGCAGCCAGAACAGCGGCTTCACGCTGCGATGCAGCAGCCAGAAGAGAAAGCCGACGATGAAGGTAACCGCGCCGATGGACTGACGCATGTCCCCTTCCATGCCGGTGGCGATTTCCGCCTGGAACGCGGGATCGCCGGTGAATCCGATTTTTACGCCGGTGAGTTCGCCCTGCTGCGGCAGCCACTTCTCACGCACTTCGGTTTTGATCTGCGCGAGCCATGCGTTGGCGGCGCGGTAGTCGGCGAGCGCTTTGCCCGGAGGAGTGACAAACAGCAGACGCAGGGTGCCATCGGCGCTGCTGAATTCATCGCTCATCATGCTGCTCATGTCGCCGCCACCGCTCATGAGCTCAAGCGCACCTCGTGCGAGACCCAGCGGATCATAGCCGGTGAGCGTGGCGTTTTGCAGATCGAGCGAAGTTCCCGCAGTCTCCTTGGATTTTGCGAGCAAGGCTGAGAGCGATGCGGCATCGAGTGATGCAACAAGCTTCGTCACTTCATCCGGCGGCGCGTTGAGCCAGAGATAGGCGACAACTTCAGCGATGATTGCGGGATCGGATTGGATGAGCGACTTGCTGCGCACGCTGGCGCAAAGTTCCGGTTGGGCGGACAGATGCTCGGCAAGTGCTTCTGCTGTGACTTCGATGAGCGCGGGGTCTTCTGCCTGAACGGCGATGAGAAGCAGGTCGCGCTTCTGCTCACGCAACAGTCGCGTGCCCTGCAGTCCCGGCAGTTCCTGCGGCAGCAGGCTGAGCGGATCCACATCGAAATCCAGCCGGGAGATGCCAAACCACCCGGCCACGATGACGAGGAACACAAAGATCAGACGAAGGCGGGCGGGATTCATGAACGCCGGAAAGAAGCGGTGTCAGACGGGAAGTCCACTGTCGAATGTCTTGACGCGACAGCCGCAGACATTCAGCATCGCGGCCATGTTCATTCTTGCTGCTTCCACGGCCAGCTACTGGCCTTTCGTCGTTCTCGCTGTCAGCGTGGCTTTCATCATCATCGCGATCAGCAAACTGCGCATGCATCCGTTTCTCGCGCTCGTGCTGGCGGCCCTGCTGGCCTGTCTGCTTGCGGGGAAGGACACCTGGGAAGTGGTGCAGAAGGACGGAAAGATGAAGGCGATGTCGTCGCTGGTGGGAGCGGTGGAGATGGTGTCCAAGGGCCTCGGTGATGCAGCGCGTGACATCGCGATCTCGATCGCCCTGGCGGCAATCATCGGCATGTGCCTGATGGAAAGCGGAGCAGCTGACAAAGTGGTGCGACGCTTCCTGGCGTTCTTTGGTGAGAAGCGAGCGGGCTGGGCGCTGCTGTGGAGCACCTTCATTCTCAGCGCTCCTATTTTCTTCGACACGATGTTCATGCTGATGGTGCCGCTGGCGATGGCGCTGCGCATGCGTACCGGCAAGGACTACACGCTTTATCTCATGGCGATCTGTTGTGGTGGCACGGTGACGCATTCAATGCTGGTGCCGCACCCCGGGCCTGTGGCGGTGGTGGAAAGCCTGCATCTCAACGTGGGCGAGTCACTCGTCGGCGGTCTGGTGATCGGCGCAATCACCTGCTACTTCGGATTCTTGGTGAGCAAATGGCTCAATGCGCGCACGGATGTGCCGTTGCGTGAGAAAGGCGGAGTCTCTCTTTCGGACCTTCAGGGGATCAGTGCGAAGCCGGAGAGCGAACTGCCCTCGTTTTTCTGGAGCATCATGCCTGTGGTGCTGCCGATTCTTTTGATCAGTTTGACGACGGTCTTCGAACTTGCACACGAAGGTGCGGCGAAAGGCGCCGGATGGGGCGTGGCCATGGTAAACGCCCTCGGCGGCGAAGAGGGATTTGCTGCAGTGCGCGCCTGGGTGGATTTCATCGGGCACAAGAACATCGCGCTGATTATAGGCACGCTGATTTCAGTCGTGGTGCTGGCCAAACAGCGTGGCTTTGGCTTGAAGAAAGTGGAAGAGCTGATGGGACCGCCGCTTGAGACGGCGTGCATGATCATTTTGATCACCAGCGCCGGCGGCGCGTTTGGATACGCGCTTCGTCAGGCGGGTGTGGGGGGTGCGGTTGAGGCGCTGGCGAAGGACTACAGTCTCAATCTGATCGTACTCGGCTGGGTCGTGACCGCCGTGGTGCGTGTGGCCCAGGGCTCGGCCACGGTGTCGATGCTGACCGGGGCCTCCATCATGGCGCCGATGGTGGCAGGCGGTGCGCTCGGCTGCCATTCCATCTACATGTTCTGCTCGATCGGCTTCGGCGCGATGTGCGGCTCATGGATGAATGACAGCGGCTTCTGGGTGGTGAACCGCCTCAGCGGCATGACCGAAAAGGAAACGCTGCGCACCTGGTCCGTGCAGCTCACGGCTGATTCAGTGATCGGATTGTTGGTTACACTCGTGTTGAGCAAAGTGCTGCCAATGGTGTAAGGGTCGTGCGTTCATGTCTGTCGCAACTCACACACACATCAGCGCACTCATTCGCCATCGTCGCTCCATCAAGCCGGTGGACATGGATTCGTCGCGTGCGGTGGAACGCACTTTGCTGACGACAATCCTTGAAGATGCGACGTGGGCGCCGACGCATGGTCTGACGGAGCCTTGGAAATTCATCGTGCATCAAGGCGGGGCACGGCAGCGGCTGGCGGAGACGATGCAATGTGTTTATCAGGCGACGACGCCCGCGAATGAGTTCCGCGAGGACAAGATGAAAAAAATGGGAGAGAACCCGCTTCTCGCGCCGGTGGTGATCGCGTGTGTGATGGAACGACGCGGCGGCGCGAAGATTCCCGAAGTCGAAGAGATCGAAGCGGTGGCCTGTGCATTGCAGAATTTGCAACTCTCGGCGACCGCAGCGGGTTTGGGCTGCTACTGGTCGTCTCCACCGTTGCTGGGAACGCGTGAGTTTGCCGAGTGGCTTCAAATCGGGGTGGAAGATCGTTGCGTGGGTTTGATCTATCTCGGCTGGCCAAAGTCAGGCCTGAACTGGCCGCGCAGCGTGCGTCAGCCCGTCGAATCCAAAACAAGGTGGTGCGATGAGTGAGTGGTTCACCAACGCGTGGAATACGACAGCGAATTTTTTCACCTCGATGCCGTGGGAAATGTGGGGTGTGTGGTCACTGACGATCTGCCTGCTGATCGTGGGCATCATCGGTTCGGTGGTGCCGTTCCTGCCGGGGCCGCTGTTGATTTTTGCTGCGGGGATCATTCATACGGTGCTGCGTCCGGAGTCTGGCATGAGCACCTGGGGGTTCGTGATTTTGTCGCTGCTGCTGGTTCTGTCCTACGTTCTCGACTTTGTCAGCGGTGCGATGGGGGCGCGTTGGTTTGGCGCCAGTCGCTGGGGCATCGCGGGTGTGTTTATCGGCGGGATCGTGGGCATGTTCTTTGCACCGTTTGGTTTGATCCTGGGACCATTAATCGGTGGTGCGGCCTTTGAGCTGATTTTTGCCAAGAAGCGCCTGCATCCGGCGGCTAAGTCTGCGTGGGGATCGCTGCTCGGCACCGGCGTGGGCCTAGTGTTGCGATTGATCGTGGCCGTCGCGATGGTGGCGACGTTTTTTCTCGATGCGCTGGTGTGGTGACGGCTTACGCTTTCCCGACAAGCAGCATGCGCACGCCGAAAACGACGAGGATGGTACCGAAGATGCGGGTGAGTGTTTCGTTGCTCATCGTCTTCAACCAGCCGGCGCCGAAGTAGGCGAAGATCGAAGCGGAGATGGCTGTGATCGCGGCAACTTTCCATTCCACATAACCGGAACGCGCGTTCTGCGTTGTCGCCATCAAGGCGGTGGGGATGATGATGGCGAGTGAAGTTGCGACGGCGGTCTTCTGTTCCAGTTTGAGGAAGAACACAAATGCGGGGACCATTACGACACCGCCGCCGACACCGCACAGAGAGGCAACAACGCCGCTGAGAATACCGATGGCGAGACAGGTGAGAATGGTGGCGGTGGACATAAGCGGATCAGCGGGATTGTCTGGCGAGCAGACCGACGAGCAAACGCTCCAGCACGAGCTTGGGATCGAGCGACGAAGTGACGAGCTTCGAGTTCGCCGCGAGGCAGGCTTTGAAGCCCGCGTGGAGTTCGTCGAGCGTGAAGTTGCCCGTTTCGGGAATGGCGAGAAACATCGGATACGCGTTGAAGCCGCTGCCGTCTTTTTTTCGCGGCAGATGCGCGGTGGCTGAAGACGGCAGGCCTTCGAGCGAGGTACAGAACCCGGAGTAGTTGAACTTGTTGAGCTTGTAGCGCGAGCCGAGGTCCTTGATCAGCAGCAGGCTGCGCACACGGGGAACGATGGCAGCGAGCAGAAGACCAATCGCATTCTGGCCCTGATACATGAGCGTGCCGAGCAGGTCGAGAGCGCGCGGCAGATCACGTTTGCCGATCGCATTGCCGAGATCCCACAGCACACCGGCGCGGCTCATCGAAACGAGATTCTGCACGGTCTTCAAACCGGCACGGCGGCGTTCGCCCAAGTAGAGATCGATCTTTTCAAGTTCGTTCTCCATCTGACGTGTGTCGTCGCCAGCCATCTGCACGAGCAGTTCCAACGCCCCGCTTTCAAAGGTGATGCCGAGATCCTTGGCCTTGCGTGAAGCCATGCCGAGCACAGCCTGTTCCCAACCCGCCTTGGATGTGTCCGGTTTGTCGAAGACCTCGATCGTGGCGATCTTTGAGATGCGCTTGTAGGCGCTGCGGCGTTTGTCGATGCCAGTGGCGCTGATGACGAAACGTACGTCGTTGCCAATGCCGCCTTCGACGACATCGAGAATGCGCTCGAAGCCGTTCACCGCATCCTGTCCGCGCCCTGCACCAGATTCTGCGAGGAAGTTGGCGTTCTTCAACCACACTACTTTTGTGCCACCGAAGAACGGGAGCGTTTGCAATGCCATGCAGACGTTGGAGCAGATGGTGCCGGCGTGTTCGGAGTTGTCGGCGGTGCCATCAATGATGTCATTGCTGAAGTCTCCGGCGTCCGGTGGCGTGAGGCTGCGCACGAGCATGAGCGCGGCTTCCTTCACACGCGCTTCATCACTGCCCAGGAGTACATTCACCTGGCTGGCAGTGGCTTTTTTCGGCGGCGGCATGATTCACCGATGGAGCAGGATGCGCATCGCATCAAGCCTCGCGGCACGCGCAGTCTTGACATGCCGAGTGCGATTTGGTGAAATCATTTCAAATCTAACCAACCATCCTATGAAAGCATCATTGATCTGGACGAGGGTTTCGACGGTGGTCGTTTTGGTGACGACTGTCTTTTTGATGTCTGCTGCGAGTTTCGTGGCGAAAGCGGAGGATCTGAACGCGGTCTATCAGCAAGGACGCGCAGCCTACTATCGCGGCGACATGGAGACTGCGTACCGGCTGCTCTCCAAAGTAGCGGCTGCTAATCCGAAACACACAGAGACAAACAACATGCTGGCGTACATTCGTGCGAACTACCAGCCGAAGGACAACACGCTACAGAATCAATACGCGGCTGTCACGCTGCCGAAGGTTGAGATGGCGGACGTGACGCTCACCGAGGCCATTGAAGGTCTGCGAGCACTGTCGAAAAACGCGAGCGGTGGCAAGGTGATGCCGAACGTGATTGTGAAAGGGGAAGAGCTGGGACAGCGCAAGCTCAGCCTCTCGCTCAGCAACGTCCCTTTGACCGAGGCGATCAATTACGTAACACAGCTTGCGGGTGCCAAGGCGACCTATGACAAGCATGCGGTCATTCTGACCAGTCAGGCTGACACGATTACCACAGCCGCTGAAACGAAGTAATTCGCTTCCAAACGACTACCGATGAATGAGTTGGGCCGGTTTCGGCTTAGGCTCAGTCATTGAAGAAGTGCCGTCCGGTCTGGCCGGCTTCGGTTTTGTTGTCCACTTCCCAGTACACGTCTTCGAAGATGGTTTCCGGTTCCGGATAGGGGCTGGACTTGGCGAACTCGGCGGATTCTTCGGCCTCCTTCTGCGCTTCCTTGTCGATCTTCTTCAGCTCCTCTTCGGTGGCCACGCCTTCATTCAGAAGGTTGCGTTTCCACACCTGAATGGGGTCGTGGTCGTTTTGGAACTTCTCGACTTCTTCCTTGGTGCGGTACTTGAACTTGTTGGCGTCAGCCACGGAATGCCCCTCCCAGCGGTAGGTCGCGATTTCGAGGATGCTTGGTTTGGACTCGATGTGGGCGCGTTCGATGGCCTTGCCCACTCCGGCGCGCACACTGTAGATGTCTTCACCATTGAACTGCTCCCATGCCATGCCATAGCCCTCGGCACGTTTGGCCAGGAAGTCCTGATAAGCGGAGGAGCGCTGCTGGCTGGTGCCCATTGAGTAACCGTTGTTTTCGATCACATAGATCACCGGCAGATCCCAGAGCTCGGCGAGGTTGAGCGACTCATGGAAGGCACCTTGGTTCACGGCTCCGTCTCCGAGGAAACAAAGAGCGGCACCCTTGAGTCCACGGTACTTCAAACCATAGGCGAGGCCAAGGCCGAGGGGTGTCTGACCTGCGACGATGCCGTGGCCGCCCCAGTAGTTCTTTTCCGGCGCGAAGTAGTGCATCGAACCGCCCTTGCCGCGGGAGCAGCCGGTGGCTTTGCCAAAGAGTTCCGCCATGCACTCGTTCATGCCCATGCCCACAGCCAGCGCGTGACCGTGATCGCGGTAGGCGGTGATGACGTGATCGTTTTCGCCCATCACGGAAACCGTGCCCACGGCGACGGATTCCTGGCCGATGTATAGATGGAGGAAGCCACCCATGCGTCCGGCTTGGTAGTGCTGGAGCGAGACCTGCTCGAACCGGCGGATGCGCACCATCTGGCGGTAGAGGCCCACCTTGTCAGCGGCGGTTAGCTTCTGGTTGATGGGGTCAGCGGCGTGCGCAGCAACGGGGGTTTTGGCTTTAGACATGTTGAGGCGAAATGGAGAAACTCATACTAGCCAACGCGGCGTTTGAAGCAAAGGATTGTTCAACCACTCCAAGCAATCTGTGTTCCACGTGGAACAAGTTGCCGCCTGTGTTACTCTCTGCGCCCCCTCTTCCCTGCCCCATGTCCGCATCCCTTTTCACCTTCCCCAAGCACTACGACGTCATTGTCTGCGGAGCCGGCCACGCCGGGGTGGAGGCGGCCATGGCGGCGGCGCGCATGGGCTGCCAGACGGCCATCCTCACCCAGAATCTCGACACCATCTCCCAGATGTCCTGCAACCCCGCCATCGGCGGTCTGGCCAAAGGGCATGTCGTGCGGGAGATCGACGCCCTAGGCGGGGTCATGGGCCGGAACACGGACGCCACCGGCATCCAGTTTCGCATGCTGAACGCCCGCAAGGGTCCCAGCGTTCAGGCCCCCCGCGCCCAGTGCGACAAGAAGGCCTACCAGTTCCGGATGAAGTGGCTCATCGAGAACCAGCCCAACCTCGACCTCCACCAGGGCAACGCTGCCGAGATCCTCATCGAAAACGACGCCATCACCGGCGTGCGCACCTCCCTCGGCATGATCTACCGGGCCAAAGCGGTCGTCATCTCCTCCGGCACCTTCATGCGCGGCCTGCTCCATGTCGGCCAGCAGAACCAAGCCGGCGGTCGCATGGGCGACGGCATTTCCACCCTGTCCGACAGCCTCCGCGCTCTCGGCTTCGACGTGCAGCGCTTCAAAACCGGCACCCCCTGCCGCCTCAACAGCCGCAGCATCGACTTCTCCAAGTGCGAGCTTCAGCCCGGCGACGAGCCCGCGCCGCGCTTCAGCTACCTCTCCGGCACGCTGCCCGAAGACGAGCAGCCGGAGGCCCGGGTTGAGGGTTCCCCTGCTCTCCCGGGCACAGGCCCCAGCCAGTTCACCCTCAATTCTTGGGCCCCAAAAACGTTCCACGTGGAACAAATTCCCTGCTGGATCACCTACACCACCACCCAGACGCACGACATCATCCGGGCCAATATTCACAAATCGGCCATGTATTCCGGCAAGATCGAGGGTGTCGGTCCGCGCTACTGCCCCTCCGTGGAGGACAAGGTGGTGCGCTTTGCCGAGAAGGAACGGCACCAGATCTTCCTGGAGCCCGAAGGTCGCCACACCCGCGAATTCTACGTCAACGGCGTCTCCACCTCCCTGCCCTTCGAGGTCCAGTATGACTTCATCCGGTCCATCCCCGGCCTCGAAAACGCCGAGATCGTCCGGCCCGGCTACGCCGTCGAGTACGACTACTGCCCGCCCACCCAGCTCCACCCCACGCTGGAAACCAAGCGCGTCTCCGGCCTCTACTTCGCCGGGCAGATCAATGGCACCTCCGGCTATGAAGAAGCCGCCGGCCAGGGCCTCATCGCCGGGGCCAATGCCGCCCTCAAGGTCCAGGGCCGTCCCCCGTTCCTACTCCAGCGCAGCCAAGCCTACCTCGCCGTCATGATCGACGACCTCGTCACCAAAGGCACCACCGAACCCTACCGCCTCTTCACCTCCCGCGCCGAATACCGCCTCCTCCTCCGTCAGGACAACTGCGACCTCCGCCTCACCCCCCTCGCCGCCCAGATCGGCCTCGTCTCCGACTTCCGAAAGCAGCACACCCAGGCCAAGCTCGACGCCATCGCCGCCGCCCGGCAGCTCCTGCAGGAGGCCCGGCTCGACGGCATCAGTCTGGAGAAATGGCTCAAGCGACCCGAAAACACCCCCGTCGCCCTGCCCGCCGAGTTCCGCGACCGCTTCACCCCCGAGGTCTGGTCCCTCGTCGAAAACGACGTCAAATACGCCGGCTACATCACCCGTCAGGAAGACATGGTGGCCAAGACCGCCCGCATGGAGGACAAGACGATCCCGCCCGACTTCGACTACCACGCCATCCCCGGCCTCAAGATCGAAGCCAAGCACCGCCTCACCGCCCTCCGCCCCGCCACTCTCGGCCAGGCCGCGAGAGCCCAAGGCGTAAATCCGGCGGACATCGCGTTGCTGGCGGTGGTGCTGAAACGAGGCAGCGGAATTGAAGCCTAGAGCCTGAGGCAAAGAGCGCCGAGCTCCATCCAGTCCTTTTTCTCTTCCGTCCCGACGCCCGAACTCGTCCTTGAGATGGGGCCGCTTGCTCCTGAAATACGTTGCCCTGTCCAACCGCCTGGTCGCCTCTTGTGAAGGGGTCGGGTAAATAGGCACCGGCGCCGGATAGTGTAGCAAACGGAATTCAGTCCGAAACAATACGGGTTGGGATGGCGGCTGTCCCAGAGTCTTCCGTAACTCTCTTCCTAGGACTGGTCGCATTCGCTATTGAAGCAGGACGATGACGTAGGAAGTGAAATTACTTCGCAAGCTAGGGTGGCGTTGTCAGGCCGCTGCCGGTTCTTCGGGCAGCGGCTCTTCGATCCAAGCCCAAGCTTCTTCGAGCTGCGTGGTGTCGAAGTAGCGGAGGTCGGCCAGCGTGAAGGGCTTGCAGACCATGGCCATCCACTTTTCCCAATCGCGGTCGCCGACGATGGCGATGCGCTCCACTTTGGTGAAATGGGTGACGGCGAACTTGGTGTCGTCCCACAGTGCGTGCATGTCCCAGCCGTGGAAATCGACAAAGTGGGCGAGCATGCGGATCTTGCCGTGGGCTGCCACGGCAGCATCCACCGCAGGACCGAAGTGATGGTAGTCGGCGTCGTGCAGCTTGCCGCTGAGGGTGAATCCGAGAACTCGGCCGCAGGATCTTTCCAGGCGTGTGATCATAGGAGGTGCGGGGGTTGTACCATCTTACGAGGGAACGTCTGAAACCGCGGGATGGATGTCCGGTTCGTCCTCCAAAGGACTGGTGCGGACCTCAGGATGCGGATCCCGGAGTCCGGCTGCATCCGAAGTTGACGGTGAAACGTTCATACCTACCGTTCGGTAGATTATGAAGAAAGACGTCAAACCCACCCGTGAAGCCGTGCTGGATTCCGCCATCGCGGCCTTCGGACGCAAGGGCTATGCGGGCACTTCGGTCAGCGACATCGTGCAGGCGACAGGACTGTCGAAGCCCACGCTTTATTATTACTTCGGCAGCAAGGAGGGATTGTTCTGTGCGATTTTGGAATCCGCCTACGACGGCTCTGCCCGGCGCATGGAGGAGAACATGCACGGGGCGGACGGATGCTACGACAAGCTGGTGGAGGCGGCGACGGGGCTGTTTGAGTTTGCGAGTGCGCACCAGGATCTCATGCGGCTGGTGTTTTCCTCGATGTTCGCCGCGCCCGGCGAGATCCCGGCGCAGGCGGTCATGATCCAGCCGAAGCGACGCTTGATCGTGAACATGATCCTGAAGTTGATCCAGGAGGGCCAGAAGGACGGAACGCTTTCGCGTGATCATCGGGCTGATGAGATCGTCCAAGCCTATCTGGGTGCCGTAAGCCAGCAGATCCGCATGTGGCTGCTGCTGCAGGAGGGAACGCTCACTCGCGCGCGCGCCGCCCGTGTCGTGAAACTGCTTTTCGAAGGCGCCGCCGCCAAACCTCTGTCCTGAACTTCATGAAACCCCGGTATTATCTTCTGGCCCTGCCGTTGTTCATGGCCGCCTGCCACAGCGAAGCTCCCCCGCGCGCCAAGACCGCCGAAGCGGAACCGCTCACCGTCAAAACCACGCCCGTCACCACGGAAAAGTGGGACCAGACCGTCACGATTCTGGGCAGTCTGTTTCCCAAAGACCAGGCCACGCTCGGTGCCGAAGTGGAAGGCACCGTGCAGCGCACCTTGGTGGAGTTTGGCGACCGCGTCACCGAAGGCCAGCTGCTGGCGGTGATTGATGAAGACACGTACACCACCAACCTGCAGCGGGAGAACGGCAACCTAGCTCGTGCGGAGGCGAATCTGGTCAACGCCCGCCAGAACCTGACCCGTGCGAAGGATCTGTCTAAAACCGGCGCGATGTCCGTGAACGATTTCGATCTCGCCACGGCCCAGGTAGCCCAGTGGGAGGCCGAGGTGAAGGCGGCCAAAGCCGACGTGGCGATGGCGGAACTCAACATCAAGCGCTGCCAGGTCAAGGCACCCTTCGACGGAGCGATCGCCGAGCGCATCATCACCAAGGGCGACTATGTGAAGACCGGCGCTGCGCTGTTCACCGTGGTGAACGACAAGGTGCTCAAGTTCATCTTTGAAGTCCCCGAGCGCTACGGCTCCAAGGTGGAGAAGAAGCTCGAGATCACCTTTGGCGTGGACAACTACCCCGGCGAAGTCTTCAAGGGCACGGTCTATCTCATCAGCCCCACGGTCAGCACGGCCTCGCGTGCGTTCAATGTCGGCGCGTTGGTGCAGAATCCCGATCTGCGCCTGAAGGCCAGCAGCTTTGCGCGCGGCACGCTCGTTCTCGAACGCGGACAGCCGATACTGGCGGTGCCGCAGGAGGCGGTGATCAGCTACGCGGGCGTGACGAAGGTGTTTGTGGCTGAAAATGGCAAGGCGCACAGCCGCAGCGTGCAGACCGGTCGTCTGCAGGACGGCAAACGCGAGATCAGCGGCGAGATCAAAGCAGGTGACCAGGTGATTCTCACCGGCCTGTCGCGACTCGTGGACGGTTCTCCTGTGACGATCGAAAACAAAAGCAGCGTGACGGCTGCGGAAGCCTCCGGCCATGAAAAACACTGACGCGACTTCAGATCCGCAGGCGGAGACGCGCGGTATCGGCATCGCCGACATCTGCATTCATCGGCCGGTGTTTGCGACTATGATCAACCTCTTCCTCGTGGTGCTGGGATGGTTCTCCTTCCGCGGCATCGGCGTGGATCAATTTCCCAATGTCGAACTGCCTGTCGTGACGGTGACCACCACGCTGCGCGGTGCTTCGCCGGAGGAAATGGAGACCAGCGTGACCAAGCCGCTCGAGGAGATCATCAACACGGTGCAGGGCATCGACGAGCTCAACAGCATCACCACGGAAGGTGTCTCACAGATCACGATCCAGTTCCTGCTGGAGCGCAACCGCGACATCGCCGCGCAGGATGTGCGCGACAAGGTGAACACGATTCTCTCGCGGCTGCCGCCCGGCACCGACGCGCCGATCATCGACAAGTTTGACCTCGATTCGATGCCGGTGATGACCATCAGCGCCAGCGGGCCGCGAGATCTGAAGGAGATCACCTACATCACCGACAAGTTCATCAAACAGAATCTAGAGACGGTGTCGGACGTGGGATCCATCAGCATGGCCGGTGCGCGTACCCGCGCGGTGCAGGTCTCGGTGGATCCTGACAAGTTGCGTGCGTATCAACTGACCATCGCCGACGTGCAGCATGCGCTGGAGCGACAGAATGTCGAAGTGCCCGGCGGCCGGTTGAACCAACCCGGTCGTGAAGTCGTGGTGCGCACCCTGGGCCGGATGGCCGCGGTGAAGGATTTTAATGAACTGATCGTCGCGAACTTCGGCGGGCAGCCGGTGTATTTGCGTGACGTCGCGAAGGTCGAAGACGGTGTCGAAGAACCGCGCAGCCTGTCGCGTGCCAACGGCGAAAACTGCGTGACGCTGACCGTGCGCAAGCAGTCCGGCAGCAACACGGTCAAGGTGATCGAAGGCGTCACCGAGCGCATGGAGGAGCTGAAGAAGACGCTGCCGTCCGATATCAAGCTGCAGATCGTGCGCGACCAGTCGCGCTTCATCAAACGCTCGCTCGAGGAGATCAATTTTCATCTTCTGCTCGGCGCGGTGCTGGTGGCCATCACGACGTTCTTCTTCATGCATGACTGGCGCGGCACCGTGATCGCCGCGGTGGCGATTCCGTCCTCCATCATCGCCACCTTTGTGCTGATGCGGGTGATGAACTACACGCTGAACAACTTCACCATGCTGGGCCTCGTCTTCGCTGTCGGCATCGTGATCGACGATGCGATCGTGGTGCTGGAAAACATTCACCGCACGATGGAGGAGAAGGGCTGGGACGGCAAACGCGCCGCCAGCTTCGCGACGCGCGAGATCGCGCTGGCAGTGATGGCGACGACGCTCTCTCTCGTCGTGATCTTCCTGCCGCTCGCGTTCATGGAAGGCCGCGTGGGCATGTTCTTCTCCAGCTACGGTGTGACCGTGGCCTTCGCGATCATGGTGTCGCTGTTCGTTTCCTTCACGCTCACGCCGATGCTCTCGGCGCGGTTTTTGAAGCATTCGACCAACGAGCGCGTGCGTGAGAAGAAGGCGCACGGCGGACCGCTTATGAAAAGCCTGTCGCATCTTTACATCGGCACGCTTGGCTGGAGCCTGCGGCACCGCTGGGTGATCATGCTTGCCGCGTTTGCGTGCATCGCAGCGCTGCCGACTCTGGGCAAGCTGACCAAGTTCACCTTTATTCCGCAGGACGATTCGAGCGAGTTTGAGATTTCGATGCAGATGCCCGAAGGCTCCGATCTGGCGCGCACGCAGCAGATCGCCGAAGGAATCGCGGACAAGCTCCGCGCTCTGCGGATCGACGGCCAGCCGGTGATCACGGACACGCTGATGACGCTCGGCAACACGACCGGACGTCTCGGCAAAGGCGAGGGTGACGTGACCATCGCCAGCGTTTACTGCCGCCTGCCCGAAACCGGTGGATGGTGGTCGAAGATGATGGGCGAGACCCGGAGCTGGTCGCAGTTTCAAGTGATGGGCATGGCGCGCAAGATCATGACGAACTATCCCGATGTGCGCAGCAGCGTGCAGCTCATCTCCAACATCAGCAGCGGTGGCCGCAATTCGGATTTGATGTTCAACCTCACCGGTCCTGATCTTGCGAAGCTGGGCAAGTACGCGGACGAGATCATTCAAAAGCTCTCCCAGCTGCCCGGTCTCGCGGATGTGGACTCCACCTTGTCCAACCGCAAACCGGAACTGCGGGTGGACATTGACCGAGAGAAGGCCAGCCAGTTTGGCCTGCAGGTGCAGGACATCGCCGACACGCTGCGCACGCTGGTGGGCGGTGTGATCGTCGGCACCTTCCGTGAGAACGACGACCTCTACGATGTGTGGCTGCGCGCGGACGCCGGCAGCCGCAGCACGCAGCAGGCGCTGGAAGACATGACGGTGCGCACGGGCGGCGAACACAGCACGCTCGTGCAGCTGGCCAGCTTCGTTCACTTCCGTGAAGGCCAGGGACCGAGCGAGATCAACCGCTTCCAACGCCAGCGCAAGATCACGATTCAGGCGAACCTCGCGGGCAAGGCGCTCGGTGATGCGATCAAGGACGTGGAAGTCATCGCGCAGGCCATGAACATGGCTCCCGGTTACAACGTGGTCTTCACCGGCCGTGCCAAGACGCTGCAGGAGACGGCGGAGAACTTCTTCATCGCCTTCGGTCTCGCGATGATCTTCATGTACATGATCCTGGCGGCGCAGTTTGAAAACTTCGTTCATCCGATCGCGATCCTGCTGGCCGTGCCGCTGTCCCTGCCCTTCGCGCTTGGCACGATGATCGCGCTGAACGAGCCGCTGAACATCTATGCGATCTTCGGCATCTTCATGCTCTTCGGCATCGTGAAGAAAAACGGCATTTTGCAGGTGGACTATGCGAACACGTTGCGCGCACGCGGCATGGAGCGTGATGAAGCGATTCTGCAGGCGAACCGCACGCGCTTGCGGCCCATTCTCATGACCACGCTGATGCTTGTTGCTTCGATGATTCCCATCGCCCTCGGTCAGGGTCCGGGATCCGCAGGCCGTGCTTCGATGGCCAAGGTGATCATCGGTGGGCAGATGCTCTGCCTGCTGCTGACGCTTCTCGTCACCCCCGTGGCGTACGCAATCTTCGACGACTGGAGCCACGGACGTTTCTGGAACCGCAAGCGCAAGAATGTTGCTGCGCCCGCACCGGAGCCTCTGCCGCAAGCTGAACCGGCCGCCGTTTGACCGAGCTCCGGAATCGCGGGCACTTCGCGGGTGACAAACCCCGCGAAGTACGGCATGAACGCGGCATGATCCATCGCGCTTTCGTGCTGAGTTTGATATGCCTTGCCTGCGTGTCCTGTGCTTCTTTTCGACGTTCATCCACGACGTGGAATGCGGATCCGGAGCTGACCGCGCTGAACCAGAAGCTCACCGACGCTTATCTGCGCGAGGATGTTCCAACGTTGCGCCGCATGCTGTCCGACCAGCACGTGCACAACAACGTGTTCGGCATGCCTTTGGACAAGGATACGTTCCTGCGGGACATCGAGAGCGGCGTGCTGAAGTTCGACGCCTATGCGACGCCGAAGGTGCGCTGGTATGTGCGCGACGGCATGGCAGTCGGCACAGGCATCATCGAGGCGAAAGCAACCCGTGGTGGCAAACCGGTGCCGGCGACGAAGTTCCTGTTCACGCGGATCTTTGTGAAGGAGAACGGCTCGTGGAAGGTTCTGCTGTTTCAGAACACGATGGTGGGGAAGCCACCGGGACGCTGAGCTGGCAGACGTGAATCCTCAGGGAACGGAAGGAGGCGTGTCACTCCACCGGATGTTCCGTCGTACGCCAACGGAGTGAAAGTGAGCGTCGGCATTTTGAATGTACCCTTCTTTGTCGACGCGCAGCCCCTCGGCTTTGAGCAGGCGGCGTTGTTTGCGTGACAATGCGGCGTCCATGTTGGGGCTGAGGCGTGCATCCGCTGAGACAACGCGGTGCCAGGGAAGCGCGGCAGACTCCTCCGGCGTGAGCCGGGCGAGCACGGTGGCCACATGACGTGCGATGACGTTCATGTGAATGGCAATGCTGCCGTAGGTGGTGAATTTCCCCGACGGGATCAGGGCGACCAGACGGATGACCTCCGCACGAATGTGGGCGAAGGCGACGGATTTTCCACGGGCGGCCATAAGCGCATGATGATGCGCAGCATGAGGGCGTTGTCGATGCAGGTCAGCCTTCCGTTGAACAGCGCTCTCCCAAAACAGAACCGCTGCCTGAGTCTCAGGCAGCGGTTGGTATGACTGGTGGGGGCAGGTTGCAGACCCCGGTCTTCAGACCTCGGCTTTTTTCTTCTTGGCGTTGGCCTTGGGACGCTCGGGCGGATTGAGCGGCTCGGGCTCCGGTGCAGGTGCCATCGGAATCAGCGGGAAGGGATTGGCCTGGGGTTCCATGGCGTATTCGCGATCCTTGAGAATACCCGGCTGCGGCACGGGGTATTTGCCGTTCGCATCGGCGATGATCGGCGCGGGGCCGTCGAGGGTGAGTTTGTCAACGCCCGGAGAGAACTCGAAGGCACTGTTGATGTAGTCATCGTAACGCACGACCTGGCCGGTATGCGCAGCAGCACGGCCCATGGCGGTGGTTACGCTGGACTTGATGCCGCGCTCCACTTCGTTGTAGGGCTTGTTGTCCACGATGGCATCAATGAGATCCTGCCACTCGAGGTCGTAGGGATTGGGCTCCGGCTGTTTGCCGCGCCAGATGATGTTCGAGCGCTGCATCTGCTGGCTGTTGAAGGTCATGGCCTTCGATGGGAAGTGGCCGGCAGTGGAGACGATGGCGCTACCCTTCGTTCCATGCACTTGAGTGGCAAACTGGTTGTGGGTGCCGATGGCGGTACGGCCTTCGAGGAAGAGCTTGGCGCCGTCCTTGAAGGTGTACTCGCAGCTGTAGTGGTCGAAGTTCTGATCGATGTAGTCACCACGGTCGGTGCGGCCACCGCTGGCCTGCACTTCGACGGGCCAGTCGTTCTTCATCCAGCAGGCTTCGTCGATGTTGTGAATGTTGAAGTCGCTGAAGCCGCCGCCGCTGGCCCAGAGGAAGCTGTGGAAGCGCTGGATCTGCCACTGCAGTTCACTCGGGTCGACCTTTGGATCGCGTGGCAGTGTGAAGGCGGAACCGACGGGGCCCTGCATGCGATAGGCGCGCATGAGGAGGAGATCTCCGATTTCACCATCCTGAATGCGATTGAAGAGCTCACCACGCACACGGCAGTGGCGGCACATAAGGCCGACGCCGACCTTGAGGTTCTTCTTCTTCGCCTCTTCGTTCAAGGCGAGCAGACGACGTGCGGTGGGACCGTCCGTGCAGATCGGTTTTTCCATGAAGACGTTCACGCCTTTTTCGATCGCGTATTTGTAGTGCACCCAGCGGAAGGCCACGGGAGTGGTGAAGATGGCCACATCGCCTTTGCGCAAGGCGTCGATGGCGTTCTTGTAGGCATCAAAGCCGATGAACTTGGCATCTTCCGAGACGGACATGCGGTCGGGGTGCTTGGCGGTGAGGGCTTCGAAGCTGCCTTTGAGGCGCTTGTCGGAAACATCGGCCATCGCCACGAGGCGGGTGACACGCTTCTGAATGCTCATCGCATTGCTGGCGGCACCGGTGCCACGACCACCACAGCCGATCAAAGCCGTGCGGATTTCATCGCTGCCGGCGGCATGCACATAAGGGATGCTGATGCCGGAGAGCACGGAGAGGCCGGCGGCGGTCTTCGTGGTGGTCTTGAGAAATTCGCGGCGCGATGCGGAAGCAGGATCGGAGATGGTGTTCATGAGGAGCGCTCATGTACGTTGTCCGAGCGGTGGAGCTTGCCGAAGAATCTCCCCGAATGCCGATGGCGCGCTGAAATCAGCCAAGCATGTCGCCGCGTGCGGAAATCTCAGCAAATGCGCGGGTCAGGGCGTTGTTCAACTCGTGCAGCGTTGCCTGTTCAAGTTCCGGGTCGAGCGCCGCCGTCAACGTTGGCGGCAGAACGATCGCCTGCTGAACGGAGCACACCGTAGCTGCCGCTGGAGCTTCTGAAGCCGGAGGCGGTGTCACGGGCCGAGGCGCTTCGAATAGGGTGGCCATGGAAGTGCTATACGCCGACTCGGCTGGTTGAGGCTTTGGCAGGTCCGTCTTAGCGGCGGAGCAGAGCTGATGCAGGTTGGCGAGCTGGGCATCGAGCTGGGTGTTGAACCAATCTCTCGTGCGCTGAATGTCTTCGACCAAAGCGGCCAGCTCATGGGCGAACAGGTCTTCGGAGCGAGTCGGCGAGCCGGGTGGCGGCAGAGTGGCGTTGAGAGAAGGGAAGCTCATGCAGCGCCAAATCTATTAAAATTATCATAGATAATCAAGCTCTCTTCACTCTTAAAGCTGTGGAATTTTAAAATTATGCCGATTTATGCTCTAAAATTTAGAATCCTGTTGCTTCGCCCTTCAGGTCATTTTTTCTTGGTCTTCGCCTTTCCCTTACCCGGCTTCTTCTGAACCAGTGGCCAGGCCGGATCTTCGGTGCGCGAGGTTTTCATCAGGGCTTCGGCTTTCGCGACGAGATCTGGCTTTTCTCCGGCGAGGTCGTGTGACTCGGCGGCATCCGTCGCGAGGTCGTAGAGCTCGACGGGCATTTCAGGGCCGTTGCGAACCGCCTTCCAGTCGCCGAAGCGCACGGCCTGCAGCGAGGTTCCTTCATGCAGTTCCCAGTAGAAGTGGTCACGTTTGGGAGCGGGACCGCCTTTCAGAAACGAGACCAAAGAGAGGCCGTCTGTCTTGCATTCGGCGGGAATCTTTGCTCCGGCGAGTTCGGCTGCGGTTGGCAGAAAATCCCAGAACGCCCACGGTTCGTCTGTCACTCGACCGGCAGGTACCTTGCCGGGCCAGCGGGCGAGCGCCGCCTGACGCAAAGCGCCTTCGTAGAGGCCGCGTTTGTAGCCGCGCAGACCGTTGGAGGCCTGGTCGAACAGGCGGCCAACTTCCGACTTGGGATCAAATGACGAGCCGTTGTCGCCGGCGGTCATGACGAGGGTGTTCTCGTCGATGCCGCACTCTTTGAGCGTGTCGAGCAGGCGGCCGATGTCGCTGTCGAGGCGTGTGACCATAGCGGCATAGTTCTTCTGAGTATCGGTCCAAGGCTTGTCCTTATAGATGCCCTGGTCATCGATCTCGAAGGTGCCATGTGGCAGCGTGATGGCGTAGAAGAGGAAGAACGGCCCCGACTTGTGCTCGCGCACCCAGCGCACGACATCGTCGGAAATAAGCTGCTGCGCATACGTCCTGCCGACACCTTTGCCGGTGTTGCCGGGCAGGTCGAAACGCTTGTCGTCGTTGTAGAGATAGGTGGGGAAATAGCTGTGCGCGTGGCGCTGGCAATTGTAGCCGAAAAAGTGGTCGAACCCCAGCTTCAGCGGACTTCCCGTCGTGTCGAACATGCCCATGCCCCACTTTCCCATGCATGCGGTCGCATAACCTGCATCATGCAGGATCTGCGCGACTGTGATCGTGCCCGCTGGCAGAGGCTTCTGCCCTTCCGGCTGGATTTCGCGGTTCGCGCGAATCGGACAGTGCCCGGTGTCCAAACCGGTCATCAAGGTCGAGCGCGAAGGTGCGCACACACTTGTGCCGCAGTATCCTTGAAGATAGCGCGTACCTTCCTTGGCCATGCGGTCGAGCGTCGGCGTCTGGATAAGTTTCTGACCATAACAGCCCACATCACCTTGCGCGAGGTCGTCGCTGAGAATGAAAATGAGGTTGGGCTGGTGGGCGGCGGTGGCAAGTGAGACAGCAGCAAGGAGCAGGGCGATGGTTCGGAACATGGGACGATGGGAACGACGAAAAGACCCTGATCTTGACGGCGAATGCTTCCCACGACGACGCTCATTCATCTCCCGTGTTGCATTCAGCACGACGCCGAATGCAACACATCAAGGTCCATGCTTAGTTCTACTCGCCGTGAGTATTGAGTGCTCTTGAGGGACTGTTTCCGCGACTGCTTGAGCACAGAAGAGGCTATTTTCGCTGATGGATCGCTTCGGCAACCGCCTTGGCGTAGGTGTCCTCAATTGCCTCCATCGTCATGGTCATTCCGTAAACGCCTCCCCAGGCAAAAGTTTTGTTCATCGTGAACTCACCGACTTTCGTGCGCAAGGGCATCTGATACACTGCAATCGTGCCGTCGAGGTGCATCTGGCCAAGCCCGGCGAGCATCGAGCGGGCGAAGGCATTGCCCTTGTCGTAACGGGAGATGTGCACCGCAAGCTGGTAGCCATGTGATGCGCCACCGCGGGCTGAGGCGAGCGCACGCACCTGGCTGGTGATCTTGGAACCGAGGCGTTGCTGAGCAGAATCGATCATTGCGGTATCGGAGCTGGTGACAAGGGTGTCGATCCGATCCTCGCGGGCGATTTGCACCGAGAGAGGCTGGCTGAATTTTGCATCTGGCGTGGAGCCCGCACAGCTGGCGAGCAAACTGGCGGCGGCGAGAGCAAGGAGACGAGCGATGTTAACATTCATGTTGTGTTCAGTTTAGTTGGATTGTCGAGGGGGGGGCTCCAAGATACTCCGTCAGCTTACGATAGTTGCAAAACCACCGGTGAAAAAAAAGCGGCCCGGAATTGCTTCCGGGCCGCGTGGGGTTTTCGGTTTTGAATCGCGAAATGGGTTGGGTCACTCCGCGGTCAAAAAGGCATTACATCATGCCGCCGTGGTCGTGGCTGTGACCGGCGTCAGCAGGCTCTTCCTTCGGAATGTCTGCGATGAGGCATTCGGTGGTGAGGAGCAGGCCGGAGATGGAGGCGGCGTTCTGAAGAGCGCTGCGGGTCACCTTGGCAGGGTCAACGACACCGGCCTTGATGAGGTCTTCGTAGGTGGCGGTGGCGACGTTGTAGCCTTCGTTGCCTTTGCCGCGCTTCACCTGCTCAACGATCAGGGCGCCTTCGACGCCGGCGTTGGCGGAGAGCTGACGGAGGGGAGCTTCGATCGCGCGAGCGACGATTTCAGCACCGGTCTTCTCGTCACCGGAAAGACCAAGGTCGCCGATGGCGGCCTGGGCGCGGATCAGAGCAACACCGCCGCCAGGGACGATGCCTTCTTCAACGGCCGCACGGGTGGCGTGCAGGGCGTCTTCGACGCGGGCTTTCTTTTCCTTCATCTCGGTTTCGGTGGCGGCACCGACGTTGATGACGGCCACGCCGCCGGCGAGCTTCGCAAGGCGCTCCTGGAGCTTCTCACGA
>NZ_JAGRPF010000122.1 GCF_020439865.1 Prosthecobacter sp.
CCAGCCCGACATGCTCCATGGCGTCGTTCCGTTCAGCGTCACCGTCGGCAATCACGACATGACTAGCAAGGGCGACGCGCGTCTGTTTCAAGAACACTTCCCTGCATCCAGCTTCGCCACCTTTCCCTGGTATCTCGGCAGCCACACGCACGCGCGGGCTGATCAAAACGTCTCCGTCAACAACGTGAACAGTGCGCAGCTCTTCAGCGCAGGCGGCATCGACTTCATTCATCTCAGCCTGGAGTGTAATGCTCCTGACGACGTGCTCGCCTGGGCGGATGAAACGCTCACCAAGCATGCCGAACGGCGCGCCTTGATCACCACGCACATGGATCTCGGCATTCGCGACAAGCCCAAGACTGACAAAGGCTACATCCACGATCCAAAGGGACGCATGCGCTGGATCAAGATCCACGGCGAACGCGGCAACACCGCCGAACAGATGTGGGACAAGCTCTACCGCAAGCATGCGAACCTCGGCCTCATCTTCTCCGGTGATCAAAGCCGTGTCACCGCGCTCAAGCTCACCGCTTCTGCCGATGATGGTCATCCCGTGACCTCATTGCTGACCGATTACATGAGCCAGCCCGTTCTGCGCCTGCTACGTTTCGTGCCCGCCGAAAACCGCATCAATGCGCTGACCTACGACGTCGTCCAGCAGGTGCTCATCGATGATACGCCTTACGTTCACGAACTCGACCAGCACCAGTTCACGCTCGACTATCCGATGTCGAAGGAGCAGGCGGCCGGGAAATCGCACTAGTGCGTCAGGATGTCTTCGATGGCGCCCGGCTTGTCGTGGACGCCGAGGCGATCGACGAGCGTGGCGCTGGCTTCGTTGAGGCCGAGCACCTCGACTTCCTTGCCTTCACGCCGGAACTTGAGCACGACCTTGTCGAGCGAGGCGACGGCGGTGAGATCCCAGAAGTGGGCGTGCGTGACATCGAGGCGTATCTTCGAGACGGCTTCTTTGAAATCGAAGGCACGCACGAATCCGCCTGCCGAGGCGAAGAAGAGCTGCCCGACGACGGTGTAGGTGCGGCGGGAACCAGACTCGTCGATCTCGCTGCTGACGCGCAGGAAGTGCGCAACTTTGCGTGCAAAGAACAACGCGCTGAGCAGCACACCCACACCGACGCCGAGCGCCAGATTGTGCGTGAGGACGACGACCAGCACGGTGGCGATCATGACGATGCTGGAGGACTTCGGATGCCGCCGCATGTTGCTGAACGAAACCCACGAGAAGGTGCCGATCGACACCATGATCATCACGGCCACGAGCACGGGCATGGGGATCTGCCGCACCCACGGACCGAGCAGGACGAGGAGGATGAGCAGAAACACACCTGCGACGAAGGTGGAGAGACGGCCGCGACCGCCGGACTTCACGTTGATGACCGATTGTCCGATCATCGCGCAGCCAGCCATGCCGCCGAAGAGGCCGGCAAAGATGTTGGCGATGCCCTGGCCGCTGCATTCGCGATTCTTATCGCTCGGCGTGTCCGTCATTTCATCGACGATCTGCGCGGTGAGCAGCGACTCCAGCAGACCGACGGCGGCGAGACCGGCGGAGTACGGCAGCACGATCCACAGCGTCTTGAGCGTCCATGGCACCTGCGGCCAGAGGAAAACGGGCAGCGCGTCCGGCAGTTCGCCGAGATCACCCACGCGGCGCACGTCGAGCTTGAAGACGATGGCGATGATGGTCATCACAATGATCG
>NZ_JAGRPF010000123.1 GCF_020439865.1 Prosthecobacter sp.
CAAAACCCCCCTTCTTCCCCCCGCGGCGGCGCGCCCCCCCGCATTTCACCCCCATTCCGCGGGGGGGGGGGGGGGGGCGGGGATTCGCGCTGCTCCCGCCCGGTGAAAGCAGCACGGTGAACCGTGGTGATGCCAATGCACCGACATGCACGGCCAGCTTGCGCGGATGGCGCATCGACGTGTGCTTCACCTGCTGGCGCTCGGGATGTGGCGACGTGGCGAGCGGTTCGGCGGGCATCACCTCGAAGACAGCGCCCGCAGGCGAAAGCAGCGTCGCGGTCAACTGGCGGCCGTTTTGCGTCATCACGGCAATGGCGCCGTCGCATTTCACCTCGGCTCCGGTGTGCATGAACCACCAGGCCTCGACGGGCGCGTCTGTTTCGATCTCGTCTTGCACGATCACATCGTGACCGGAGAGCATGATGCCGCGCCTGACGGCGGAGGCACGGCAGGCGTAGGCGGCGCTTAGATTCACGATGGCAAACGCCCGGCCCGGTGATTCATGAAAGCGCTCGATGGAGGCTTTGGCCTTGGTGGCTTGATCGGGGCGCGCATCGGGCGCGATCACCAGCGTGTTGTGACCTTCAGCACGCATGCGGTAGTAGTCCCACCTTTTCGATCCGAAGTAGCCGGGCAGGTTGTAATCATCCGCGCCGAGGTCGAAAGCCCATCGTTCGCCTGCGGCTTCGAGCACAAAGGTGCCGAGATCGAGGTTGCTGTGGTTCACCGCGTTGTTTCCACCCTTGAAGGCCACAAAAGTGGCCTGCGGATCATCCCAGGCGCTGCGCAGCGTGACCACCTCGGAGCTGCGGAAATGTTTGGCGGGCGGTTGCTGCCGGTTCCCCGGCGGCTGCATCAGCCAGCGGCGGCCATAAAGCAGGTCCAGCGCGGTCGGTCGCTCCCCAGCGCGGGCGATGCGAAAGGCGGCGAAGTCAGGGCGCTCGAAGCGGGAGGCGAGCCAGAGCATGTGCTGCCCGCCGCAGCCGCCGTCTCCGGCATCGGCATAGTTGAAGGTTCGTCCGGTAGGGCCGGTGACGTAGATGGGGAAATCCGCCGCTTTCGAGAAGCCCTCCATCTCCGACAGACCGAAATCCGTGCCCAGAGCGGAATCGAGAGCAGCGATCATGAGCACATTGTACATCACCGCGTAATCCCAGTAACTGGGTCCCTCTCCCCAGGCACCGTCCGGCGCGAACTCGTGCATCGGCCGCCGCACGCTGGCGATGGCGGCAGGAAGGATCTCGGCGGCGAGCGCCTGCTCCTCATCAGCGAGAGCCAGCGCACCGAGAGTCATGCCGCCGTTGCAGACCTGGCTCCAATTGTGATCAGCCGCCGTCCACCCTTTTTGTTTGCGATACAAAGGCAGCGCCTGCTTCAGCCCCAGCTCCACGATGGCCGTGCGCAGCACCGCGCGACGCTCCGGTGTCCACGTGTCAAAGAGCCAGTCGTAGCCGATGGCAAAAGCGGCGGTCATTTCCGCCGTGTCGAGGAAATGGCTCGGGTTCCAGTCTTTGAACCGTGCAGCGGCCTCCAGCTCAAGCCAGAGCCGCTCCGAGTGGCGAGTGTCGCCCGCGAGGCGAAAGACAAGCCCCAGGGTGAGCACACGATCGAGCACGCGACGGCTGGTGGCCAGGAGCCGCTTGCCATCTGGAATCTCGTAACGTGATGGCTCGGCTTTTAGCAGCTCACCGGCTTCTTTTTTGAGATGACCCAACCACTGGGCCGCCTTTCCTTCCGAAGTCTGTTTTTTGAGCTGCTCGAAATCTGCCGCCGAGGCCAGCAGGCGTGGATGCGCAGGCTTTAATCGCGCGAGGATGTCCGCAGGCAGCGTGCCTTCCGCACGAGAAAAAGAGACATGCATGACGAGCAAGAGCAGCAAGGCCCATCCCAGAAAAAAGTGTCTCGTCCTCATCGTGGGCTGTGGTTTCATAGGGCGTCGTGGTGGCGGGTGGTTTCGAGTTTTGGGGTCTCACCAGGCTGGTTCCGGTGGTGCGGAGTTTCCGCTCATCGATTCAGGCAATCGCCACACTTGGCTGCCTTCGCGGTCGGTGAAATAGAGGCGCGACTCGGCGGGTTCGAGCGTGTGACCGTCCGCCCAGAAGGTGTAAAAGCCGGGGTGGGCGTTCACGGGACGACGTGCGTAGGTGTGGTTGCGGAGGCTGTCGTGGGTGAGCATTTTCGCCTTGCTCCATGTCGCACCCTCATCGCGGCTGGTCCACATCACCATCTCGCCACCGGCGGTCCACGGCTGCGGGCCGGGATCGGTCGGCGCGACGATCCGCCAGAGACCGTCCGGCTCAATGTGGAGGGAGCCGTGGTCGTAGTTGTGATCCGAGGTCGTGAAGGGCCGGCGCACCCACTCCGTGCCGGTCCAGCGCATGGTGAACCAGGTGCGCGGACCGTGTTTCGGACCCGACTCGTAGCCCGTGGCGGTCAGAAACAGAACCACGGGCTTGCCTGTATTGTCAAAGTTCAGGTCTTTCAGGTAAACGAGCTGCTTTTCAGCACGCGAATCGAGCACAAGTGCCGGATTCGCCGACTCGGTGAGCGGAATCTCAAGCACCGCGCCGCCGACTGTGCGCCAGGTGCCGCCAAAGTCGTCCGTCTCCATGTAATAGATGTTGGACCGTTCATTGAGGCCGACCGGCTTCGGGTGGTAGTCAAACACACTCGCGAGGCGCTGCCCAAGCCGCCAGGTGAGCTGGTAGTCGCCCATTCCGATGTGGGCCAGACTGCGCGGCTGGCTCCAAGCGCGTCCATCCGCGCTCGTCATCGAAAACAAGCCTCGCCCGGCACTGTAGCGTGTGTGCAGAAAGAGAAACCCCTTTCCCGGCATCCACCACGGGTGCGTGTAGGAGAAGTTGGTCTCCAGAATCTCCTCAAACTCGTCCACCGACCACGGCTTCGTGCTCCTGTGAATCCAGGAAGGCCGCGCCGTACCGTGGGCAGCGGAAAAAACCCACACATGCCCGGCATCGTCGAGCATGAGGGTGGGGTTGTCGTGCGCATCATCGGTCTTCTTGTTCAGCAAGATCGCCGGGCGCGGCACGGTGCCGGTGGTGTGATCGAGATAGCTGACCATGTGAAGCAGCTCGTTTTTCTCCCGCGTGCGACCGCCGTAGCAGAAGAAGGTCTTGTTCACCTCCTTCGCATAAATGGCCTGTGGGAGTTGCTGTTGCGGATAAGTCGCGAAGCCGCCGCTGTATTTGTAGCGGTATTCATCCTTCGAGGGTTGATTCGCATACCAGATGCCCCGGTAGCCATCATCACGCGCAAGCACGGCAGGCGGCTTCTGCGCGGAGACCACCGGCGCGAGAAGAAGCACCAGAAGCTGGATGGCGAGGCATTTCATGGCAGTGATGAGGCATCGTCCAAGGCGAATCCAGCAGGGCTTGCCGGGATCAAAACGTGTCGTAAAACGTGCCGATGTCCTGCGGCTCTGTTGCGGCGTTGTAGGCGATGGCGGAGCGGGGATGCTGGTTGTGGAGGCCGGTGAGCATGTAGGGGAGGTCAAAGCCCCAGCCGAGGTCTTTGCGCAGCGGCTCGATGGTGTCGGCGACGCATTTCAGGATGGGACGCAGCCGGTGGGCGGGGTCACGCAGCAGGCCAAAGAGCAGCTCCATGGGGCAATTGCCCGCGCCGCGGCCCAGGCCGGCCATGGTGGCATCAATGTAGTTCGCGCCGAGGGAAATGGCCTCAATCGTGTTCGCGTAAGCGAGCTGGAGGTTGTTATGCGCGTGGATGCCAACCTCTTTGCCGCCGCTTTTGGCGTGATGAAGGTATTTTTCGACGAGGCGGCGAGTTTGCAGCGGGTAAAGTGCGCCAAAGCTGTCCACGACATAAATCGCCTGCGCCTCGGAGGGCGCGAGAAGTGCCAGCGCGGCCTCCAGCTCGCTATCTCCCACGGTGGTGACGGCCATGAGGTTTACGGTGGTCTCGTAGCCCTTATCGCGGGCGTCTTTGAGCATGTCGAGCGCCAGCGGCACTTGATGAACGTAGCAGGCGACGCGCACGAGGTCGATGAGGCTGTTCTTTTTCGCGGGGATGTCCTCTTGGTAGTCGCATTTGCCCGCGTCAGCCATGATGGAGAGTTTCACACTCGTGGCGTTGTCGCCGACGATGCGGCGGATGTCCTCCTCGCGGCAGTATTTCCAGCAGCCATGCTCGCCGAGTTTGATGTCCTTGCTCGATGCGCGGTAGCCGATTTCCATGTAATCAATGCCTGAGGCGATGCAGGCTTCATACACGGCTTTGACGACGTGGTCGTCGAAGTGGTGGTTGTTCATCAACCCGCCATCGCGGATCGTGCAGTCGAGCACGCGGATTTCAGGACGATGGGAGAGCCAGTCGGTGGAGGTGGGCGTGGCGGACATGGCGCATAGGGTTGTTGGAGATAAAAACGCGCGGAGGCCGGGGACGTTCATGCCGTTATTGTTCTCCTTGTGAACCCGGTTGCGCAGATGCGGGTCAAAACAAGAAACGGGGACAAGAATGGCAGAATTCGTGTCTTGCCGCGAACTGCGCGGCCCATTAAAATTTCATAGCAAAATTCCTCCTCAATCATGCCTCTCACGTCCGGACTTCTCATCAGCCTCGCCCATGATGAGCGAGCCTTTGGATTGCGTCAGGCACTCGACGAAAAAGAGGGGGTGACCGCAGGTCTCCCAGAAGGGCGCTGGCTGCCAGCCGCCATCGAGGCCGAGGATGATGCTCGATTACGCGAGCTGCACGACTGGATCGCGGCGCTGCCGGGTGTCGCTTTTGTTGATGTGGTGCATGTGAACTTTGATGATCCGACGACAGCCTCTCCAACATACTCTCCATGATCCAACGCCGTGATTTCAACCGAATGGCCGCTCTGGCGGCTGCTTCCGCCGCCGCACAGGCGCGGGCTCAGAATGCGCCGTCTGCTGCTGCGGCCTCCAATGACGGAATCGCCTGGGATAAGGCTCCGTGTCGATTTTGCGGCACGGGTTGTCATGTGCGTGTGGGTGTGAAAAATGGCCGTGTGGTCGCCATTGAGGGAGATCAACTCGCGGAGGTCAATAAAGGGCTTCTTTGCGTGAAGGGCTATCATGTCGGCCTGGCGCTGTATGGCAAAGATCGCCTCACGCAGCCGCTGCTGCGGCGGAATGGCGTGCTGGAGCCGATTTCGTGGGAAGAGGCGATCGAAACGATCTCGCAGAAGATCCTGGCCACGCCGGATCAGTTTGCGATTTATGGCAGCGGCCAGTGGACGATCCCCGAGGGCTACGCGGCGAACAAATTCATCAAAGGCGGCCTCGGGAGCAATCACATCGACCCCAACGCCCGCCTTTGCATGGCCAGCGCGGTCACGGGCTTTCTCAGCGTGTATGGCGTGGACGAGCCCGCAGGCTGCTACGACGACCTCGACAAGTGCGATGTGCTCATCATGTGGGGCAACAACATGGCGGAGATGCATCCGGTGCTCTTCAGCCGCGTGATTGACCGCCGCACACGCGGGGAAAAGGTGACGCTCATTGACATCGGTACGCGCCGCACACGCACCACGGATTTCAGTGATCACTACCTGGAGTTCCGCCCGCACAGCGATCTGGCTATCATGAACGGCATCGCGCACCTGCTGATCAAGAAGAACGCCTTCGATCCGAAGTTCGTGGAGAAGTTCTGCAACTTCCGGCAGGCGCCCAAGGACCCGAACGCCACGCCCACCGCGCCGCTGCTGGGGGATGCGATGAGCTTTGACGACTACAAAGCCGCGCTGGAGCCCTACACGCCGGAGCATGTGGAAAAACTCAGCGGCGTGCCTGCGGAGAAGATTCGCGTGCTGGCGGACTTGTTTGCGAACAAAGACCTCCGCATCACCTCGACCTGGTGCATGGGCTTCAACCAGCACTCACGCGGCACCAACGCGAACCGCCTCTGCCACGGCATCCACCTTCTCAGCGGCCACTTTGGGAGGCCGGGCGATGCGCCGACCTCCCTCACCGGCCAGCCGAGCGCCTGCGGCACTGCGCGTGAAGTCGGCACGATGTGCCATTTCCTGCCTGGAGGCCGTCTCATTCTCAATCCAGAGCATCGCAAGGAAACCGAGAAGCTGTGGAATGTGCCCGAAGGCCGAATCAGTCCGAAAATCGGCCACCACACGGTGCTGATGTGGGAGAAGTTCTGCACGCCTGCGGACAAAGGCGGCGATATCCAGACGCTGTGGGTGCAGGTGACGAATCCCGGCCAGTCGCTGCCGAATCTGCACAAGCTTTTCAAAGCTAAGGCGGGCCAGCCGGACAAGTTCCTCATCGTCTCCGACGTGTATCGCACCGCCACCACGGAGCTGGCGGATCTCGTGCTGCCCTCGGCGATGTGGGTGGAGAAAAACGGCATGTATGGCAACAGCGAACGCCGCACGCAGCAGTGGTTTCGCATGGTGAAGCCGCCAGGCGAGGCACGCGATGACGCGTGGCAGATGATTGCGGTGGCGCGTCGTTTGCACGATCTGGGACACCCCGGTATGAAGGACAAGAACGGGCGCTTCCTTTTCACCTTCAAGAACGACCAAGGTGAAGAAGTGCCCGTGTGGGAATGGCCGCGCTACTACGACCTGAATGTGGACAAGGTGCTGTTCGAGGAATACCGCCTGTTCAGCCGCTACAAGCACAAGGACCTCGCTCCCTACGAAGAGTATGTGAAGGCCCGCGGTCTGCGCTGGCCGGTGGTGCAGCAGCAGGATGGCACCTGGCGGGAGACGAAGTTCCGCTTCAGCGAGTTCGACGATCCTTATGTGAAGAAGGGCGCGGAGATTCAGTTTTACCACTCCGTCACGAAGGATGACAAAGCGCTCATCTGGTTCGCGCCTGCTGAAAAAGCCGCCGAGGAGCCGGATGCGGAGTTTCCTTTCTGGCTCTGCACGGGCCGCGTGCTGGAGCACTGGCACACCGGCAGCATGACGCGGCGTATTCCGCAGCTCCATGCCGCCATGCCGCATTCTTATGTCGAGATGCACCCCGAGGACGCCCGCGAGCATGGTTTTGCCAATGGCGAAAGCATCGTGGTGAAGACGCGCCGTGGCGAACTCAAGCTGCCCGTGTGGATTGACGGGCGTGGTCATCCGCCGCGTGGCTCGCTCTTCATTCCGTTCTTCGACGAGCGGCTGATGTGCAATGACATCACGCTGGGCGATGTCGATCCCATCTCCAAAGAGCCCGATTATAAAAAGTGCGCCGCCACCGTGGCCCGCGCCACCGCCGCTCTTTGATCATGCCTGACGAACCGAAATCGAAGCGCATCGAGTCCGGCCTCATCGTCGGCGGCATCATCGCGCTTGTCGCCGTGAGCGGCTACTTCGTCGGCCTGCGGCAGACGAACAGCGCCATCGCCATGACCCGCGCCGTCGCCGTGGTGAAGCATGACACGCATCGCGATCTCACCGGGGCCACGAACGTGCCCGTGGCCGTGCGCTACATTGATCAGGACTGGTCGAGGGACGGCCCGAACGCGCAGTGGCGGAACTCACTCGTGGATTTCCAGCAGCCCGCGGCAGCAGCGCCTGCTGGTGCCGCCCCCGTGCCGATGGAGGTGAAGCTGGCCGCGCTCCAGGCACGCGCCAGCCGCCGCGCCTATGATGGAGCACCGCCCACCGTGCCGCATCCCATCATGCAGGACTCCTCGGCGGCCTGCCTGGCCTGTCATGCGCAGGGTTTGCAGGTGAAGGACCGTTTCGCCTCGAAGATCAGCCATCCGACCTTCGGCGGCAGTTGCACGCAGTGCCATGTGTCCTCGCGTGGAGCTTTCAGCTCAGCGGATGCCGCTGCTTTTGCCGTCGCGCTCACGGAGAACTCCTTCCAGGGAGCCGAAGCGCCGCCGAATGGCCCGCGTGCCTGGCCCGGAGCGCCGCCCACCGTGCCGCATCGCACACTGATGCGCAGTGATTGCATGAGCTGTCATGGTCCGAAGGGCCTCTTTGCCCTGCGCACACCGCATCCTGAGCGGCAGAGCTGCACGCAGTGCCATGTGCCCGCCGCCACGAATGACCAGCGCCAGTTTTTGCCTGCACCGCCGCTGGATGCGGTGAAGAAAACAGACACCGCCGCCGCACCAGCCGCAGTGCCGACACCACCCGCAAACCCGCCGCCGAAACCATGAGCGCATCTGTGTCCAGACGGGGCTTCTTCACCGCCCTCAGCCGGCCTTTTCAAAAGAAGGCGGTTCCGGTGCGTGCTGTGGAAGTCACCGCATCGGCCACACCTGCGACGCCGCGCACTGCCATCATCCAGGGGCGGTTTTGCATCGCACTTACCTCGTTTTGCTCCGTGTGCGTGGAGCGCTGCCCCGTGTCGGGTGCGATGACAAAAGATCGCGGTATGCCGATGGTCGTGGCGGATGTCTGCACCGGCTGCGGTGTCTGTCACGACGTCTGTCCAGCGCCGCGCAATGCCGTGCTCATGCTCCCGCGCCGTCCAACAACCCTCACCCCGCAGCCCGCATGAGCGACACCACCGCCACAACGCCGCTGCCCGAGCTGCAGCAGGCTCAATTCGACGCCGCCGAGCTGGAGAGGCTGCTGCGCGACATCGGTGCCTGCGCCCAGATCACTGAGATCATCCCGAAATATGCCGCCACCGGCCATGTGCCGGAAAACGCAGCCGTCACGCTCGATGACGGACGCCGTCTCCTGCTCGATGGCGGAGCACGCGCCGTGCAGTTTCGCTATCGTTTTCAGGACGCCGACTGGTGGGACACCGTCATGGCGCTGCCCGGCGGCCAGTTCCGCCTCGTGCGCATCCAGCACCACTTCGATTCCGCCTCATGAGCCGACTTTTGAAACAACACCCCAGCCTCGCGTGGATTGCCCTCGTGGGCTTCGCCACGCTTTGCAGCCTCGCGGTCGTGTGGGCGCAAAAAAATCTCGGCGCCGCTGAATCCGCTCCGGTAATGAAGAGCCGGCCAAAAGCGGAGAAGCATCTCGTGGCCATCAAACCCGGCCCGCCCACGCCGAGGCTCGACACCGGCCTGAAGGATGCGCAAGGCCGCGCCATCACCGCCGCATGCAGCACCTGCCACAGCACCACCACACCGAACACCATGCGCAACACCGCGCACGATCTTTTCCAGGCCCATCGCGGCCTCAGCTACGCCCACGGCAATCTAACCTGCCTGAGCTGCCACAACGCGAAAGACTACGACGCGCTCCATCTCGCCGATGGACGCAGCGTAGCCTTCCCCGATGTGATGACGCTCTGCGCCCAGTGCCACGGCACGGCGATGCGTGATTACCTCCACGGCAGCCACGGCGGCATGAACGGCCACTGGGATCTCAGCAAAGGTCCACGCGTGCGCAACAACTGCGTCAACTGCCACGACCCGCATCATCCTGAATTTCCCCTTGTGAGACCCGTGCTGCCGCCACGCGACCGCATTTCCGTTCCCAACGTCCCCGCAGAGCATTGAGCCATGAACGATCCCGCACCTGCATCACCCAAAACACCCTGCGGCGGCAATTGCTCCTGCTCCGGAGGTTCTACCAACGCATCGCCGCCTCCCGGCGATGACGGCTCCACCCGCCGCGCCGTGCTGAAGGGTCTCGGAGCCACACTCGGCGTCGCCGCGTATGCCAAAGCGCTCGCGCCGCTCACCGAGCTGACCAAAGAAACCTCGATGGATGAGTTCCTGCAAAAGCACTATAAGGAGCTCAGCAAAGACGAAATCGCCACCGTCATCACCCGCCTCACCCAAGAGGCCAAAGAGCAATACGGAGCCGATGTGACCATCAGCGACCCTAAGCCGCAGGAAGGCGTGAAATTTGGTTACGCGCTCAATCTTTCCATCTGCAACGGCTGCCGCAAATGCGCCGAGGCATGCCATTTGGAGAACAATCATGACCGCCCCTCCCACCAGAGCTACATCCGCGTCTTTGAGATGACGAAAGGCTCGATGGACTTCGAAAAAGGCAACGTCCACTACGACCATCCCGTGCCGCAGCCGGACAAATACTACATGCCCGTGCAGTGCCAGCAGTGCGAGCATCCGCCCTGCGTCGATGTCTGCCCGGTCGAGGCTACTTGGAAGGAAAAAGACGGCATCGTTGTCGTCGATTACAACTGGTGCATCGGCTGCCGCTACTGCGAGGCCGCGTGTCCGTATCACGCCCGCCGCTTCAACTGGCAGAAGCCGCAAATCCCCGCCCCTGAGATCAATCCGGATCAAAGCTACCTCAGCAACCGCATCCGTCCGCAGGGCGTGATGGAGAAATGCACCTTCTGCCTGCACCGCACGCGGAATGGCCGCCTGCCAGCCTGTTTGGAGGCATGTCCCACCGGTGCCCGCGTTTTTGGTGATCTCAATGATCCCGCCTCCGAGGTCCGCTACGTGCTCGAAAACAAGCGCGTCTTCGTCCTCAAGGAGGAACTCGGCCTCAAACCTCAATTCTTCTACTTCTTCGATGAGTGATCCCGCCGTCATCCCTGTGCCCGCCACGCCCGTGCCCGAATGGCGGCAGTATCTCCGCTTTGCCTGGAACGCCTTCAGCCAGTCCGTCGAGGGTGGCTGGAAGTTTTATGTGTGGATGACGCTGCTCACCGCCGTCTTCCTCGTCGGCGCGAACGCCTGGGCCGTCCAGGTGCGCGATGGCATGGCCCTCACTGCCATGAGCGACCACGTCTCCTGGGGCCTCTACATCGCAAACTTCACCTTCCTCGTCGGCCTGGCCGCTGGTGGCGTCATGATGGTCATCCCGGCCTACCTTTATCATGACGAAAAGATGCACGACATCGTCATCATCGGCGAGTTGCTCGCCATCGCCGCCATCATCATGAGCATCATGTTCGTCGTGTGCGATCTCGGTCGGCCCGACCGCTTCTGGCACATGATGCCCGGCCTCGGGAAGTTCAACTTTCCCGTCTCCATGCTCACCTGGGATGTCATCGTGCTGAACGGCTATTTCGCCATCAACGTCTATATCTGCGGCTACCTGCTCTATAAGCGCTTCCGCGCTCAGCCGCCCGTGGCAAAGATGTATTTGCCCGCTGTGTTCCTCAGCATCGTTTGGGCCATCAGCATCCACACCGTCACCGCCTTCCTCTACTGCGGACTGGGTGGTCGGCCCTTCTGGAACACCGCGCTGCTCGCCCCGCGCTTCCTAGCCAGCGCCTTCGTCAGCGGCCCCGCCTTCATCATCGTCGCCATCCAGATCATCCGCTGGCAAACCGGGCGCATGTTTGGTGAGGGAGCCATCCGCACGCTCGTGAGCATCGTCCGCATCACCATCCTCATCAGCCTGCTCATGGTCGTTTCCGAGATCTTCGTCGAGTTCTACACCGGCGGCAGCCACACCGGCGCCGCGAAGTATCTCTACTTTGGCCTGCACGGCTATCATGAGCTGGTGCCGTGGATCTGGACCTCGATCGTGTTCACCGTCGTCGCAGTGATCCTCTTCATGCAGCCAAGGATCAATCGCCGTCCCTTGCTCCTGAACACAGCCTGCCTGCTCGCCTTCGTGGGTCTGTGGATCGAAAAAGGCATGGGCATGATCATTCCCGCCTTCATCCCCAGCACCCTGCACGAGATCGTCGAATACCGCCCCAGCCTCACCGAATGGAAAATCACCGCCGGCATCTGGGCGCTGGGCTTCATGATCTACACCCTGCTCCTCAAAATCACGATCAACATCCACAGCCGCAAGCTCAAGGACGCCAGCGGTGCGAGAACCATCACACCAGAGGACTCCCTGGCGATGGGCGATGGAGGCGTCTGAAGCTGCGTTGGCAGCCTTGATGAAGCATCACGCCTTCAGGATGGCGTCGAACTCCTTGTCGGTGAAGGCTTGCAGCGTTTCTGTCCGCACGTTGCCGAGGGCGGCGAGGGAGGCCAGGAGGTGGAGGATTTTGGCTTCGCTGTCAGCGGCGAGGACGAGCGCACCGTCGTAGTGGCCGATGGTCCAGAACTGGCCTTCGACCTTCACGCCGGACTTTTCGGCGAGCGCGTCAAAGGCGTGGGCGCGTGAGGTGGATTCTTTGATGTGGGCGGAACCTTTCTCGGTGAACTTCAGGAGGGTGATGCAGCGCTTCATGATCGTGTCGGGGTTGTTGATGGGATTCAAATCAAGGTGTGGGCTTCTCCGGTGGTGGCGGTGGGGTGCGGACATCGACGAGCAGCGCGTCCACCGGCACGAGATGGCGGTAGATGAAGGCCTGCATCATGTCCTCGGCGGGCACGGCGGTGGCTACAAAGATGTTGGGTGACTCGCCACCGCTTCCGACGACAGTGAGAGCGATGGGTCTTTCGAGATCGGTGCCGGATGGCACGGCAATGGAGACATCCGCCTTGTCCTGGCCTTCGGGGATGGTGGCATTATGCATGGCAAAGCCTGATGGCGCATCTTTGAGTGTGAGTATGATCGGTCCGGTGAAGCCGCCATCCCGCAGTGCATGCACGGTGAGGCGGGCGGCACCGCCGGGCTTGGCGTTCAGGGAGGAGGGCGTCACACGCAGCGCGAACGCGGGGTCTGCGGCACGCACTTTGAGCCGGTAGGCATTGGTCGGGCCGCTCTGACCCTGCGTGTCGGTGACTCGGATGAAGGCGCTGCCGCCGGGAGGCATCTTCATGCTGATGCGGGAGTCGGCATGATGCGTGGTGAGGCCGCTACCGAGGTCCTCATGGTCGTCATTGAAGGCCACCTGTTTCCCATTCTGGTCAAAGACAGTGAGGGAGGCATCCACGGGCGAGCCAAGCCGCCGCGCGAAGATCTCAAAGATCATCTCGCGCCCACCATTGGCCTTCACGCGGTAGAAATCGGCCTCGCCGGTGCTTTCGATGACACCATTGACGATCATTGGTGGTTCCAGCATCTGCGCGGTGCCGAGCGTGTTGTTCGGCTCGCGTTCGCGCTCCTGCGGCACGTTGTCGATCTGGAAGGGAATCGCGTTGGAGCGCTGTCCGCCGGCTTTGGCATGCAAAAGCACGATTCCTGGCTCTTTCGGGGCTTCGTAGCTCTGTTTAAAGTCGGAGCCGAGATTTCCGCCCTGGAAGGTGATCTCGACTTTTTCGCCCGCCGTTGCTCCGAGCGGCGAAATGCCCGTGAGGAAGGGAATCTGACCCACATGGATGCGGTACACAAAATCGTCACGACCGCGGTAGATCGAGTCATGCACGCGGATGCGGTAGAGGCCGTCGGCGGGGATTTTGTAGAAAAGCACGGGGTCAGGGTCAAAGCGGTAGCCATCGGCATACCCGACCTCGTAGCCATCGGCATTGTGCAGGCTCACCACGCTCTGAAACCAGCCCGGAACAGCATCGGCAAGGTAGGGGATCAAACTGCGTGCGTGCATGGCGATGACGACACGCTCGTCTTTTCTTGCCTCGAAGGTGAACTCATCCACCTCGCCGGGCATGATACGGCCATTGAGTGTGACGGGCAGCCGGGCGGTGGGCGTGGGCACTTTTTCCTGCTTCATCGAGTCCATGCCGCCACGATATTTTTCGAGGTCAAACTCACGTTGAGGCTCGGCCTCAAGTACCTCGGGAAGCTGGCCGATGACGAAGCGCATGGGATTGCTGAGGCCTGAAGGTGTGCGCAGGCGCAAATGGCGTGTGCCGGGCTCCGCAGTCTCGGCGATGGTGATGCGCAGTCGTGCGGTTTCGCCGATCTGGTTGTTGAGCTGCTGCTTCGGGTCATTGCGGCGGCGGTCGTACTCGACCATGACGCGCAGCTTTTGCTCGGAGAGGTCGGATTCGCTCAAAAGCTTGCGGATGTATGCGAGTTTTTGGTCCGCAGGCACCTCGCCGGCGCGGCGGCCATCGCGCAGCTTTTGCTGCACCTCGCGCAGGCGGTCGCGGTAGTCGTCCACGACCTGGGCGGAGGGGATTTTGTCATGAACGAGGCATTTTCCCGTCACACCCTCGCCGGAGAAGATGACCTCGGTGTTTTCATCGAGATACTGCCCACCGACGATGACCTCGACAGTGGTGCTGATCTGCCCGCCGGCGGGATAGACAAAGCCGATGCGGGGTGCGGGCTGGGCGTGCAATCCGCTGGTGGCGAGAGCAATCCCGCCAAGGCCGTGAAGAATGAAGCGGGTTTTCATAAAATGAATCACACGAGTTCTTTGAGCAGCCCGGCCATTTTCACCTGCTCTTCCTGACCGGGCACGACTGTCGTTGGCGTGCCTTGCGGATGCGGCAGGGGGGCATCGGCGGGAATACCGAGCTGGCCGTAGATGCTGCCGATGAGATCGGCGGGATACACAGGACGTTCGGCCACCTCCTCGCCGGTGGCGTTCGATTTGCCGAGCACCTGGCCACCTTTGAAGCCACCGCCCGCGAGCAGACTGGAGAAGCACGCGCCGAAGTGATGGCGGCCGCCGTTCCAGGGTGATTCGCTCGCCACTTTTGGCGTGCGGCCGAATTCTCCGGTGCAGAACACGATGGTGCTCTCCAGTAGCCCTTTGTCGTAAAGATCGGTGAGCAGTGCGGCCATTCCCTGGTCGAGCTCCGGCAGCTTGCGGTTCATGATCTGAAAGTGCTGCTTGTGCGTGTCCCAGCCCTTGTAGTTGATGGTGATGTAAGGCACGCCTTTTTCGACGAGGCGGCGTGCCATGAGGCAGCTCTGGCCGAAAGTGTTGCGACCATAGCGGTCACGCATTTCATCCTTCTCCTGCGC
This sequence comes from Prosthecobacter sp., assembly GCF_020439865.1. Taxonomy (GTDB): domain Bacteria; phylum Verrucomicrobiota; class Verrucomicrobiia; order Verrucomicrobiales; family Verrucomicrobiaceae; genus Prosthecobacter. Next base: position 14,633 of record NZ_JAGRPF010000123.1, read on the forward strand.
GAGGTCGAAGAGCTTGCCGGAGTCGCCGAGAATGAGCTCGTAGGCTTGCTGCTCGGACTCGACCATCGTTTTCAGCGTGGCATTCCCCGGCAGCGAACCACCGAGCGTGTTGAGGCTTCTCATGAGCTTCCTGCGCTCTTTTTGATGCTCCTCCGTGATGTCCGGCGTGACGATGCCTTCGACTGCGAAGGGCGTGCGTGAAGGATCACCGCCAGTGGCGAAGGGTTTGTAGCGTGGCCCGAGAAAGCCGGCCTCACTGAAACGGCCCTGAGGCTCTGTGAGCACGACGTAGGGCGGAATGAGGCCCTTGTAGCCAGCGTCGTAGCCTTTGAAATACGACACCACCGCACCGAGACCGGGAAACACATCGCGCTCGGAGGAACGGCCGGTCTGCACGAGGTAGGAGGCGGTCTCGTGGCCGTTGTTGCCATGCGTCATGCTGCGGATGAGCGAGTATTTATCCGCGTTTTTCGCCAGTTCGGGCAAAAGCTGGCCGATACGGATGCCGCTGATGTTTGTCTCAATAGGCGCATCGAGAGCACCGGAGTACTCGCGGCCCGCCTCGGGCTTCGGATCAAAGGTGTCGATGTGGCAGGGGCCGCCCCAGAGCCAGATTTGAATGACGGACTTCGCCTTGCCTTCCTTGGCGATGGCGGCGGCACGTGGAGCGGCGTGAATGCCAAAGGGCTCCATGAGCAAAAGCCCGGCGGAGCCATAGACCGCGCGGCGCAGGGCCTCGCGGCGTGAAAACGGCGCACCGCCGAGTGTATGAGCGACGCGGGCGACATCGCGTGCGGTGCTGCGTGAGGGGAGAGAAGTCGTGTTCATGGCAGGATGGGGTTAATGGTTGAACAAAAACTCTGGCTGATTCACCAGCGCCCACACCATGTCCGCAGCGAGCGAACTGCCGCCGCCGTAGGTGGCGGTGACATGGGCTTTCAGCGTCTCCAGCTCCTTCGCGGAGGGCGGACGAGAGAGCACGGTGTGGTAGATTCTGTCCGCCAGCGCTTCAGTGCCGTCGCTGTTCGTGGCAGCGGTGACGAGAGGACATTGCTGGATTTTTTTCATCACATGGCTGGAGTTCAGCATGTGCAGACGCTGGGAAGGGCTGGTGTCACGGCTGCGCTCCGTCTCATGGCCGCTGTCACGCGGCGGACGGCCAAAAAGCTCCAAAAACGAGCTGGTGATGCTGCCATCTGCCAGGGCGATGCCGCGCACATTCTCCGGGATAAAGGTGAAGGGCTCAGGAATGGGGCTGCTGTAATCCTCGCGCGTGCCGGTGATCTGGTTTAGCGCATCAATGAGCACTTCTGCCTCCAGTCGGCGCAGTGGGTAGTGCGCGAAGTTTGCCGCTGCCTCCGGCGTGTCCTGCGCTGGGATGCTGGAGAGCTGGAAGACCTGTGAGTTCAGAATGACGCGGAAGAGATGCCGCATGTCACACTTCGATGAGGCGAACTCTTTTTCGAGATAGGCCAGCAACGCAGGATTCGACGGCAAATTGTCCACGCGGAAGTCATCCGGCTCATGCACGATGCCGCGGCCCATGAGCCAGCTCCAGATGCGATTGGACCAGCTTCGGCAAAACGAGGGATTCTCTGGCCGCAGCAGCCAGTCGGTGAAAACGATGCGCGGGTCCTCCAGGCCCGATTGGATCGCCGCAGGGCTTCCGTCCGGGAAAATCGCCTTCTTGGTGAGGCCATCTTTGTCCGCTGTGGGATCGAAATACACAATCTCCTCCTTCCACTCGGCGGTCGATTTGAACGCCACCTGCGTAAAGAAGCCCGCCAGCGCATCGAGCTTCTTTTCCGGCCACTTGTCCGCCCGCTCGCCCATGAAGGTGAGCGCCACAGTGGCAGCGATGCCACGCGGGCTGCGATCCTGCATCGCACGGTAAAAGTTCACCTCGCCCTCGCGGAAGTTGCTGCCGTTCGCGAGCAATAATTGCCGCGCGAAGATGTGCAGCGGCTTGTTTTCCCGCACGCTGGTGTGGATGAAGCGGTGGTAGGCCTGCACCGCGTTTGGCCACAGCTTGATGGGAAACTCCGCCTTCACGCGCAGCAGCTCGCCGAGCTTCATCGCCCAGAAATCCGTGAACTCAGGCCGCTGCAGCAGCACCTCGATGAGCTGCGCCCGCTTGTCCGGCTGCTTCGCGGCGATGAAGCCGCGCGCCTCCGCCTCTGTGGGCAAAGTGCCGATCACTGCAAGGAAAGCGCGGCGCAGAAATGCCGTGTCCGAGCATAGATTCGACGGTTTGATTCCCAGTTCCGTCAGTCGGCCTAGGACGAGTGCGTCCACCTGTTCATGCGGCTTCAGACTTTCGCCGGACCGCATCACAAGTGGTCCAGCTTCATAGACGATGGCTTCAGTCGCGAGTGCTGCTGCCGCGAAGACCAGAAAGAGGGCGATGATTTTCATGGCGGGGCATCAGGCTTCAGAGTTTGGCTTGCGCACACGGGAGAAGGCCACGCCCTCGATCTCCACGAGTAGGTCCGGGCGGCACACATCCGCCACCGCGTAGATCGCGGGCAGGCGGCCCAGACGCCGCTCGCACACGGCACGCACCTTTTCATAGTCCGTGGCGTGTTTCACATAGACATGGACTTTCGCCAGATCTGCCAGCGTGGCTCCGGCGTCAGCCCAGCCCAGCCGTGCGAAGTTTTCCGGTGCGATGAGCTTCTCGATGTTCGTGAGCGTCTGCTCGGTCTGGCCGACGGCATCGCCTTTGTACACCGTCTCCGAGTTCACAATGCTCGCCGTGCCGGAAATCCAGATCGTCACGTCCTCCCCTGTGCGCACCGCCATGGCACGAGCAAACTTCGGACTCTTCACCGAATACTCTTTCGGATAATCGAAGGCGGAGGTTTGCAGCGGATTCTCCAACGGCAGAAGGAAAACGTCATCGCGCTTTGTGTGCAGCGCCATGCAGGCCGTGATGAGCCCATGGCAGAGCGTGCCGATGCCCGTGCTGGCCGGATAAACCGCCTGCCCGCGATGCAGCGTGGGCACCGGGCGGTTGTCGAAAGGAATACCGGCGAAGAAGTCCGTGCGGGCGCGGTTCAGCTCGCGGTAGCGCTCCACACCATCCACCTCCTCCGTGATGCAGCCCTGGTAGAGCCAGGTTCGCACCACGTCCTCAAAAGCCGCGCCACCGCGCCGCAGCGCCGCCTGGAGATTTTCAAAGGCCTCGAATGACTGATCGTAGGCCGTCCGGCCCTCGCGATGCAACGAACCGCCGGAGGCATAAATCCATCGCAGGCCGTCATATTCCACCGTCACCAGATGTTCGTCATGGTGCTCCACCTTCGCATGAGTGGTGCCCACCGCCCAGGCCTCGATCGCGATGCCACGCCCCTCGCAAGGCGGCTGCACCACAAACAGCGTCAACGGCATCTTTTCACCATAACAGGCCTCGAAAAGCAGCTCCGCCGTCGGCACATCCTCCCGGGAGCGCAGAAACACGGTCTGCATCGTCACCTCCATCGGCTCACCTTGCTGGCGCAGGATGGCACGGATGGTGGAGAGCGCCTCCCATGCCTCGTCTTTAAAGTCCCCGCCGCATTGGGGTGTCACCATCATCGCCACGCGTCGCACCTTGCCGAGGTCAATCACCGTATGATGCTGCACGCCCATGAGACAGGGAGGCATGTCCGGTCCGGAAAACCTGCCCGGCACCGCGTGCGAGCATCCATGCGCCGCACAACCCGCGTCGAGCAGCCGTTTGTCCGGGGCCAGGTGGTAGCAAATCGGCGTTTCCTTGGCGAGAGAAGCAGGGGAAGACATGGCGGGCACCTCCAGGCGAATGTTGAATGTTGTTAAACTCGCATCGGAAAGCCGCCTTGGAGCTCAAAGAAGCATCCTTGATGCAACTTTAACAACGGGCAGACCCATGGGCATATGTTGGCCTCCAGTGTGCCTTTGTTGCTCGATGGCGGCGCAAAATGTGGGCAACGAAGCATATCTTTCGCGCATAAGTAGCATCCACTGTGCATGTTTAATCAACCTCCAACCATGAAGCTGATCCTGACCTCCCTCGCAACCATCACCGTCGTGATGACCCTGCTCGTACATGCCGCGCTCGCCGCCGATCCGGCCGCCGTTGCCTCCGAGTCCGCCACGAATACCGTCTGCCCTGTCACCGGCAAACCCGCCGATCCGGCGATCACCGCCGAGTATGAGGGCCGCAAGTGGTCCTTTGCGAAAGAAGCATGCAAAACGAAATGGCTGAAGGCCCGCGAGGACAGCCTGTATCAAAAACTCGGCGGCAAGGCGGCCATCGACGCCGTGGTGGACGCGTTTTACGTCAAAGTGCTGGCCGACAAGCGGGTGAATGACTTCTTTGCCGACGTGAGCATGGACAAGCAGCGCCGGAAGCAGAAGGAGTTCTTGTCGTTCGCCTTTGGCGGCCCGTTGCCGTGGACCGGCAAGGATATGCGCAAGGCGCACGAAGGCATGGGCCTCACCGAAGAGCATTTTAACGCCATCGCTGAGAACCTCGTGGGCACCCTAAAGGACTTCAAAGTGAAGCAGGAACTCATCGACCAGGTCGTCGCCATTGCGGTTTCCACCAAGGATGATGTTTTGGGCCATCCCAAGAAGGCAAACTGAGAGCCGTCCATCTCTCTATTGCTGATTGAACGCCGCAATAAGTGCCCGGAGTCACTTGTTGCGGCGTTCTAAATGACGCTATGGCGATTTCGGTTTAAACATGTTTTCTTATCAAAGTGGCTCGAATGACTGTCGCCACAGCTAAAGAAAAGCTCCCCTTCAAAGAAGAAGAGCTTCGCTTTTCACGCGGATAGGCCGACGTGAGTGTCCAGAAGGCCATGGAGGGCTTCGGTGCGTTTGGGCAGTTCGGCGAGGTTTCCGTCTTTCAGGGACTCGGTGAACGCGTTGAACAGGCTCCAGACGTTACGACCCTCAAAGGCATCATGACGGGGCTCGCGCCATTCATGAAGCACTTTCTGGATCAAACGGTTGGAGCACAGGTTCTTCTCGGAACTCGTGCTCCCGCGTGGCCGGTGACGGAGCATGGGCCAGTCCTCGTGGAAAGGAGGGGAGGAACTGGCCCTGCATCCGGCATCGGTGGCACGGCCAAGGGAGGCCGGGGCAACGGCTGGTCTGCCATTCGGACGAAGAAGGAGCCGATGCCAGACGGGCCGTTGGCGGTGGGGGAGGGCACACGTGCATGGGTGAACGCTGCCAGAGCGTTATGGAAGGCGGCGCCTGCGATCACTGATGCACCAAGAACAGCGGTGGCGTGAGCTGGACCGAAGATCGAGCGTGCCGAGGCGTGTCGAAAGTGAGGGGCGTTGCGGGGAAACCTCCCCGCTCGAAGGGGGAGCGGCCCACGAAGTCGCCGCGAGGGGAAGGCTTTCCCCATCTACTTCACCAGCTTGAAAGTGGTGCCGGTGTTCGACTCGATCATCCCATTTTGGGTGAACTGAAAGATGAACTCCCTGCCGACCAAAGCAGCCGCGCTTCGCTCGCACAGACGAACAAATGCCGGTGTCCCCATGGTTCTGTGCCAGCCTTGAGAGCCGACGTAGATGCGGGCACCCTGCCGGTTGGGAAGCACTCCTCCATTGCCTTCATAGATGGCGCGGCAAACATTCACGACCTTCCCATCTGGTGAGAGTTCGCGATACGTTCGATGCCAGGTGAGGGTTCCCGCGAAACTGATCTCATCGGTGAACTCGATTTGCCCCAAATCCTTGGCACGAGTGACTGCGACAAAGCAAGGCTTGGGAACGCTAATCGGCACGCCCTGTGGTTGTTGTGCGGCTCCAGCAGCCGGAGCCTTCGGTGACTGCTTACTGTTGGTCACATCATAGACCTTGGCCCGCTGCGACGTGATGGAGAGCGTCTTCCCAGCCTCTTTCAGTCGCAGCGTGAGGTCTGCACGCCCCTTGTGCCATTCACCGGCTTCGTTTTCGTTGTAGAACTCGATCGTGTATTCTGCCTGCCAAAGTCCGCCTTCCTGGACAATGCGGATCTCACCAATGATCTTTTCGCTGCCCACTGGCCACTTGGCTCGATGCGCTTGTTCGTCAGCACCAATCGCATCTCTCGTCAGCAAGCCCTTGTCGAGGAAGTCCACCATCGCTTCATAGTCTGCGATCATGCCTTGAAGGTCGCCTTTTGAGGCTTTGGCATGATGCTCAGAGACAAACGCTTTCACATCACTTGCCGAGATGGCTGGCGGAGGAGGGGGCGCAGGAGGCTGAGGTGGCGGTGCGACCTCTGTCACTTTCTGAGGAGGCGGCTCGTGGGGCTTCTCGATGGCCTTCGTCACAATCATCACGGACGTGCCCTGGGTTAAGTCCAAGAGTTGAGGCGTGGGAAGTTCGGGAAGCTTGGCAGGAAGTGGCGAGCTAGCCGTTTTGATGGTGGTCCACCAATTGCGGGTGGTCTCAGGTTTCCACTCGGACATGTTTCCAGGTTCCCAATAGTGAAGGCTTGAGGCCACATCGCCTGCCTGGACACTGCCATCATGGGTCTGAACGATAAAAACACCCTGGCGGCCCTTCCACTCCAGCAAGCGGGCGAGCGCACGCACTTGATTGTAGTCCGGCCCAACCACTCGATCATTTAGCGGATTCTTTAGAGGGGCGTAGATCATCAGGCAAAGCTGCTTGTCTTTGACCTGAGTGCTCCAACCCGTGTTTTCAATCTCATCGACCGGGAACGGCATCTCCACTTCAAAGACGAGGTCGGGGCAGGTCGTCTGCTTCATGAAAGTCACCTCGATCTTTCCATTCATGAGGCGCATCAGCTTCGAGCCATCATCTGAGCAAAGAATCTTGTCGCCTTCGTCCACGCCAAAAGACTTGAGACCAAAGGAGATGGGCACGCTGGGGTGTGTGAAGGCACAGACACTCTGGCCGGACAACTGCCAGGGGCCGTCTGGTTCACGGCGCGACGGCGGAACAGCCGATGTGATCAGGGTGCGCACTCCGAGCTTCCAATGCGTCTGGCCCGGCCAAGTCTCCCTTGAGCCTTCCTTCCAAAGCCTTTTGCTGATGTCGTCGAGCTTCTTGTATGCCGGGGAATCTTCCAACGGCAATAGCACGAGCTTGTCGAGATCGAAAGCCAGAGGGGCTTCATCATCAGGAAAAAAGGCAAGTTCTCCAGCCTGCCACCAGTGGAGATCACCTCCCGGCACGTCTCTTCCAGGCGGACGCGGTAACTCGATGGCCCTGCTTTCGGCAATTCGCAAAATCCACACACGGCGCGACTTTCCTTCGCCAATCGTGCAGGCGATGGATTTCTGATCAGGAGACCAGGACAGATTCCCATGAGGAAATGCAGGAACCTGAATGGACGCGGTTTTGGTGAACCGATGAAGATCGAAAATGCCAATCGCGGGCTGCGATCCGGCCGCATCTCCAAAAGCGACCATCACGTCGTCTGGCGACAGGGCAACGGGGCAATCCCTCTGCACTTGAGGGATGACTTTGGTGAAGTCCGGTTGGATTTCGCCGATCTTGGCCGACTTGATGTCTTTGGGCGGATCATAGCGAAACGGCGGGGGGGCCGGTGGAACTGGAGCAATGGAAGGAGCCGCGACCACAGGAGGTGGGTCAATCACCGGAGCTCGACCGAGGAATGAGATGGGAGACGCCAGAAGGAGTGCCGCCATCACGGAGACCCCCATTTTGACCCATCGCAGCCAGGGAAAAATCGCTGGCAACGTGTCCGCCGAAGCGGCCGTCCAGTTCCTGAGAGCTACCTGCCCCCCGATCAACCCTCCAACAAAACCACACAGCACGCTAGGAAGCAGGGCTGCGAGGCTGACCGAAAAGACAAGCCACATTCGCGAGCGCAGTGCCCGATCCAGAGAGGCGCTGTCCGCCCCGCTGGCGTCCCATGTTGCCAACGCGGTAAGGACTGCTCCCGCCCATAGAGCGCAGAAGACACCCGCTTGAATACCAAGGCGGCCCGCCTCGCCCGGCGCATGGAACCGTGACGTGAACTCCTTCCGGGCAAGAATTACGGTCACCAGCGCTGAGATCACCGACAGCGCCAAAATCAAAACGAGTTGAAGCTGCGTGCCGGCGATAAAGCCAGGTATGGTCACAATGGAACTTCTAAAGAGCGCCACCGAAAGCCCAGTGACTGCTCCCGTGATGAGTGCCATCAGAGAGGCTTTGTCCGTGATAAGAGAGGTGCCTGAATCCTTCACGGGCCGATGACTATCACACGGCTGCCAGTCCGACAACCGGAGTGTCAGTCACCAGTTGCTGCACTTTTGCGAGCATGGCCGGGGAGGGTTTCGCCACGCCGTGCTCCCATTCGCGGACATTTTTCGCGATGACCTGAATCCTCCGACCAAAGGCAAACTGGCTCAACCCCATGATCCTTCGAGCCATCAAGACTTGGTCAGCCGGGGTTTGGACAGCCACCGGATACGAGCCGAGGAAACCGATGAGGCGTGGCCAAAAGGAGGCCGTCGGAGCCACCTCGTCACGTTCCCAACGTTCATAGTGTTCGCGCAAAGTGTTCAGACGTTCAGCGGCCTGAACCTGGGTCAATTTCAAGACCAGCCTTCGAGACCGCAGGTGCTGCCCCAAGGTTACCGGCCTGATTTTGAACCCCTTCTGAACGAGCTTGCGCAACCTGACCGCCGTTCTGGAGGCCTTGAGGGTGAAGTAGCAAAATGGCAAAATAGGATGATACGTATTTCACGTGAAAACGAGTGGCTCTTTATGAGGCGGAATGCTGTTTGAAAAGGAGGCTCGACGTTACTGATGCAATTGGGAGCGGAGACTTAGCCATTTCTCCCAGGCAACGCTTTCGAGATATAGGGCTGTTTTCTCGTCGAGCGACGCAGTTTGGTTCATCGCCATGTGTTTGAACATCCACTTGGCCATCTTCGCCTGATAGGCATCCGGTTTGAACGTTGCGAGGATGGCTTTGTCCGGCTCGTATTTGCCATGCGGCCAGACGTGGAAGGTACGCGGCAGTCTACCGACGGGCGACTCGCCGGTGAGCGCAGCGTAGAAGCAGGCGAGGTTTAGAAAATGACCTTCATCACCAGGATGGGAGCTGTCCTGCGGATGTTGAAGGGCCAGATCAGGGCGCTCGTCATAAACTCGCGCCCACGCGGTGGAGCAGGGCGCGAAGAGCTTGATTTTGTTCTTCACCGCCAGATCAAAGATGCGTTTTCGACCCTCGGCCTCGCGTTCGGTCTTGCCCCAGCCCATCTCGTAGAACATCGGTTCGCCACCGGCGGCACGGATGGCTTCACAGTATCGGGTGACGGCGGCGGCATGATCTGGGCTGCCATCTTTCGGCGATTCATCCCCCATGATGAACCGGCACACGACCATCATGGCGACGATGTTCGGCTTCTCCTCCGCGATCTTATCGAGAAAGGTCTGCTCTGGCTTCACGCCATACTCGTAGCGGTTAAAACTCGGTTCGAGATAGACTCGGATGTCGCTGCCGCTGCGACCGACTGCCTCTGGGATGACTGCGCGACCGACGTGACCGGCGATCTTGCCATCCACAACTTTCGCGACCTCACGCGGCAGATCGTTCCAATACATGCTGCTGCTGCCGACAAAAAGAAGCTTCAGCGGTTCTGCGGCAGAGAGTGGAAAACACAGCGATGCCAGGACGAGCAGTATGAGTTTCATTGCTGGTTGTAGCCTTTCTTCTTCGGCAGAGCATCCCGATCTGGCGGCGGTGGCGGTTCGACGCCGTTCGCTCGCATGATGGAGCTGATCGCGTCGATCGTTGGCACGCTAGGCTTGAAGTTTCCGGGGCGGAAGCCTTGCGCGATGAGCAGCGGTGTCCAGCCGCGGTCGTTCTTCTGATTCCACACGGCGATCTTTGCGCTTTTCGCGGCGAGGAGTTTGGCGACCTTTGGCAGGCTTTTGTAGGCCGCGCCGTGCATGGCGGTCTGTTTTTTCTTGTCTACGGCATTCACGTCCGCGCCGAGACTGATGAGATACTCGCAAGCGGCCACGCATTCATCTTCAGTGCCGGCTTCTTCATCGGGCGCATAGCAGCCGAGGCCTGCAGCGGCCATCAGCGGCGTGGAGCCATCGGCGTTCGGTTTGTGTGGGTCCGCGCCGAGTTGAACGAGCAGCTTCATCATCTCCAGGTCGGCGTTGCGGCACGCGAGCAGGAAAGGCGTGGCACCGTGGAAGTTGATCGCGCCAAAGGCCTTCGCCTTGGCTCCTTTCGCGAGCGTGGCATCGACTTTGGCACCGGCTTTCACGATCTCGCGGATGAAATCGAGGCTGCTCAGTTTGCCATGCGTGTCCGGCGGCGGCTGACCGGCTTCGTCGTCGCCATGCGGCGGCTTGCGCACCCAGGTGATCGTGTGCAGCGCAGTGAAGCCGTTGCGCATGTCATTTGGGTCGGCTCCGGCACGGATGAGATCCATCGCAAGCTCGAAGTGACCGTTCTCGGCAGCCAAAAGCACCGCGCTGGTGCCCTTCGGCGCATCGCGGCCTCCAGTGGACTCCTGGGTATCGATGGCGTCATGCACACTCGCGCCAAGCTGAATCAGCTTTTTGACAGCGGCGGTCCGTCCTTCTCGCGCGGCAAACAAGAGAGCCGTGAAACCCGATTCGAGCCGATGATCGAGTTTCGCGTCATGCTTGACGAGCAACTCGATGACCTCCGCATGCCCCTCCGCCGCGGCCCACATGAGCGCAGTTTGATCCTCACGATCTTGAGCGTCCACTTTCGCACCTTTTTCGAGCAGGCCCTGCACCACACCGACGCGACCTGTGCGGCTTGCAACCATGAGCGCCGTCTCACCGCCGCGTCGTTTCACCTGCGCATTGGCTCCCGCCTTCAACAGCGTTCGCGCGATGTCTTCGCTTCCGTTTTCACATGCGAGCAGCAACGGCGTGATGCCATATCGATTCGCCAATTCGGCCTTCGCGCCCGCGGCGAGCAGTTTTTCGACGATCTCGGCCTTGTCATGGTAGGCCGCCCAGTGCAACGCCGTCGCTCCATCGGCCTGCGCGGAATTCACATCGGCCTTCGAGGCGATTTGAGCGGAAACCGCGTTCCAGTCCTGCTTTTCGGCCAAGTCGGGCAAATCGACCGCGAAGACGCGGATCGTGCTGAGAGCTACAATGGTCAGCAATCGTTTCACAGCACTTCGATGATTCCGCTGCTATCGCCGAACCTGTCGATCTTCACTCCTGCCTTGTCGAGCAACGTGAGGTGCAAGTTGGCAAGCGGGACGGTCTTTTCGTATTTGAGGTGGCGATTGCCCTTCACACCCGAATTGGCACCACCGGCGACGATGATGGGGAGGTTGGTGTGGTCGTGGACGTTGGGGTTGCCCATGCCGCTGCCGTAGAGGAGCAAAGTGTGGTCGAGGAGCTTGCCGTCGCCTTCCTTCACGGCGGCGAGTTTGGCGAGGTATTCGGCGAAGAGGCTGACGTGGAAGGCATTGATCTTCGACATGCGCTCGATCTTCGCGGGATCATTGCCGTGGTGGCTCAGCGGATGATGCGGATCGCTGACGCCGATCTCGGGGTAGGTGCGGTTTGAGGTCTCGCGGGCGAGCTGGAAGGTGATGACGCGCGTGACATCGCCCTGCATGGCGAGGACCTGGAGGTCAAACATGAGCCGTGCATGCTCCGCATAGCTCGCGGGCACGCCGCTGGGCCGGGAGAGGTCCGGCAGCTCGTTCTCCGCGACGGCGGCCTGCGCTTTTTCGATGCGGCGCTCGACCTCGCGGATGCTGTCGAGGTATTGATTCACACGATCCCGATCCTGCGGGCCGAGCTGCTTCGCGAGGCGCTGCATGTCGTCCTTGATGAAGTCGAGCAAGCTCGCCCGGCGCTGCAAAGCGGCCTGACGATCCGTTTTGCTGCCGCCATCGCCAAAGAGCTGCTCAAACACCAGCCGCGGATGCGCCTCGGCAGGCAACGGCGTGGTGGGCGAGGACCACGAGAGATTGTTTTGATACACGCAGGCGTAGCCGTTGTCGCATTGGCCGACGACCTGCATCAAGTCCATCGCGAGTTCGAGCGACGGGAGCTGCGTCTGCTGCCCGATGGCCTTCGCGGCGATCTGGTCGGCGGTGGTGCCGTTGTAGTAGTCGCTGCTCTCCGTGTGCTTCACGCGTGCGGCGCTGAGGAAGCTCGCATTCGACGTGGCGTGCGTGCCGGGATACGCAGGCTCGAGTTCGAGGTTCGAGATCACCGTGCAATGCTGCCGCACCGGCTCCAGCGACTTCAAAATGGGCGAAAGCTGCTCCAGCGTGCTCGTCGCGCCGAGATTCCACCGCGAGTGATCGGTGCCCATCGGGATGTAGATGTAGCTCAGCCGTTTTGCCGGCTGCACCACCCGATTCGCGGCTGTGGCCGCCGGGATCATCGCCTCCAGAAACGGCAACGACAACGTCGCCCCCATGCCGCGCAGCAGATGGCGGCGGGACAAAGCTTTGCGCGTGGTGAAGGTGCTCATGGCGGGTGAAACGGCGTTGAGCGTGGGAAACTGACAAATCTTCCCACCTGAGCGATCCCCACACCAGCCAAAACCTACGCCATCTCTAGCCCGCGCATGGTGGTGGTGCCGCTGCCGAAGCGGTCGGTCTCGATGCCGAGGCGTTGGAGCATGCTGACGTAGAGGGTGGCGAGTGGGTGGTTGTTGCCTTGGTCGAAGGCGAGGTGCTGGCCGTGTTTGAAGCCGCCGCCGGCGAGGATGACGGGGAGGTTGCGATTGTCGTGGCTGCTGGCGTTGCCCATGTTGCTGCCGTAGAGCACCATCGTGCGGTCGAGCACGCTCTGGCCGTCTTCCTGGGTTTGTTTGAGCTTGCGCAGCAGGTCGCCAAAGGCGCGCATGTGCTCGTCTTCGATCAAGGCGAGTTGTTCGAGCTTCTTGGCGTTCTGGCCGTGGTGGGAGAGCGTGTGGTAGCCTTCCTCGACGCCTTCGATGGGCGGTGTGATGAAGAAGCCTTCCATCATGACCGTCACGAGGCGCGTGCTGTCGGTTTGCAGCGCCAGGTGCGTGAGATCGAACATCAATTTGGCCCGGCCGATCACATCGCCCTGGTCACGGATGTCTTTGGGGGCTTTCGCCTTCACTTTGGGCTTCGGCTTCTTCTCCCACTCCTGCTGGCGGAGCATCTGCTGCTCCACCTCGCGCACGGAGGTGAGGTATTCGTCGAACTTCACCTTGTCCTCATGGCTCAGGCTGCGCGTGAGCGCCCTCGCCTGATCATGCACAGTGTCCATGATGCTCTGGCCCATGCGCAGACGCAGCACCTGTTCGTCGATCTCACTGGAGGAGCCGTTGAGGAAGAGCTTCGCAAAGACTTGCGCGGGTGAGGTCGCGCCCGGGATCGGCACACCGGCGCGGGTCCACGAGAGCGACTGCTGGCCGTTTGCGGTGAGCACGAGCGAGGGGAAACGTGTCTCGCGCCCGATGTAATCGGCGGCGAGTTGATCGAGCGAGATGGTGTTTTTGAAACTGGAGCCGCTGGGATGCGGCGAGGCGGTGAGGAAGCTCTTTTCCGCCGCGTGACCGCCATCCACCTCGGGATGGGACACGCCGCTAAAGACGGTGAGTTGCTCCCGCAGATCCTCGACGATCTTCAAGTAGCGCGAGGCCTTGTAGTCACGTCCGCTGGCCTGCGGGATGAAGTTCGGCAAATGCAGACCGAGGTTGTTGCAGATGCAAACCATGCGGCGCGGAACGCCATCCGATTTGAAGCCGGGCATGCCACCTTCCGCCGCACGGAGACCGCGTGGCGCAAGCGATTCGAGCAAAGGCAACCCAAGCGTGATGCCGGAGGCGCGCAGGAATTGACGACGGGTGGTGATCATGACGATTTCTCAGCGGGTTTTGAAAAGGGTGCTCTGCACAACCGCGTGGATGATTGAGCGGAAGCCGTGACCGGATTCGCGAGTCTTGGCGATGATGCGCTCGATCTCCTGGCGATCCGCGATGCTGATGGGGGCACCGGTGGCATACACGACAAGGTTGGACGCGACGGTGCGGGCGATCTGGTCGGGATCGGCGAGGAGGAGTTGTTTAAAGTCGCGGATGTTTTGAAAAGCGCGGCCGTCGTGCAGCTTGTCGGAGGAGTTCACGGGAAGGCCTTCGCTGTAGAGAATGGGAGGCGGCGCGTCCGGCAGATAGCGGATGCGATTGGAGTCGCGGTCTTGTTTCAGGGCTCGGTAGGTGGTGCGCCAGCCGCCAATGACATCAAAGCTCTCCAGCGCGACGCCGGGTGGATCGATCTTCACATGGCAGGTGGAGCAGCTCGCGCTGCTGCGATGTTTTTCGAGCTGCTGCTGCACGGTGACCGCGCCGCGGATGTCGGGCTCGATGGCGGGCACGCCGGGCGGTGGTGGATCTGGCGGGATGCCCATGATGCGCTCCAGCACCCATTTGCCACGGATGACCGGTGAGGTGCTGGTGCCGTTCGCGGTGACCTTGAGCACGCTCGCCTGAGTCAAAACACCGCCGCGCACGCTATCGGCAGGTAGCGAGATTTTTTGGAACTGGGTGCCGCTCACCCCACCGATGCCGTAATGCCTCGCGAGCAGATCATTGAGCATCGCGAAGTCGGAATGAACAATGTTTTGAACGCTGAGGTTGTTTTGGAGCAGCTCGCGGAAGAAGGCACGTGTCTCCTCGCCGATGGACCACTGCATGAGCTCACTGTGCTCCGGATAGAGATCGGAATCAGGCGCGGTGAAATCGAGCAGGCGCTGATCCAGCCATTCGCCGAGGAAATGATCGAGAAAACGTGCCGAACGCGCATCGCTCAGCATGCGCTCGGTTTGCGCCTGAAGCGCCTTGGCATCGCTGAGATCGGTCTGGAGCAGTTTTTCATCGGGGGATGAGTTCCAGAGGAAAAAGGCCAGCCGCTCAGCGATCTCGTGATTCGCGAGCTGGGGCTCGGAGGAGCCGCCTTGATGATAAAGAAAGCCCGGCGAGGTCAAAACCGCCTTGTAGCCGCTGCGCATGGCCTGCTCGAACGGCACGCCCTCATCCAGCCAGCGATGCACGAGCGCGATGAAGGGCTGCGGACGATTCTCCGCGCCACGAAAAGCCGCGGCAGCAAAGGAGGTGAGCAGACGCGTGGCATCGTCCTTAGGTTTTGCAGACGCGAGCCGCAACGTCGCATGAAGTGGCTCATTCACCCGTGTGCGCTTGTAGAGCATCTCGCCGCCGATGCCTTGCTTCGGGTCGTAGATGTTGCGGTTGCCGCTTTCCTTGTTGCGCTTCGACTTCGGGAGCTGTGTGAGGCGCGGCCGAGCGGTGTCGCTGGGCGGCGAGTCGAGGTGGGCGTTCACGTCTTTGTTCGGCTCCACATCGGGAATCGGCTCAACGGGCACGCCCGCCCAGAGCCGCTGATGTGAGGCTGGTGGCCAAGCGTCGTAAATCGGCCCCTCCACCTCCACCCATTGCACGACCACGGCAGGGCCTTGGTAATCCTTCTGCTTCAAATACCACTGCGGCCCCTCGAAGCGCATTTTCCGGAGCGATGACGGATAGATGCGGAACATCTGACCGCGCTCGAGATGCGCATCGAATTCAAACACCTGTCCTTTTCCCTCGGGAGCTTCGTCCACGCTCACATGCCCGAGCACCTGGCGCGGCACCTCATCACTCTCCTTGTGCCCCGGTCCGCCCATGCGAACCGTGAGCGTGACCGGCTCCTTCGAGCGCAACGCCCGCGCCGCGACCTTCACACGATACCGCGCTGAATGCGGCACGACCCAGGTGTCGAGCAACGAGTTCATGTGCGAGAAAAAGTCCGGCGCGAACATCGCGATGCCATCCGGTTCCGGCGTGTGCGGCCCGCTCCGGCGATACTCCTCCATCATCCCGTGCGTCTGGAGGTAGCTGAGCCGCCATTTTTTCACCGGCGGCTGCTCGATGAGCTTCGTCGCCTCATCCATCGCCACATCGATGGCCTGCAAATACGACTCCATCTGCACCGCCGACACATTCAACGCCGCCCCCACCGTGTCGAATCCCGCCGCCTTCGCATCCGGCGGCAGGAGATCGCGAATGCGCAATGGCACGTGCAGCAAATCGCTGAGCGCGGTCTCAAACTCGATGCGGTTCAACCTTCGCACCACGCCGCGACCATTCGCGGCCTGTTTCGCGAGATCCGCCTCCACCAGCGGCTTCGCCAACTCAGCGAGGAAAGCCTTCCGCGCATCCGCCGAAGGTTGATCCGCCTTCTTCGGCGGCATGTCACCATTTTGCACCTTGTCATGAACCTTCACCCAACGCGGCGAAAGCGGATCAAAGGCAAGTGATGTGAGATCCAGTCCGCCCTTCTTGGAATCCCCGTCGTGGCACTCGCAGCAGTGCGTCTCGAGAAAAACGTCGCCCGGAGCAAAGCCGAAAGCCCAGCCGCAACAAAACGCAGTGAAAGCAGTAATGACGAGTCGAAGCAAACGCATACCGCGCGTGAACGCAGGAAGCTCTGTCATCTATCGAGTGCGCTTCCGACCGATGAGGGATTGCCAAACACCGGACTCTTCACAATGCCGACGATGATCTCACTGAACTTCCAGCCGTTCGCCTTGGCGCGGCGGACGATCTGGCGCACGGCAGGGGCATCTTCGGGTTCGAGGCCGCGGCCGAGGGCGTAGGTCATGAGTTTTTCCGTCAAAGCGGTGACAAAGAGTTCGGGGCGCTTGAGCAGCACGTCTTCGAGGCCGCTCACGCCTTCGAACTCGCTGCCATCCGCGAAACCGCCGTGCGAGTCGGCGTCGGCATGCCAGCGACCGATAGCGTCGTAGTTTTCGAGCGCAAAGCCGACGGGGTCCATGAAGTTGTGGCAACTGGCGCAGGCTGCCATTTCGCGATGTTGGGCAAGGCGTTCGCGGATCGGCAGAGATTCGCTGATCACGCCATCAAGCGCGGGCACATTGGGAGGAGGCGGTGGAGGCGAGGCGCCGAGCAGGTTTTTCAAAATCCAGTGCCCGCGAATCACCGGCGAGGTGCGCGTGGCATACGACGTCACGGTCAGGATGCTGCCATGACGCAGCAGGCCGCCGCGCTGCCAGTCGGGCGCGAGTTTTACCTCGCGGAAGCGTGAGCCGTGGATGTGCGGGATGCCGTAGTGCGCAGCGAGGCGCTCGTCGAGCCAGGTGCGGTCGGTGCGCAGCAGTTCGAGCACGCTGCGGTCGTTTTCGATCACATCGGCGAAGAGCAGGTTCGTCTCCGTGCGCAGGGATTCGCGCAGGTTGTGATCGAAGTCAGGAAACAATCGCGCGTCGGGCGTGATGGAGTCGAGATTGCGCAGGTAGAGCCACTGGTCAGCGAAGTTCGTCACCAAGGCTTTCGCCCGTGGGTCACGCAGCATGCGGCGGGCCTGTGCCTCGACATCAAGAGGACCTTGCGATAGCAGTTCATCGTCCGGAAGGCTGCTCCAGAGGAAAAACGAGAGACGGGAAGCGAGTTCGAGATCCGTGAGAAGATAGGGCGACTGTGGCTGCTCAGCCTCGGTGCGGAACAAGAACTCACGACTGACTAGGATGGCGGCGATCGCCGATTCGATGCCTGACTCGAAGTTCTTTGCTCCTTCCACAAAGGGCAGCACGCGTGCGAGGTCCTCGTCCGTGATCGGACGCCGCCACGCACGGCGCATTATCGGCGTGAGCACGGCTTTAGCATCGGTTGAGCCGGCGCCGAAGAGTACTCGGCGGCTTGGGGTGTCCCCCATGTCTTTTGCGTTGTAAGGGCCCGTGATGGTGACCTGATAAACCGCCGGCGAGAGTCGTGGATGGCGATGGAGGTTGAAACTGGACTTGTAAGGCTGCCGCAATCGTTCGAGCACGGGGGAACCTTTTGGCAGGAAGGTGACACCGATGTCGTGCTGACCGGCGGGGAGGTGCAGCCGCGTCTTCAGATGCGCGTCGATCTTCTCGTAATTTCTGTCTTTCGCCGGTTTGACGGTGAACTCGGCCTTCACCTCGCGGTTCACGAGAATCTGCAATTCATGCTCGCCGTTCATGCCCTCCACCTGCTCGTTGCGATCGCGTTGCAGGCGGACTTGCACGTCGTAATCGCCCTCGCGAGAAACAACCTGCGGGATGAGCACACCGCCACGCGTGCCGAGCGGCAGACCCGAGACGTGATACTCCTGCGTGATGTCAGGACGCACGCGCACCGTTGTGATCTCCGGATTGTCGAAGGTGCCGACAGCCTGCCGCGCGATCTTCTGCGCGGCGGTGATGTAGCGGTCGAGCAGGGCAGGGGGCAGGTCGCCAACGGTGACGTTGTCGAAGCCATGGCTGATCTCATCCGTGGGGAAGGCGGCCTTCGCATCGAAATCCACCGCCAGCAGATCCCGCACCGCGTTTTGATACTCCACGCGTGTGAGCCGGCGCAACGTGGGGCCACGTCCCGGGCTGGGTGGCTGCTTGTCCAGTTCGCTCGTGAGTTGCTGAATGACTGCGTCGTAGCCTGCGTCATCGGGCCGCTTCTTGCCGATGGGCGGCATCTGGCGGGCGTTGAGCTGTTTCACCACCGTCTCCCAGGTGTCCGCGTGTTTGACGATGTCGTCGCCGAGAATGGAGTCCAGATCGACATCGCCCTTGTTCGCATTGGCATCGTGACAATCGATGCAATAGCGCTCCAGCACCGCACGCGGTGGCGCGGCAGCGAATGCGTGCGCGCATGATGCGAGTAGCAGAATGGCGGCGGCTCTCATGTCAGCTCGTTCAAGGTTCCCGTGCTGTCGGCGAAGCGCTCCTGCTTCACGCCTGCCCGCTGCGCCATGGTGAGCCAGAGATCGGCGAGGGGGCGCTTGCCTTCGTAGTGGAAGTGGCCGCGTTGCCAGCCACCTCCGGCGATGAGGACTTCGAGGTCGGCGTAATTGTGCTGGTCGCCATCGCTGATGCCGCTGCCCATGACGAGCGTGGTGCTGTCGAGCAGGCCGGTGGCCTTGAGACGCTCGACGACGTGGGCGTAGAACTCGACGTGGAAACGGTCGATCTTCGCCACGGCGGCCTTCGCTTCGTCGCCCTTCGTGTGGGTGAGCACATGGTGATTCTGCGGCTTGTCGAACAGGCCGTGAAACATGCGCGGCGAGTCCCAGCGCTCCGGATCGATGACGAGAGTGGCCACGCGGGTGAGATCGTTTTGAAACGCGAGCACGAACAACTCTGCCTGCAGCCGCAGGTAGTCGCCGCGTGTCTCGGGAATGCCCGCCGGTTCGGGGAGCGGTGGCTTGCGCATTTGTCGGGCGAGTTTCTCGGCGCGTTGGATGCGCGTCTCCGTGGCGCGCACACTCTCCAGATACTCGCCGAGCTTCTCCTGGTCATCGCGGCCGAGTCGGGCGTTGAGCGCCTTCGCATCTCCCATCACTGCATCGAGCACGCTGCGGGTCGCATTGCCATCGGGTTTGCCAAAGAGGCGTTGGAAGACTGTCCGCGGGTTCTTCTCGACGTTGGCCGCGTAACCCGGCGCATACCAGGAAATGCATTCGTGGTAGCGCGTCTCCTTGTTATCGGCGTGGTCATTGGTGCTGAGTTCCAGCGACGGCAGCAGCGAGTCCGCGCCGATCTGTCGGGCAATGACTTGATCGAGCGTCGTGTTCGTCGGGAAACCGCCATCGAGTGTCTCCTGCGGAGCGGAGGAGGTCAGCCAGCATGATCCGCATTGCGCATGCACCCCGGTGCCGCCGACAAACTGTCGGTCGAGGCCGGTGATGAGCGTGATGTCGTCCTTCATCTTCGCCAACGGTGAAAGCGTGGGGGTGAGTTCCCAATCCACTCCTGTTTTCTTCGGCAGGAATGCGGCCTGGTTGTAGCCGTTGGGTGTGTAGATGAAGGCAAAGCGCTGCGGTGCAACCGGGGCGGCTTTCCCGAGGCTTTCAAGCCATGGAAGTCCCAGCGTAACTCCGGCGGCGCGGAGGAAATGGCGGCGGGTGACGGGACGGGCGATCATGATCGTGGATGCAACGCTGCGGAAGAGATTCTCCTGACAGAACAAAGACCGTTCAAGGTGCCACTAGGCCGAACGCACCGTCGCGCAGGCCCTGCGCACCACCTTTGATTTCGGGTGGGGTGAAGCTGTGAACTTCGTTCCAGCTCTTGCCGCCATCCGTGCTGCGCAGGATATTGAAGCGCGGCTTGTCGATGCTGATGAGCGTGCCTTTGTCGCTGGCAATGACTTGGCCCGCAGGCACGGTGGCGGGCAGGTCGCTCCATGTTTTGCCGTCGGCGCTGGCGCGGCCCGGTTTGCCGGTGAGCCAGAACTCGGCCCCCACCACACTAAGCGTGGCGCGCTTCGTGCCGGTGGCGTGCGGACCATCCCAGGTCTCGCCGCCGTCGCTGCTGGTCCATGCGTTGGCGGCATCGGCGTCGGTCATCACAAGCAGCTTGCCGTTGGATTCCAACGTGCCGCGTCCGGTGGAGGCATCGAGTCCCTTTGGCACGAGCCATTTCCAGCTCTTGCCGAGATCATCACTGGCGAAGAGATGACCGAACTTCGGACCTTCTTTGCCGCGATTGTCACCCAGCGCGAGGAAGCGTCCGCTCGCATCGCCGCAGTAAACGGGGCCGACATGATGTGTGCTGAGTTTGTAGCCGCGCGGATCGTCTTTGAAGGCGCCCCACATGCTGAAGGTGCCAAAGCTCGCGCCGAGGTCGCGAGTGGAAGTCATCGTCATGTAACCGGCGGCGACAAACGCACCCTTGCCCGCGGCGATCTTCCACGTGCCGGGCATGATTAACGGATCACCCTTGCCCTCTGGCAGCTTCACCTTGCCGTGCGTGAGGTGGCTCCATTTCATGCCATCATCGGACGCCAGATAAATCGTCGCGCCACCCCAGCCCACGCCGATGACAAACACGCCATCGCCATAAGCCACCGTCTTCGTCGCCCACGGGCCGTGATCCGCACCCGGCGCGGCGAAGAAGGTCTGCTGCCACGTCTTGCCATCGTCCTTCGACACAATGATGCGCGCTCCGTGACCGACGACCACAAACGCACCAACCTTTGGGTTCGGGTTCAAATCACCTCCCAGCGGCAGGTCATTGCGGATCTTCTCATCGGCGGGCGATTCCTCGGCGGAAAAGGCCACTGTCGTCAGGAACGTGGCGAGGATAAGCAGGTGTTTCATTGTGTGTTGCGGATGTGGGTAAAGGGATAGGACTTCACGATCTCCACGATCACGCGGCTGAACTTCCAACCGTCGACTTTCGCGGCCTCCTCGATCTGCGCGACGACGGGCATGTCATAGACGGCGAGTTCGCGACCGAGCGCGTAGCTCAGCAGGTGCTCGATGAAGCCGCGGGTAAACTCGTGCGGGTTTTGAGCGAGCAGTGCTTTGAATTCGGCGGGGCCGTTGAAGGGAGTGCCGCTCCATTCGGCGCGGGCATCGACAGACTGGCTGCCGTCCTTGTCGCGCCAGGAGCCGATGGCGTCAAAGCGCTCCAACGCGAAGCCGGGCGGATCGAGACGGACGTGGCAGGAAAAGCACGCGGACTTGTCGCGATGCTGCTCGAAGCGCTCGCGCACGGTCTGCGGCGTGCTTTGCGACTGCGGCTCGTCTTTGAGTGCAAAGGCGACCTTGGGCTCCTGCGGCGGACGGTTGAAGATGGTTTCGAGCAGCCAAGCTCCGCGCTTGACCGGACTGGTGCGCACTGGCAGCGAGGTGACGGTGAGCGGGCCGGCCATGGTGATGTAACCGCCGCGGCGCTGGTCCTTCAAAGGGACGCGGATCCACTTGGAGTTTTGCTTGGCGTCGATGAGCACGTTGCTGTTGGCGGTCTTGGAAAGCGTGGCCGCATCGATGTCGTAGAGCTTTGCGAGTCGTCCGTTGAGCCAGGTGTAGTCGGCGGCGAGCAGATCGAGAATGCTGCGATCTTCGACGAGGACGGTTTCAAAGAGCAGCAGCGCCTCGACCAGCATGGAACTGTGCAGCGTGACCTTGCCCTGCGGGCCGCTGTAGAACCCTTTGAAGAGTTTGGGGTCAGGCTTCGCTGTCATGAGCTGATCCAAGCGCAGCCATTGCGTGGCGAAGGACTCGCTCAGCTCACGAGAACGCGGATCGCGCAGCAGGCGCCGGGTTTGCGCTTCCAGCACGGCGGGATCCGTGAGTCGAGCACCGAGCAGTTCGTCATCCGGCGGCGCTGCCCAAAGGAAAAAAGCAAGCCGGGTAGCGAGTTCGTGATTCGTGAGCGATTTCACACTACCGTGGCCCGTGCCCGTCTCCGCGATGTAGAGAAACTCCGGCGAGGTCAACGCGGCGGCCAGAGTGGCTGTCATCGCGTCCTCGAACGACAACTCACGATCACGGGCATCGTTGAAGACTTCGATGTAGCGTGAGACGGTTTTGTCATCGACGGGACGACGGAAGGCGCGAGCGAGGAAAGGGGTGAGACGCTCACGCGCCACGTTGCGTCTTTCCCTCTCGGACATTTTCTGCCCCGGCTCCGTTGTTGGCGCAACGGCAACAGCGGTCGCCCCATCGGTGAGGAAAGCGAGGTCATCGAACAGTGCGTAGTTGCCGCTGAACTTCGAGCCATCGAGTCGCAGGCCGACGATGTGTTCATTCTTCGGAGCGCGGAAGGCAAAGAAGGTGTTGCCGCGCCCACCTCCGGTGATGAAATCATGTGAAAGCTGGGAAGTGCCACCGCCGCTGAACAACGCCGTCATTTCGATTGTGCCCGACTCCTTGTCGCGACTCAACGCACACAAGGCCAGTTCGGTGATACCTTCACCGCCGACGCCGCCTTCGATCGTGAAGTCGAGCGTGAGCACTTTCTCCTGCTTCTCGTGATTCGTGAAGAGCGACTCACCAGAGGTCTCGCCAGCAGTCGAGAATCCCGCGACCCACAAATCCTCGTGTGCCGTGGTGACGAGCGACTTCGAGGCAAAGCGCACGCGGATGGGCTGTCCCGCCTTGATGACGATACTGCGTCCGGTCGCATCCCACACGCCGCCCGTGCCGTCCGCGACTGCGGTCTGCATCGCGAAGCGGAACTGGTAATCGAGCGTGCTTACCGCACCGTTTTTGGCCTGAAACGGCAGGTTCAGGTTGGGCGCGAACTCCTTCGACGCGGTCCAGGTATTCACCTCGCCTTCCTCGATCACAGGCTGGGCTTTCAGCGGCTGCGCGGGGTCATGAATGAGTGTGCGGAAGATGCTGCTGAGTTGCGGCAGTTTTGGGCTGGCAACGATTTCGCGTGCGGCGGCGAGGTATTGCTCCAGCAGCATCGGCGAGAGGTTCATGGCCTCGCCACGATTGCGAAAGCCGTGTTCCGCGCGGTTTTCACCGGGCAAACCGAGGTCGGGCAGCAACACGGGATACTTCAATCCATACTCGCGCATGGAGACCTCGACGCTATCGCCCATCCTTCCGCTCGCAGGTTGAAAGTAGCTCTTGTTGGAAAGCGGCAAGCGCTCAGGAAACATGAACACGTCCATCTCCAGGCCAAAGAGATCGCGCACGCTGTTGTTGTATTCGAGGCGGGTGAGACGTCGCAGGACTGGATTCCCCGGATCGAGCGCATCCAGCACCGGATCCGGCCGCGCAGCGATGTCCATGATCCACGCCATGAGTTCCTGCCGCTGCGCTTCGGTCGGCTGGGATTTTTGCTTCGGCGGCGGCATCTGATGCGACTCGATCTTTTCATAGACCGAGCGCCAGATGCCGCGATCACGCATCACGGCGGCTTCATCCGTAAAGCCAGACAAATCGAGATCGCCCTTCTTCGCATCGCTGTCGTGGCAGTCGAGGCAGTGCGTGTCGAGAAACGTGCGGAAGTCAGCAGCGCTGCTTGAGACAGGGATTAAAAGTGCGGCCGCAAGCAGGTGCCTCATGGAAGGGTGGAAAGCTCGAATTGCGCGACCGTGAGGCCGGTGTCCTGCTTGAACGAGGACAGCAGGAAGGAAGCGACGATGTTACCGACCGGCGTGGGATGACGCGCCCGCACATGAGGCCGACGGTCCACCGGTTTGAAGCGGTCGATGGGAATCTCGAGTTCGCACCAGCCCTGCGGATCCGGGTGGAGTTCATCGCGTCCGATCTTGCACTCGAAGTTGCCGCCGAATCCACCCGCAGGCTGGTTGGTGAGCAGCATGAGCTGAAGCGGTGCGCTTTCCGTTTGTTTGAGGCGGTAGCGGATCACGCTTGTCTCCGTGACGACCAGCGCGAGCGGGGGATTGAGATACCCGGTGCGCACGGAAACGCCGAAGTGGGTGACGACCGCACCTTCCTTCGTCTTTTGCGCGACATAAGGACTGGCGACCATGCGACCGCCCTCCGGCGTGTCATGCCAGATTCCGCGCCAGATCTGCGGCGGGACGACGGTGGTGAAATCAAAACGCCAGCGTGTGAGCGGCTCCGGCGTGACGGCAGGATCGAGCTTGAGGCTGCTGTTGAGCGATGCCACGGCGCTCGATTGAGCGGGAACATCGATCGAACTGCCATCCGCCAGTCGCTTCAGCTTCACGAGGCCTTCATCGACCTTCAGCAGCGTGTCATCGGGACGCGCAGACAGGTTGAAGGTGGTGCCGACAATCTCCGCCTCCGCACTCGGTGTGCGCACGATCATCGGATGCCCTAGCGGCTGCGGCTTCACTTGCGCGGAGAGCGATCCCTTGCGCAGCACGAGCAGTTTTTGGGTCTCTTCGGAGAATGAGAGTTCGGATTCGCCCGTGAGCGAGATGATCGTGCCATCGGCGAATTGAAGCTGCGCACTCGCGGCTTCCCCCAACGTTTCCAGTGTGCCTGCCGCGAGTTTTTCGCCCTCGCTGACATTCACGCGCATCTCGCCGCCATGATTCCACACGACGGTGCCGGACGAATCGACCAAGGTGAGCACCGGCGCGTCCCGTCGGCCCATCCACAGCCAAGCGCTCGAAGCGAGAAGCGCGACGGAGGCTGCGAGAGCGAGCCAGTGTGTGAAGGTGGCGCGCTTGTCTGCGACGCGAAGCGAGCCGGCAGGCGCGTCAGTTCCACGCTGGCGAGCCATGTCGCCCATCGCCACTGCCTGCTCGGCGATTTCGCGCAGATGATCGCGAAGTTCCGCGTCATCGCGCAGGCGATGATTCACAGCCGCATGCTCCGCAGGCGTGAGCGTGCCGTCGAGGAGGCGTTGGATGAGAAGATCGTCGTTCATGCGGGGGAGAGGCGTTGATCGACACACTTTTTCAACTGGCGGTGCAGGCGCGAGAGGCGCTGATAAACCGCTTCAACGCCAGCACCGACCTTCTCGGCGACTTCGTGACAGGAGTGGCCTTCAAAGTATCGCAGTTCGAGAAGCTCTCGCGACTTGTTCGGCACGTCGGCCAGGCACTCGCGTAGCGCCTCCATGCGTGCGCCTTCCGGTTGCGAGGCTTTCGTCTGCCATTCGTGATCGAGCAGTTCCAGCACATCCGGTTCGAGACCCAGCGTCTCGTTCTTGCGCTTCCGCAGCCAGTCGATGGCCTCGCGCCTTGCGGAGACGGTGGCCCAGGACAGCAGCGCGCCCTCGTGCTCGAAACTGGCACCACGCGTGACCGACTTCAGCGCGACATTTTGAAAAATGTCCTCCGCCGCCTGCGCATCGCGAACGATCAGCCAAGCCGCTGCGCTGAGACGCTGACGCGCCGCAAAGAGGTGTCGGAGAATGGTTTCGTGGTCGAGGGGCATGGAACAATTCGGCAACGGTTCGAGACGGGAATTCCTGACACGGTGATTGAGAGACGGAACCCGTCTCTTTGGGGATTTGCAGCAGGGCACCGTTCGAGCTTCCTGATTCGTCTGGTGGAACGGGCGCCGGGCATCCCGGAGCGCGCGTCCCAGGCGAGAAAATGCAGAATGCCCCGGCCTTGCCGAAACCGCAGGAGCACCTTCATCCCGCTCTCGCGTCGAGAGCGGTCTCAATCACCATGAATCCCGCCGCGTTCTGCGGCATGGACAACGGCCCCTCTCACCCACGATGTCCGCCGACGCAAGCCCCTCGAAGAACGCGCCCAGATGTCAGACATTGACCGTCTGCGTCACTCCTGTGCCCATGTGATGGCCACCGCCATCCTGCGCCTGTGGCCGAACACCCAGTTCGCCTACGGCCCGCCCGTCGAGAACGGCTTCTAATGCGACTTCGAGCTGCCGGATCATTGAGAAATGCTTCCCGAAGGGAGGCGGATCAGAGCCCTCTCAAACGGCAACTTCATGGACCTCCGCACGGTCAGCACGTCGGCAGATCATCGAGGCAAAATCCAACGTCCAACTCGGCGAACGGCCATTGCCAAACGCGTCCCGACTTGCCAGCTTGGCGCTTAACGCAACACCCGCATGATTGCCGACTCCGATCCATCCATGCCCGACGACATGCAAACCATCGCCGTGACGAAGCCGGCGGCGGCTCCTCCGCCTGAAGCGGCGGTGATGGGCGCGAATCCGGATTCCTCGGTGCCCTTCGTCTTTGGCAAACGCATCGCCAAAGGCGGCATGGGCGCGATTCTGGAAGGTGACGACTGCAAGCTAGGGCGCAAGATCGCGGTGAAGGTCATGCTCGACCCCAATGCCAGCGCCGAGCAGACGCAGCGCTTCATTCAGGAAGCGGCGGTGCTTGGCAGGCTTGAGCATCCCAACATCGTGCCGATCCACGACCTTGGTCGTGACAGCGAGGGTTCGCTCTACTACACCATGAAGCTGGTGAAGGGCCGCACCTTGCAGGCGATCATCGACGATTTGCGCAAGAATGAGCAAGAGGCGCTGGAGCATTACACGCTCGACCGGTTGCTGACGATTTTCCGCAAGGTCTGCGACGCGCTGGCCTTCGCGCATGCCAACAACATCATTCATCGCGATTTGAAGCCGGAAAACGTGATGGTCGGCGAGTTTGGTGAGGTGCTGGTGATGGACTGGGGTATCGCGAAGATTCTCGACGGGAGCGCGGACACTCATGTCCGCTCTGTTCCGGATCCGAGCAGCGGGCAAGAGCGTCCGCTCTCCTCTACGGCCTCCCTCACCGCCACGCTAGACGGCGCGGTCATGGGAACGCCGAACTACATGAGTCCTGAGCAGGCGATGGGCAAGGTGAACGAACTGGATGAGCGCAGCGACATCTTCTCCCTTGGTGGCATCCTGTACGCCATCCTCACGCTACGGCCGCCGGTGGAGGGAAAAGATGTGTGGGAGGTGCTGGAGAGGGTGCAGACGGCCAGCATCACCGCACCGACGGCTTTCGGAACCACCATCAGCAGCAGAGCAAGGCCAGCCACGAACGGCACGGTGCTCGAATCGCAAAACCTCCCACCTTTACCTCACATGCCGGGCGGCCGTGTGCCCTCCGCTCTTTCATCTGTGGCGATGAAGGCTCTGGCCCTGGACAAGGCCAAGCGCTATCAGCACATCGCCGCCTTCAGCGCGGACATCGAGGCCTATCAGGGAGGCTTTGCCACGAATGCGGAGAATGCCGGCGTGATGAAGCAGCTCGCGCTTCTCATCAAACGCAACAAGGGCATCTTCACCACGGCAGCCGCAGCATGGCTGCTCGTTACCGGGCTCGCGGTCTTGTTTGTTCTCAATCTCCGCGCCAAGGAGCAACGTGCAGTCGAGGCTGAGAGACGTGCCGTCGACACCCTGGCCGAAGTGGCCGCTCAGCGCGATGCAAAGGAGCAGGCACGCAAGGAGGCCGAGGCCATTTCCGATTTCCTGACCGGAGTGTTTCAAAGCCCGGACCCGACACGCGATGGCCGCACCATCACCGTAGCCGAGACGCTCGACAGGGCGGTGGGGAAGTTGGAGACCGAACTGGTCGATCAACCGGAGCGGCGTGTCGCTCTGCAATCCACTCTTGCAGGAACTTACCTGGCCCTGGGACTTTACAGGGAGGCCATTCCACTGCTGGAGCAAATCCGCGATCATCGGCGGACCGCACTTGGTCCGGAGCACGTGGACACACTCGCGGCCATGTATCTCCTCGCACGCGCGACCTTCCATGCCGGACACTGGCCTGAAGCGCTCAAGATGCGTGAGGAGGTTTTGGAGATGCAGCAAAAAGTGCTGGGGCCGGAGCATCCTGACACACTTGCCACGATGCACGAACTCGCCTTTTCATACCACAAGGCTGGTAACGGGAAGAAAGCCATCGAACTGCTCGAACAGGTGCTCACTCTCCGCCGCAAGGTGCTGGGCGGAGAACATCCGGACACGCTCGCCACCATGCACACGCTCGGGGACATTTATCAGAGGTATGGCCGCCGGAAGGAAGGCTTCGAGTTGTTCGAGAAGACATTGGAACTGCGTCAGAAGGTGCTCGGTCCCGAGCACCCCGACACACTCATGACCATGCATTACCTGGCACTCACCTATCGAATGTTTTGGGACGCAACGATGGGCCCCAGCCACTGGGAGCTTTCCCCGATAAAACTCCAGGAGGTGTTTGAACTGCGGAAAAAGGTGTTGGGCCCCGAGCATCCTGACACGCTGATGACCATGTTTTATCTCTCGCACCACCGCGGAGGCCCCCAGGGCCTGAAGATGCAGGAGGATCTGCTGCAACTGCGGCTCAAAGCACTTGGCCCCAAGCACCACGACACGCTTCTCGCAATGATCCTGTTGGGAAACACCTACCGGAAGCTTGGCAGATTCGAGGATGCGCTCAAACTGCACGAGGAACTGCTCCCCCTGCGCCGCGAGGTGAGCGGGGACAAGCACAGCACCACAATCGACGCCATGAAGGCTCTGGCTGAAACCTACCGGGCCATGGGTAAACCAGAGAAAGCAGCCGCTTTAGAACTCCAGTTCCGACAATCTGGTCGCTGAGATCCACGGAGGGCGAGCCGATGTTCTGCAGATGAGTTGGGAGAAGATCAAGCTCCTCTGTATTCACCTTGAAACCCAGCGCGTCCTGCGGCACTAAACCCGCCCCTCTTACCCACCATGTCCGCCGAACGCAAGACCCTCGAAGAACGCGCCCAGATGTCAGACATTGACCGTCTGCGTCACTCCTGTGCCCATGTGATGGCCACCGCCATCTTGCGCCTGTGGCCGAACGCCCAGTTCGCCTACGGCCCGCCTGTGGAGAATGGCTTCTACTACGACTTCGATCTGCCGGATCACCGCATCACGCCGGACGACTTCGAGAAGATCGAGGCGGAGATGAAGAAGATCGCCAAGGAGAACCAGAAGTTCGAATGGAAAGGCGTGAGCCGCGACGAGGCGATCGCCCTCGCGAAATCCGGCCGCCTCGGTGGACTCACCGAACGCCCGGGGAATCCGAGCACTTTTAAACTCGACCTGCTGGAAAAGATTCCCGAGGGCGAGCAGATCAGCACCTTCCAGAACGGCGATTTCATCGACCTCTGCGCCGGTCCGCACGTCGGCTACACGTCGAAGTGCAAAAACGTCAAGATCATGTCCGTCGCCAGCGCCTTCTACATGGGCGACGAGACTAAGCCACAGCTCCAGCGCCTCTACGGCACGGCTTTCCCGACGAAGGAGGAACTCGACCAGCATCTCGTGCAGCTCGAGGAGGCGAAGAAGCGTGACCATCGCAAGCTCGGCAAGGAACTAAAGCTCTTTCACATCGACGAGGACGTGGGCCAGGGTTTGATCCTGTGGACTCCGAATGGCGCAACGCTGCGCCAGGAACTGCAAAACTTCATCAGCGAGGAACTGCGCAAGCAGGGCTACTCGCAGGTCTTCACGCCGCACATCGGCAAGACGGTGCTCTACAAGACCAGCGGCCACTTTCCCTACTACAAGGACAGCCAGTTCTC
The DNA here is from genome assembly GCF_020439865.1 of Prosthecobacter sp. Classification (GTDB taxonomy): domain Bacteria; phylum Verrucomicrobiota; class Verrucomicrobiia; order Verrucomicrobiales; family Verrucomicrobiaceae; genus Prosthecobacter. Next base: position 44,306 of record NZ_JAGRPF010000123.1, read on the forward strand.
GCCCGTGATCGAGAACGACGATCTCACCAAGATCATCAAGGAAGGCTGCGGCTGCTGCGAGATGATGGAGCGCCTCGGCGCTGTGTCCGCGAAGCTGCGCAGCCAGCTCAACGAGCGCGTCGGCACCGAAGTCGTGACCGAAGACCGCGTGCTGCCGGACGACAAATTGCTCGACGGCTTCCTGCTGAAGCCGATGAACTGCCCGCATCACATCAAGATCTTCGACAGCCAGCCGCGCAGCTATCGCGACCTGCCCGTGCGCCTCGCCGAATTCGGCACGGTGTATCGCTGGGAACAAAGCGGCGAGCTCAATGGCATGACCCGTGTCCGCGGCTTCACGCAGGATGACGCGCATCTCTTCTGCACCGAAGAACAGGTCGCCGACGAAGTGCTCGGCTGCCTCTCGCTCGTGAAGATTGTGCTCAACACGCTCGGCATGCACGACTACCGCGTGCGCGTCGGTCTGCGTGATCCTGACAGCAGCAAGTTCACCGGCGATCCCGCCAAGTGGGATGCCGCCGAAGAGGCCTGCCGCAAAGCCGCCGCGACGCTCGGCGTGCCCTTCACCGAAGAGCCCGGCGAGGCCGCGTTCTACGGTCCGAAGATCGACTTCGTCATCAAGGACGTCATCGGCCGCGAATGGCAGCTCGGCACCGTGCAGGTCGACTACGTCCTGCCCGTGCGCTTTGATCTGAGCTACATTGGTCCGGACAACAAGCCGCACCGTCCCGTCATGATCCATCGCGCGCCCTTCGGCAGCATGGAGCGTTTCTGCGGCGTGCTCATCGAGCATTTCGCCGGTCACTTCCCGGCCTGGCTCGCGCCGGAGCAGGTGCGCGTGCTCACCATCAGCGAGAAGGCGGACGCCTTCGCCAGCGACGTCTTCGCCCAGCTCAAGGCCGCCGGCCTGCGCGCCACCTTCGACAACGCCGCCGACAAGATCGGCGCCAAGATCCGCAACGCCCAGCTCGACAAGGTCCCCTACATGCTCGTCGTCGGCGAGAAGGAAGCCGCCGTGCAAAGCGTCGCCGTCCGCCACAGCAAGAAAGGCGACCTTGGCGTCAAGCCGATCGCCGACTTCATCGCGGAGATCACCGATGAGGTGAAGGAGCGCCGGCTGTAGTTCAGCGTAGAGTCCGCGACTCCGTCGCGGTAATCAGTTCCTTGTTCTTGGTTCTTCGTTCGGGGTTGGTTGGGAATCCTTCCGTGTATTCCGTACGTTCCGCAGGCCGCTGTTTCCGAGTTCTGTAGTACCGGCTTTAGCCGGTCCGGAACTGGAAGCGTCGACCACCGTGGACAGCTCCTGCGCGGCTGGCCCGGTCTTTTCCGTGTCGATCCTTTTGGGAAGTGCATGGAAAGCCTTCTGGTGCTGCTGTTCATCTACCTCTGCTACCGCTTCACCTTCGGCCGTCCGAGCCGGAGCTATTTTCGGGTGCTGCGGGAGTAGCAGGGGGCGGGCGACGAGCAGACCACACTGGTGTGTGACAGGCCGCTCACTGCTTCAGGAACTTCGCCCGATGTGCTGCGAGGAATGCGGGATCGGGAAGCACGGAGTCGTCTGGCAGTTCCAAGGCTTGGCCTTCATAGGCTGCGAAGTTTTCCTTCACGGCACGCTGTGACATCTCATCGCGAAGCCGTTTGGAAAGTAGCAGGCACAGGTTGTCATCGAAGGAGATCAGATAACGGTCAAACGCCGCATCATGAAGGCGGGAGAGGCAGAGGCCGTTGCGCACATTCAGTCGTTCATTCGCATGGGTGCTCCAAGGCAGGATGTGGGATGCGATGAGAAGTTCGCGGACGCTCAACGAAGTCACACTGCAGCATCCGCCAAAGTTGTTCAGAACCGCGTTGCGAAAATAATCCTGACCCAGCCGGATGTTGACCGAACCCGTGGTCGTGGTGGGGCCGGAGGGCGGAGGTTTGGTGATGCGGATGCCCTGCTTGGGAAGCACTTCGATTTCAGACTCCGGCCCCGCTTTCATCAGCTTGCGCAGGGCTTCCTCGCTTGAAGGAACCGCTTCTACAAGATTGGCATGAAACTCCTTCCACATGTCTTCATCGAGCCTGCTGGCTCCCGACAGACCTTTGATGCCACGGAGCTTCAAAGCCGGATCAAGCGAGGCCAGATTGCAAAGCTTCATCGCCACGCTGCTCGCCGTTCGCTCCAGTTTCTCGGCCAGCTTGATGATGGTCGGATTGGCTTTGTGCATCAGTCCGAACCGCAGCTTGTGATAAACATTCAACACGATGAGCAGCTCGTGACGGGTCCAGTTTTTTCGTGCGGCCATGCCAGGAAACTAAAGCGGCCGGTCGTTGTGGGAAAGTCATGACTCCTGAATTCGATGAACGTGAACCCCGAGCCGGCGTCAACGCCTCCGGTATGGACACGACCCATCTTCGATCGGGATTTTGCATCTACATCGACACGCTCTGCCAAGGCGCGGTGCCTGCGGTCAGTGATGGCGAGCGTTACACCGTGTTTGAAACCGAATTGGAGGCGCAGAAAGAAATCGCTGATCACCTGATGACGCGACTCAGGCAATTCCTTGAGGGCGAACGAGACTTTGAGGACGCCATCACCACCGAGGAATTCGTCGTTCCTGTGACGGTGCATCCGGACGGCGTCATCACTGACGAGAATGGCGGATGCTTCAGCGTTCGGGTTGAGTGAGGAGGTTCCGGCGAGTCGTGCGCTCGGTCGTTGCCCCTTCGTTTCAACCGGCTGGATCCGAACGACTAAAGCTCAGCGACCCGGCCCGCGGGACGCCATGATTGCAACCGCGACGCTCAAGCCGGGTTCGCTGCAGCGCATGGTTAGGCGACGTTGTGTGTCTCATCTGAACCTCTCCGACAAAACCTGACAACACGCTCCGAAATCTCACGTAACGTGTCAAAGTAAACTCTACCTCCATCCGGCAACTGCGGAACGATGCGCGAAAGACTCTGTGCGCAATCACTGAGAACCTCTAGCCGCTGCGAATCAAGCGAGCGCGCCGAATCACTAAGAAACGTGTCAATGCAACCTGCCGCCGATGAGTCGAGTAAACCCAAACACCCGCCGTCGAACTCCTCGCCAGCCAATCCGGGTGGAAAAGGTCTACTCAGATGCTCTTTCCAAAGCTGCTGTATGGATGCGAACTCGGACATGAGGTGCGAAAGTCGCCTAACGTCGAAGTCATCCTACGCCTGACCGAGGGCGCGCTCCGACTGCGGGGTTGATGGTGGAATGGTCATGAGAAATTGAACTCGCGGCGGGTCAGGCGTTAGGATCGACGCCTTGTTAGCCCTTGGATTTGTTGCTGGCTTCTAAGGTTGCTAAGAGCATACGAAAATCGCCCTCATCCTCAACATCGGTGAGGCGCAATCCTTCGACCATACCAGCAATGCTTCGCGCCAGGAGGGACTCATCCGTCTCGGTTCGAGAATACTCGCCCAGCCCGATCATGACCTGCCGCGTATCGGCGTCAGTGAAAACAACTTCAGCTCCATCTGCTGCGGGATCGTCAGTCAACCCGATGAGGAAGTTCTCGAAGCCGGGATCCGATAGATCGAGTGCCTCAATCGCGCACTCCAGTTCAGTGAACGCTGGACGGATTCGTCGCATCGCCTTCCCGAAGAAGCGATCTCGCGATGCGATGCTGATACCGAGCTTCATTTTCTTGGGCTAACAGTGTGGATGGTTAACAGATCGTGAGGTTTGTCAGCAGCTTTATCGCCAACGATTTTGTCGGAAAAGTACGGCCTAGGGTGCTCATGGATGTTGTTTTTCCCTCCTATGCCGTGGATGGGCAACAAAAATGTGGCTTTGCAACGGCATAGGAGGGTAAATTTCATGTGTGACTATTCCATGGGTCCAATAGGGCGCTCCAGTGGCTGGTTCCGGAAGGATCTCCGGTTCTGGATTCCGGGAGGCCGGTGGGCGGGGAGAAGGGAGGCGGCAGCTTCGAGCCGATTATTTGGTGAATTATTTCCGCTCACGGAGCCGGTTGGGAGGATGTGAGTAAGCAAAATTATACAATTGTTTGGCTCCCAAACCCTAGCCGGGTGTGGCATGATTCTAAGCATGGGATCCAATCATCTCCCTGACAACGGGCCAATGCCGGTGACCAGCCGGATTGGCAAAGTGCTGCGCAAACTCCGTGAGGAGCAGGGCCGTTCCCAGGAGGAGACCGCGAGGGCGGCGGGCATCTCGCCCATGGGCCTGCACTTCATCGAGACCCAGCAGCGCTACCCGACGCTGGACACGGTGGAGCGCCTGTCCAAGGCGCTGAACAAGCCGCTGGCGGTGGTCGTGGTGG
>NZ_JAGRPF010000124.1 GCF_020439865.1 Prosthecobacter sp.
GGAGCGCAGCGAACCGTCGGGCACGCCGAGGAACTCGTAATCATCAGAGCAAAGCGCGGAGAACCACGCGACTTCACACTTGCGGTCAACCGTGCGGATTGGTAGAGGGGGCATGGTGCTGTGAGTTAAAGCTGGCGGGTGCGAATGTTGCGATAGCGGACGGTGCCGGTGAATTTGCCACCGTGAATCTGCAGCCCGATGTGCCCGGTTGCAGGGTGCACGCTGGCGGGCTCGGTGTGCTGCATGATCTGTACGCCGTTCACCCACGTGGTAATGGTGGGCGGATCGCCGGTGATGCGGGCGCGGACTTCGTTCCATTCACCGACGCGCCAGAAGCTTTTCCATGAATCCGGCAGCACGGGGCAGGGATGTTCCGGGTTTTCATTCAAAGTGATGACATCGGGCGTATCACCGAAGGTGTAATTGCGCACACCACGGCGCTTCCAGATGCCTTCACCGAGAATGCCGCCGATGGTGCCGCCAGAGTGGTAGTCGATGAGGCATTGGTAAGCCTTGCCATCTTCTGTGCAGCGCAGGAAGAGGCCGCTGTCGGGCCCGAAGTCGTTGTTGGTTTCGACGGACACCTCGAAGTCGCCATAGACGGCCTCGGTAATGAACAGGCCGCCGTTGCCGGGCGTGTCTTGATCACCGTAGATGGCGCCGTTTTCGACACGCCAGTTGCCTGCGGTGGTGTTCTTGCTGGCCCTGCTGTGAGGACTTTTCGCCGTGGGTTTCCAGCCTTTGAGCGTGCTGCCGTCAAACAGCGGCTGCCATCCGCCGGTGTCATCCGCCGCGCGCAACGACGGCAGCCGCCCGAGGGTGGCAAGAGTGAGAAACTGAACGGCTTGGCGGCGGGTGAGAGGTTGTGTTTTCATTGCGGGTCGAAGCTCAGCGCGCGGGCCAGGAGTGCGCCAGATGCACAGCGGACTTCATCTGCTGCTCGAACAGCTCGCCGGTGAGTCCTCCCAGCACGACCTCTCCGGTCGCGTCATACGCAGTCGGCGAGAGATAGAGAAACTGCGGCACGATGAGGCAGCGGTGATCCACCATGAGCGAGTTCGCCAACGGCATCGGGGCGAGGTAGGAACGGTCGCCGCCTGCATTGGCCACCAGAGTCACGACCTTGTCCTTCCAGCCCTCGTTGGTGACTTCGATGAAGTTCTTGGCCGCCGCGTTGGGCTGGTAGTTATAGACCGGAAAACACAGCACGATGAGCTGTGCGGCCTTCACCCGTTCGGTCATCGCCTTCACTGCTGCATCCTGGTAGCATGCCGCACCATCACACTGCGGCAACGCCTCGACGGAGAGGTCGGCAAGGTCCGCTGCCATGCCGGACGAAGTCAGACGGCGCTGTACGGTTCGTGCGGCGGCGAGGGTCTTGCTGGCAGGCTTGAGGGCTGTTGAGACGATGAGCGCGTTCACGAGTGGTCGGATCTTGTGGTTAGTTATTCCAATATTGCAATATGTGATTGAACAACGAACTCAGACAAGCTATTTCTTGGAAAAAGTTTTTCTTCGCACGCCATGAACTCTTCCAAACCTGAACGCGTCGTTGTCATCGGCGGCGGCTTTTCCGGCGTGCTTGCCGCGGTGAATTTGGCCCGGATTGGCAGGCCGCCTCCGCAGATCACTGTGATCAATGCGCAACGTCCCACCGGTCGTGGCGCGGCCTATAGCACGAGGCGCATGGAGCACCTGCTGAACGTGGCGGCGCGGAACATGTCCGTGTTTCCTGACCTGCCGGATCACTTCGTCAACTGGCTGCGCACGCGTGCGGAGTTTGACCTGGTGCCGGAGGCCGAACTGCGGGAGCGCTTCATTCCGCGCATGATCTACGGCGACTACCTGCGCTCGCTCATGTTGCATTGGCTGCCTGAGGCGGAGTTCATCAACGGCGACGCATGCGACATTGAGCCCGGTGGTGTCGTGCTGCTGGCAGACGGGCGGCGCATTGAGGCAGGGCGCATCGTTTTGGCCACAGGGAACGAAGCCCCGGCGGATTTGCCCGGTACAGAGGAATTGCACGCTCACCCCGCATGGGTGGGGGATCCCTGGCTCGCATGGCATGACCGGCTGCCGCCAGACACTGGCTCCATCTTGCTGCTGGGCACCGGTTTGACCACGGTCGACGCGATCATCACGTTGCGCGCGCTCGGCTGGCTTGGGCGCATTCACGCCGTCTCGCGTCATGGTTGGTTGCCGCACGCTCACTTTCGCGGCATCGACTATCCGGATTTCCCACCGCCGGGAGTGGATCTCGCGGAACTGGGGCTGGAAAGTCTCGTTGCACTGATGGAGCAGCATTGCGAGCGGCTGCGGGAACTGGGGGCGAATCCGGCGATCATCGTGGACAAGATGCGCCCGCACACGCAGCGAATCTGGCGGAACTTCACCGTGCAGGAGCGTCTGGAATTTGCCCGGCGGCATGCAGCGCGCTGGAACATCCTGCGCCACCGTATCGCGCCGGATATCCATGCGCAGCTCGCCAGCGCTCAGCTCATGGGCCAGCTTCAGGTGCATGCGGCAAACATCAATCGTGTGGAGGCAGCCGGTTCCCAGGTGCGCGTGCTGTTGGACGGCGGCGCTCAGCTCACGGCGGATCTCGTCATCAACGCCACCGGCCCGCAGACACGTTTTAGCTCCACGCGTTCCGTCCTGCTGCAAAACCTCATCAGGCGTGGCCTCATCATGCCGGACGACATGGACATGGGCGTGCGTGTGGATTCCGACCACACCGTCATCACACCGGACGGCGCGCGCTCGGATGTGCTGCTCGCGCTCGGTCCGCTGCTTCGTGGCAGCCTGTGGGAGACTATCGCCGTGCCGGAACTGCGCGGTCAGGCCATGCGCGTGGCGCAGACGTTGCTGGATCAGACACCCGAGGCCGCCACTGAACCCGCTGCCGTGATGATGGAGTACATGATTTGAATCGGCGAGACAGTCGAGTCTTGCCACTCGGGCCTGACTTTGGCACCGTTCGCGTTTCCAGTCCCCGCCATGCGCAATCCCGAAGACCAACGTCAGATCATCGCTCTGATAATAGCGCATGTTCGCAGCCTCCGCGCCACCTCGCGGCGTTCGCTTGCCGACGCACTGCGCATTTCTCCGACGACCGCCGGGCAGTATGTGGACCAGCTCATCGATTCCGGACATCTCGTCGAATCTGGTTTGGAAAAAGGCCCGATGGGTCGGCCGAAACGCGTGCTCGGTACACTGCCGGATGCCGGTTGGTTTGCCGGCATCGAATTCAATGCGGAGCGCGTGCAGGCAGTGCGCGTGGACTTCTCCGGTTCCCGGTGTCAGACACTCACCCGCAGTGTCACTGAAGACTCCGATGCAGATTCCGTCATGGCGGACATCACCGCTTTGATCAAAGATCTCGGGCGTTCCGCCGCCGGGCCGCTGCTGGCCATCGGCGTGGGCGCACCCGGCGTTGTGGATCCCGCAGCTGGGGTGGCCTCTCATTACTCCTTTTTGCCTGACTGGCGCAATGTGCCTGTTCGGAGCCTGCTTGAAAAAGCTTTTCGAGTTCCGGTCATTCTGGAAAACAACCTTCGTGTCATCGCTCTCGCCGAGCGTTGGTTCGGTGGCGGGCGCGAGCTGGACGATTATGTCATCCTCGGGCCGCGCAGTGGTTTCGGCATTGCCGTCATGAAAAACGGCCGCCTCATCGATGGCAAACATCACGCGTCAGGAGAGATCGGACGATGGGTCTGGCCGCTCACTGGCCAAGGGGGCGAAATGCATGATGCGCTGTCCTCGCCTGCCGTCTGGCGTCGGCTGGCCGGTGTCACCTCACGTGCGCGTCTGCCTGCCGATCTCCATGCCGCATTGGAAGGTCTCGCTCAAACTGAAGGAGGCGCATGGGACATCGTTGTTAACGATTATGCACGCGTCCTCGGTCTTCTACATCTGTTACTCGACTCCTCAGCCTACTTTCTGCACGGTCCACTGACTGCCCTTGGCACGCGTTTCTGCACGGCGATCACTGATCAAGCGATGCTGCTCATGCCCGCTCTCAGTGACATGCCTCTGACAATAATGCCCTCTTCACTGGGTGACGACGCCGGGGCACTGGGTGCCGCCAGTCATGCGATGGAGGGATGGAGGCCGGTGTGATTGAATTGCGGGCCTGTGTCATTATCCAAACCGTGCGCAGTAGATGGGGGGAAGGTCGGAGCTGAGGCGTTGCCAGGAATCACCGCCATTGTCGCTGATCCAAACGGAGCCGGTGGTGCTGCCAAAGGCGAGAGTTTGACCATCTCCCGTCACGTCCAGGCAGTGGCGATAAACGAGATGATAGGCATGCTGCTGCGGCAGGCCGGTGCGGAGCTGCTCCCAAGTGGCGCCGCCATCACGCGTGCGCATGACACAGAGCGCGCCATCACACGCGACGCGCGTCTCGTCCTTGATGCCCGGCACGAACCAGGCGGTCTGCGGATCGTGCGGATGCACGGCGACGGCGAAGCCGAACGCGGAGGGGGCGGCGTTGGTGATCTCGCGCCAGTTTTTGCCACCATCGGCGCTGTGGAAGATGCCATTGTGATGCTGCATCCAGATCGTGTCCGGATTCGACGGAGCCCATGCGATGCGATGAGGATCCTGAATGCCGGGATCACCTGCCTGATCCGGCGGCATGAACTCCGCGCGGAGTCCCTGCCCGATGTTCTGCCAGCTCTCTCCACCGTCGCGGCTCTCCCACAAGCCAGCGCAGCTTACCGCGAGCAACAAACGGCGGCGATCGCGCGGATCGACGAGGATGCTGTGGATTCCCGGCCAATCCGCACCGCCACCGAACCACTTCGCACGGTCCGGATGATTCCAAAGACTTTCCACCAGGCGCCACGATGTCCCGTGGTCCGTAGAATGAAACAAACCCCCGGGAATCGTGCCGCACCAGAGTTCGCCATCACTTGCACCCGCTTCCAGCGCCCAGATCTTTTTAAGCGTCCACGGAGTGGGCTCCAGGCTCATCGGATTCACCACTTCGACATAGTCATCGGGTTTCGGCGGGTAAGTAGGGCATGCGCGCTCCTCCCATGTTGCGCCACCATCGCGTGACGCGTGGAACTTGGTGCCGAAGTGGCCGTGATCGACCGCTGCGTAGAGCGTGCCATCGCGTGCATCTGGCAGCAGCATGGGCACCTGAACGCCGAGAAAAGACATGCGGCTGATTTCCCAGCCATTGGAGCCGCGAACAGCTTCGAGGAGTCCCTTACGGGTGCCGAGGTAGAGTTTGGTGCTCATAAGATTGGGTGTGTTAACCGCCCGAAAGGGCCTGCATGACAAACAGCTCCGAATCGGGCCTCACGGCATCCGATTGTGTGCGACGATCCCGTATCGCAGTGCCATCGACAAACACGACGACGTGCTGCCGGATGGCGTTTTGATCATCGAGCACGTATCCACGCAGTGCCGGATACTGGGCAAAGACAGCCTGCAGGCAATCGCGCACAGTCTCCCCCAAGACACTGCACTTCGGCGCGGTCGTCTGGTGCGCGAGATTGGCGGTGAACTCGATGCTGGGCATGGGAGCCGGAATCAGGATAGAAGAGCTTTCCACTTGGCCCGCTCTGCCCAGAGAAGGAACAGTGGTAACACGATGATGCCGATCAACATCGGTTGGAAGATGCCATCACCCGCGACGAACTGGTGGAAGGCGAGAATGTTCACGATGATCGGACCGAGGACGAGCAGGCCGAGATTTCGCGTCTTCGGAATCATGACGAGCAGGCCTCCGAGCAGTTCGAAGATCTTCACAAACTTCATGAAGCCGGTCGGACCCGTCGCGGCCATGAAGTGGGCAATCGGCGTGTCCTTCGGCAGTTCGGGCATGGGTGCGAGATTGAACAGGACGGTGATCGCGGACATGACGAAGAGCAGTCCGAGGAGGATGGAGGCAATGAGGGGCGCGTATTTCATGGGTGCGATGGGTTTGAAGTGAGATGAGCGGCGAGGCGGTCGAAATTTTCTTGATTGGCGGGCACGCAGACGGGCTTCAGCTGCTCGCTAAGGGCGGTGGTTGCAAATGCCATGCGCCAAGTGAGGCGGGTGCCGCCATTTTCATCCACAAAGGTCATCGTCATGCGAAAGTGCGGTGCCACATGATCATAAACGATGCGTTCCAAAGGAACGATGTCCGCGAAGGTTATGTGATTCGGATAGTTGGCGCCGTTCGGACCGTGAAACACGAACTTCCACTCGCCACCCGGGTTGAATTCGAAAGTTTCGAAGGTGCTGGTGAAACCGTTCGGGCCAAACCAAAGCGTGAGCTGCTGCGGATCGCTGAAGGCTTCGAAGACTCGCTCGCGAGAAAACGGAAAGACACGCGAGCTGAGAATTTCGTTGGCGGCGGGAGGAGCGGACATGGTCAGGAAGACTGGAGGTTCACTTGCTCATGAGCTCGACGAGCTGGTCGAAGGCCTTGCCCCAGCCTTCTTGAAAGCCCATCGCAGCATGCTTCTCGCAGTTCTCCTTCGTCCAATGAAGGACGCGGGCGGTGTAGCGGGTTTTGCCGTTTGGCAGTGTCTCGAAGGTGACGATGCCGGTGAAGAAGGGATTCGGATTCGGCTCCCAATTCGCGAAGTAGGCGTCGGTGAAGACGATTTTTTCGTTCGGAACGATTTCGAGATACACGCCTTGATTGGGGAATCGTTCGCCATCGGGGCCGCACATCGTCATGCGGTTGAATCCACCGGCGCGCACATCGAGTTCGACATCGGCGACCGTCCACGGCTTCGGACAAAACCATTGCGGATACAATTCGGCGGTGGTCCAGCCGGCGTAGAGTTTTTCGCGTGGCACGTCGGTTTCACGGACGAGCACGAGTTCGCGTTCGGACAGAGGAGATTCGACAGGGGCAGGAGGAGGCATGTGAAAAGAAGATTTTAGAGGATGGAACGGAGGATCAAGACTCAGAGGATGGTGAGCAGTCTCCGGACATTTGTTCCCAGCGTTTCTGCAATTCATCCGGGGACAGTTTTTCGATCTCCTGCTGGAAGGACCATTCATGGCCGAATGGATCGCGCACGGTGGCGGTCCGGTGACCATAGAATTGATCGGCCGGTGGTCGTGTGCCGATGGCTCCGGCATCCAGCGCACGTTGATAGGCGGCGTCTGCATCTGAAACCATCACGGCGAAGCAGGTGGTCGCGCCGCCGAGAGTCTTGGGACTCGTGTTCATGCCCGGAAACTCGTCGGCAAGCATGATGAGCTGCCCTCGAATGGTCAGCTCCGCATGGCCCACCTTGCCGGTCTTTGGATCGGCGAGTCGGCAACGTTCTTGAGCGTCGAACGCGGTTTTGTAGAACTCGATCGCCTTCGCCGCATCGTGGACGGCGAGGTAGGGGGTCACGGGTGGGTATTCGTCAAAGGTGCTCATGGCAGTGTGAGTTTGGTTGAGATGAAGGAGCTGTATCAAGATCACGGTGTTGCCTTCACGAGATCGCCCAAGCTGGCGAGGCCTTCGTTGAACTGGTCACCACACATCTTCTCGCAGTCCATGAAGAGGCCCATGACCTTGCCGATGAAGGGTTTCTTGCTTTCCATGGTCCAGGTGACCTGCGTGGCTTCGCCCTGGGGCTCGAATGTGAATTTCACGTCGGCGCTGCCAGCAAAGGGGCGTACGAATTCGAGCTTCATGCCGATCATCTCGTTCGGTTTGCTCTCGACGAGGCGAGTGGTGCCTTCGCCGACTTCGTTGTTGCCGTTCCAGTGATACACGGCGCCGACGCCCTCCGGCGGGCCTTCGAGGGTTTTCTTCATGTTGGGATCAAGCTTCGACCATGGGGACCATGAATCCCACAAGCGGAAGTCGTTCACGACCCTGAAGACATCTGCGGGTGTCGCGAGGACCGTGGCGGAGCGGCTGACTTTGAGATCGTCGGACTGGAAGGAAGCGACGACGAAGATGATGGCGATGACAGCTACGAGGCCGAGGAGCAGTTTCTTGATCATGGTGCGCGTTGGGTTGGGTTGTGAGAGATTCAATTCTTGCAGGTGCCGCCACTGAACATCTTGTTCATGTTTTCGACGATCTGTTCGCTTGTGTATTGATGCTGGTTCGTGGCGATGGACCACTGGTGGCCGAAGGGGTCGATCAACACGCCGTAGCGGTCGCCCCAGAACATGTCGGCGGGGGACATCTTTGCAGTGCCTCCGGCTGCGATGGCCTGTGCATAGAGTTCATCCACGTTGTCCACCTGCAGATGGATGGTGACGGGCGTACCTTTCAATGACGTGGGCGAAAGCGACCCCCACTGTGGGTTTTCATCGACGAGGAAGACCGGCGAGTCGCCGATCTGAATGCAGGCGTGCATGATGCTCCTGCCATCAGGGCCGGGAAGACGGAAGCGCTCCTGCGCATTGAAGGCGCGCTGGTAGAAGTCGATCGCGGCGGTGGCATTGCTGCACACGAGGTGCGGCGTGACGGTTTTGGTGGGGCGGGTGTTGTCGTTGGAGGTGGGCATGGTGGTGCGTTGGGTGAAAAGGTGTCAGGATTGTTGAAACAGCCCGTCCACAAAGCTGCGGGCGAGCTTGAGATTGGCGCGGATCATCGCCTGCGATTCGCAGGCCTTGCCGACGAGCATGGAGCCCTGCCAGAGGCTGTTGAGGAACCATGCGACCTGCTTGGGATCGAAATTGGTCGCGGGTTTGTGCTTCTTCTTCGCGGCGGCGAGCATGCGCGCGACGTTGTCGGTCCAGGTTTGCAATTCCTTCGAGCAGGCGGCCTGCATGACAGGATTCGTTGCCGCGAGTTCCTGCGACATCATGCCGACCATGCACACGCAGTTCTCGTCCTTGCGCATGGTGAAGCCGGTCATGATGTCGAGCATCTGATGAAGCTGGTCGAGCGGGTCGGCGTCCTTGTTATGCCATGCCACGGCATACAAGGCCGTGCCCATCTGCCCCCACCATTCGACAGCCGCTTTGCCGATGGCCTCCTTGCTCTCGAAGTGATGAAAGAAGCTGCCCTTCGTCATGCCAGCCTCGGCGCAGATTTGATCGACCGAAGTGCCGGAGAACCCCTGCTTCAGCATGAGACGTACTGTGGCGTCGATAAGCCGCTGCCGTGTTGCGGCCGGATCGCGTTCTCGCTTTTTGCTGGCTGCTTTCTTTGGCATACAAACCGGGCGGTATGTAACAAAAAGCGGGGAAACGTCAAGAAACAAGATCGGAATCGAACAGGGGGATCAGTTCACCTTGGACTCGATCTTCATCACGCCTGTCATCGGATGATGGCTCACGGTGTCCCATGAGATCTGTTGCAGCAGCGTGTTGAGCTTTGCCTTGTCGTCATCGCTCACATCTTTGAGTGCTTCGAATTGAAACGGCACGGGCAAACCCAAGGGACTGCGGCGGTAGATCACGGCGAAGTGGCAGTAGCTGGAGAGAAACTGCAACGGCGTCTGTGCGTGGCCCCAGTTGTCACGGAACAGCTCGCTCTGTTGCTTGATGCCTGGAACCTCGCCTTTCACGATCTTCTCGCGCAGCGTCACTGCCGCCATGCCGACGGGCACGATGAGCACGGCGTCCTTGCCGAGGCGTTCGTTGATGCCTTTGACGTAGTCCTCGATGTCCTTCGCGTAGCGTATTGTCGCGTCGCGGAGTTTGGCGATGTCGGTGGCGTTGTGATCGACCTTCTTCCTCGTTTGCAGCGGATAAACCGGCTCATATTCATCATTGGGCATCCAGTATTCCTGCACGGTGATGCGCAGCGCGGGATTATGCTCGATGCCGAGCTTCACGAACTTCTCGATCGCGTCATCAGGCAGCCAGATCGGCGAAAGCGTGAGAACATCGGCACCACCGGCCTTCAGCACCTGCTTCGCCGCACTTTTCTCCTCAGGCACGTCCCAATGTTTCTGCACGGTTGAGCCGCCAATGGTCGAAAGCCCGACCAATTGATGCTTCAAGTCAGCCGAGAGGGCGATTTGCTCGACCTGCTTGTACGTGAACACATGAAAGCTATGCCCACAGGTGGCGACACGCAGTCCGGTGGTGATCGGCGGCTGCAGTTCCTCCGCGTGAGCGGTGATTGCGGCAAAGGAAACGGCTGCGAGGAGGAGGAATGCTCTCATGGTGGGAGAACGTGATGTTCCAAAAGGTCATTCACTCTGCCTTCCAGATGCGCACGTCGTCGAAGAGCACGCCGGGGCCGTTTACGGTGAAGTGGAAGCTGCTTTTCGTCTCGTGGGCGATGCCGGGTGATTGGAGGTGGCCGACGGGCTTGCCGTCCATGCTTACGCGCATCTGGTCGCCGCTGATCTCGATGGCCACGTCGTGCCAGGTCTTGGGATCGATGGTGATGCTTGTTGCCGTGCCTCGACCGTCGAGAAGCTTGTCGGCCTGGGCCTTTTTCGTGGGATCCTTGCGCATCTCGAAGATGTCGTTGCGCATGACGCCTTCCTTGTCGTCGCCGAGGCGGATCTGCTTCGGGGCAAAGGCGACGCGGCAGATGTGGCCGGCATGTGATCCTTTGAACTTTTGGTCGTCGAACACTGCGTTGAAACCCGTGGAGCCGTCGAGCTTGAATTTGAATTCGACGACAATGTCTTTCATCGGCCGATACACTCGCCCGACCGCGCCGTGATCATCACGGGCCTGCAGTCCCTTGAGCACGCCATTCTGAACGGAGAAGGCGGGGATCAGCGCTGCCCACTCTCCGAGTTCGGTGCGCTCGAAGTCATCGGAGAACAACAGTTCGCCCTTTTTGGCGATGGGCTTGGCTGGAACGTCGGCGGCGAGAAGGGAACCGGCGAAGGCGCAGAGGAGGGGGACGAGAAGTTTCATGGGTTGGAAGTCAAAAAAACGCGGGCGCAGGACCAATCTCGCGTGATTATCTTCGGCTCGCATGTGAGTCCTTCTTCAGGTCGATGGCTCTCGTAGTTTTCATCCATTCCTCTTCAAAACAGTCTTCCGTTATGCGCATCCTCGTTATTCTGCTTCTGGCTTTCACTATTACAGCCCGTGCTGCCAGCACGCAGGCCACAGAGACGGACTTGGAGGCATTGGCCGAGAAACACATCATCGAATCGCCCGACTACTGGCGGTCGAATGCCACGGAAACCGGGAAGTGCGATGGAGAAAAAGTCGCGGAGCTGCTGATGAAGGTCGCGGGCTTGTTCAAGCCGGTGGCGTCGCTCGATGAGGCGTTGGAGGTGCTTGTGAGACAACGGGTGCTCAGTTCTCCGGACTATTGGAAGAAGAGCGCGGTGCCCGGTGGCGTGTGCGTGGGGAAAAATGTCGCCATCGTGCTCAGTCGCGGTGCGGCGCTGCTGCCGGTCGATCCGCCGAAGTCGGCGAATGCGAAGCCGCTGGAGGCGACGACTTTTGAAAAGCTGCGTGATCGTTACGATGTTGTGATCGCAGGTGCGGGCACAGGCGGTGTGGGCGCTGCGGTGCAGGCGGCGCGGATGGGCGTCTCGGTGCTCTTGCTGGAGGAGACCGACTGGATCGGTGGTCAGGCGATGGCCGCCGCAGTGACCTCGATGGACGAGGGCGGTACGCTCGTGCGTGAGCGTGGCCTCTATCGAGAGTTGTGCGGGCTCATCAGCGCGCACTACCGGCCGCTGGGCATCAATTATCTCACAGCCTACTGGCACGGCCATGTGGGTGTGGAGCCACGCGTGGGCCGGCGCCTGCTGCAGGTAATGCTTGGCGATGCGCGGGGTGGTGGCGTGCTTGATCTCGCACTGCTCACTCGCGTTTCGAAGGTCTCGAAGGAAAAGAACACTGTCATCGGCGTGGACATCAGCAGCGGCGGCCGGACGCGTCATGTCGCAAGTCGTGTGCTCATCGACGCCACCGAGTGGGGCGATGTCATTCCACTGACCGGCGCTCGTTATCGCGTGGGCAATTGTTTGAGTGACGCCATCGATCCCAAACGCCACGTGCAATCGAACACCTGGACCGCTGTCGTGAAACAGTATCCCCAGGGTGTTCCGGACGAGCTGCTTCTCAAAGCGAAGCCACCCGGCTACACCGACAAGGTGGACGCGGCATTTGCCAAGACGCTCGTCGCAGGTGAGAAGGTCGATACCAAGACGAAGCCCTGGAACTGGGCCACCTTCATCGGTTACCGAGGCATGCCGGACAGTTCCCATCCGGCTGACAACTCGGTGATCACGCGCACGCATTTGAACTACAACAACGACTATCCATCCACGGTCGCGGAGTTGGAAGATCCTGCGGCACGGCTCGCCACGAACCGCGCCATGCAGCTCAAGACATTGCACTTGCTCTACTACATCCAGCACACGCTCGGGAAGAGCGACTGGTCTGTGGCGGATGACGAGGGCTTCGACTCATCATATCGCTGTGCAGAGGTGGACGCGTGGATCGCGGAGCGCCCGGATCTTGCGCCGTTTCGTGCGGTGTTGATTCGCTTCTCTATCATGCCTTACGTTCGCGAAAGCCGCCGCATTGTCGGTTTGCACACGCTGCGTCCGTCCGAGATCGAGCGCGTTGTCGGCAAACCTGTGCAGTTCAAGCGCACCGTGGCTCTTGGGGACTATCCCATCGATCTGCATGGCTCGATGAGCCTGCCGTGGCTTGAGCCTAATCTCGATCGCGAGATCGACATTCCGAACAAATTCGGCGGTCACGGCGCGGGTCCCTTCGCGATTCCATTCGAGTGCTTCATTCCGGAGAAGGTCGATGGCTTTCTGCCTGCCGAGAAGAACCTCAGCCAGAGCCGTATGGCCAACGGTGCGACGCGGTTGCAGCCTCACACGCTGAACATGGGACAGGCTGTCGGAGTCATCGCCGCTCTTGCGGTGAAGGAAGACATTCAGCCGCGCGCCGTGGATCCTGTTAAAGTTCAGCGCATTCTTCTCGAAGCGGGCGACACGCTCAGCATTGCTCCTGTCGCTGCCAGACACGGCACCAAAGCCTGGTGCGAACTGCAAATGCAGGTGCTGCAGAAAGGTGCTGAGGCGAATTGAGCCGGATCAGAACTTGAGGAGTTCGCCGACAGGGAGCGGCTTGTTCTGGCGGATGGATTCTTCGGCGACGAGGCACAGGCCTGCGCTCCACAGTCCGTCGAGACCGGTGGCGATGGGCTTTTTGCCGGTGCGGAC
>NZ_JAGRPF010000125.1 GCF_020439865.1 Prosthecobacter sp.
TCAAACCGAGCACGACGAAGCCCGGCACCATGTTCATCTGCGCCTCGAACGGCCAACTGCCGATCGACGGATATCTCTGAAGCCGCATGTCCTCTCCCGACACCCGCGAAGTGATCCTCGAGGCCCGCGAACTCACGCGTGAGTTCGACGGCGTGAAGGCGCTCGACCGCTTCAGCTTCAAGCTGCATCGCGGTGAGGTGCTCGGTCTGCTCGGCGCGAATGGCGCGGGCAAGACGACCGCGATGAACTGCCTGCTCGGCCTCACGCTACCCACGTCCGGCGAACTGAACGCCTTCGGCATGCCGTTGCAGGCGAACCGCATTGAGATTCTGCGCCGCGCGAACTTCTCCTCCGCCTACACCGCGCTTCCCGGCAACCTGCTCGTATGGCAGAATCTCAGCGTGTTCGCGGGCATCTATGGCGTGCCAAATCCGAAGCAGAAGATCGCCGAGCTGATGGAGCTGCTCGAAATCGCGCACCTGCAGAAGCGTGTCACCGGACAGCTCTCCGCCGGCGAGTCCACACGCGTGAACCTGGTCAAAGCCTTCCTCAACGACCCCGAGCTGCTCATGCTCGACGAACCCACCGCGTCGCTCGATCCCGACATCGCCGACAAGGTGCGCAAGGTCGTGCGCAAGGTGCAGCGCGAGCGCAATATCGGCATCCTCTACACCTCCCACAACATGCGCGACATCGAGGAGGTCTGTGACCGCGTCATCTTCCTGCACAAAGGGAAGATCGTCTGCGAAGGCACGCCTGCGGATATCGTCGCCCAGTCCAGCAGCAGCTCGCTGGAGGACGTGTTCATCAAAATCGCCCGCGACGGTGAGATCGTGGATGAGCCGGAGAAGGAGAAAGCATCATGAATTTTTACGTCATCCGCGCGCTCGTAATGCGCTACCTGTTTCTCTACCAGCGCACTCCCATGCGACTGGTTGAACTCGTGTTCTGGCCCCTCGTTGATCTTGTCATTTGGGGAAACGTGACCGTCTTCATCCAGAAGAACAGCGATGAAAAGTTCGCCTCCTTCGTGCTCTTCTTTCTCGGGGCAATGATCCTTTGGGATATCCTGTTTCGTGCGCAGCAGGGCGTGGCGATCTCGTTTCTCGAAGACGTGTGGACGCGCAATCTGCTCAACGTCTTCGTGGCCCCCGTGCGCACAATGGAATACCTCAGTGCCACCTACATCGTCGGATTCCTGCGCATTCTGGTCACCTTTGTGGTGATGAGTGTGGTTTCGTGGTTCGGCTATAAGTTCAACGTCTTCCAGCTCCAATGGTGGCTGCTGCCGTTCTTCCTCAATCTGATGATCTTCGGCTGGTCGCTCGGCATGATTTCCACCGCGCTCATCCTGCGCTGGGGACAGGCGGCGGAATCACTCGCCTGGGCGGTGCCGTTCTTCATCCAGCCGTTTGTGGCGGTGTTCTATCGCGTCGAGGACATGCCCGCATGGTCGCGCCCCTTTGCCTGGCTGTTCCCTGCGACGCCGATCTTCGAGGGCATGCGGCACGTGATGGACACGGGTTCTGCGAGTTGGAGCATGCTCGGGCTATCCTTCGGCCTGAACGCCCTTTACCTGACACTCGCCGGCATGTTGTTCGTGCGCGTGCTCAACATCACCCGCAAACGCGGCCTGCTGACGAAGTTCGCGACGCAGTAGTCATTTCCAAACCCCCGCTGCACGCAGCACGGTCTCATGCACGGCAATGTCGTGCGCCGCATCCCACGCGAGCTTCTTCTCACCGCGCACGACTTTGGCCAGATCCGAAAACTCGCCGGCATAGCGATCCTTCGGCACATCGAGCTGGAACGACTGCGTGCCCTTCTTGTAGCTGCCTCGCGCCGTGGTGAGTGACAGGTTCACCTTCCCGCTTTCCAGCGGCACGATCTCGAAGGTTCCTTCGGTTCCGGTCACGTTGAACCGGCGACGAGGGCCGCCAAACGGATCTGCGTGATTGCAGCGGATCACTGCCGTGGCTTTGGGGTACTGCAGCACGGCCATCTGATTGTCTTTCACTCCATCGTCCTGGGTTGGCGTCGAAAAACCGATCACCGTTTGCGGCTTTCCCAAAAGCGTGACGACCGCGTCCATCACATGGCAGGCCAGCTCAAACATCCCGCCACCTTCGAGCTTACGAATGGCCCCACGCGTGCTGCCATTGGCCAGTTTGCCCATCGCAGCATCGATCTCGGTGATTTCGCCGAACCAGCCTTCGCGCACGGCCTGGAAGAGGAGTTCGAATGCCGGATTGTAGCGCAGCATGTAGCCCATCTGCACCGTCAGTCCGCGCTTCTCCGCGTCGAGCCGCATCGTCTTAAATTCGTCGTGGTTCAACGCGCCCGGTTTGTCGAGATGCACATGCTTGCCCGCCTGAACGCAGCGCATCGCCGTGGCGCAGGAATCTTCCACCCGAGTCTCCACCGCCACCGCCTTCAAATCAGGCGTGCTGAGCAGTTGCTCCTCCGTCAGCACTGGCACGCCGTCGTATCCTTTGTCAGACGCGACCACACCCACGACCTCCCACAGATCCGTCAGCGAACGCATCGCCGTCATCTTGCCCGCCGCATGCGCATGCTCCGTGCCGATCTGGCCGATGCGAAGCCTTGAAGGCGGAGTAGCGGCAAAAGCGGCCGTGCTGCAGGCGAGAAGGAAGGAGCGTCGTTTCATGATGATTCATCTGAAACGGCGCCGGAGGTCATTCTTCACTCAGAAAGCTTCATGGCGGCAACCACTGGCAGCTGAATGGGCAGCGTGACGAGATCGACGGTTCCGGCGACCACTCGCTCACCCGGGGTGACGTTGCCGCTGAATGAGTTCCGGAATTGCAGCCCGGTGCTGACGCAGTTGGAAAGGCATAGGCCGGCGAGGATCAACGGAAGCGCGATAAGGTTTGCTTTCATGATGAGCGTGCGGGTTGTCGCACGCCAAATCATGCCAGATCACCCGCCCGTTGCCGCATTGATGCTCTGAATGATGTCATCAGGGCAATGAATGCTAACTACGCCGCTTCCCGCCTCTCTTCGGCTTGCCGTATTTGACCTCCTGACGCGGTGGGATGGCACCGCTGTCGTCGGCGTTGAGGCCGGCGCGCTTTTTGAGTTCGCGGATCTGGTCGCGCAGGAGGGCGGCGCGTTCGTATTCGAGTTTCATGGCGGCCTCGGCCATTTCCTGTTCGAGTTCGCGGATCGTTTCGGTGATGGCGTAGTCGCCGCCGCCTTCGCGGACCACGCTCTCCTCGATCTCGCGGGCCTTGCCGAGGATCTGCAGGCTTTCCTGCACGGCGCGCTGCACGGTCTGCGGCGTGATGCCGTGCTT
The DNA here is from genome assembly GCF_020439865.1 of Prosthecobacter sp. Taxonomy (GTDB): domain Bacteria; phylum Verrucomicrobiota; class Verrucomicrobiia; order Verrucomicrobiales; family Verrucomicrobiaceae; genus Prosthecobacter. Next base: position 3,317 of record NZ_JAGRPF010000125.1, read on the forward strand.
TTCGTTGTGCTCGGTCTGCACCTGGCGGCGGTAACCGCTGATGCTGAGCAGCGCTTGGATGCTTTTCGTTTGGAGATCGGCAAAGAGCACGACTTCGCCGTGGATGTGACGCGCGGCGCGGCCGGCGGTCTGAATGAGCGATGATTCGCTGCGGAGAAATCCTTCTTTGTCGGCATCAAGAATGCAGACGAGGCTGACTTCGGGAAGGTCGAGACCTTCGCGCAGAAGATTGATGCCGACGAGCACGTCGCAGTCTCCGGCGCGCAGGCTGCGCAGGATTTCGACACGCTCGATGGCGTCGATGTCGCTGTGCAGGTAGCGGACTTTGAGATCGAGATTGCGCAGGTAGTCGGTGAGGTCTTCTGCCGTGCGTTTCGTGAGCGTGGTGACGAGCACGCGTTCGCCTTTCTCGATGCGCTGGCGGCAGAGCTCAATGGTTTCATCGATCTGACCTTTGAGCGGCTTGATTGTGATGATCGGATCGAGCAATCCGGTGGGCCGGATGATCTGTTCGACGACCAGCGATCGGCCTTTGGTCGTGACATCAAATTTTTCGATGGGCTCGGCGCTGCCGCTGATGCGCACGGTTTTGGTGAAGGGTAGAGCATCGACACTCTTCGCGATGTAACCGGTGTTTCCCACCGTGCTGTTCTCCATTTCGAATCGTGACGGCGTGGCGCTGACGTAAACGAGTTGGCCGACCTTGCTCATAAACTCTTCGAAGCGCAGCGGGCGGTTGTCGAGGGCGCTGGGAAGCCGGAATCCATGCTCCACGAGCACCGTCTTGCGTGATTTGTCGCCTTCATACATGCCGCCGATCTGCGGGATGGTGACGTGGCTTTCGTCGATGAACATCAGCGGCGGCTCCTTGAAGAAGTCGAGCAGCGTGCCCGGCGTGGCACCCGGTTCGCGGCCGGTGAGGTGGCGGCTGTAGTTTTCGATGCCCTGGCAGAAGCCCATCTCCTGCATCATCTCGATATCGTACTGCGTGCGCATTTTGATGCGCTGCGCTTCGAGCAGCTTGCCCTCCTTTTCGAACCAGGCGACGCGCTCCTCCATCTCCTCGCGGATTTTCACGATGGCCTTGCGCAGCTTGTCGCCGGGCGTGACGAACTGCTTGGCAGGAAAGATCGTGTAGCTTGGCATCTTCAGCGTCACGGTGCCGGTGAGCACATCGACGACGCTGATGCGGTCGATTTCATCGCCGAAGAACTCAATGCGGATCGCCTCGCTCTCCAGATATGCGGGCACGACCTCGATCACATCACCGCGAGCGCGGAACTTGCCGCGCTGGAGCTGAACGTCGTTGCGCTCGTAAAGCATGTCCACCAGCTTGGTGAGGAGTGTCTCACGTGACATCTGCTGCCCCACATTGACCGGCAACATCATGCCCTCGTAGTCCTCGGGCGATCCCAAACCGTAGATGCAGCTCACGCTTGCGACCACGATCGTGTCCTGTCGCGTGAGGAGGGCACCCATGCTGGAAAGACGCAGGCGCTCGATCTCATCGTTTACCGCGCTGTCTTTTTCGATGTAGGTGTCCGTGCGGGCGATGTAGGCCTCCGGCTGGTAGTAGTCGAAGTAACTGACGAAGTACTCGACCGCGTTCTCAGGGAAGAAGTTTTTGAACTCCGAGTAAAGCTGCGCAGCGAGCGTCTTGTTGTGTGAGAACACCAGAGCGGGCCGGCCGACCTCCGCGATGATGTTCGCCATCGTGAAGGTCTTGCCCGAGCCCGTCACGCCCATGAGCGTCTGGTGCCGGTTTCCGGCACGGACGGACTTCGTCAGCTTGGCGATGGCCTGCCTCTGATCGCCCTGGGGCTGATACTCGGTGTTGAGCCGAAAGCCGGACATGGCGTGAAGGGAGGAGCGGCTCAGGGCATGCCCGAACCGGCCTCACTTGGCGCCGGCAGATCCGCTGGATCCACCTCTTCCGCCGCGGCCGGAGCCTTTTGAGCGTAGCGCTGCCTGTATTCCTTCCAAGAGATGAGCTTGCGGTCGGATTCGTCCCAGAGGCGCAGATTGATGCACTTCAGGCTCGACCAGAAGGTCATCGGTTTGACCGAATAGAACATCGGGTGCGAATTGTGGCAGCGCTCCAGGTAATAGTTGGGGATGCGTGAGCTGAGATGGTGCACATGATGGAAGCCGATGTTTCCGGTGAACCACTGGAGGATTTTTGGCAGCTTGTAGAAGGAGCTGCCTTCGAGCGCGGCGGTGGTGTAGTCCCAGTCTTCGCGATGCTCCCAGTACACGTCTTCATACTGGTGCTGCACATAGAACATCCAGATGCCCGCCATGCCGGCGAACATGGTGACAGGAAGCTGCATCAAGACGTAGTTTTTAAAGCCGAACAGCCAGCTCAGGGAGACGACCATCAGCAGCAGGGCGATGTTCATTGTCATGACGGAGGCGCGGTCCTTGCCCTTCGCACGCGGCGACGGGAAGCGCTGATGGACAAGGAACAGGAACAACGGGCCGACGCCGAGCAGCATGAAAGGATTGCGAATCAGGCGGTACCAGAAGCGGGTCTTCGGCGTGGCATCCTGGTATTCCTTCACCGTCATCGTCCAGATGTCGCCATCGCCGCGGCGGCTCAGATCACCGGAGGTGGCGTGATGCACGGAATGCTGCCAGCTCCAGTGCCCGTAGGGTGTGAAGGTGAGCATGCCGCAGATGAACCCAACGACGTTGCTGGCGGTTTTGGATTTGAAGTAGGAACCGTGGCCACAGTCATGAAAAATGATGAACACTCGCACCAGCAGCAGGCCGGCGATTGCGGCGAAGCCAAGCGTCAGCCAGTAGGAAACCGCCAGACTCCAGCACATCGCATACCACAGCAGAGCGTAAGGGACGAAGGTGTTGACGATTTGCCAGGTGGCACGGGTAATCGACGGAACCTGGAAGGGGGCCACGATTTTTTTCCATTCGGTTATGGTGGCCTGAGGCTGGGCTGGTGTCATCGCAGGTACGCTGGTCATGGTTGGTGGAGCGCGCTATGTAGCAGGTTTTTCAGAATAGTCCCGCGCTCAATTTGTTAAAAACCTCTCATTTTTGGTAATCTGGCGAAATGGCCCGGTTGACATGAAGCCCTCAGCCAGAGGCCACTACCCATCAATAGTCCCGAAACGGACCTCGTGGCTCGGCGGCGTCCATCTCGGCCCGCCAGGCCTCAAACCGGCCGCGCATCATCTTTGCGATCTCGGGCTTTTCGGCGCTCAGATCCTTCGTTTCCCCCAGATCGGTACTCAGGTCGTAGAGGCCGTTGCCCTTGGCGGACTCCAGCCACTTCCAGTTTTCAAACCGGGCCGCCTTGTCGCTCCGGCGCTGCCAGAACATCTCATTACGAGGGGATTTGGCTTCGCCGCGCAGAATTGGCAGCATGTCGAAACCGTCCAGTTTCACGCCTTCCGGTCCCTGAGACCCCGCTGCGGCCAGCAGGGTCGGCACGAATTCCAACGACGTCAGGAACTCGTCCGTCACCTTGCCCGCAGGCAGTTTTCCGGGCCAGCGGGCGATGAAAGGCACCCGCAGGCCGCCCTCCCACATGGTGCTCTTGCTGCCCTTCAGCGGGGCGTTGCCGCCGTTGCCGCTGCCACCGTTGTCGGAGATGAAAAGGATCAGCGTGTTGTCCTTCTGCCCGGCTTTGTCGATCGAATCCAACAAGGCGCCGATGGCTTCGTCCATGCAGGTCACCGCGCCGCAGTAGCGGGCGAGTTTCTCGTCCTTCACCTTGTCGCGATACATGGCGACGTACTTTTCCGGCGCCTGCACGCCGACTCCGGCCTTCTTTTTGCCCGCCTCGACATCCTCGGGGAATGAGGACGCGCTGTGCGGAGCATTGAAGCAGAGATAGAGGAAGAAGGGCTTGTTTCCGGCGTGCTCGTTGAGGAAATACAGCGACTCGCGGCGAAACACGTCGGTCACGTATTTTCCTTTGTCCTCCTGCGTGCGGGTGTTGCCGCGGAAGAGCGACGGCACGCCGTAGCGCTCGTGCGTGTAGTAGTCGATGCCGTTGTTGCCGTGGCCGTAGAAGAAATCGAAGCCGCGCTGCAGCGGCAGGAAGCGCTTCGCCTGACCCATGTCCCATTTGCCAACGCAACCGGTCGCGTAGCCGGCCTTGCGCAGCATGTCGCCGATCGTGATCTCGCGTACATCCAAACCGAGAGTCATCTCCGGCGACACCGCGTATTCCTCTTCGGAGAACGTGTGGCCAAAATTGACCATGTCATTGCGCACCATGTCGTAGAGACCGTTGCGCTGTGGGTAGCGCCCTGTGAGGATGCTGCCGCGCGATGGCGTGCAGGCGCACCACGTGACATAAAAGCTTGTTCCGCGCACGCCTTCGGCGGCCAGCTTGTCCAGGTTCGGCGTGATCAGCGGCTTCGTGCCGATGCACCCGAGATCGGGGTAACCTTGGTCATCGCTGACGATGAGAATGATGTTCGGCTGCGCGGCGAAACACGCAGCCGACAGAATCAGGAAGAGAAAGGCTCGCATGCCCGTCTCAACGCAGGCAGGTGGCGATTTACTTCACCTTGAAGAGCTCCACGTCGAAAATGAGCGCCTCGTTCGGGCCGATGTCGCGACCGGCACCACGCGGGCCGTAGGCGAGTTTCGATGGGATGTAGAATCGGAACTTCGAGCCTTCCTTCATGAGCTGCACGCCTTCGGTCCATCCGGCGATGACGCGATTCAGCGGGAACTCGATCGTTTCACCGCGCTTGTAGCTGCTGTCGAAGACCTTGCCGTCGATCAGGGTGCCTTCGTAGTGAACTTCAACGGTGTCGGTGGCCTTTGGGCTCTTGCCGGTGCCTTCCGTGATCACTTTGTACTGGAGGCCGGAGGCCGTGACTTTCACGCCATCTTTCTTGGCGTTGTCTTCGAGGAACTTTTCTCCTTTGGCGAGTGCGATGTCAGACATGATGGTTGTGGGGGTTGGTTTGGAACGGGGAGGCTAGCAAGCGATGCAAGAAATGTCGAATGACGAATGCAAAATGCCGCTACACTCGCGACATGAACCGTGACCGCCTTTTTTCGCAGCTCACCGCTCACAGCGGTCCGTTTGACATCGCGATCATCGGAGGCGGGGCCACGGGGTTGGGCGCGGCGGTGGATGCTGCCTCACGCGGGCACTCCGTGGTGCTCGTGGAGCAGTCGGACTTCGCCAAAGGCACCTCCAGCCGCAGCACGAAGCTGGTGCACGGCGGCGTGCGCTATTTGAAGCAGGGCAATGTCTCGCTTGTGCTCGAAGCACTGCGGGAACGCGGCTTGCTGGTGCGCAACGCACCGCATCTCGTGCACAGTCTGCAGTTCGTCATTCCGAGCTATCACTGGTGGGAAGGGCCGTTTTACGGCATCGGCCTGAAGATGTATGACGCGCTTGCAGGCCAGCTCGGACTGGAGCCGTCACGCTGGCTCACGCGGGACGACATCATCGAGCAACTGCCCACGTTGGAGACCAAGGGACTCGAAGGCGGCATCGTGTATCACGACGGACAGTTCGATGATGCGCGTCTCGCCATCCATCTCGCGCGCACGGCGGTGAATCATGGTGCCATTGCGCTCAATCACACACGCTGCGTCGGTTTGATGAAGGAGAACGGGCATGTCGTAGGCGTGAAAGCCGAATGCGTCGAATCCGGAGCGCAGCATGAGATTCGTGCGAAGTGCGTGATCAACGCCACGGGTGTGTTCGTCGACGATGTGCGGCACATGGACGATGAGAAGGCCGCCAGGATCGTCGCGCCGAGCCAAGGCGTGCATCTGGTGCTGCCGCGCGAGTTTTTGCCCGGCGACTCGGCGATCATGATTCCGAAGACGGACGACGGACGCGTGCTCTTCGCCGTGCCGTGGCATGGCCGCGTCATCGTTGGCACCACGGACACGCCCATGGAGCATGCGACGGTCGAACCGCGGGCGCTCCCGGATGAAATCGAGTTTCTCATGACGCACGCGGCGCGCTACCTCACCCGCGATCCGAGGCCGGGCGATGTGCTGAGCATCTATGCGGGTCTGCGGCCGCTGGTGGCGATGAAAAATGCGGAGTCCACGGCCGCGCTTTCGCGCGACCACACGATCCTCGTTTCCGATTCCGGTCTCATCACGATCACGGGTGGCAAATGGACGACGTATCGCCGAATGGCCGAAGATGTGGTCGACCACGCCGAATTGATCGCCGGAATCGGCGTGAAGCGCTGCGTGACGCATGAACTCATGATCCACGGGGGCGACACCTTGCTCGATCCGCGTGATCCGCTCGCGGTTTATGGCAGCGATGCGGCGGAGATTCGAGCCTTGATGGAAAAAGAACCCGAGTGGGCGGGCAAGGTGCATCCAAAGCTCGATCTGACCTGCGCGGAGGTCATCTTCCATACGCGTCACGAAATGGCGCGCACCGTGGGCGATGTTCTCGCACGTCGCAGCCGCTGCCTTCTGCTCGATGCGCAGTCCAGCATGTCCGCCGCACCTCGTGTGGCCGCGCTGATGGCCTCGGAACTCGGCTGGGATGCCGCAACGACCGCGCACCAGGTAGAGCGCTTTCAAACACTGGCCTGCGGCTACATTCTCGAAGCCTGATCTTGACCATCTATCACGCCGCATCTTCGCTGCGCGACCATGACCCCACTCCACCAACTTCGCGCAGGCATCATCGGCACAGGATTCATCGGCCCCGTTCATATCGAAGCCCTCAAGCGGCTCGGTGTGACGGTGAACGGCATCTGCGGCTCCACGAAAAGTGCGCGCAAGGTCGGCGACCTGTGGGGCATTCCCGAGATCTACGGCGACTACGATCGCGAGGCGATGTATGCCTCGCCGAACATCGACGTGGTGCACATCACCTCGCCGAACAAGGTGCACGTCGAGCAGTGCCTGAGCGCGCTGGCCATGGGCAAGCATGTCATCTGCGAAAAGCCGCTCGGCATGACGACGAAGGAAACGCAGCTTGTCGTCGATGCGGTGCGCAAAGGCGGCAAAAGAGGTCCGGTGTTCGCGGTGAACTACGTCTGCCGCTTCTTCCCCGCCATCCTGCAGATGCGCGCCATGGTCGCCCGCGGGGACCTCGGCAAGATCATCAACGTTCAGGGCCACTTCTTCCAGGACTGGCTGCTGCATGAGACCGACTACAACTGGCGGGTGCTCGCCAGCGAGGGCGGCAAACTGCGCGCCGTGGGCGACATCGGAACGCATTGGATCGATGCGGTGAGTTTTGTGCTCGGCGCGAAGGCGAACTCCGTCTTCGCCCACATCGAAACCTTCCACAAAACCCGCAAGCGTCCCAAGGGCGAGGTGCATTCCTTCGCCAGGGCGGATCGGAACAAGCTGATCGACTACAAGGTCGATACCGAGGACTTCGGCAGCGTGCTCTTGAAGTTCGGCAAGGCCGGGCACGGCTTCGCCGACGGCGTGCATGCGAACGCGAGCATCTCGCAGGTAGCCGCCGGCTGGAAGTGCAGCCTCAGCTTCGGCATCTATGGCACGAAGGGCAGCGTGCGCTGGGACCTGCAGGAACCGAACGAGATCATTCTCGGCCGCCGTGACGAACCGAATCAAATTCTGCAACGCGGCACGCCCGGATTTCTGGAGGACGTCGCCAACTTCACCGACTACCCGCCCGGCCACGCCGAAGGCTTCAACGACTGCCACAAGATGCACTACCGCGCCGTCTATGAGCACATCGCCAGCGGCAAAAAAACGGAACCCCTCTTCGCCACCGCCGCCGACGGCCATCATGAGGTCAAACTCTGCGAGGCGATCCTGCAAAGCAGCAAGGCGAAGACGTGGGTGAAGGTGTGACCGCTGCGATCATGAATAGTGCCTTTACTGTCTATTGGAGCCGTGTGCGTGTGCAACTAGCGGAAACTGGCTTGCCTGATACTCGGATCCCATTTTTATTCGGTGGTCCACATGTGTCACAACCGAGCTTTACCCGCGCAGGGGTTGGTGTTGGGGATGTCATTTATCCGATAACTTTACGTGGGCAATGCATTCATGTGCTTTGCCGGTTTGTGGTCGCTCGAATTCTGACTGTCGGTGACTTTATCAGAGAACATCCGGAGCGTTACCCAGCAGAATCGCATGGCAGATGGGAAGCTGAAACCTTAGACTCCGCTGCGCAACGCCACCCTTGGCACAGAGCCGTTTGCTGGACTTGTTCCGACCACGTCTTGCTGCCAAGCGTGGTTTCAGCATTTGAGACAGCTCGAACGGTTCCAGCCGATGTTTTGCAGAGACTCACTTACAGTTCAAAGAAAGCTGAACGAGCTATGAGGTGGGCTGCCGATGGTAAAACGCCCTTGCTGGGAAGCATTGATCGCATCTATCGACTCGCTCCCACTTCTGCACAGGATTTCGCTAACCTATTGGCTGGTGCAAGTTGAGGGGCTTGGATTGTTGCCCGTAACCTCAAATCATCCAATCCCCAGCGCCTTGCGGATCGCGAGCGCGTCGTTGAGCGCTTGGTCAATCGTGTCGCCGAGGACGGTGAAGTGGCCCATTTTGCGGCGGGCGCGGGCTTCGCGTTTGCCGTAGAGGTGGAGCTTGGCGCGTGGATGATTCAACACGGGCGACCAGTCGGGGTGGATGAGAGGGGCGGGCCAGATGTCGCCGAGGAGATTGATCATGACAGCGGGCGTGTGCTGGGAGGCATCGCCGAGCGGCAGGCCGCAGACGGCGCGCTGCTGCTGCTGGAACTGATTCGTGCGGCAGGCGTCGATGGTGTAGTGGCCGCTGTTGTGCGGACGCGGAGCGATTTCGTTGACGATGACCTGGCCGTCGGTGGTGACGAACATCTCAACGGCCATGGTGCCGATGTAATCGAGCCCTTCGGCGACGGCCTTCCACAGTTCGACCGCCTGCGCGATGATCTGCGGCTCCACACGGGCGGGGGCGATGGTAACGTCGAGGATGTGATGCGTGTGCTGGTTCTCGACGCAACCATGCGTGGCCATGCTGCCGTCGATGCCGCGTGCGCCGACGACGGAGACTTCGCAAACGAAGCTGACCCATTGCTCGACGACGGCGCGATGGCCTTCGAAGCCTTTCCAAGCGTCCGCGAGATTGGTCTCGGCGGTGACTTTGCACTGGCCTTTGCCGTCGTAGCCGAAGGCGGCGGTTTTGATGACGCAGGGGCGGCCGAGTTCGGCCACAGCAGCTTCGAGGCTCTTCAAATCATCGACGACGCGGAATGGCGCGCAGGCGATGCCTTGGTCGCGGAGGAAATTCTTTTCTCGTTCCCGATGCTGCGTGGTGAACAACGCCTTGGAACTCGGGCGCAGCGGTTTGACGGCCTCGACGGCCTGCAGGCACGATGCGGGAATGTTTTCAAACTCAGCGGTGACGACATCGACCTGCTGCAAAAAGCGGTTCAGGGCCTCGGTGTCGTCGTAGGACGCATTGATTTCGGTGTCGGCGAACTGGCCGGCGGGGCAGCCCTGCGGTTCGTCGGTGAAGATGGCGATGCGATGACCGGCGCGGCGTGCTTCGAGGGCGAGCATGCGTCCGAGCTGACCGCCGCCGAGGACTCCGATCGTCGAAGGAGGCGGGAACATCATTTCTTCGGTTCGACTTCGAGTTCCTTCTGGCTTTCGAGCACCTTCTGCGTCTGCCGTTCGCGGAAGGACTTCAGCTTGGCAGCGAGATCAGGATTTTCGTTCGCGAGCATCGATACGGCGAAGAGCCCGGCATTGAGCGCTCCGGCATTGCCGATGGCGAAGGTGGCGACGGGGATGCCACCGGGCATTTGCACGATGGAGTAGAGGCTGTCCATACCGCTCAGTGCACGGCTTTGCACCGGAACGCCGAGAACGGGCACGGTGGTCATGCTGGCGGTCATGCCGGGCAGATGCGCGGCACCGCCGGCGCCGGCGATGATGCACTTCAGACCGCGTTGCGAGGCGGTGGTGGCATAATCGTAGAGAAGTTGCGGCGTGCGGTGTGCGCTGACGACTTTCTTTTCAAAGGGCACGCCGAAGTCCTGCAGCACCTGGGCGGCGTTTTGCATGGTGGGCCAGTCGGAACTGGAACCCATGATGATGCCCACGAGGGGCTTGATGGCGGGGTCTGTGCTCATCGGGAAGGCTGGCAGGATGGCGGGGGGCGGGGCAGCGTCAAATCTTCGATTTGGCGGGAGCGAAAAGCCGTGCCATGTGAACAGCGCATGACTTTTCTCGACAAGCTGAATCAACGCATCGCCAAAACCGGATCGAATCTCTGCGTGGGGCTCGATGTACGGGCGGAAAACGCCGAAGAAGCGACCAAGCAGTGGATTCTCGATGTGATCGCGCAGACCGCGCCGTTTGCCGCGGCGTTCAAGCCGAACTCGGCCTATTTCGAAGCGCTGGGCTGGCGTGGGGTGAAGATGCTGGAGGAGATTTTGAAGGAGATTCCGAAGGAGATTCCGATCGTGCTCGATGTGAAGCGGGGGGACATCGGGGAAACGCAGGGCTACTACGCGAAGGCCTGTTTCGACGTGATGAACGTCGATGCGGTGACGCTGAACGCCTACATGGGCCGCGACACGCTGGAGCCGTTTTTGAAATACACGGACAAGGGGCTGTATCTGCTCGGGGTGACGTCGAATCCGGGTGCGAAGGACATCGAACTCCAAAAGACCGGCGACCGGCAGGTGTATGAACTTGTGGCCGAGATGACGAAAGGCCATCCGCAAGCCGGACTGGTGGTCGGTTTGACGAATGCCGCCCCGGACGTGCTGGATCATATCCCAGACGTGCCGCTGCTGATTCCGGGTCTCGGGGCGCAGGGCGGCGATCTGGCGGCGCTTAAGGGGAGCGGTCGCAAGGCGCCGTTGCTGGTCAATGTGTCGCGGGGCGTTCTGTATCAGAAGGACGATCTGACCTTCGCCGCCCGGGCTGAGCACTGGATGCGCCAGATTCAGCAGGCGCTGAGCTGATTCTTTCAAGTTTGAGAATGGCGAAAACGATACGCTGAAGCCGCTTGCCAGATGCGTATTCAGGCGGATGGATGACATCTCGGTCATTCCAACCCTCTGATCGTACCTATGGTCTTCGACCTCAGCGAGCACCTCAAAACCCCTCTTCAGCGACGCATCTACCGCCTGCTGGGCCCCGCTGTTGAAACGGCGCTGGGTTTGCGTGGCTTTGATGAGTTCTACCAGGAGTCGGCGCGGCTTTTTCGCGCACATCCGCAGCATCCCAAGGTGTTTGCATGGTTTGATTCGGTGGCGCATGCGCTCAAGCTGCAGGAAGAAGTGGATCTGCCGGCCGAGTTTGAATTTCCGGACAAAGGGCCGTTGATCATTGTCGCCAATCATCCGTTTGGAGTCATCGATCCTGTCATGCTGTCGCGCTGGGCCGCGCAGTTCCGTCCTGAGCTGAAGGTCATGACAAATTCACTCATGCTTGCCATGAAGGAGCTCGAAGGACATGTGATCCCGGTCGATCCTTTCGGCGGCGAATCGGCAGCAAAGAAGAATTTGGCACCGATGAAGGAGGCGATCCGTCTGCTGCGCGGCGGTGGAACGCTGGTGATCTTTCCGGCAGGCGAAGTGGCCGCCTACAAGCCCGGCCGTGGCATCAATGAACCGGTCTGGAGCAATCACGTCGGGTCGCTGGTGCGGCGCACGCAGGCGACGGTATTGCCGGTTTATTTCCCAGGATCGAATAGCGCGCTGTTTCACGCCGCCGGAATGATTCACCCGCGCCTGCGCACGAGCCTGTTGCTGCGCGAGTTTTGCAACCGGGCCAACACGCCGGTGCCCATGCGCGTGGGGCACCCAATCCCGTATTCACGTCTGAAGAAGTTCGAGGATGATGAATCGCTCACGCGCTACCTGCGCATCCACACCTTTGTGCTGCATCAGCGCGGCAAGGAAAAGAATGCAAAGCTGACCGTGGCGGGTGAAAACATCACCATCACTCCGCCATCTGAAATCCAGCAGGAGCGCATGGCGGAGGAAATCGACCGCATCCGTGCCCGTGGGGGTCTGCTTGTGGGGCAGGGGAACCTGTCCGTCTACCAGGCACATTCGCATGAGATTCCGACGCTGCTGCCGGAGATCGGCCGTCTGCGTGAGATCACCTTCCGCGAAGTCGGTGAAGGCAGTGGCAATGAGGTCGACCTCGACAAGTATGACCGCTACTACGAGCACCTTATCCTCTGGGACGAGGAGAAGGAGCAGGTCGCCGGCGCCTACCGCCTAGGCCGTGCGGACGTAATCCTGCGCGAATACGGTCCAAAGGGGCTCTATACGAACACGCTGTTCCGGTTTGAAAAACCCTTCCTGGCCAATCTCGAACACGCCGTGGAGATGGGGCGCAGCTTCATCATCAAGGCCTACCAGCGTCATCTGGCCTCCCTGCCGCTGCTGTGGAAGGGCATTGCGCACTGGATCGCACGCAATCCGCGCTACAAGAAGCTGTTTGGCCCGGTGAGCATCAGCAAGGACTACAGCAGCCTGTCGCGGAAGATGATCGTGGAGTTCCTGCAGGACAACCGCATGCATCCGAACCTCGCCAGCTTCGTGAAGCCGCGCAATCCTTTCCGCTACATGCGCACGCGGAAGATGATGCGCGAGTTCATCAGCGCCGATCTGCAAAACGTGGACGACTGCTCCGCGCTGATCTCCAGTCTCGAGACGGACGGAAAGGGCATTCCGACGCTGCTGAAGCATTATCTCAGGCTGAACGCGACACTGCTGAGCTTCAACGTGGACAAGGATTTCTCCTCGGTCGTCGATGGTCTCATCATGGTGGATTTCACCGAGACCGACGCCCGCCTGCTGGCCAAGTATATGGGCGAGGAAAACTGCCGCGAGTATCTGGCGCTGCACAAAAAAGAGGCGGCCTGACTTCAGGCCGCCCCGTGGAGGCAAAACAGGTAAAAGGTTATTTGACCGAGCCGTTGGCGGTGGCGACTTCAGGCTCGACCAAGCCGTAGTCGCCGTCTTTGCGACGGAACAGGATGGCCAGGCGATGCGTCTGCTGGTTGTGGAAGAGCACAAACGGACGGTCGCTGATTTCGAGGTCCATGATGGCCTCGTCGGCATAGAGCGGACGAATTTTATAGGCTTCCTTGTGCACGTAGGACGGCTCCAGATGGTCTTCTTCGGCATGCACGGCTTCCTGATGGAACACGTGTTCTTCGAGATGGCGGATGGAGCCAATGGATCCCTCCTTGCGCGGGCGGTGGTTCTTGAGCAGGCGCGTCTTGTACTTGCGCATGCGACGGGCGATCTTGGCGATGCTTTCGTCGATGGAAGCGTAAACGTCTTCGGAAGTGGACTTGACCTCGATCACGATGTGATCGGCGCAGAACAGGATGATTTCAGCGATCTGGTGACGGTGGTTCTGCACGTCGAGAATGACCTTGGCCTCAATGATGCGCGGGTAGTCGAGGTGAAGACTCTCCACTTTCTTGTGGGCGTAATCGCGGATCGCCTCGGTGACGTCCATATGACGTGCCGTGACGATGATGGGGAGGTTGACGTTGTGTTTTTGCATGGTGGTTTGTCCGGGTTCGGGGTTGGAATTAAGTCACATGGTGAAGCCCTCGCCCAAATAGAGTCGGCGGGCTTCGTCATCGTTGACGAGAAAATCTTTGCTGCCGTGACGGCGGACCCTGCCCTCGAAAATGAGATAGGCACGGTCCACGATGTTCAGGGTTTCACGCACGTTGTGGTCGGTGATCAGGATGGCGAGCCCCGCCTGGCGCAGCATGCGGATGATGTCCTGAATCTCACTGACAGCGATGGGATCGACGCCGCTGAACGGCTCGTCGAGCATGAGAAGTTTTGGTGAGGTGACGAGCGAACGGGCGATGGTGAGACGGCGCTTTTCGCCGCCAGACAGCGTGATGGCGAGGTTCTCGGCGACATGGTCGATGCCGAATTTTTCCATCAGGGACTGGGTCTGGTCCTCGCGCTCCTGGCGTGTGTAAGGCTGCGTCTCCATCACGGCCATGATGTTTTCCCGCACGGTGAGCCGGCGGAAGATGGACTCCTCCTGGGGCAAGTAACCCATGCCGAGCCTCGAGCGCATGTACATCGGTTCGTTCGTGGCGTCTTTGCCATCGAACATGACCTTGCCGCCGTTCGGCTGCACGAGGCCGACGATCATGTAGAAGGTGGTCGTCTTGCCGGCGCCGTTCGGGCCGAGCAGGCCGACGATCTCGCCGCTTTTGACTTCAATATCGACGCCGTTCACCACAGCACGTCCGTCATAGACCTTTTTCAGACCTTCGGTGTGCAGCAGCATGTTCCCATTCTGCTCGTCCGCCCCATTGGCTGTGCTCGGCGTCGCATCGGGCTCAGCCAGGGAGGGTCTGGCTTCCTGACTGTCGACGCTCGTCGATCTCTTCTTTCTTGGGGCCATGTTCACTGCTGTTGGGGGACCATGCCGCCGCGGCTCTTGGGGGTGGCGTCCTCCCCCTGCAGAATGATCGTCTCGTTGCCACCGGTGGTGGTGAGCTTGCCTCCCTTGTCGATGATCATGACGCAGCCTGCTTCGGTGGCTTTGTGCAGCTGGTTGCCCGCCTGCACCTGCGGCCAGTCATAGAGCGTGGTGATGCCGGTTTTGCCGTCATACACGAGATGCTTGCAATGTCCGATCTGCAGTTCGCCGTCTTCGGCAATTTTTTCGATGGTGACCATCGGGCCGCGGGCGTCGGCCTTGTCGATGGGTGGCGGGGCGTTCTCTTCCTTTTTGGCTGGCGCCAAAATGTCGGAGTCTTTGGAAGGAGGGGCGGTGTTTTTGGATTTGGACGCATTGAGGACGCCGCCCTCCTGCTTGGCCATGAAGAGTTCCAGTTCCTCGCACTCGATGTACATCTGCGGGTGGCGTGCTCTCACGTCGCCGGTATAGATGCCGTAGCCGAGATTGGCATCAAAAAAGGCGCTCTTTTGAGCCGTGATGAGGATCTGGCCTTTGGTGGCCTTGGGCGTCTCGTCCAGATTCAGAGGTTCCAGCGGTTTCGGCTGCGGGCCGACCGGCGGTGGAGGCGGGGTGTCAACCAGGGTAGTGCCCGGCGTGGCGGCTGCGGGTTCGGGGGTGGTGGTGGCAGCAGCGTCCGTGGACTTGCTTTGCATTACAGCCTGCGCGGCCTGGAGGGCCTTCTGTCTCATCTCAGCAGCTTCGGGGGAGATCAGCATCTCCTTGGCCTTGTCCTTCACCTCATCAGGCACTTGTTTCACGGCCGTCTTGGCTGCATCGATCGCCTTGGCCTTCGTCTCCTCATCCACCTTCTTCTTTCGAAAATCAAAGAGAGGGCGAGTGCCTCCGGGGCCTTGTGCCCATGCGCCGACGCTGCCGAGCAGCAGGGCGATGCAGAGAATGGAGGACGTCTTCATGTCACTTGGTGGGGCGTGGTTTGGATGGGGAGGTTCCCTCGCCGCTGAGACTGCCGCTGTCAAAGATCACCATGCGGATGTTTCCAGTCATGCGGCCCTGATTCTTGGCGGTGTCGAAGATGAGGCCGTCTCCCTCGATCTCGAAATCTGGGCGGCTCACGCGGCTGCGTTCGGTGCTGCGCAGGACGCCGCCGCTGGCGGCCATCTGGTAAAAGGCGGTCTTCAAATCGATTCGCAGATCTTTCCCAGGATCGGCGTTGAACATCTGCACCACGAGTTTTTCCGCGTAGAGGCGCTCGTCATCCACCCGGCGCACCACGTCGGCGGTGATCAGGGAGGTGCGGCGTCCGGAGGCGTCGAAGGACGGGATGACCGCGCCTTTGTTCACCGCGCCCGGCGGCACCATTTTCAGGAAGGCGCCCATGCCGGAATCGTCCGCTGCGGGCTGCTCGCCGAGGGCAAACATGGCCAGACCGACCAGCACGCCGAGCGTGACGGAAAGCGCCAGTCTGCGGCGTTGAAGCAGTTCAAGAGATGTCGCGAACAAGGCCATGAATCTTCCGCAAGGTTTCCACCACTTCCGCGATCTGTGAAAGGGGGATTTGGTTGGGGCCATCTGAAAATGCGTTGGCCGGATCGGGGTGTGTTTCCATGAAAACACCGTCGCATCCCGTGGCCACGGCCGCACGGGCGAGCACCGGGGCCAGCTTGCCGTCACCGCCGGTCGCAGTGCCCAGTCCGCCCGGACGCTGCACACTGTGTGTTGCATCCATCACGGCCCGATAGCCAAGCTCGCGCATCCAGTAGAGCGAACGCATGTCGGCCACGAGATTGTTGTAGCCGAAGGTCGTGCCGCGTTCGGTGAACATAAAGTTCTGACAGCCGGCGCTGACCAGCTTGTCGGCGATGTTTTTCACATCCCACGGCGCGAGAAACTGGCCCTTTTTCACATTTACGGTACGTCCCGTCTCGCCTGCAGCGACGATCAAATCGGTCTGGCGGCAGAGAAAGGCGGGGATTTGCAGCAGGTCGATGTGCTCGGCGGCCTTTTTCGCCTCTTCTGCGGTGTGGATGTCCGTGGTCACCGGCACGCCCAGCTTCGCGCCGATCTGCGCGAGCAGCTTGCTGCCCGCTTCACAGCCGAGGCCGCGATAAGACGAAATGGCGCTGCGGTTGGCCTTGTCATAGGAGGCTTTGAAAATCCAGCGCCAGCCGTGCTGTTTCCCCATGGCATCGAGTTTTTCGGCGACACCCCAGATGAATTCTTCGCTTTCGATCACGCACGGTCCCAAAATAAACACCGGCTCCGTGCCATCCATCGACACCGCCCCAATTTTCACCACCGGAAGAGAGAACATCCCCATAAAAACTTAAATTTGATCCTGTGAGCCTCGCTCCAGAATCGGTTTGAAGTTTTCCAACCCCGTTGCGCGGCCCGCTGGTTCAAAATGTAGCGGGCAGGGCGGGGAAGACAACGGAAGATTCTGGGCCAGTTCACCTGTCCGTCCGCCGCACTTCGAGCTCCACCTGCAGAGCTGTGGTGGCTCCTGGCGGGCCGTCGAAATGTCCGGTGATCGGGGCGGCGTCAGCATAATCGCGACCTGTGGCGATTTTGATGTGACGTTCGTCGGCGAGCGTGTCGTTGGTGGGGTCGAGGCCGAACCAGCCTCTGCCGGGCACATGAACTTCCACCCAGGCATGCGAGGCCTGGGCGCCGCGCAGATGTGAGTCGTGGCCATTGTATAGATAACCGCTCACATAGCGGGTCGGAATGCCGAGGCTGCGGCAGATCCCGATCATGAGGTGCGCAAAGTCCTGGCAGACCCCCTGTTTGGTCTCGAGCACCTCGCTCATGTGTGTGGAGACGGTGGTCGTGTTCGGCGCGTAGGCCCAGTTTTTGTAGATATGATGCATGACCGCCCCGGCAGCTTCGAACACATCATCGCATTCATCCCGAATATCGATGCCAAGTCGCCAGATCTCGGGCGAGACATCCACGTAACGACTGCCGCCGAGAAATGGCACGACCATGTCATCGAGGTCGGTTTTCAGCGTGGCGAACTTCACGCCTGTCGGGTGGCCGTCAGCGTAGGGATTCGTGGTGTTGATCGTGCACTGCGCCTCGATGGTGAGGTCGAGGTGCGGCTCTGGAACATCGAAGTAGTGAACGTAGTTGAGCCAGTCGTCGCGGAAGTGGCGCAGACGGGCCGGTGGATTCACGTTCAGGAGGAAGAATTCCAAACGCGCCTTGTTGTCGGTGACGGGACGCAGGCGCAGTTCGTTGTAGCTGTCGCGCACCGGCGCACGATAGACATAGCGTGTGCGGTGGAAGACTCGGAATCGCATGGACGGCGGCGTCGGCTCCTTACGTCAGTTCTACTGTTGCTGTTGAATTTGTGCGTCCTCGTCCGAGTGCACATGATAGGCTCCGAGTGGCTGTGTTGGCGTGCTTTCCAGAGGTCCATCGTCTTTCAAAGGAGTAAGGTCGGCGTAAAGCACGAAGGTTTGGAAGATCGCCTCGCCAATGTCATTCAGACGTGTCTGCAACGCGTCGATGTACTCATGCAGGCCGAAGGCGAGCACTTCATCGACGGTGGTGTAGGCCAGGTCGGAGCGCAGACGGCCTGCACGACGCACGGGTGCCGGCATGTGGTGCAGCGAACCGACACCGCACAGACATTGCAACGTTTGATGGAGCTCGACGACGCAGCAGGCGACCGAACGCGGGAAGGTTTCGTCGAGCAGGAGGTATTCGATGATTTTTTTCGGATCGAGCTTGCTGTGCTCCGCCTGGAATGCATGCCACGCGGAACATGAACGCAGCAGCGCGGCCCAGCGCAGTGGTCGGGACTGCGGATGCGGCGGCATGTCCATCGAAATGGCCGAGCAGGTGTCGATCAGGCGTGACATCTGGTCCGCGCGTTCGATGCACGTGCCCAGCCGGAGGAAATGCCAGACCTCGCCACGCGGCGTGGTGGAGTCGGCGATGCCTTGGAACTGATACGAGCGACGCAGCACGCGCTCGTAGAAGGCGGCGTTCTGGTTGCGGAAGGTGCTGCGGCCCTCGTTCGACTCCACAAAGAGACGCAGGCCGTTCAGGCATTCCCAGACGTCATCCGAAATCTGATCACGCACGGTGCGCGCATTTTCACGCGCGGCACGGATGCTGTTGAGGATTGAATTAGGGTTCTCAGGACGCAACGCGACGAACGCGGCCACGTCACGTCCTTTAATTTTCTTGTGAACGGCGGTGTAAGCTTCTTCATCGCCCGTGGTGGCGAGAATGGGGCGCCAGAACTGCTCTTCGTCCAATCCCTCGGCTCCGGCATCCAGCAGAAGGTCCTGTGTGGAAAGCAGGAGGCGGGAGAGGTTCTCGGCGCGTTCGACGTAACGCGCCATCCAGTAGATGCTGTCTGCGACTCGGCTAAGCATGGTGTTCAGGCGGCGAGTTGAGTTGAGGCGGCTTTGTCAGAGCACTCGTCCCAGAGCACCCAGGTGTCCTTGCTGCCGCCGCCTTGAGAGGAATTGACCACCAGCGAGCCTTTTCTCAGCGCCACGCGCGTCAGGCCGCCGGGGACGACACGCACGCGGTCGCCGTAGAGCACATAGGGTCGCAAGTCGATGTGACGTCCTTCGAAGTGATCATCCACAAACACCGGATGGCGCGAGAGCTGCAGCACCGGCTGGGCGATGTAGTTGCGCGGGTTGGCCTTGATGCGGTCGGCGAAGTCGGAGCGCTCTTTTTTCGAGGCGCTAGGGCCCATGAGCATGCCGTAGCCGCCGGATTCGTTCACCGCTTTTACGACGAGCTTTTCGAGATTGTCCAGTATGTAGGCGCATTCCTTCTTCTTGATGCCCAGGTAGGTCTTTACGTTTGGCAGGATGGGCTCCTGATCGAGGTAGTACTCGATCATCTTCGGCACGAGCGCGTAAACCGCCTTGTCGTCAGCCACGCCGGTGCCGATCGAGTTTGCGAGCGCCACGTGGCCCTTGCGATACGAATTGATGATGCCCGGCACGCCGAGGAGCGAGTCTTTGCGGAAGACGAGCGGGTCGAGGAAGTCGTCGTCGATGCGGCGATAAATCACATGAACCTGCTCCAGACCCTTGGTCGTGCGCATGAACACACGGTCGTTGCGCATGATGAGATCACGGCCCTCGACGATCGGCACGCCCATCTGCTTGGCCAGGTAGCAGTGTTCAAAGTAAGCGCTGTTGTAGATCCCTGGCGTGAGCACAACGACCGTCGGATCGAGCACGCCCTTCGGCGCGAGATGCTCGAGCGTTTCACGCAGCATGGTGCCGTAGGTGTCAACAGGACGCACGGGAAGCGATTGCAGCAGACCCGGGAAGGCGCGCTTCATCGCGTGGCGGTTTTCCAGCATGTAGGAGGCGCCGGAAGGGCAGCGGCCGTTGTCTTCGAGCACGAAGTACTCGCCCTTGTCATCGCGCACGAGGTCCGTGCCGCAGATGTGGATGTAGATGCCGTGCGGCACCTTCACGCCTTTGAACTCGGGGCGGTAATGCGAGGCGCTGAGCACGAGTTCCTCCGGGACGGCTTTGTCCGTGAGGATTTTCTGCCCGTGGTAGATGTCGTTGAGGAAAAGATTCAGCGCCGTGATGCGCTGGATGAGTCCGGCTTCGACCCGCTCCCACTCCCGCTGCGGGATGATGCGCGGCATGAGGTCGAAGGGGAAGATGCGCTCCGTGCCTTGATCGTCGCCATAGACCGTGAAGGTGACGCCCATCTTGAGGAAGGCGGCATCCACGGCTTTTTGCAGCGACGAGTAGTCGCCGGGGGTCAGGCTGCCCACATTTGACAGCAGCGCCTCGTAATGGGAACGCGCAGCTCCGGGCGCGGAAAAGACCTCGTCGAAGAACTTGCCTGGTTGGTAGTCGTTAAACAGTGACGACATGAGATGATATTACTTAGCAGGGGTTGTGCCAGAGTTCGAGAGGCTTTGCAAATTGCGTTGTGTGGCGGGCAGCCTGTCACGTCTCCACTGGCTCCACATCCACACCGACCATCACGCTGTGCTTGCCACCTCCGGTGATGATGCCGCGCACCGGGCTGACATCGGAGAAGTCCCGGCCGATGGCGACGGTGATGTGATCCAGCGCGGTGAAGCAGTTGTTGGTGGGATCGAAATCGACCCACCCAAAACCGGGGACAAAGCATGATGCCCACGCGTGCGAAGCATCGACGCCCTGCAGCCGTGGTTTGCCCGCGGGCGGATGCGTGCGCAGGTAGCCGCTGATGTAGCGTGCGGGCAGGCCCATCGCGCGCAGGCTGGCGATGGCGAGGTGGGCGAAGTCCTGGCAGACGCCGCGTTTCTTTTCCAGCACCTCCTTCAGTGGCGTGCTGATCGTGGTCGCCTTCGGGTCGAAGACAAACTCCTGGTTGATGCGGCGGCAGAGGTCCGCGGCGGCCGCGAGCACCGGACGGCCCTTGGGGAAACTGGGCAGCGCAAAAGTTCTCAGCGGCATTTCATGCACCAGCAGCGGGCTGCCAAACACGAACTGGCAGGGGTCGAGCAGATCGACCGACACAGGATCACGAAACTTGGCCGCCACGTCCTCCCAGGCGGGAGTTTGCAGCGGATCCGGCTGAAGCACGGCCGTGATCGAGACGTAGCTGCGCGAGACGACTTCAAAATGTTTGTGCAGCTTCTGCACGGAGAAGCAGGAGACCTGGTTGCCGAACGAATCGACGTGCTCCGTGAGCAGGTCGGGCTCCGGATCAAAACTGAGGCCGAATTCCAGGCAGCGCTGCGTGTCCGTGTCACGCGGGCGCAGGCGCGCGGCGTGGTGCGACACCGCAACCTGGGCGCTGTAGGC
The DNA here is from genome assembly GCF_020439865.1 of Prosthecobacter sp. GTDB lineage: Bacteria > Verrucomicrobiota > Verrucomicrobiia > Verrucomicrobiales > Verrucomicrobiaceae > Prosthecobacter. Next base: position 24,480 of record NZ_JAGRPF010000125.1, read on the forward strand.
ATACGTCGTGCGATGAGTGATGCGGTAGTTCATCACGCGGGCGGCAGTTCAGCAGGCGCGGCTTCGCTGCTGCTGTGGATGATGGAATGGGCGAAATAGCCGGCGGTCAGCGCGTCATTGAGCAACGGCATCGCCTCGATGAGATGGGTCAGGAGTTTCGCCACCTGCGTCTGCGCCCAAGTCCCCGGTTCGACACGGGCAAGCTCGGTGGGGTCGCACAATTGCAGCCGGGTGCTGCTCTCGAGGAACACCCGCATTGCCGGCGTAAGCACGGCGGAGCTCTGCTCATGCGGCAGATGCTCGAACTGCTGCCGGATGCGTTCAAACTGGAAGCGCAACCCGCGCGGATTCTGTTCGTCGAGCATGAGCAGGTCATACACTGCCGCGAGCTGCGGCAGCAGGCTGTAGCGGTTGCGGTAGGTGATCGTGCTGTCACCGACTTCGAGAATGGCTTCGAGCAGGCTGGGGTTTTCGGCGTCCGCACTGTGCAGGCCGGCGCGGAGGAGATGACAGATATACGTGGTGCGTTCCAGGCGGTGTCCGATGTCGAGGAACATCCAGCCTTGGGCGCGCGTCATGTTCTCTTTCGCCAATCCGTGAAAGGAAGCCAGTTCGAGGATGATGCGCGTGAGCACATTCAATGCATCGGACATCGGTGTGACGCTCGGTGTGTTGTCATAGACATCCAAAGCATCACTGAGCTGGCTGATGATGCGCCACGTGTCCACCGAGATGCGGTCACGCAGCAATACGCCGATGCGCTGGATGTGCTCGACGCTTGAGCGGATGCTGGCAGGATGATTGGCATCGAACACGGCCTCCAGGAGGCGGGCTTCGAGTTGCTCCTGCTGGGAGGCCAGCACAGCGGCATCCGGCACGTCTTCGAGAACGCCGAGGTTTTTCAGTGCCTCCAGCAGCGGCAGAAGCAGAGGGGTCTCGCTCATCCCGCTTTCCGGCGAGCAGCGCAGCAGCGTCGAGCGCAGGAGGCGCGCGGTTGATTCGGCGCGCTCGGCATAGCGCCCGAGCCAGTACAGATGATTCGCGACGCGGCTGCCGAGATTGTGCCCCGTGCGCCGCAGTTCCACCGAGGTGCGCGTGGCCGAGAGCAGCGTGACGTTTTCCACCGGCCCTTCGCTGAGCACCCAGGTGTCTTTGCTGCTGCCGCCTTTTTGCATCGACACCAAAGGCGACTCTATCGAGGCCGCCACACGCGTTAGCGCGCCCGGCATGACCATGTAGCCGTCCTTGGTGGCGACGAGATAGACTCGCACGCTCACGGGCTTGTGAACGAGTTGCCCGTCCTCCCACGTGGGTGCGGTGGAGAAGGAGATTTTTTCCTGGGCGGCCCAGCGATCGGGCGCAAAACGCATGCGCTCGATCAGAGCCGCGCGCTCTGCTGCGGAGAGCTGACCGCCGAAGCAAACATCCTGACCGCGCACGCGGAAGGAGCTTTTGATGACCAGCCGATCGAGGTTTTTCTCCACTTCGGCGCGTGGCCGTTCCTGTCCGCACCACCACGTGGCCACGGACGGCATGAGGAGATCCTCACCGAGCAGCTTGCGGCACAAACCGGGCAGGAAGGCCATCATGGCCGGTGCCTCGGCCAGTCCGGATCCCAATGCGTTCGCCAAGGCCACGTTGCCCGCACGCACGGCGCGCACGAGACCGGGAACTCCGAGCATGGAGTCGTTTCGCAGTTCCAGCGGATCGGCGAAATCGTCATCGACCCGGCGCAGGATCACGTCCACCGGCTCGAGACCGCTGAGCGTCTTCAAATAGACGCGGTCATCACGCACCGTGAGGTCTTCGCCCTCCACGAGCGTGTAGCCGAGATAGCGGGCGATGTACGCCTGCTCGAAGTATGTTTCGTTGTAGGGCCCGGGTGTCAGCAGCACGACCCGTGGCTCCTCCACGGGGCGCGGAGCCAGCGCGGCGAGCGACTGCTGCATCTGCCGGAAAAAGACCGCGAGACGCCGCACCCGCGCGTCACGAAACACCTCCGGCAGCAGCCGCGAAGTGATCAGGCGATTTTCCAAGGCATAGCCGGAACCGGTTGGAATCTGCGTGCGGTCGGAAATCACCCACCACCGGCCGTCGGGGGAGCGGGCGATGTCGGCTCCATAGACCTGCAGCGGCTTGGCGTTCGGCAGTTTGATGCCATGGCAGGGCCTCAGATAACCGGGTTGCCCCAGCACCATCGCCGCCGGCATGTCGCCTTTGCGGATCAACTGCTGCGGGCCGTAGCTGTCGGTCAAAATCGCGTTCAGCAGCGTCGCACGCTGGATGAGCGCCTTCTCGATGCCCTCCCACTCGCGCGAGGAGATGACAAACGGCACGGGGTCCATCTGCCAGGGCGTGTCGAGGCCCCGGGCGTCGTAGATGTTGAACGTGACACCGCGTTCCGCCAGGAGACGGCGTGCGGTGTCAGAAAGGCGCTTCACACCCGCGGCATCGCGCCGCTGAAGGTCCGAAATGACCTGCTCATAGTGAGGCCGCACCTTGCCGCCGGCATCGCGCAGCTCATCGTAATGTCCCCTCGTTTCAGGAGCATCCACACGTGGAAGCTCTGCCCGGGATGAAACGGGAGAAGGCAGGGTGGAACTCTGAGATTGGAAGATCAATGCGTGGTCGTCGGTGCTGCGGTTCACGACAGTAGGAATCGTTCATGCATTGTGCATCCCGTTTCTTCACTTTCATCCGTGCCGCAAATCGAGCGTGAAGGGGAATTCCGGATTAGGAACGGCGGGTGCGACTTTCATCTTCCCGGGCGTGTGACCGTGGCGGAAGAAGCGGGCGAGGCGGCGGCTTTCAGCCTCGTAGGAGTTCACCGGGAAGCTCTCATAGCTGCGACCGCCGGGGTGGGCGACATGGTAGGTGCAGCCGCCGAGAGAACGTTGATTCCACAGATCGACGAGATCGAGCGTGAGCGGCGAATGCACCCCGACCGTGGGCTGCAGGCAGCTCGGCGGCTGCCAGGCGCGGTAACGCACACCGGCGATGAACTCGCCGTTCGTGCCGGTGGGATGCAGCGGCACGGTGCGGCCGTTGCAGGTGATGGCGTAGCGGCCTTCGGTGAGGCCCATCGCCTTGATTTGAATGCGTTCGACGGAGGAATCGACGAAACGCACGGCCCCGCCGGCGGCACCTTCTTCACCGAGCACGTGCCAGGGTTCGAGCGCCTGCCTGATTTCGACGTGGGTGTTGCGCGCGGACCAGTCGCCGCTCAGCGGAAAACGGAACTCGTGGTGCGGCGCAAACCACTCCGGCTTCAGCTCGTAGCCGGCCTGCTGGGTCTCGTCGCACACATCTTCAAAATCGGCCCAAGTGAAATGCGGCAGCATCCAGCGGTCATGAATGTCCGTGCCCCAGCGCACGAGCGGCGCCTCATAGGGCTCCTTCCAAAAGCGGGCGATGAGCGTACGTAGCATGAGCGCCTGCGCGAGGCTCATGCGCGCATGCGGCGGCATTTCAAAGGCGCGCATTTCGAGCAGACCGAGGCGTCCCGTGCTGCTGTCGGGCGAGTACAATTTGTCGATGCAGAACTCGGCGCGGTGCGTGTTGCCGGTGGCGTCAATGAGCAGGTTTCGATACAGGCGGTCCACCAGCCAGGGCGGCACGTGGCCGGTTTGTTCGGCGGCTTTGAAGGCCACCTCCAGTTCGTAGAGTGAATCGTTGCGCGCTTCGTCGATGCGCGGACTCTGGCTCGTCGGGCCGACAAACAGGCCGCTGAACATGTAGGAGAGCGAGGGGTGGTTCTGCCAGTAGCTCACGAGGCTGCGCAGCAGGTCCGGACGCCGCAGGAACGGACTGTCCTTGGGCGTTTCGGCGCCCATGACGATGTGATTGCCGCCGCCGGTGCCGGTGTGGCGCCCGTCGACCATGAACTTCTCCGTGCCGAGGCGTGTGAGCCGCGCTTCTTCGTACAAACCCTCGGTGATGTTCACCATCTCGTCCCAGCTCTTGGCGGGATGCACGTTCACTTCGATGACGCCCGGGTCCGGCGTGATCTTCAGCGCTTGAACGCGCGGATCGTAGGGCGGTGGATAGCCTTCGACGACGACAGGTTGATCCAGCGCGAGCGCCACGTCCTCGACCGCTCCGAGGCAGTTCAAGTACTCCTCCAGCGTCTTTGTCGGCGGCATGAAGACGAAGAGCTTGCCGTTGCGCGGCTCCACGCAGAGCGCGGTGCGCACGATCCAGTCGGCGGATTGCTGGACGCCCGGCGGTTGTGCAGCGGGATCGATGAGTTCGGCGCGTTCTTCCTCGGTCAGATCCTCCAGTCCGAGCGGGCCGCGGCGTTGCGCGAGTTTTTTCCAGAACGAGGGCGGAACTCCGGCGATACCGCGCACAAACTGCTGCCGCGAGGGCAGGGGATCACGGTCCTCCATCGGATCCTGCTCGTAGTGGTAGGGATAGTCGGTGGATTTGACCCAGGGCTGCGAATCGAGCGGCAGGCGCAGCCCGATCGGCGAATCACCGGGCACGAGGTAGCAGCGTTCGGCCCGCAGGAACCACGGCCCGGTCTCCCAGCCTTCTCCCACGGGTTTGAGGGGCAGCACGTGGCCGATGATCTTGTCGAGGCCCTGCTCGAACACCTTGGCCAGACGCGTGCGCTCCTCCTTGTCTTTGAGGTTCGATTTCAGCGGATCCACGTTCACCGGCAGCTTTCGCTCACGCCAGAGGTAGTAGAAGGCGTCTTCATACGTCGGCATGATCCATTTGCCGCCGCAGCCGAGGCGTTCGGCCAGCGCATGAATGAAACGCGCCGAGTGGGTTTCATTCGCTCCGTAGTCGGCCTGCATGTCGGCAAACAGATGCGGATGCGCCCACACCGGCTGGCCGTCCTTGCGCCAGTAGCAGCCGTAGGACCAGCGCGGCAGCGATTCGCCGGGATACCACTTGCCCTGGCCGTAGTGTAAAAACGCGCCGGGGGCGAAGCGGTTCTTCAGCCGTTTCATGAGTTCATCGGAAAGCCGGGCCTTGTCCGGTCCCACCGCCACCGTGTTCCACTCGGGACCGTCCATGTCGTCGATGGAGACGAAGGTGGGCTCGCCGCCCATGGTGAGGCGGATGTCGGCGGCGTTGATTTCCTTGTCCAGTGCATGACCGAGCGCCTCGATCTCCGCCCACTGTTCGTCGGTGTAGGGCTTTGTGACTCGGGGCGATTCGAAGATGCGATCGACCCTCATTTCGAACTCGAACTCCGTTTTACACGGCTCCACCAATCCGCTGATCGGTGCGGCACTCTGCGGATCAGGCGTCGCGGCGAGCGGGATGTGGCCTTCGCCGGCGAGGAGACCTGAAGTGGGATCGAGCCCGATCCAGCCGGCGCCCGGCAGATACACCTCGCACCAAGCGTGAAGGTCAGTGAAATCGACTTCCGTGCCGCTCGGGCCGTCGAGGGATTTCACGTCCGGTTTGAGCTGAATGAGGTAGCCGCTGACAAAACGGGACGCGATGCCGAGGCGACGCATGATCTGGACCATCAGCCAGGCGGAGTCACGGCACGAACCGCTGCGCTTCGTGAGCGACTCCTCTGGTGTCTGCACGCCCGGCTCCATCCGGATTGTGTAGCTGATGTCCTTCCACAGGCGTTGATTGATCGCCACCAGCACATCGATGGTGCGCGGCGGCCACGGCTTCATGGCCAGCAGCTCCTTTTCGATCTCCGTGTAGTAGTGGGTGAATTTCGGCGTGAGATCGAGGCACTTCAAAAATGGCGCCAGCTCGTTGTCCAGCGTGTCGTCGTATTCGAAGGGAAAGTGCTCGGCGTCCGGTTCGAGGAAGAAGTCGAAGGGATTCAGCACCGCCATTTCCGCCACCACATCGACCTCGACCGTGAACTCCCGGGTCTTTTCCTCAAAGACCAGTCGTGCGAGGTAGTTCGACTGCGGATCCTGCTGCCAGTTGAGGAAATGCTGTTCGGGCGTGACCTTGAGCGAATAACTCAGGATCCGCGTGCGGGAATAAGGTGCGGGTCGCAATCGCACCACTTGGGGTCCGAGTGCGATGGGGCGTTCATACCGGTAGCTGGTGCGGTGATGGAGGGCGACGTGGATGGACATGGGGTCGTGGCAGCGCGGAGGCTGGCCGTCGCTTCCACTTAAGCAAGTTCGCGGCCAATCTTATTTTTGGGCACGGGAAAAGTGCTCTCACGCCTTGCCTCGCCCCGATTCCGCGGGACTGTGCGCCCGCATTTCCCAACCCCGCCATGTCCACGAAATCCCCCGCCCCGTCCCCGATCCGTCCAATTCGCAAACTCATGGTTGCGAACCGTTCCGAAATCGCCATCCGCGTCATGCGCGCGGCCACGGAACTTGGCATCCGGACGGTGGCCATCTACGCGCAGGAGGATCGCTTCTGCCCGCATCGCTTCAAGGCGGACGAGGCCTATGAGTTGAACAAGGACAAAGGTCCGCTCGGTGCCTACCTTGATGTCGAAGGCATTGTCACCCTGGCCAAGGAAAAAGGCGTGGACGCCATCCATCCCGGCTACGGTTTCCTCAGCGAGAACCCGCAGTTCGCCGCAGCCTGCGCGAAAGCCGGCATCATTTTCATCGGCCCGGATTCGAAAATTCTCGATCGCATGGGCGACAAAACCGCCGCACGCAACATCGCCCGCAAGCTGAGCGTGCCGATTCTGGAAGGCACCGACAATCCCGTGAGCGATCGCAAAGAGGCCATCGCCGTGGCGAAGAAGATCGGCTTCCCGCTCATCATCAAGGCGGCCTTCGGCGGCGGCGGGCGTGGCATGCGAATCGTGCGTGAGGCGAAGGACCTGGAAAAGCTCCTCGACGAAGCGCAGACCGAGGCCGAACGCGCTTTTGGCAACGGCGCCGTCTTTCTCGAAAAATTCGTCGGCAAAGCGAAGCACATCGAGGTTCAGATCCTTGCCGACAAGCACGGCAACGTGCTGCACCTGCACGAGCGCGACTGCTCCGTGCAGCGACGCCACCAGAAAGTCATCGAGCAGGCGCCGAGCTACGGTGTGAAGCAGGAGATCATCGACGGCCTCTGCGACGCCGCGGTGAAACTGGCCAAGGCGGTGAACTACACGCACGCCGGCACGGTCGAGTTCCTCGTCGATCACGAATCCGGCGAATGGTACTTCATTGAAATGAATCCCCGCATTCAGGTGGAGCACACCGTGACGGAGGAAATCACCAGCATCGACCTCGTGCGCAGCCAGATCCTCGTCGCGCAGGGCTACAAGCTGCATGAGGAGCCGCTCGGACTGCCGCCGCAGGACAAGATCGAAAAGACCGGCTTCGCCATCCAGTGCCGCATCACCACAGAAGATCCGGAGAACGGCTTTACACCTGACTTCGGCAAGATTTTGAACTACCGCAGCCCCGGCGGCTTCGGCGTGCGTCTCGACGGCGCCATGGGCGCGACGAACTCCGTCATCACGCCCTACTACGACTCGATGCTGGTGAAAATGACCGTTTACGGCCGCACCTATCAGCAGGCGCTCGACCGCATGGACCGCGGCCTGCGCGAGTTCCGCATCCGAGGTGTGAAGACGAACATCCCGTTCCTGATGAACGTGGTGCACCACGCCGACTTCAAGTCCGGCCAGGCCACGACGCGCTTCATCGACAACAA
>NZ_JAGRPF010000126.1 GCF_020439865.1 Prosthecobacter sp.
ATCGAGCCCAGGATGAGTTGTTTAGCTGGTTTGATCATGTGGGTAGTTGTTCAGTGGGTTAAGAGGTTCGGGCGAAACTGCTTGATGCAGCCGAACTCGAACGAGCGCTGTTATGCCATGCCACCGGCCCACCGGCGAGAGCATCACTGTTACAGTATGGTTGCATGGCCAAGGGCCTCAGACTGAGGGCGTAAATGCCTGTCTTCGCCGTATTTCATGGAACGAAGTGAGCCCAGTATGCGGTTCATGCCCACGTCGATGCGTTGACCGACGGCCACTGTGCCAACCTTTGGAGCGTGAACGCCACGATGGGTCGTTCTCCCTTGGGTCCCATTTGCCCGCTCACGGAGACGGGAATCGTCCGGACGGCTCTCGAAACGACGCCAATACTTGCGAGGGCTCGACGCAGCCATGTTCATGGCAGCCCATGGCTGGCGATTAATGGCGAAAATTCCGTTGCTTCGAGCGCGGCGGTCAGAGTGCCGCCAGCACGGATTCCAGGTGCGCCTCAGGCTTCACTTTCTCGAGGATGGCGGAGATTTTGCCTTCCTTTCCAATCACAAAGGTGCTGCGCTCGGTGCCCATGTATTTCCTGCCATACAGGCTCTTCTCCACCCACACGCCGTAGGCGTTCACAATCGTGTGATCCTCGTCTGCGATCAGAGGGAAGGGGAGTTCGTGCTTCAGGATGAACTTGGCATGACGCTTGATCGAGTCCGTGCTCACCCCAAACACGAGCGCCTTTTGGGAGATCGCCTTCCACCCGTCACGCAGCCCGCAGGCCTGCTTCGTGCAGCCGGGTGTGTCGTCCTTCGGGTAGAAGTAGAGCACCACGTTCTGTCCCTTGAGTTCGCTCAGTGTCACGTTGTCCCCGTCCTTGTGACCGCCGCCGACGACAGGCGCAGTGAAATCGGGGGCTATCGAGTGGAGTGCGGGCTTGGGCATGATGGGAAACAACGTGGGATCAGACGCTCTGGACACCAAGCGCTTGAGCGATGTTCTGCAACAGGCTGTAAAACAGCCACGCATAAAACGCCCAGCCGATGGCGATGAACAGGACGATCATGGCGACGAGGAGGAAGATGCCGACAAAGAAGCGCAGGGTGCTGCGCTTGACCTGGTCCTTGTTTCCCTCCTGCCAGGTGGTGAGAAGCTTGAGATTTCGGCTGTTCGACTTGATGAAGACGGAGGCGACGGCACCAGCACCGGGAACAAGGCCGACGAGGAAGTTGATGCCCATGTTCACGATCATGCGCAGAAAAACCGGAATGGAGATGCCGCTGCGCAACGCCTCGAGCAGAATGATGACGCCTGCGCCTGACGCGACGGTGTCGCCGACTCCGGGAATCAGTGCGAGGATGGGATCGAGGCCGATTTTGACGTTCGTGCCGGGAACACGCAGCAGTTCGTCGAGATACTTCGCGAGGATGCGCGCGGCGGCGTGATCCACGGGATCCTTGCTGGCAGCGAGCTTCGACGCGATCGGATTGATCTGCGGCGGCAGCACCTCATCCACTTGGATTTCAGGATCAGGAGGCATGGCGTGTGAAGTGTCGAAACCAGAACAACGAATGCCACAGAGTGCGGGACGCTAGCTCTTGCTGGGCAGATCGACGAGCATTTGCGCGTTGCTGGGGTAGCGTTCGAGCAGGGAGATGACGCGCTGGATGGCTTCGACCGGCTTGTGACCAGCGAGACCGCGGCGCAGCATGTGGATCTTGTCGAGCTGGAAGGCCTGCAGGAGCAGCTCTTCGCGGCGCGTGCCGGATTTGAAGATGTTCACGGCGGGGAAGATGAACTGCTCGGCGATCTTGCGATCGAGCACGAGCTCCATGTTGCCGGTGCCTTTGAACTCCTGGAAGATGAGGTCGTCCATGCGGCTGCCGGTCTCGACAAGCGCGGTGCCGAGGATGGTGAGCGAGCCGGCGGTGCGCGTGTTGCGCGCGGCGGCGAACAGGCGGCGCGGAATCTCCAACGCACCGACACCGACACCACCGCTCATGGTGGCGCCGCTCTTGGCGGTGTTGTTGAAGGCACGGGCCATGCGCGTGATGGAGTCCATGAGCATGAAGACGTGCTCACCGCATTCGACGAGGCGCTTGGCGCGCTCGATGGCGAACATGGAGATGCGCGTGTGGTTCTTCACGTCCTGGTCGTTGTTGCTGGCGTAAATTTCGGCCTGCGGCAGGATGCGCTTGAATTCGGTGACTTCTTCCGGGCGCTCATCGACGAGCAGGATCATGAGATGCGTGCCGGGATGGTTGGTCACGACGGCTTCGGCGATGTGCTGAAGGATGGTGGTCTTGCCCGCACGTGGCGCGGCGACGATCAATCCGCGCTGGCCGCGGCCGACGGGGGTCATCATGTCGATGACGCGCGTGGTGAGGCGGTCTTTGACGGTCTCAAGCTGGTAGCGCTTGTTCGGGTTCACCGCCTTGAGTTCTTCGAACAACGGCAGGTCGCGCATGGCGAGCGGATTGCGGCCGTTGACCTCGGTGACTTCGGTGATCTGCGGGCCGCGCTGGCCTTTGCACTGCACGCCGACAATCTGCATGCCTTCACGCAGGCCGTATTTGCGAATGAACTCCGGAGCGATGAAGGCGTCCTGCGGATTTTGGGCAAAGGACATCTCACGACGACGCAGGAATCCATAGCCCTTGGGAGACATTTCGAGAATGCCGTTCGCCGGTTCCGGCGGTCCAAGCGGCTTGTCTTGCGGAGGCTCGTAGTTTTGACCACCCTGGGATTGTTGAGATGGATCACGCTCACGCTGTCCGCCGCCTTGGCCTCCGGGTTCGCGACCGGCACGACGCTGAGCGTCACGCTCGGCACGACGCTGCTTCCAGCGTTCGAATTTGGCCTTGCGACGTTCCTTGGCCGTCATCGGGCGTGGCTGGCCGTTTTCGTCGAGGACGGTGTAGCGCGGCAAACCGTTGTTTTCTCCACCGGCATTGCCTGATTCACCGGCGTTGTCGTTCTGTTCGTCGTCAGCATCCGATTCGTCGGTGCCGGTTGCTGCTTCGGCTGGTGCGGGTGTGTCGGCGGCAGGCGCGGATGGGCTTGCCGCGACGGGCGCGGGAACTTCGGGGGCCGGAGCCGGGACTTCGGCAGCGGGTTCCGCGGGTGCGGAAACAACGGGAGCCGGAGATTCGGTTTCGTTCAATGCCAGCTCGGGGAGCTCGACAGGCTCAGCCTTCTTCTTCGCGGTTTTCCGAGCGACTTTGGCTTTGGGAGCAGCTGCGTCAGACGCGGCAGCGGCTTTGGCCTTGGGGGCTTTCTTGGCGGCGGTCTTTTTAGCAGCGGCTTTTTTGGCCGGTGCTTTCCGCTTGGGCTTGGTTTCTTCGACCTCGGCAATGAGTTCTTCGGACATAAAATAGGGGGAAATGGGGGTTACTCGAGCTGGTCGGCGATGGCGTCGTCGATTTCGAAGTTGGCGTGGATGTGTTGCGAATCGTCGTAGTCGTCGAGGATGTCGTAGAGACGAATGAGAGACTTCGCCGTGTCCACATCACTCACGGTGACGGTGGTCTGCGGCTGGTAGATGAGCTTCTGCGAGCGGGAGGCGAGGCCCTTTTCACGCATGGCTCCGGCAACTTGGAAGAGCTGGTCCGTGGCGGTGTAAACAACCCAGTCGTCACCGTCTTCCTGGATGTCTTCGGCGCCCGCATCCAGGGCGACTTCCATGATCTGATCTTCGGTGGCGGCGGTCTTGTCGAGGCGGATTTCGCCGCGGCGGGTGAACATGTAGGCGACGCTGCCGGAGTCTGCGAGCGTGCCGCTGTTTTTGGAAAGCAGGACGCGGATGTCGTTGAAGCTGCGGTTGCGGTTGTCGGTGACGATTTCGATCATCATGGCGACACCGCCGGGAGCGTAGGCTTCGTAGAGGACTTCTTCGATCTGTGCGCCACCGAGTTCACCGGTGCCTTTTTTGATGGCGCGGTCGATGTTGTCATTGGGGACGTTGGCGGCGCGCGCGGCGAGGATGGCGCTGCGCAGGCGGGCGTTCATGTCGGGGCTGCCGCCGCCGGCTTTCGCGGCCAGGGTGATTTCCTTCGACAGCTTGCTGAAGGCATTGCCGCGCTTGGCGTCAGTGATGGCTTTGCCGCGCTTGATTTTGGACCATTTGTTGTGGCCTGCCATGATGAGAGCGATGTCAGTTGGTATGCAGCGCACAATGCGGCCATGACGGCGGCCATCCGTGCGGTGTGGTTTGGAGAAATGTAGGGGGGGGAGCGGCCTTGCCGCGGTGAGCTCCTTCAGGAATGACGGCCGCGCAGCGAGTGCGGGGTCGCGTTTCATCAGCACCAAGGCCGGGGAAACTTCGGCAATCCTGCCGGGAACAACACCAAGTGTTCACCAAGTTGAGAGAACTTGGAACGGAGGGAAGTGTGTGGGATGCCGGGCGATCATGCAAGATGTTTTTCATGAGCCGGGTCAAGAATGAAGGGGCCGGGACGTATTCGGAACGTGATTTCGCGCTTCACCGCCTGGCTTTGCCTGCTGCCTGTGCTGGCTGTTGCCGTCGTGCCTTCGACGAAGCCGTTGTGGTCGCTGCAGCCATTCGCCCGGCAACCGCTGCCGCTTGTGAAACATCGGCAGTGGCCGCAATCGCGTGTGGATCATTTCATTCTGTCGCGGCTGGAGCAGGAACAGCTCGCGCCGAACGAAGATGCAGATGCGGCGACGTTGCTGCGCCGCTTGCACTTTGATCTGACCGGTCTGCCGCCGCCTCTGGAAGAGATCGAGAGCTTTGACCTGTCGAAGTTCAGCGCCGTGGTGGACAAACTGCTCGCCTCGCCCGAGTTCGGCGCGCGCTGGGGCCGGCACTGGCTTGATGTCGCGCGTTATGCGGAGACCAGCGGCAACACGCGCAACATGGCCTACGTGCTGGCGTGGCGTTACCGCAACTACGTCGTGCGCGCGTTCAATCGAGATACGCCGTTCGATGAATTCATCCGTGAGCAGATTGCGGGCGATTTGCTGGCGCCGGCACGCGATCCGGCGCGGCATGATGATCAACTGCTGGCCACCGGCTTCCTCAATGTCGGCGTGAAGTCCCTCGGAGAGCAGGACATGACACTCTACGACATGAACGTGGCCGATGATCAGATCGACGCGACCTGTCACGCGTTTCTGGCCTTGAGTGCGAATTGCGCACGCTGCCACGATCACAAGTTTGATCCCATCCCGACGGCCGACTACCACGCGCTGGCGGGAATCTTCCGCAGCACGCAGAATCTCTCTGGCGTGGAAACAAACAATGTGAAGAAAGAGGCCGAGGCGATGCCCCTGGGACGCGACGGCATGCAGCGGCTCGCATCGGTGAAGCAGCACGAGAAAGACCTCGCTGAGATGCAGAAGGACTACCAGGAGATGGCGAAGAAGCGCAACACGATGCGCGAAGAACTGATCAAAGCCGGCTTTGATCCTGCCAAAGCGTCCAAAGCTCCCGATGTGATGCCGAAGGAGATGGTGGAGAAAATGAGCACACTCACGGTGCTTGACAAAAATGTAAGCGAACGGCAAAAGCAGCTCGCCGAAAAACAAAAGAGCGCTCCGCCGCCTCCATTATTCGGCATGTCGGTGCGGGATGGCGAAACGCCGATCGACTGTCCGGTGTATGACAAAGGCGAGATCAAAAAGCCGCTCGCCCCGGTGAAGCGTGGCGCGTTGTCGGCCGTTCCGGTCAAGCTGGCGCCCATCGGTCCGAAGGAGAGCGGACGGCGGCAGCTTGCCGACTGGATTGCGAGCCCGCAGAATCCGCTAACCGCACGCGTGATCGTGAACCGCGTGTGGCTGCATCTGTTTGGACGTGGTCTGGTCGATTCACCGGATGATTTTGGCCGCTTGGGCATGAAACCTTCGCATCCCGAACTGCTCGATGATCTGGCGGTGCGGTTCGTGCAGGAGGGATGGTCGATCAAGGCGTTGATTCGCGAACTGGTGCTCTCTCGCACCTATCGGATGAGTTCCAGCACGCGTTCCGAAGTGGCGCAGGCCAGGGATCCCTCCAATCTTCTGCTCTGGCGCGCGAATCGGAAGCGCCTCGAAGCCGAGCCGCTGCGCGATGCAATTCTCTTCCTCGGCGGTACGCTCGATTTGACACCGCGCGAGGGTTCGCCGGTGGCCGACAAGGCGCAGGCAGTTACGCCGCAGGGACGCGAGGTGGGGCGGAAGCATTTTCTCAGTGATCTTCAGGACGACACCACGCATCGCAGCATCTACCTGCCCATCGTGCGCGGCGCACAGTTGCCGATGATGCAGTGCTTCAACGCCGCCGATCCCGGTCTCGTGATCGGTAACCGTTCCGCCAGCGTCACGCCGGTGCAGTCATTGCTGCTCATGAACAGCGACCAAGTCATGGAGCAGGCGCAGAACTTCGCGAAGCGTGTCACCGGGCCGACCGTTGATGCAAAAATCGTATGTACCTGGAAGATGGCCTGCTGCCGTGAACCGACGGCGCAGGAACTGCAAACGCTGCGTGGATTCATCACGACCGTCGGCGACAATGCTGAAGGCTGGGCCCAGCTCTGCCATGCCGTGATGCAAAGCGGCGAATTTCAAACCGTTTACTGAAGCGACGATGAATCCTGCCCCCACCCGCCGTCATCTTCTGAGCGCTTCGAGCGCGGGGTTTGGTATGTTGGCATTGCGTGGATTGTTTGGCAGCAACTCGCAGGCGGCGATGGTGAATCCGCTGGTGCCGACGAAGACGCATTTTCCAGCACGAGCGAAGCGGGTGATCTTTTTGTTCATGCAGGGCGGGCCGTCGCAGGTGGACACGTTTGATTTCAAGCCGGCGCTGACGAAGCAGCACGGCGTGCCGGTGGCGAAGGACAGCCCGACGGTGTTTTACCAGTCGCCGTGGAAGTTCAAGCCGCGCGGACAGAGCGGGATGCTGGTTTCCGATCTGCTGCCGAACATGGCGCGGCATGCGGATGATTTGTGCGTGATCAATTCAATGCACACCGACCACAATGCGCATCCGCAGGCGATTCTGCAGATGAACACGGGCAGTTTCGCCTTCACGCGGCCGAGCGTTGGCGCGTGGTGCGTGTATGGCCTGGGGACGGAGAATCAAAACCTGCCGGGTTTCGTGACGATCAATCCTTCGTTCTCCGGCGGCGGTCCGTTAAAACACGGCAGCGCGTTTCTGCCGGCCGTGTGCGCCGGCACGCCGATCGGGCAGGACCGTGGCAACGGGGCGAGTCCGGGCTTTCCTGCGACACCGCTGAAGGACATCCAGCTTCCGTTCATGAACAACGCGCGACTGGATGTGGCGGCGCAGCGGCGTCAGCTTGACCTGGTGCAGTCGTTGAACCGGCAGAAGCTGGCGCAGGATGGAAGCAACGAGGCACTGGAGGGCTTGATCACATCGGCGGAACTGGCGTTTAACATGCAGCGCGAGATGCCGGAGGTGATGAACTTGAATCAGGAAAGTGTCGCGACGCAGGAAATGTACGGCATCGGTGATGGAAAACCGACCGACCAGATCGGACGTGCATGTCTGATGGCGCGACGGTTTGCGGAGGCAGGCGTGCGATTCATTCAGGTGAACCACGAGTTCTGGGATGATCACACGGACATTTTCAAAGGCCATCCTCAGCATGCACTGGAAACCGATCAACCCTTTGGTGCATTGCTCACGGATTTGAAGCAGCGCGGACTGCTGGAAGACACGCTGGTGCTGTGGGGCGGGGAGTTTGGACGTCCGCCGTTGCTGAACAAGAACAACGGTCGCGACCACAACAACGTTGGATTCTCGATGTGGCTGGCCGGTGGTGGCGTGAAACCGGGCATCCGCTTTGGCAGCACCGATGAAACGGGTGCGAGAGCGGAACAGGACAAGGTGCATCTGCATGATCTGCACGCGACGATGCTGCACCTGCTCGGTCTGAATCACGAAAAAATAACCTATCGCTACGCCGGACGAGACTTCCGCCTCACTGATGTGTATGGCGAGGTTAAGCACGGCCTGATCGCCTAACGCGAACCCTTTTTTGTGCTCTTCGAGGTCGCTTTGTCGGTGCTCGTAGGCTTCTCCTCGGGTTTGTCTTCAAGAGGGAGAACTTTGGGCGGAGTGGGGGCTGGGCCATCCCACAGGAAGTGTTCGAGCCGGATCTTCGTGGCGCGTTCGCGTGCTTCAAGTGAACGGTCACCAGGGCGCCGGGCAATCTGCTCGGCGAGGCGTGCCGCAGCCTCCCACTGACGTGATGCTTCGAGAAGATCGACACCGAAAAAGCCGGCCTTGGAAAACCAGACATAGTCCGCCGGACTTGCAGGCGGAGTCATGTCGGCGGCGCGCAGCACGTTGTAGCAGGCTTCGAGGGCTTCGGTATCATGCTTGGCGTCGGAATGAACGGTCGCGAGGGTGAATCCGGCGCGGGCCTTCCACATGAACGGAAGAGAGTGGTCGGAAAGGAATTCATCGAGCAGATCTGCGGCGGAATCCAGCCGTGCAGGTTCGGTTTTGCCGAGCAGGAGCAGCACCTCCGCCTTTTCACAGATCGTCATGCGACGCTGTTCCGGATCGAGCGATTTCATGGACAGCACTTTGTCCAGGGCGGCGAGGGCGGCGACGTGATCGCCTTGAAGACGTTCGGAAAGCGCCTGCTGTCGTCGGGCGGCGACGGCGAGCGTGCTGTTTTTCTTGGCGAGTTCCTCCCAGATCTCGAGCGCACGTTTTCGGCCCTCCACACTCATCACCGAGGTGGCTGACATGGCGGCAAAGTAGAGCGCAGTTTCCGCCTGTGGAGTGTCGGGATATTCGCGCGCGATGATTTCGAACTCCGTGCGGGCGTTGGCGAAGTCTTCGGAGCGGTAGTAGGCGCTGGCGATTTTTAGACGGACCTCGGGCAGCAGGGGGCTTTCCGGCCACGCTTTGATGAATTCGGCTCCTTCGTTAACGAGTGACTTGAGGTCACCTGCGGCATCACGCAGCCAGAGCCGGGTGTAGTCGATGCGCTGCAACTGAGCGGGGACGAGTTCGGTAGACGTGGAGGTGGCGGAGTCGAGTGTCGTCTGCGCATCTTGAATGCGCGGCGGAACGGCAAGGAGCATCCATTCGGTCAACGCGATGCAGGCGTCAGCAAAGCGCGGGTGTTTCGGGTGGTTTCGAATGAAGGCGCGCAGGGCGGCCTCTGCTTCAGGTTTGCGTTCACTTGCGAGGAACAGGGCCTTTTCGAGCTCTAGCGAAGCGGCGGAATCACCGCTTTCTTTGCCAGCCGCCGCGGCGTTTGACACGATCTCGAGCTGTCCGAGCAGGCTTTGATAGAGAGTGTAGTCGCTCGAGAGGATGGCAGTCACGGCGGCGTTGAACAACGCTCGGCGGCGTTCCGTGAGCGTAGTCGCGACGTTGGCGGCGTTTTGAAACAACTGCAACGCACGCAGACGCTCGCCGCGACTGAAGAGAATGCTGCCCGCGGAAAAATCGACCGATGCCGAGGCAGTGCCAAATCTTTCACGCCACTCAGTGGCGAGAGCAAGAACGCGTTCATCATTGTGATGACTCGCGTAGATCTCAATGGCCAGGCTCATCGCGTCGCCAAGGCGCGGGTGACCGGGGTGGAGTTGGATCAGTGTCTCAAGAAAGCTGGTCGACTCTTCATCTCTTTTTTCTGCGGCGAGCCACTGGGCCGTCAGATAAATGGCGTGGCCGCGGAATTCGATGGTGGCTTCAGAGAGAACCGGGGAGGGATCTGGCTGCTGCTGTGCAGCATTGCCTGCAGAAATCCAGCGCAGCACCACTTCTGGAAACGGGGAAGGCTCCTTGAGCTCATGATGCGCCCGGTTGAGCAGATCAAAGGCTTCAGTCCACAGACGGCTGTCTGCGGTGGCATCGAGAAACTTCAGGAGGTGGTCTTGTGATTCGGAGGCCCGGTCTTGCTTAAGCAACGCCTCGGCCTGCAGCACCAGGGCAGCATGGTGCAGGCGTTCGCCACCATTGGTGGCGGACAGGACTGCTTTGAGCATGTTCTGTGCTGGGGCGATCTGGCCGCTTTGCAGCAACGCACGGGCACGCAGGTAGTTGGTGGCGGCGTCGTGGTTCGCGGCGGGGATGACCACCGAGGTTTTACCTTCGTTGATGTTAATCTCACTCAGGAGCAGCTGTGCATGAGTGTGAAGCGGTTCTTCCGGTGCAGCCAGAAGTGGTTCGAGCTCGGTCTGCGCCTCCGCATTTTCACCCAGTGCGGCCAGAATTTGTGCGAGCAGGAGCCGGGTGCGCGGTTGATGGGGGGACTGGCCGTCTTCGATCAGCACTTTGCGTGCGGCCTGCAGGTTCCCGGTCAGTGTGAGAGCTTGTCCCCGCCAGAAGATCTCGTCATCGAGATCGTAGGCGTCTGCCACAGCCAGCACGCGGGCGCCGTCCTCGGCGCGCGTCCAGGCTTCGGCGGCGAAGGTGGCGAGCTGGCGGGTCTCGACGCGCGTCCAGCCTTTGCGTTTGAGCAGGCGCTCTGCCTTGACTCCGGCGACGCCGGGCAGTCCGTCTGCCAGCGCCTGTCTGGCAGATACGTAGTCAGCGTTGTCCTCCAACCCAGCTGCGAAAATTACAACGGGGAACACTAGAACGGTGGTGATGACGGAAAATAGACTGCAGCGCCGGGACATGCGCCTGCAGCCTATCCCATCTATCGACGCACAGCAAAGAGCAATGCTGATCAGAACTGATCCAGAAGGTATTTGATCAGATCGGTCGTGGTGACGATGCCGACAAGTTTTCCGCCGGAAACAATGGGCAGAGAATGAAAGCTGCCGCCCGCGAGCAGTTCGGCGGCCTGGCGAACGGTTCCTGTTTCAGGCAGGGAGACTGGGTTCTTCTGCATCACCTGTTCCAGTGTCAAAGTGTGGTCGAGCGTGGCGTCCACGGCGCGCTCGTCTGTGCGGAAGGCGTCGCCAAAACTCACCCGGAGGATGTCGCTCCAGGTGATAATGCCGACAAGCTGGTCTCCATTAACGACGGGAATGTGATGGATGCCATGCTCACGCACGAGAGAGCGTATTTTGGAAATCGGGTCGCCGTGGTGGACGGTGATCACGTTGCGGGACATGAGGTGGGTGATGGGATCGTTGTGTTTCATGGTTGGTCCCTTAACATCGTCGAATTACAGCTGCCCCGCTCCGCATGCGTTGGGGATGCGTGGACCGATGTTGCGGCCGCTCAGAGCATCTCGACGACAACGGCGCTCGCATTGTCCCGCCCCGATTCGGAGACGGCATATTCGACAATGGTTTTGGCGTCATCCTTGGCCAGCATGTCGGCCAGCCGGTGATCCCAGATGCCGTCGATGACCCCGTCGGTGCAAAAAAGAAAGTGATCACCGCTCTCGCAGCTGACTGAGCCGATTTGCGGGTCGAGGGACTGGCGGCCGGCACCGAGAACCTGCATGAGCACACTTTTGCGCGGATGTGTGCGTGCCTGGCGTTCGTTGAGCTCGCCTTTCCGCCGCAACCACCCGACGTAGGTGTGGTCGTCGGTGAGCTGCTTCATGGGGCCCGATTTAGGCAGCCAATAGATGCGGCTGTCACCGACATGGGCAAAGTGCATCCAGCCCGGGGTAAACCATCCCAGACTGAGGGTGGCGCCCATCCCACGGCACTCTTCATAGTGGCGTCCCAGTTTGATCAGTTCCTGATGAATGCGATGGAACAACTCGGTCAAGACATCCCCATGTCCTGCGGAGATGTTCTGAGCGGACTGCTTGAAGCTTTGCGGGAGGAGGCGGGTGATCTTCTCCGCGGCGATCTTGCTGGCAAATTCCCCCGACTTCGCCCCGCCCATGCCGTCGCTCACGGCAAAGACGAAATCACCATGGTCGAGAGTGGCTTCACCGACCTTGCCGAGATAACGAACCTCGCGGGAGTCGAAGTTCAGGCATAGGAAGGTGTCCTCATTGTTCTGGCGCACGCGTCCCCGATGGGTCATTCCGGACCAACGGACTCCGTTGGGTGGTTGGGGCGGGCTGGGGTCGCTCATTCGGCGGGCTTGGTCGGCTGGTCGAGAATGGTGGCAAGTTCGAAGTCGATCAAACAGAAACGGCCGTCAGAGGCGCGATAGG
>NZ_JAGRPF010000002.1 GCF_020439865.1 Prosthecobacter sp.
GCAACACCGGAACCAGGACGCCACCCGTGCCATGCAGGGCGGTGAAGACGATTTTGAGTTTCTTGGCTTCCGGTTTATCGAGGAGCTGCGGCTGCAGCATCATTGTCTCCACCCGGGCGAGATACTGCTGGTCCATGTCATCACCGAGTGTGGTGAGTTTTCCGCGTTCGGATTCAGGCAAAGGTGTGTAATTTTCATCCGTGATGGCATTCACTTCCTTGATGATGCCCGTGGCATGCGGTTCGACGATGCCCGCACCGTCATTGAAGTTCACTTTGTAGCCGTTGTCGTGGGAAGGGTTGTGTGAGGCGGTCAGCATTACCCCGGCGTCAGTGCGGAGTTGACGGACGGCAAACGACATTTCCGGCGTGGCACGGCAGCCGTCGAAAAGATAAACATCTGCCCCATGATCCATGGCGATCTGCGCGCAGCGCTGTGCGAACTCCGCGGAAAAGTGTCGGGTGTCGTGTGCAAAGACAATGCTCGGCTTGCCCCCCAATCCTGCATTGGCGCGGTAAGTTTTGATGTAGGCCACGAGACCACGGGTGGCGCGGCCCACGTTGTAATAGTTCATGGCATTCGTGCCGACGCATGGATGCTCCGGCCGCTGGTCCTCTGCCGCTGCCCCCCGTTCGGCTTTGGTCACGATCCTTGCGACGGTGCGTCCGCGCAGCCCGCCGGTGCCGAATTTCAGGGCCTGGAAAAACCGGTCGTTCAGCTCTGCCCATTGACCTGCCGCGGCGAGTTCCTCGATGCTGGCGCGATAAACGGGATTGTCGCTCGCAGCTAGCAGGGCATTGATGTTTTCAAGGCTGGCGGGAAGGAGTTGACCTGAGTCGGCGGCGGATTTGAGTTGGTCTGCGAGGGACATAGAGGCCGCGAGCATAGCGGCACTGCCGGTTTTGGCAAATACACGCAGAGCTCCAGCGCTATGTCGTAGGCTGCGTCTGAGTTGTGGCGATCCGGGCTGCGTTTTCCGCAATTAGCTTCGTCAAGGTGGTTAGTTCGCGGCTGGGTTCGGTTTTCGGCAGCACCAGCAGAAGCTCGGTGGTGGGGGCTGGAGACGCTAAAGGCACAATGACACAACCGGCATGCGGCAACTTGCTCGCATGTGCGGGAATGACGGCGACGCCCTCGCCAGCTGTGACGGCACCGAGCATCATGGAAAGCGAATCAACCTCGCTTCCGATCTGCGGCTCAAAACCAGCCTGCTGGCAGATGGCACGCAGAAACTCTCGACGACCTGGAAAAAAGGCGTCGGAGAGCGAGACCCAGCGGTCGGTTTTCAAAGCGGCCAGTTTGATGGACTTCTTCTTTGCTAACGTGTGATCCTCCGGTAGCACGGCGGCCATTTTGTGGCGTGAGAGCGTGCGGATGGTGAACAAGGCACGGTCTGCTTCCGAGATGTTGCCAAGGATGGCAACGTCGAGTTCGTGATTGCGCAGGCGGTCGAGTTGGGCGCGCGGTGGCAGTTCAAACAGGCTCACTTGGGCCTTCGGGTGACGCTGCCGAAACTCGCGCACCGCCGGGGCCACGAGATCATCGAGAAACGGTGTGAGGAATCCCAGCCGCAACGTTCGTCGGGCCTTGCCAAACTGCTCTCGCAACTGCTGCGCCCCCGTTTCAGCATCGCACACGATCTGCCGTGCCTTCGGCAAGAAAAAGCGGCCTGCGTCAGTGAGGTGGATGCGTTTGCGGATGCGATCAAACAACGCCACACCCAGTTCCGCCTCCAGCACGGCAATTTGACGGCTCAAGGCCGGCTGGGTGACATGCAGACGCTTTGCTGCGGCCGAAATGCTCAGTTCCTCGGCGGAGGCGATAAAGTAGCGAAGCTGGTGAAATTCCACAGCAGATGCGTCCATAGCCTCATGGGACGCGCAAAACAACATCATCTCATCAGCACATCAAAAAACTTGGCGCAAAGCCGGGGATTGATGCGTAATGTGCGGCAATGACTGACTGCCAAGCCACGCCCGACTCATCATCTCGCCTCACGCCGCTGGCGCGTGAACAGCTGGCAGCGCTGGTGGATTTTTACAACGACCCGACGCTTAGACCCGGCTGGGGAGCGCAGAATTATCACGAAATGCTCGTGCATTACTATAA
>NZ_JAGRPF010000127.1 GCF_020439865.1 Prosthecobacter sp.
GCCTCGAAGCCGAAGTACTTCGTGCTCGACATGTTCCCCTATCCGAGCGGCAACGGCCTCCATGTTGGCCATCCGGAGGGCTACACCGCCACGGACATCATCGGCCGCTTCAAGAAAATGTCCGGCTTCAACGTGCTGCACCCGATGGGTTGGGACGCCTTCGGTCTGCCCGCCGAGCAGTATGCGATCAAAACCGGCACGCATCCCCGCGTCACCACGGAGGCAAACGTCGCGAACTTCACCAAGCAGCTCAAATCGCTCGGCTTTGCCTACGACTGGGACCGCGAGGTGAACACCACCGACCCCGGCTACTTCAAGTGGACGCAGTGGATCTTCCTGAAGCTCTACAACTCCTACGTCGGCGACGATGGCAAGGCGCATCCGATCAGCGAACTCGAAGCGCAGGGCCTCTCGCGTGAGGAGATCGACCATCGCCGCCTCGCCTACGTCAGCGAAGCGCCGGTAAACTGGTGCCCGCAGCTCGGCACCGTGCTCGCCAATGAAGAAGTCGTGGACGGCAAAAGCGAAGTCGGCGGATTCCCCGTCGAGCGTCGCCCCATGCGCCAGTGGATGCTGCGCATCACGTCGTATGCCCAGCGCCTCATCGACGAACTCGACGGCCTCGACTGGCCGGAAAGCATCAAGCTGCTCCAGCGCAACTGGATCGGCCGTAGCGAGGGCGCGCATGTCACTTTCAAGGTGGATGGCATCGACGAAACGATCACCGTCTTCACCACACGGCCCGACACGCTGTTTGGAGCCACTTACATGGTCCTCGCGCCCGAGCATCGCCTCGTGGACGAAATCACGAGCGAGGAGCAGCTCCCCGCCGTCGAGGAGTATCGCGAAAAGACCGCGCGGAAGAGCGATCTCGAGCGCACCGAGTTGGCGAAGGAGAAGTCCGGCGTCTTCACCGGCGCTTACGCCATCAATCCGGTGAACAACGAGCGCATCCCCATCTGGATCGCCGATTACGTGCTCATGGGCTACGGCACCGGAGCCATCATGGCCGTGCCCGCGCATGATGAGCGTGATTTTGAGTTCGCGAAGAAGTTTGAACTGCCGATCAAACAAGTCGTGCAGCCGCCAGAAGGTCACGATTGGCAAGGTTATACCGACAACGGCATCGCCGTGAACTCCGGCTTTCTCGACGGCCTGCCCACGCCGGAAGCTAAGAAGAAGATCGCGGCGTGGCTCGAAGAAAAAGGCCTCGGCAAAGGCACCACCAACTTCAAGCTGCGCGATTGGCTCTTCAGCCGTCAGCGCTACTGGGGCGAGCCGTTCCCGATCGTGTGGGAGAACGGCCAGCATCGCAGCCTCCCTGAAAGCGAGCTGCCGCTGCTGCCGCCAACCTTGGAAGACTTCAAACCCACCGGCACGCCCGAGCCTCCGCTCTCCAAAGCCACCGACTGGGTACAATACTCTGCCACCGCGAAGCGCGAGCTCAACACGATGCCGCAGTGGGCGGGTTCATGCTGGTATTACCTGCGTTATTGCGATGCGCGGAACAGCGAGCGCTTTGTCGGCGAAGCTGCGGAGAAGTATTGGATGGGCGGCGGTAAGCCCGGCGGCGTCGATTTGTATGTCGGCGGCACCGAGCACGCCGTGCTGCACCTGCTTTACGCGCGTTTCTGGCACAAGGTGCTCTTTGATCTCGGCTATGTCAGCACGCCGGAGCCGTTCCAGCGTCTGGTGAACCAAGGCCTCATCCTCGGCGAGGATGGTCAGAAGATGTCGAAGTCCCGCGGCAACGTGGTGAACCCCGACGACGTCGTGCGCGAGTATGGTGCCGATGCGCTGCGCCTGTATGAGATGTTCATGGGCCCGCTGGAGCAGGTGAAGCCGTGGAGCATGAAGGGCGTCGAGGGCGTGTATCGCTTCCTCGCCCGCGTGTGGCGTCTGGTCATGGAAGTCGATGACGAAGGCGTGTGGAGCATCTCCAAGGCGCTGCAAGACGTGCCTGCGAACAAGCAGCTCACCAAAGCGCTGCACGAGACGATCAAGAAGTGCGGCGAGGACATCGAGAAGCTCAGCTTCAACACGGCGATCAGCCAGATGATGGTCTGCACGAACGCCTTCACCGGCGCGGAAGTGAAGCCCGCGGGAGCCATCGTGACCTTCCTCAAGGTGCTGAGCCCCTTCGCGCCGCATCTCGCCGAAGAGCTCAACGCGCAGATCCGCGCCAAATTCCCCGCCTTGGCCGCGAAACGCTTCCTCAGCGACGAAACCTGGCCTGCCTACGATCCCGCCGCCCTCATCGAGGACGAGGTGGAGGTCGTCTTCCAGGTGAACGGCAAGCTGCGCGACAAAGCCCGCGTCCCCGTCGCCGCCACGAAGGAGGAGATCGAGCAGATCGCCCTCGCCAGCGCCCGCGTGCAGGAATTCATGGAGGGCAAGCCCGCCAAGAAGATCATCGTCGTCCCCGGCAAGCTAGTGAATATCGTGGTGTAACACTTCGATGTCATGCGCATCGCGATTCTCCATTACTCCAAGCCGCCGACCATCGGCGGTGTGGAGCGTGTGATCGCGGAGCAGGCGGAGGCGTTGCGCAGTCTGGGGCACCAAGTGGAAATCCTGACACGCAACGAATGGCGTGAGGCGACATGGGACGTCGTCATCGTCCACAATGTCTTCACGATGCCGTTCGACCTCGCGTGGACTAGTGAACTCATTGCACTCACGAAAGCGCGTCCGGACATTCGCTGGATCAACTGGGTGCACGATGTGCGCTGGGCGGAGAAGGTGCCGCGGGCGGTTCATGTGGCCGTTTCGGAACATCGGAAGGCTGAATACGCGAAACACACGCAGGAGCCGATTCACGTCATTCCGAACGGCTGTGATGCTGCGGCCATTTTAGGCCTCACCGAGCGGATTGCGGCGCTTAAGCTTGAAACGGCTGACCTGGTGCTGTTTCAGCCGACACGCTTCGTTCGGCGCAAAAACATCGAACTCGGACTGCGCGTGCTCGCGGAGCTTCCGAACGCGATTTATCTCGTCACCGCCGCGCCGGATCCGCATCAAAAAGACGGCCTCAAGTATTTTCGCGAACTCAAACGCCTGGCCAAAGATCTCGGTGTGACGAAACGCGTACACTTCCTCGGCGAAAAGGCTGTTTTGAGCGACGACGACGTGCGCAGCCTCTACCAGATGGCGGATGCTCTCTTTTTCCCGAGCACGCAGGAAGGCTACGGCCTGCCGCTGATCGAGGCGGCGCTGCATCAGGTGCCGGTGTTTTGCTCGGACATTCCGGCGCATCGCGAAGTGGCCGTGGGTGCGACGTTTTTCAAGCTCACGGCGTCGCCCAAGGGCATGGCCCGGAAGATCCGGGGCGATGCCGCGGTCCGGGCGCGTCGCGAGCGGCGTGGACTGATGGCACGGCTGGGCTGGGAGAAGATCGTCAGGGAGCAACTCGAACCGTTGCTTTCCCGTCGAAAGGCTCCATGAGTGGACTTCGATGACCCCCTATTCGAAGAAGGAAGAAATCCAGGCCGTGCTGGAGGCACGGCATCAGAATGTGTTCGCGTTTCTTGGCGCTCATGATGTCGGTGACGGCAGGCAGGTCGTGCGAATGTTTCAACCCTACGCCGCCTCGGTGGCGGTGCACTGCCAGGGCGAACGGATCGAGGCGGAGAAGACGCACCCCGATGGATTCTTCGAGGCGGTGACACCACGCGGTCTTTACGAGGTCGAAGTCACCCCGCATGAGGGCGAATCGACGCGCCTCAGCGATCCCTACTCCTTCGGGCTGCTGCTTGGAGAACAGGACATGTATTTCTTCCGCGAAGGCACCCACCAGCGCCTGTGGGAAGTGCTCGGTGCGCGGCTCAAAACCATCAGCGGCGTGTCTGGCTGCCAGTTCGCCGTCTGGGCGCCGAATGCGCAGCGCGTCTCCGTGGTGGGCGACTGGAACCGCTGGGACGGTCGCGTGCATGTGATGCGCAACCGCATCGAGGCCGGCATCTGGGAAATCTTCATTCCGGGTCTCAAGGAGTTGACGCACTACAAGTTCGAACTCGTGGACAAGCACGGTCACTTGCGGATGAAGAGCGATCCGTATGCCGTCTTCAGCCAGCACGGCACGCAGACCGCCAGCCTCGCGTTTGATCTGGAGCGCTATCGCTGGTCCGATGGCGAGTGGATGCAGAACCGCACGAAGCGTGATCTCTATCACTCGCCCATGAGCATCTATGAGGTACATCTCGGCTCATGGAAACGCAAAACGGACGAGGGGAGCCGCTGGCTCTCGTATCGTGAACTCGCGGATGATTTGATCCCGTATGCCCAAGGACTCGGCTTCACCCATCTCGAGATCATGGGCATCGCCGAGCATCCGTTTGACGGTTCCTGGGGTTATCAAGTGACCGGCTACTTTGCCCCGACCAGCCGCTTCGGAAATCCGGATGAGTTTCGCGAGTTCGTGGACCGCTGCCATCAGGCGGGTCTCGGCGTCATTCTGGACTGGGTTCCCGGTCACTTCCCGAAGGACGATCATGGGCTGGCGAAGTTTGACGGCACCGCCTTGTATGAACACGAAGATCCCCGCCTCGGCGAGCATCAGGACTGGGGCACGCTCATCTTCAACTACGGACGGCATGAGGTGAAAAACTTCCTCATCTCCAATGCGCTTTACTGGCTCGAGCAGTTTCACATCGACGGCCTGCGCGTGGATGCCGTCGCGTCGATGCTCTATCTCGACTACTCGCGCAATCCTGGCGAGTGGGTGCCGAACCACCTCGGCGGACGCGAGAACCTCGAGGCCATCGCCTTCATGCGTGAGCTCAATTCTGTCTGTTACCAGAAGCATCCGGGCACCACGATCATCGCGGAGGAAAGCACGGCGTGGCCGGGGGTCTCGAAGCCGGTAAACTCCGGAGGTCTGGGTTTCGGCTTCAAATGGAACATGGGCTGGATGAACGACAGCCTCCGATACATGGCTCACGAGCCAGTGCA
Source organism: Prosthecobacter sp. (assembly GCF_020439865.1). Classification (GTDB taxonomy): domain Bacteria; phylum Verrucomicrobiota; class Verrucomicrobiia; order Verrucomicrobiales; family Verrucomicrobiaceae; genus Prosthecobacter. Next base: position 4,951 of record NZ_JAGRPF010000127.1, read on the forward strand.
CCGGAAGTATCATCATGGCGAGGCCACCTTCTCGATGATCTACGCCTTTGACGAGAACTTCATCCTCGTGCTCAGCCATGACGAGGTCGTGCATGGCAAGGGATCGCTGATCAACAAGATGCCTGGCGATCGTTGGCAGAAGTTTGCGAATCTGCGCATGTTCCTTGCATGGATGTGGACGCATCCGGGCAAGAAACTGCTTTTCATGGGCTGCGAGTTCGGCCAGTGGAACGAGTGGAAGCATGACGCCAGCCTCGACTGGCATCTTTTCCTCGGCGAGGAGCACAGCGGCCTGCAGCGCCTCGTGAAGGATATCAACCACCTCTACACCAAGCGTCCGGCTCTCCACGCCAAAGACCACGAGGCCGGAGGCTTCTGGTGGCTGGATGCGAACGATGCAGACAACAGTATTTTCGCCTTTGCACGTTCCTCGCCCGACGGCGACAAGGTCTATGTGCTCGTCAATGCCACTCCGGTGACGCGCCATGGCTATCGTGTGGGTGTCTCAGATCCTGGCAGCTATCGAGAACTGCTCAACAGTGATGCGGTCAACTACGCCGGTTCGGGTGTGAGTGCGGGTGCTGGTTTTCAAGCGCAGCATGTGTCGTGGCAGGGGCAGCCTTGGAGCATCGTTGTCGATCTGCCGCCGCTCGGCACGCTGGTGCTCGGGCGGTAGGATAGGGTGCCAGAGGTGTTCCGGCGGGTCATCGCAGCAGAATTGCTGTTTGAGGCTTTCAGGATTTCGATTCCCTCGGCCTTCGGCCTCGGGTTTCTCACAGGTCATCCCGGCGGCAGTTCCTGTTCCCGTCCGAGGATGGGCAGACTGCTTGTGTGCTTCGGTAATGCCAAGTTCTGGGGGATGCGCCTAGGAGTGTTCGGAATAAAAGCGGTGTTCTCTGAAATTAGCGCATGACTATTTAAGCGGAGCGTCTAAAAGAACAGCCACTGTTTGGCTATGTATCGATGCAGATACCTTCCATATTCCCTGCGTTGCCGCATAATAGCAGCCTCTACTTCATCTGGGGGCGAGTGGTTCTGTTCAGCCTGCTTGCCACGCCGGCATTGCTTCAGGCCGCTCCATCAACCGGAGACGTGGTGAGAGAACATCATAATCGGGAGATTGAACAAATCGCGAACCACCTGAGCGGTGACGCCCGTGTGGACGACTATTTCAGCTATGTCCTGCTGCCCCTGCTGGGACTTCTCGGTCTCATGTTCTGCCTGCGCCGGATATTCCTGCGTTGAAGCAAGCGTGGTTGCATGATGAGTCCGAAGGTCGTTCGCAACACCGGACTTCCATGCAGCGTTGATGTCGTCCCATGAAACTGCCCACCCTTGCCACCATCCTTCTCACCGCCGTTGCGCTCAGTGCGGCGGACGCTCCCAAATCCGTGTACGATGTCTCGCTGAAGGACATTGACGGCAAAGACACCTCCTTGAAGGATTATCAGGGGAAGGTCATGCTGATCGTCAATGTCGCCTCGAAGTGCGGCAACACGCCGCAGTACAAGCAGCTTGAGGAACTCAATCAGGAGTTCAGCAAGGAGGGGCTCGCCGTTCTCGGCTTTCCCTGCAATGATTTCGGCGGCCAGGAGCCGGGAACCAATGAAGTGATCAAAGAATTCTGCTCGACGAAATACAAGGTGACCTTCCCCATGTTTGACAAGGTCACCTGCAAAGGCCCGAACAAGAGTCCGCTTTATCAAGTGCTGAGCGGCCCCGAGTCGCCGTTCCCCGGGGATGTGAAGTGGAACTTCGGCAAGTTCCTCGTCGGCAGGGACGGCAAGATCCTCAAGCGCTTCGAACCCAAGGTGAAACCGGATTCTCCGGAAGTCGTGTCCGCGATCAAGGAAGCCCTCGCGGCGAAGTAACTGGTTTGGCGTCTTTCAAAGGCAAAAGCTGCGACGGCATGTGCTGTCGCAGCTTTCTTCATGGCCTGAGCGCAACGGTGAACGTCACGCCGACGTGGGGCGTCCCTTCGGACGCTGTGAGTGGGCAGGATTGCCGCCGCCATCTCGTCGATCGGAATCCCGGGGTGCACCGGGAGCGGGGCGGATATCGATGTGGATACCGCCGCGGGCGCCATCCATCATGCGCAGCTTTTCACGGAACTCCTGTGGCACTGCCTTGCGTTCATCGTCCGTGTTCACGGGCCAGCTTTGTTCCTTGCCGTTGTTCGGGCGGGCGATGAAGGTGGTTTTGCCGCCCTCGTTTTTGAGCGTGTATTCGCCGGAGTCATCGCGTCGGGTGACGTTGGTGGCGGCGTGAGATTCATTGAAGTTGAACTGCCTCTCGTTGCTCTCGGGAGGGTTCGTGGACTGCATTTGCGGCGGGGCGTGCGGTGGTGGCGGATTGAGGGCGGGTGGCTTGGGCATGGGGGAGCCGTCATTCGCTTTCGCCCAGTCCTGAATGCGCTTTTCGTATTCGCGCATGTCCTTTTGGAAGCGCTCCATGTGTTCGCTGAATTCCCGGCTGTGGTTTTGGAAGTTCCGGAGGTCGCCGCGAAATACTTCACCATTGAACATGGGCATGCCGTGGGGCGGCCAGCCTCCGAATCCATATTGCACGCGATGCTCGTTGGCGGCCACCATGCGCTCTCCAAGCGTGACCGGCACCTGGGTCTTCTTGCCGCCCGTGATGACATCGAGATTCACGACATCGCCTTTCTTTTTCGCCCGAACGAGGGTCATGAGCTGCTCCATGTTCACGAGATTTTGATCTTCGAATTTCACGAGGATGTCGTGCTGCTTCAATCCGGCCGCTTTTGCCGGAGAATCGGGCATGACTTCGTCCACCATCAGGCCAAAGCCTTCTGGCAGCGAAAACTGCGAGCGCAGTTCGGGGGCCACTTCGCGTGTGAGCACGCCAATGTAAGCCACCGGCTTTTGATCTTCCTGGGGCGACGGGCCAACCCGGCGGGTGCTCTGTGGCTTTTGGGATTGGGACTTCGAACTCCGTGTCTCTGTCTGGACCGTGCCATCGCCATTGGTAATAACGGTGACCGTGGCTGTGGCGGTGCCGCCAGCGTCGCCGGAGGAGGTTTCCGATTTTCGAACCTCCGTTTTGGAGTCCACCTGCTGAGCGCACAACGGTACGGTGCCGAGGCAGGCGATGAGAAGCGTGTGTTTGAGTTTCATGGTGGTTGGGGGCTATTGGAATGAAATCGGCAGCACCAGCTTTTGCTCGCGTGGATATTCCACAATCATCTGGGCACCGTCGCGCGGATCGATCCATGTCTGGCGTTCGCGAGCGATCAGCGTCACATGCTGCTCGGGAAGGTGTTGCGGATTGTAATGAATGCCTTCGTCCTGCACATCTTCCCATTCACGAATGGTGGAGACAGGCAACACGGCGGGCGTGGTGGTCGCCACGGACGCTTCCGTCGGCGCCTGCTGCGCCAGGTGGCTCATCACGACGATGGCGGCTGCCGCACCCAAGGCTGCCCAGCCTGCCGAGGCGAGCCATTGCGGGATGTGATGAGGACGGCGGTTTGTTTGAAGCCAGTTCATGTCGAGTTTCAGTTCTTCATCGACGCGCTTTGAAAGGGCGGTAGATGGAGCGGCGGGCGTCAGGTCGCGCAGGAGGTTTTCGAAGCGGTTGTCGTCAGGGTCGTGGTTCATGGCAAGGCCTCCTTGGGGGTGTTGAAAGGCAGGATGTTGGCGGTGGGAGTGTTGGATTCGCCGAGAAGTTCTTCTTTGAGGGGAGCCAGCTTCTTCTGCATCGCCTGCAGGGCATATCGGTAACGGCCCGCCACAGTGTTGATAGAGTCACCAGTCATCGAGGCGATCTGGTTGAAGGTCAGGTCTCCCCAGAGCTTGAGGGTGACGACCTCGCGTTGTTCCTGTGGTAGATCGTGGAGGGCTTTTTCGACGATGGACGCCACTTCCTGCTGGCCGGGCAGCGGATCAAAGGTGGGCGCGTTCTCACCGGCCACGGCGATGTCAGACTTCGCCTCGCGGTTCACACGGCGGGTGTCCGAGCGTCGTTGATCGAGGGCGATCGTGCGCACGGCGGCGTAGAGAAGGGGAATGTGGTGGCTGTCGCCCTCCGGAAAGCGACGCCACCAGCGCACAAAGGCCATCTGCACCACGTCCTCGGCGTCCGACTTGGACGCGACGAGCTGACGCGCATACAGCACCAGCTGCGGAGCGACTTGCTCGAAGGTTCGTTTCCAGTCAAAAGCGGTTTCCATGCGGGAGGCAGGTGTTTTCAACCTGCCTAACGCCTCCCAGTTCGGTTTTCGTGTGTGGAAAAGCCGAAAATCAGGCCTTCACCATGCCCTGTGGAGATTTGCCCCACTTCAGGCCGTAGCCGATGAACAATCCGCCGACGATGAACATGAACGTCGAAAAGAACTGGCCCTTGGTCAGGCCCAAGATGAGCGACGATCCGCTGTCCGGCTGGCGCACAAACTCGAGTGCGATGCGTGCGATGGCGTAGAAGATGAAAAACAGTCCGGTGATGATGCCCTGGCGCATGCAGGGAAAGCGCAGACGCAGGAAAATAAGGATCGCACTCAGCAGCAGTCCTTCACCGAGTGCTTCGTAAAGCTGCGAGGGATGTCGCGGATGCAGAATCGTCTCCAATTCGGCACGCCCACCGCGATATTTCTCAAAGTAATCGATGATTTCCGGGCTGTGCTGCATGCCCTCGGGGATCAGTCCCGGCTGTCCACCTTGGCGATAGAAGTCCTCGTGCAGGAGTTCCGTTGGGAATTTCACCGCCCATGGCACGTTCGTCACCCGGCCAAACAACTCGCCATTGATGAAGTTCGCGATGCGTCCGAGAAACACTCCGAGCGGTGCGCCGCACACGATGGAGTCACCGATGCCCGCCCATGAGATCTTGTGCTTCCACGCATACCAGCCGCAGAACAGTGTCGTGCCAGCGATGCCGCCATGGCTCGCCATGCCGCCCTGATTGAGCAGGAAAAACGTCCATGGCGCATGGATGAACTCGTCGAAGTTGTATAGCACCATGTAGCCCAACCGGCCACCCAGCACGAGGCCGAAGAGTGACACCATCGTGATGAAATCCGCCACGGCGTCCGGTTTGATCTCACACAGTCCGCGCTTGGAGAGAAACAGCATCACCCGATACGTCAGGTAGAAGCCAAGCACATACGCCAGTCCGTACCAATGCACGGCGATTTTGTCCGTGAATCGAATCACAAAAGGGCTCAGATCGTGCAGGTAATAGGCAAAGAACATTCCTTCACGCTTGGACGGGACCCGCATTCGCACAAGGAACAAAATGTACCTTTGCCGCCAATCACCGCAGATGACTGGTGGCTCTGGATGGAAAGGCGAAATGCATCGGTGAGGCTGTTGATCCGAATTAAACCATCGGGAGGTTTTGCGAATCCCACGGATGCGCTATGCTGGGAAAATGAAAGGAATCGCGATGGCATTCCAAGCAAGCCGGCTGCTTTGCGCGCTGGGGCTGACAGCCTGTCATCACACCCGGGTGACATCTGTGGAGGAGGTGCGGAAAGCGTTTCCTGTGACCCATCAGCGATTGGTGGTGAGCGTGGCGGAGCAGATGCTGGTGACGTTTGACCGGGACCAGCCGAAACGGTTGTATCCGGTGAGCACTTCACGATTTGGTGTGGGCAACAAGCGGGGATCCTACAAGACGCCGTTGGGACGAATGGAGGTGGTTGAGATCGTGGGCAAGGGACTCCCGGCGGGAGCGAAGCTGAAGGCCCGTCAACCGACGGGGGAAGTTGTGCCGGTGGACGCTCCCGGGCGTGATCCGATCGTGACCCGCGTGCTGCGTCTGCGTGGCTTGGAACGGCAAAATGAGTGGGCACTGGACCGGGCGATCTACATCCACGGCACGCCGGAGGAATCGAAGCTGAAAACTCCGGCGTCCTATGGTTGTGTGCGGATGGCTTCTGCGGACATCATCGCTTTGTGCAAATGGGTGAAGGTTGGGGCGCGGGTGGACATCGTGCTCGGGAAGTTGCCGTCTCCGGAGCAATTGTCGCCATGAAGTGACACCGGAGACGGGCTTGAGGGAAGAAGGGATTGAGATATGAATGGGGTGTCGTAATGAGCGAGGTCCGCCATTCCACAGATACGCATGTCCAAACCCATCCTGAAGCGTCGTCAGATTCTGAAAACCGTCGCACTGACGGTTTTTGGCACGTTAGTGGCGTGGTACGTGGGGGCGATCTTGAGCTTTGCCTTCAGCTCCTACGGCTTTAACAACCGCTTTTCCGAGGTGGCGGTTCAACACCATTGGTGGTTCCTCGTGTGGAGCAATCTGGTCGTGCTCAAAGGTTACTTCCTGGTGGCGGCGGGCTACGTGGCAGTGATTTATCCCTTGGTGCGGATGTGGGGCAGCGTGCGGTCTTTTGAGCGCTGGGGGGTGGTATGGCGCACGCTTCTCTTTGCCGGGCTGTTGTACGGGTTTTTCATCGTGAAGCTGATGCTGGCGAAGCCGTTTTTTGGGGACTATAGCTACCTGCTGGGCTGGTATGACGCCCTAGGCCGCTTGTTTGGCACGGGCGTGCAGGATGCGGTGCATGTCTTGATTGCGCATGTTTTCCCTTTGACCGCCATCGTGGCGGCGTCGGGGTTCTATCTCTTTGAGCTGCGCCGGTGGTTCGCAGGTGCAGCTCGACCGCTGCTCTTTAGCATCGGGTCTGTCGCAGGCATCCTGGCGCTGCTGGTGGTGAGCGGGTATGGCGTGGGCCATGTGCCGGCTGAAGGTGAACTGGCGGGCGGCAAGAAGCGTCCGAAGAATATCGTGATTCTAGGGTCCGACTCTTTGCGCGCTGATCATCTTTCCTGCAACGGCTATCACCGTCTGACATCGCCGAACATCGATCGAATTGCGGCGAAGGGAGTGAATTTTCAACGCTGTCTGACGCCGATCGCCTCGACGCTGGAATCTCTCACCAGCATGTTTTCCTCGCAGTATCCCCACACCCACGGGGTGCGGCACATGTTCCCGAACCGGGCGATGGTGGATCACGCCAACCGTGAAGCGCCGTCGCTAGGCGCTGAGCTGCAACGGCGTGGTTATGACACGGCGGTGATCGGCGACTGGTGCGCCTGCGGCTTCACCGAACTGCCGATGGGATTCAAGGACATCATCGTCTCCGACTTCGACAACTTCCGCGTGTACATGAGCGAGGCGGTGTTCCTGCATCATCAGATCCTGCCGCTGTTCTTCGACAATCGCGTGGGACACATGCTGTTCCCAAAGCTCAAATCGTTCGCCAACTACATGACGCCGGAGGTCGTCACTGACCAGGTCATTGACCGTCTCAAGCAACGTGCCGCCGACCGGAAACCGTTTCTGTTGTTTGGCTACTATTCCTGCACGCACCTGCCGTATAAAACGCCGACACATTACGCGAGACTTTGGACAGATCCCAAATACGCCGGGCCGCACAAACACGAACTGGCACTGAACGTGGACCAGTTCATCGGCGGCACGGACATCAATGAGAAGTGGAGCAAGCTTCCGAGGCAGGAGGTGGAGCAGATTACAGCTTTGTATGACGGCTGTGTGCGCATGTTCGACGACTCCGTGGGTCGTGTGGTGGCGGAACTCGAGAAGCAGGGGTTGATGGATGACACGATCATTCTCATCACAGGGGACCACGGGGACGACCTCTTTGAGCCAAACTGCACCTTCGGCCACGGAACCACTTTCAACGGCGGGGATCAGGCCAACCACGTTCCTGCCATCTTCCACATTCCAGGCGTCGATCAGCCGCAGCGTCATTCGCAGATCGCGCGCACGCTCGATTTCGTGCCGACGCTGCTCGACCTCGTTGGTGTTCCTCCTGAACCACATTTTGAGGGAGCGAGTCTGGCACCGGTCATTCGCGGAGAGAAGCAAAGCCTCGACCTCGCCTTCTATGGCGAAAGCAGCTATCTTTTTTTCAAACGCACCATTCCGGGCGAGGAGCCTCTCTTCATCCCTCCCATGGATGAAACCACATTCATCGACCCGGACTTCGATTTTCATTTTGTGCTCAAGGACAAGTTTCAGGAGGCGGTGCTTAAAACAAAGGAGCACTGTGTTCGAACCGAACGCTTTAAATACATCCGCACGCCCGGAGTGCATCACTCGATCGAACGTCTGTTTGATTTGCGGGAGGATCCTCATTGCGAGCGTGATGTGAAGTTGCGTTATCCGGAGGTGAAGGCGCGCCTTGCCGCCGCCATGGATCGGTGGCTGACCACTCATCAGCAGAGCACGACGGCAGAGATCTACGGCATACTCGGCGAGGACAACCTTCAGCCCACAGCACCATGAATGACGCCGATCTGCCGCATCTCGTCATCGGGGCCTGTATGAATGTTCATCGTGCCTTGGGGCCGGGCTTGTTACGGGATGCCTATGATGAGTGTCTGGCCATCGAACTGCGGGAAATGGAATTCGATTTCAAACGCAACTTGCCTCTGCAGTTCGACTACCATGGCCGTCGCGTGAAGACGGGAGCCTACCTCGATTTTGTCATCGGCGGGGTGCTGCTGTTGTTGGTTCGATCGCAAGAGGATGTTTCGAAGCGGGAGCAGCAGGAGCTCGAATCCAAAGTGAAACTGGGCCGGTTTAAGGCCGGACTGCTCGTCAATTTCAATGTCAGCAGCCTGCGGAAGGGGATTCATCAGGTTACCGTGAAGCGCCGCGAGGTGCCCCAGGGAGGGGTGGCCTGACGAGCGGGGGCCCGCTGTTGGGGCTTCTAATCCCAAATGGGGGGTGAAAAAGGGATCGGTAAGGGATTGAGATATTTTATCTTTATGCCTGGATTGTGAAAAAGTCGCTTTTTCGTGGCGTTTTCCCGGCCATGAAGAATCCCTTCTTGTTTCCAGTCATAGCTCTCAGTTTGCTTTCCTACCCTGCTTTTGCCGCAAGCAAATCGGATACGGCGGCGGCGGCCAAAGAGATTGATTCCATTCTCGCCAAGGACTGGGCGGCCAATAAACTTAAAGGCAATCCTGCCACCGACGACAACACTTTCGTCCGTCGCATTTACTTGGACGTCATCGGCCGCATCCCGACGACGCGCGAAACGGAAGAGTTCCTTGCTTCCAAGGACGCTGACAAGCGCGCAAAGCTGATCGACAAACTCCTCGCTTCCGAGGCCTATGTTCAGCATTTCTTCAACTACTGGGCTGATGTGCTGCGTCTGACCACGAATGGCAATCAGACAGGCGCGATCACCGGTGCAGCCTATGCGAACTTCGTCAAAGAAAGCCTCCGCGAGAACAAGCCCTACGATCAGTTTGTTCGTGACATGGTGGCTGCTCAGGGCAAGGCCTGGGACAATGGTGCCATCGGCTACTACATGCGCGACCGCGGCATGCCGCTGGACAACATGGCCAACACCGTGCGCGTCTTTCTGGGAACCCGTATTGAGTGTGCTCAGTGTCACAATCACCCATTCGACAAATGGTCGCAGATGCAGTTCTACCAAATGGCCGCCTTTACCTACGGCGTTCAGACGCAGGATTACTACGGAGACACGATGGACGGAGTCCGTGATCTGCTAAAGGAGAAGGAAGATGCCGCTCGTGCAGCTATCAAGGAACCGCAGCGTCCCCAGCGTGTGAGGCCCGACCGCAAGATGACCAAAGAGCAGATTGCTGAGCTGGAAAAGGACTACACCCGTCAGATGAAGGAATACGAGCAGAAGATGGTGGTGGTGAACAAGCAGCGCAACGAAGCGCGTGAAAAGCTCCGCAAGGAACAGCGCAGCTATCAGGAAGCCATGACTGATGTGCGCAACACCATGCGCTACACCTCGGTCAGCAACCGTGACCGCCAGCCGACTCTCCCACACGACTACCAGTACAGCGATGCCAAGCCGAAGTCTTCGGTCGCTCCTGTTGCGATGATGGGCCATGCCTGCGAAGCCCTCCCGGGCGAGACGCAACTTCAGGCTTATGCACGTTGGATGACCAGTCCGCAGAATCCGCGCTTTACCACGGTCATCGCCAACCGCCTTTGGAAGCGTGTCTTTGGTCTCGCCTTGATCGAGCCGCTCGACGAACTCATGGACACGAGCACCCCGATGCTTCCTGAAATGGAAAAGCAGATCGAGAAGCTTGTCGTGGATCTCAAATACGACATGAAGGCGGTGCTGCGTGTTCTCTACAACACCAAGACGTATCAGGCTCAGGTGACACGGCAGGAACATGCTCCTGGCGAAGTTTATCATTTCACCGGCCCGCTGCTCCGTCGAATGAGCGCCGAGCAGATGTGGGATTCATTTGTCACGCTGATTAATCCCAGCCCGGACATGATCAATCAGGCCAATCGTGACGCCATGGAGCAGCGTATCCTCCAGGCCAAGAAAATCGCAGACAGCATTGACGCTCTGTCAGCGGAAGAGGCTCTCGCGGGGCTTAAAAAGGCCGCCGAGGTTTACGGTAGAAATCGGGCCCGCACGGACGAGCAGCAGAAGCTGTATTCCGAGGCTCGCACCGCCTACAAAGAGGCTGCTGACGAGGCCGATGCCATGCCGGATGGTCCGGCCAAGCAAGCAGCTCTGGCCAAGGCGAGCGCTTTGGAGCAGAAGTACAAGGACATCCGTAATGAGGTGAACCGGATCCAGGGCGAAGGCCGCCGGGTGACCTATGCCGAGGTCATTGGAGCCGGACAGAAGAAGCTCTATGAGAAAGTCACCGGAAAGCCCTTCCAAACCGTTGCCTTGAACACTAAAGGTTCACCGGTTGGCGCTGATGATGCGCCGGTCATGTCGAGCGGCGGTGATATGATGATGATGACGAGCAGCGGCAAGGCCGAAAAAGTCGTGATTCCTGGTTATGACCGTAGAGAGCTTACCAAGGAAGAGCGTCAGGCCATCTCTGACAAGATCCGGGCTGCGTTGAAGGAAGAGGCAGACTTCTTCGGAATCCCAGAGAAAGAGCAGCGCTCCTACATCAGCGCACGCGAAAACATCAATCGCCGGTATGTGCGTGCGGCCGAAGAGCAAAGCCCCGCGCCGCGTGGCCATTACTTGCGCGAGTTCGGTCAGAGTGATCGTGAGACGATCGAGAACGCCAACAACGATGCCAGCGTGCCGCAGGCGCTCGCCATGATGAATGGATCGCTCCTGCCCGACATCCTCAGCAAGTACAGCCAGTTGATGCTCACGGTGAACAAGGCGCAGTATCCGGACGACAAGGTCGAGGCCGCCTACATGACCGTTCTCTCCCGCAAGCCGTCCACTGCCGAGAAGCAGGTCTGGCTCAAGGCTCAGGACGAGGGGCTGAATAGCATGGAGGATCTTGTTTTCGCCCTCCTCAACACCCAGCAGTTTATTTTCATTCAGTAAGACAACACACACCAAAGCCAACAACACGCGCACCTCCCATGAAACAGGAACTCGCCTCCAAACTCCTCCGCTCCGGTGAAATCAGCCGTCGCGACTTCGCCGCCAAGACTGCCTCATCGCTGCTCGGCGTGGGGTTGCTTGGCAACTCGCTCACCAGCAAGTCCTTCGCAGCCTTTGAAGGCTCGTCGAAGCTCAAGCAGGCGGCCACGGCCAAGAACGTGATCTACCTCTACATGGGTGGCGGTCAGTCGCACATGGACACCTGGGATCCGAAGGTGGGCGTCGAAACTGCCGGCCCGACCAAGCCGATCAAGACCAGCGCGGACGGTGTGCGCATTTCCGAGTATTTGCCCCTTACGGCGCAGCAGATGCATCATGGCACGGTCATCAATTCGCTTTCCTCCACTCAGGGGGCGCACGAGCAGGGTAACTACATGATGCACACCAGCTACGAGCTGCGTGGCACCATCCGTCATCCTGCCATGGGCGCCTGGCTGAACGTCTTCCAAGGTGGCGGCAACAGCACTCTGCCGAACTTCGTTTTCGTTGGCAATGACAGCCGTCACCCCGGTGCCGGTTTCTTCCCCGCCGCCCAGGCCCCGTTGTTTGTCAGCAATCCGGAAAACGGCCTCAAGAACATCAAGAACAATGTGCCTGAGGACAAGTTCATGGCCCGCATGAAGCTCGCCGATGAACTCGACAAAGACTTCCACAAGACCTTCCCTCATCGCAACGTCAACGCCTACGCCGACATGTACGATGATGCGATGGCCATGATGAAGTCTGAGGACCTCAAGGCATTCGACCTCAGCGAAGAGCCGGGTGAACTCCGTGCCGCCTACGGCAAGGAAGCATTCGGTCAGGGCTGCCTGCTTGCCCGTCGTCTCGTGGAGCGCGGTGTGCGTTTCGTCGAAGTTTCCCTCGGTGGCTGGGACACGCACAACGCCAACTTCGTCGCCGTTCCGGAACGTTGCGAAACGCTCGACAAGGGCCTCGCCACCCTCATCTCCGACCTTCATAACCGCGGACTGCTTGAGGACACCCTCATTGTGCTGACCTCGGAGTTCGGACGCACGCCGGACATTAACCAGAACGCCGGACGCGATCACTATCCGAAGGCCTTCTCCGCCGTCATGTTCGGCGGTGGTGTCAAAGGTGGCTACACCTACGGCAAGACCGACAAGGAAGGTCGCGAAGTCGTCGAGAACAAGGTCAAGATCCAGGACTTCAACGCCTCGATCGCCTACGCCCTTGGCCTGCCGCTCGACCACGTCATCTACAGCCCCAGCAAGCGTCCGTTCACAATTGCGGACAAGGGCCAGCCGGTCACTGATCTCTTCGCTTAAGCGACGGCCGATCTCGCTTCATTACACGCACGCGACGCCTCACCAGCGTCGCGTGTTTTTTTGTGGGTCTGGAAGGCAGTGAAACGAATTCACCCCTTTGTCTTGCTCACGAGCCGGACGCCCTCGATGCGCATCTTTTTGTCGGCCGCCTTGCACATGTCATAGATCGTAAGCGCCGCGACGCTCACGGCCGTAAGGGCTTCCATCTCGACGCCTGTTGGTGCCACGGTCAGCGCGGTGGCAGTGATGTGGACGGCCTTCGCATGCAGTTCGAACTCGATCTGCACCTTGCTGAGCGGGATCTGATGGCAGAGGGGAATCAGGTGCTGCGTCTGTTTCGCGGCCTGAATGGCCGCAATGCGGGCGATGCTGAGGACGTCACCTTTCTTAACCTGGTTCTTTCGAATCAGAGAAAGCGTGGCCGGTTGAAGCACGATCCGGCCCTCGGCGACGGCTTCGCGTCTCACAGCAGGTTTGGTCGAGACATCGACCATGGAGGCTGCGCCTTGACGGTTTATATGGGTGAGTTTGGGCATGAACGAAAAAGTCAGGTGTTAGAGGTGATGAGCTCTGTGTGTCGCGTGTCATAGCCCATAACTCGTAACGCATAGCCATTTTCACCCTCCGATCGCAATCATGCGGCGGTTGGGCTGGTAGTTGTGACGGAAGTCGTGCTCCTTGGGCTTGCGGGCGACCACGTTTTGGAAAAAGGCGGCCAGTTCGGCATCGTCGCATCCGCCCCGCAAAACACTGCGCAGATCAAACTCCAGGAAACTGCCGAGGCAGGGACGCAGCTTGCCGTCACAAGTAAGGCGCAGTTTGTCGCAGCTCTCACAGAAGTGGAGATTCGTCATCGCACCGATGAATCCGATCTTCTGACCAGTGTCGGGGATGAGATGATACGCGGCCGGGCCGTTGGTGCGAAACTCTGGCAGGGGTGTTAGAGGGCCCGTGGTCTGCTCGACGAGTTTCCTGGCGGTGGCAATCGGCAGGAAGGTGTCATCGCTCAAAACCTCCTGGGTGCTGACAGGCATAAGCTCGATGAAGCGCAGCAGGGCGTTCTTGTCGCGGGCGAACTGGATGAGCGCGGGCATTTCGCGCTCGGTCTGCCCCTTCATGAGGACGCAGTTGAGCTTGATCGCCTGAAACCCGGCTGCAATGGCGGCATCGACACCTTCGATCACACGTGGCAGGAGGTCACGGCCTGTGGTGCGCTGATAGACCTCCCGGTCGAGAGAATCGAGCGAGATGTTCGCCGTGCGGACCCCGGCTTTGACAAGGCGTTCGGCCATCGTGATTCCCTCGTCGGTTTTGGCGAGCAGGGTGCCGTTGGTGGAGATGCCGATGTCTTCGATGCCGGGAATCTGCGCGAGATTGGCGCAGAACTCATCCACGTCGGGGCGGGTGAGGGGTTCGCCGCCAGTAACACGGATCTTTTTGATCCCGAGCGAAGCCCCAACGCGCACAATGCGCAGCATCTCGTCGTAGCTGAGGGTGTCTTCCTTGGCGAACCAGGCCTGCTCCTCCTCGGGCATGCAGTAACGGCAGCGTTCGTTGCACCGGTCGGTGACGGAGACGCGCAGGTAGGAGATGCGATGGCCAAAAAGGTCTTCCACTTCCATCCTAAACCACAGTCTGTGCTCCGGCTCAAGCCTTGGTATGCTGAAGCGGCAGGCGCATGGTGAATACGGTTTCAATTCCCGGAGAACTCGTCAGTTCCACCGTGCCTCCGTGTGCTTCGACAGCCCGTTTGACAATGGAGAGTCCGAGGCCGGTGCCTTTGATCTGCGAGGAGTGGTGCTTGTTGCCCCGGTAGAAGCGTTTGAAGACGAAGGGCAGGTCGTGCGCCGGGATTCCGATGCCGTTGTCGCTGACCTTGAGGATACAGGTGTTGTCCTGCCACTCACCAGAGACCCGGATGACCAGGCCGGGCCGGTTGTTCTCCTTGATGGAGTTTTCGATGAGATTGGTGAAGACTTGGTCCCAGTAAAAACGGTCACCGATGAGCTGGCCGCCATCCTCGGGAAAGTCGTACTCGATGCGTGCGTCGCGGCCTTCGAGCATCGGCGCCAGGTGGTCGGCGGCATCCTGGGCACAGGCCTGGACGTCGAACGGCTCCTTGTTCAGTCCGCTTCCGGCGTCCTCCAGCCGTGAGATGGCGAGCATGTCCTCGATGATGCGTGCGATCCTCTTGCCGTGTTTCTCCATCACATCGAGGCTGCGCTTCATCGAGGCGGGAGCCTTGGCTGCGTCCTCCTGCAGCATTTCGATGTAGCCGTTGATGAGCGTGAGCGGCGTGCGCAGTTCATGCGACGCGTTGGCGACGAAATCCCGGCGAATCTGCTCGGTCATGGCCGCGTCAGTCACATCCTGGATCATGAGCCAGGCTCCTCCGCCCGAGGTCGCTGCCAGCGGTGCTGATTCAATGAGAAAGTGGCGTCCGCTGAGATCGGTGCCAGCACCCACATCAGACGGGAGCATCTGGATGCGTTTGGTCATGGGTTGTTTCTCCGTGATCGCCTCCTGCACCAGATCGGTGATCTGATGATCGCGTACGACCTCGATCAAGGCGCGTCCGGGCCGGGTCTCCGCATGATGAAGCAGTCTTTTCAGCGGCTGATTTGCATAGCGCACACGCAGGTGCTCATCCACCAGCACAAGGCCCTGGCTGATCTCATCAAGCAGGGTTTCGAAGACGCGGCGCTGCTCCGCCTGATGCTCTGCTTCCTGGCGGGCCACAAACAGGGCGCTCGCCTGGGCGTGAAGCTGGCTGGCATCACGTGCCCGCATGCCGATGGCCTTGGCGACGCCCTCCCAGCGTTCCCTCCATCGCAGCTCGCACCGCGTGTGATGGAAAATGCTGATGACCAGCAGCAGGGACAGGACGATGCAAAGTGTGGTCATGCAGGCTGAGAAGCGGCGAGCTCCGTCTGGAACTGGAAGCCGGTGCCTCGAATGGTGACGATATGTTCGCCGGCCGCACCGAGTTTTTCTCGCAGGCGCTTGATATGGGTGTCGAGCGTCCGGGTGGCCACATCGCTGTTGTAGCCCCAGACATCGCGAAGCAGGTCGGCCCGGCTGTGCACGGCGGTGTCGTTTTCCATCAAGGTGGTCAGGAGCTTGAACTCGATGGTGGTCAGATCCAGCGGTGTGCCGTCCAGAAAGAGCTTCATGTTCTTGCGGTCCAGCATGAAGCGTCCTCGCTGAAGCTCCGACACGTGCGTCACTTTCTTCACACGGCGCAGCACGGCGCTGATGCGCAGGTAGAGCTCACGCGGGCTGAAAGGCTTGGTGAGATAGTCATCCGCTCCGAGTTCCAGCCCGGCGATCTTGTCCGTGACCTGCCCCTTGGCGGTGAGGAAGATCACAGGGATGGTGGAGGTGCGCGTGTCCGCGCGCAGGCGTTTGAAGATCTGGAGGCCGTCGAGTCCTGGCAGCATCAGGTCCAGCACGATGAGCTCCGGCTGCTGTTCGAGGGCGATCGGCATCGCCCGCAGTCCGTTGGCCACGCAGATGGGCTCATGGCCCTCGCGGGTGAGGTGCAGGGCGATCAATTCCGCGATATCCGACTCATCCTCGACGATCAGTATCTTGCTCATGATGGGGTTTTCCGGTCTGGCAGTGTCTGGGGCAAATTCATGATGGTGACGAAGCTGTCACATGGAAATGTTCCTGCCGCGATGAAATTTTGCCTGCGTGACAGATTCGTCACGAGGCCCAACTTGGAGAGGTTTCGTGCGTGCGCTTGATCAGAGTCCAGTCCACTTTCTCCCATCATGAGGGTCCTCATCGTCACTGACACGTATCCGCCAGACATCAATGGCGTGGCGCGTACGCTTAACACCCTCGGTGTGGGGCTCGAGCGCCGGGGGCATGCGGTTCAGGTGGTCACCACGGTCGAGTCGGCGGATGGTTTGAAACGTCACGTGATGCATTCCATGCCCTTGCCGGGTTATCCGGGGCTTCGCTTTGGTTTTGCCTCCATTCGGCAGATGCTGGAGATTTTTGGCCGTTTCCGGCCGGACGTTCTCTACTTGGCCACTGAAACGCTCATGGGCATTTCTGCCATCCGCGCGGCGGGGAAGCGCGAGATTCCCGTCATCTCCGGGTTTCATACCAATTTTCAGAACTATCTCGAAGACTACCATCTCCCCGGAATGGAAACGGTGGCCCAAGGCGTGCTGCGAGCGATCCATAACCAGACGGCTCGCACTCTGACGCCTTCCAGTGACACCGCCAATACATTGGAGCGCTGGGGCATTCAAAATGTCGGCGTTCTGGGACGCGGTGTGGATACCGAACTGTTTGATCCCATCCGGCGGGACCCGGTTCTGCGGAAAAGCTGGGGGGCTGATGATTCCACCCCCGTGGCCATCTATGTGGGCCGGGTCGCGGCGGAGAAGAATCTGGAACTCGTGGTGCGCGCCTTCGATGTATTTCGAGAGAATCAACCGGCCGCGCGCATGGTCATTGTCGGCGATGGACCGCGTCTCGAATCTCTCAAGCAGGAGCGCCCGGACTTTCATTATGCCGGTGCCCGCACAGGGGAGGATCTTGCGACACATTATGCCTCAGGAGACGTGTTTCTCTTTCCCAGCATCACGGAAACCTTCGGCAATGTTGTCTTGGAGGCCATGTCCGCCGGGCTGGGCGTTGTGGCCTACGACTATGCCGCTCCGCGTTTGCTGATTCGTTCCGGAGAAAACGGCTGGCTGGCTCCCTTCGATGAAGAGGCCGCGTTTCTCGCGCAGACTCGCGCCGCCGCGGCCGCCTGGCAGAACAACGATCTCCGCTTCGCAGCGCGTCAGACCGCATTTGACCTTGGCTGGGAGCGCGTCATCGAGCAGTTTGAGCACGAACTGGCATCCGTAATGCCTGCGTCACTGGTCTGAAACCATGAACGATGATTCCCCAGTCCTGAATCCCGAAACCGGGAAATCGAAGCTGCGTTTCAAGACCATCTTCATCTCCGACGTGCATCTCGGCATGCCGGACAGCAAGGCCGCGCAGGCCTCCCACTTCATCCGTCACTGCCTTTGTGATAAACTCGTGCTCAACGGTGACATCATCGACGCCTGGCACCTGCGCCGGCTCGGCGGATGGAACAAGAGCCACACCAACTTCATTCGCACCGTCCTGCGCAAGATGGAAAAGGAGAACACCGAGATCGTCTATCTGCGTGGCAATCACGACGACGTGCTCGACCGCTTCATCCCCATCCAGTTCGAGCATTTCGTCATCACCGACGAACACATCCACCACACACCTTCCGGAAACTATCTCGTTGTCCATGGCGACGGCTTCGACGCCGTCAGCACCAACCACGCGTGGCTCGCCAAGCTGGGTGGTTTCGGCTACAACTTCCTCCTGCGCATCAACCGCCTCTACAACGGCTACCGTCAGCTCCGTGGCAAGGAGCCCTTCTCCTTCAGCGCCTGGGTGAAGCAGAAGGTGAAATCCGCCGTCGGCGCCGTCGGCAAGTATGAGGAGCAGTTGCAAAACCTCGCCAAACAGCGCCACTGCAAGGGCATCATCTGCGGACACATCCACAAGGCCGACAACAAGATCATCGGCGACACCCACTACCTCAACTCCGGGGACTGGGTCGAGTCCATGACCGCCATCGTGGAAAACTTCGACGGCAGCTTCCAGATCATCGGCTATCCTGAATTTTGTGAACGTACCCACCGCGATCCCAAAGGAGCCATCTCTGATCCGGACGACGGTGCAGAAGAAGCGCCGCCGAAATCTTCTGTAGTTGCAATGTAGCAAAACTGTCACATTGGGGCATTCTACTTCATGCAAGAGCATATCCTCTCATCCTTCAATCACTCGCTTGAAAAGCTCCGTGGCGATGTCCTCGCCATGGCCAGCATGGCGCGTAAAAACCTCGCCAGCGCCATGCGCGGCCTGCTGGAGCGTGACACCGACCTGTGCAACGCCGCCATCGCCGCGGACCAGGATGTCAACGAACTCGAAAAGGCCGTGGACAAGCTTGGCATGCAGATCCTCGTCAAGTTCCAGCCCACCGCGCATGATCTTCGCCAAGTGATGGGCACCATCCGCGTCGCCAACAATCTCGAGCGTATCGCTGACCAGGCTTCCAGCATCGCCAAACGTGCGCGCTTCATCAACAACCTCCCCGAATTCGCCGAGGTGAAGCTTATTCAGCCCGTTTATTCACTCTGCGACCGCAATCTCGACGCCAGCATTCAGGCTTTTATCAAAGCCGACCCCGAAGCAGCCTCCGCCGCGCGTCTGCTCGACAAAGAGCTCGACGCGGCTGAAAAAGCTCTCGATCGCGAGTTGATCTCCGTTATGGAGTCCCACCACGCAGAACTCGAAGGCTACATCCATCTCATCTTCGTTGCCCGCTTTCTGGAGCGCGTGGGCGATCACGCCAAGAACATCTGCGAAGACACCATCTTCATCGAACGCGCAGAGGACATTCGCTTCAGCAAGGACAAGCGCGCCGAAGCGGCTTCGATCCCTGAGGCGTGACGCTGGTTTGTGAAACAGGCTGCCAGCCTGTGGGATCAGAAGGATCCGTTGCTTTGCCGAAACAACACCCGTTTCTTCAGCCTCTCGGCGCCAGTTGGAATGAGCCGAGAATCTTGTTCACAGCGGCGCTCTTTCCCACGGCCTGTCCGGAAGAGTAGAAGGTCAGGACCCAAAGGCTTTGCCGTTGGGGCACATGGACTTGCAGGATCGACCTTGAGGCGTCCCGATTTGTTGCTTCGCAGCGATAGGCGTTCGTGCCTGCCACCTGGACCATTCCGCTTCGTTCGATCTTGCTGAACTGGCCCTCCAGCAACGTTCGTTGAATGCCCTTTTGATAGGCGGTGTTCGCCACCAGCACGTCCTTTGAGGCGCCGTCGGAGGCTCCAAGCGGACCCGCGATTACCAAATGCAGTGTCCCGTTGGCGTCATCTGCCGCCAAGAGGGTCTTAGAAGGCGGAGTCTCCAGCTCCCGCCATCCATCGGGCAACGTCACGGCCATGTCGGGCGAGATGACTTTCACGCCGCCGGGCGCTCTCATGTGTGCCAACATCGGTGGGGTGGAACAATGGGCCAGCAGGAGGCAGGAGAGCAGGAGCAAAGAAAGACGTTTGGTCACAGGAGGTCGCAAGGTTGGGTGAAGAATCGGCTGATGCTAGACCGCCCTGCATTCGAAACAACCGGCAATTCTTTTTGCTGCCGGAGGGGAAAGCGAAGCAGTGCTTGCACGTTGGCTGGGTCACTGCTTTAGAATTACCATAATAACACTTCGCCTGCTATGCAGCTCATTGCTCCTGATCCCGACATGCGTCTGCGCTTCAAGCATCCTTATGCTTCGAAGCCCCTGCTCACCGAAACGGAGGCGCGCTTTTTTGAGTGCCTGTTTCAGATCACCCAGGGGCGTTGCCACATTCAGGTAAAGCCCCGCCTGGCGGATGTCTTCCAGCATCCCAAGGTCCCGGGCGCGTTTCAGAGGATCAGCCAGAAGCACGTCGATTTTCTGATCTGTCGCGCGGACGACTGGATGCCCATGGTCGGCATCGAGGTGGATGACCCCAGTCATGGCGACGCCAAGGCGTTCAAGAATGACATTTTCAAGAACGAACTCTTCGCAGCCACGGGCGTCCCTCTGCTGCGTCTTCCCGTCTATGAGCTCGGGCAGCTCGAGGAGCTTGTCGCAACCCTCACGAGAGCCTGGAACCACCGCTGGGCCATCCTCGAGACGGGCATGCCTCCTCCTCTGCCCAAACCCAGACGCCGCTTCATCGACCGCCTCATGGGCAAATCTCACGTCCGGGCCTCCGAAGCGGCGTGAACGTATGGGGACTTGGGTCAAGCGAGGCTTGCGGGCAGGCGATGGCCGGGGATACTCGGGGGCATGAACCGGTGTGCTCTGATTGTGCTGTCGTTGTTGCTGTCGTCGTGGTCCGTGCGGTTGTGGGGCGCGCCGCCGCCGCTGCCCAAGGCAGTGACGAGTTTTGGCGCGGCGGTGTGCGACAGAAGCGTCTATGTCTACGGTGGTCACATGGGGACGGCGCATGCTTACTCGACTGAGACGGTGAGCGGAGCGCTGTGGCGCATGTCGCTGACGAAGCAGGATGCATGGGAGGTTTTGCCCGGAGATGTTCCGGTGCAGAGTCCGGGTATCGTGGCGTGGCAGGACAAGCTGATCCTCGTGGGCGGGATGCAGCCGCAAAACGCTCCAGGAGCCGAGCAGAAGCTGATGTCGCTGGACCATGTGGCGATGTTTGATCCGAAGACAAAAGCCTGGACGAAACTGCCAGCGCTGCCGGAGCCGCGATCAAGCCATGCGCTGGCGGTGATGGGTGACGAACTCTACGCGGTGGGCGGCTGGCCGCTCAAGGTGGGCACGCCAAAGCCTGCACCTGACGCGCCGAAGACGAAGAAGTGGCACAACACAATGGTGGTGCTGGATCTGACCAAGCCCGAAACGGGTTGGAAGACGCTGCCACAACCTTGGACAAGGCGCGCGCTCGCGGCGGTGGTGTTTGGCGGGAAGCTTTGGTGCATCGGCGGGATGACGGAGGACAACGAACTGTCCTCGGCGGTGGACATCTACGACCCGAAGACGCAGCAGTGGAGCAGTGCGCCGCCGGTCGGCGAGAAGGATCGTGCGATGGGCTTTGGTTGCGCCGCCTGCGTCGTTGGGGGGAATCTCTATGTGAGTCCGGAAGGCGGGAAGGTTTACCGCATCGGCACGGATGCGAAGGCATGGACGGAATGCGGAAAGCTCGTGAAATCGCGTTACTTTCATCAGCTCATTCCTTTGAATGACACCCACTTGATGGCGATCGGCGGCACCAGCGGTGGCAAGCCGATGGACGATGTGGAGATCGTGACCGTCGAGCATTGAACCAGAAACCTGAAACTCTACCGCCATGATTCGCATGTTGTTCGCTTTGATCCTGATGGCGCTGATGAGTGGTCAGGTCGTGGCGGAAGACTGGCCGCAGTTCCATGGTCCGGCACGCAACAACACCACGACGGAAGAAGGCTGGGAGAAAGCCTGGCCGAAGGACGGTCCCAAGGTGGTCTGGCGCACGCAGGTGGGCGCGGGCATGGCATCCTTCGCGGTCGTGGACGGGCGCGTTTTTACGGCGGGCAACGACGGTGAAAATCAGGACACGATCTGGTGCTTTGATCTCGCGGACGGAAAGGTCGTGTGGCGTCATGATTATCCGTGCAAGAGCGCCGCGCACATGATGCCCATCGTGCCCGGCGGACCAAGCTCGACTCCATGTGTCGGCGAAGGACGTGTCTTCAGCATCAGCCGCGAGGGAGATGTGTTTTGCCTGGATGCGGCGACGGGCAAGGTGCTGTGGCAGAAGAGCCTGCTGAAGGATTTTCACAGCCAGCGGCCGGTCTACGGCTACGCAGGCAGTCCGCTGCTGTGGCAGGGGAAACTCTTTCTCGATGTCGGTGGCGATGAGGGATCGTCGGTGTGTCTGAACGCGGCGACAGGCGACACGCTTTGGGCAAAGGGGAAGGGCGAAGCAGGCTATGCGACGCCGGTGATGACATCGCTCGGCGGCAAGGAGCGGCTGATCATGTTCAAAGGCCGTGAACTCGCGGTGCTCGATCCGCAGGATGGCAGCGTGATCGCCAGCTACGCGACCACGACCACAGACTTCTGCAATTGCGCCACACCAATGATCGGCAGTGATGGCACGATCTTCATCTCCCACACCGGCAACGACGGCTCCACCGGTCTGCGCTTGGAAGGCACCACACTCACCGTCGCGTGGAATGTGCGCGATCTCGGCCTGCTGTACAACTCCGGCGTGCCTTGGGGAAAGAATGCGCTGATGGTCTTCAACGATTCCAAGCGCGGTGTGAACGATCTGCGCTGCCTCGATCTCACCACTGGGAAGGCGTTGTGGGAATCCGCCGACGTGGCCAAGGGCACTGCGATCCTTAGCGATGGTCATCTCGTTGTGCTGAGCACCACTGGCGAACTGCAGCTCTGCCAGCCCTCGGAAAGCGGCATCACCGTGATGTCGCGAGCGCAGGTGCTCGAGGGCAAATGCTGGGTCCTGCCCGCGATTTCCCGTCGTCACCTGCTGTGTCGCAGCAACGCAGGCGAGGTGGTGTGTCTGGATCTCGCGAAGCCTTGAGGATGGCCGGGCCAAGTGAAGCGACACAGGCGACCAAAGGGAGGCATTTGTGGAGAGCGTATCAACGAAACAAAGAGATTCAAAAAAGGGACCGGAGTTTTTTCTGTTGGTTCGCTCGCTCCCCGCTTGGTCGGGCTTTGCCCAAGCGATGCATGGCCTGTCCCACCTCCAACCTTAGGCTCGGCACTTTTCCTTTTTTCGGCCAACCTGTTCAGCGTGTCGAAAGCTTGTGGAATGGTGGGCCGTTCCTTCGGCTCTCTTATGGCGACTCGTGCACTCTTCCTTTCCTTCCTCGGGCTCTGTCTGACAGCCGTCTCCTCTCACGCTGAATCGCTTTGGCCGGAGTTTCGCGGGCCGACAGCGCAGGGCTTCTCTACGGCGAAGGGATTGCCGACGGAGTGGGCGCCGGACAAGAACATTGTGTGGCGCTCTGAGGTGGCTGGAAAAGGCTGGTCGTCGCCCGTGGTCGCCAATGGAAAGATTTTCATCACGACCGCTGTCGAACTGCCGGTGGATCCTGCCGCAGCGGAGGTGAAACCTGAGCCTGCTCCTCCTCCGGCTGCAGTTGCGCCTAAGGCTGATGGTTCCAGGCGGCCGGCACCTGCAAAGAAGGCGCCACCACCGCCGCCGAAGCCGGTGAGCCTGCATGTCATCGCACTCGATGCGGCAACGGGAAAGGCGCTGTGGGATACGCCGGTGTTTGAGGCGAAGGATCCGGCGGCGCTGAAGATGCACCCGAAGAACAGTCAGGCGAGCCCTTCGGTAATCTATGAGGCTGGACGCTTGTATGCGCATTTCTCGCACCACGGCACGACCTGCTTGGATGAGGCGGGCAAGATCGTGTGGACGTCGCAGGAGAACCCTTATCCGCCACAGCATGGCACGGGCGGCAGTCCGGTTCTTGTCGACGATCTGCTCATCTTCGATGCGGACGGCAGCAAAGATCCGGGCGTGGTGGCGCTGGACAAGGCGACCGGCAAGACGCGTTGGAAGATCGCCCGCCCGGAGACAGAGGCGAAAAGCAAGTTCTCCTTCTGCACGCCTCTCGTCATCGAGGTGGCGGGTCAGAAGCAGGTGATCAGTGCAGGCAGCGGGATCGTGCAGGCGTTGAACCCGAAGGACGGCAGTGAGATCTGGCATGTGATGTATGGCACTGGCTACTCAGTGGTGCCGCGGCCGGTGTTTGCGCACGGGATGATTTTCATGAGCACCGGCTATGACAAACCGATCGGCCTGGCGATCAAGGTGGATGGAAAGGGCGATGTGACGAACACCCACGTAGTGTGGCAGGAGACGAAGTACGTTCCGCACAATCCCTCCATGCTGGTGATCGGCGATGAGCTCTACATGCTGGCGGACAACGGCCTCTTCACCTGCCGCGACGCGAAAACGAACACGGTACACTTTGAAGAACGCCTGCTCGGCCCCAGCTCCGCCTCGCTGCTTTATGCGGACGGCCTGATCTACGCGATCGATGAGAAGGGCGCGTCCGCCGTGGTGAAGCCGGGCAAGACATTGCAGGTGGTGGCGAAGAGCGAACTCAACGAGAAGACGCTGGCCTCGATGGCGGTGTGCGACAACGATCTTCTGATCCGCACGGAACTGGCGGTGTATCGTGTCGGGAAGAAGAGCGGCGCCGAGTGAGGCTCGGGGCAATCTCGGAACCGATGGGCCGAAAGAATCAAAAGAGGAAGGACGGATATCCTTCCTCTTTTGGCATTTTCGGCCAGAGGGATCACACGTGGAGGCATCGCCCCCGTCCATGAATGGCTTTACGCCGCCAGATGGAAGTATCCGTGGATGTGGGGGAAGCCACGGAAGTACCAGACCATCTCCGGGCCTTCGATCTGCCAGGTGTCCCACACCTTGTCACTGCCGATGTCAAACTGGCCGCCGTAACAGGAGATGAAGAGGCGCTCTACGATCTTTTTGTCCTCGATGGTCTTCATCGTGACGGCCACATCGTCGGGGCGGAAGCAGGCGAGCATGCGGCGCATCGTTTCAATCAGCTTCACCTGCTGATCCTTGCTGAGATCGGCACCGCTGAGGCCGGGGAGGTCGGTCTTGCGCTTTGCGATCACTTCGGCGGGTTTTTCGGAACGTGGTTCGCGGCCGACGAGGATCTTTTCCTGCTGCTTGCCGTCCAGAGCGCTGACGAACTCATTGAAGATCACGCCCTGATACCAGAAAGGATTGCCAGCGTGGTCTTTCTCCTCGCGGAAGGCCTTGGCAAAGTTGCCGTAGAAAATGGGGCGGCCGCCGAAGCCAAGACCGGAGTCGGTGAGTGCGTTGCAGCGGCGGGTGACGTGGTGGCCGGTGTAGATGAACTCAAAGTCCTTGTCCTCCGGTGTGCCAAAGAAGCCGACGGAGGGGGTGTTCTTGATCTGGCCCATGAGATCCTTCTGCACCTGCCAGTTCATTTTTTCACGATACTCGGGAGCATGCAGGGACTCGAAGATCTGCCGCACCAGATCCTGCTGCTCCTTCGTGTAGAAGGTGTGAAGGCGCTGTTCCGGACAGATGTACCACCAGTTGCTGACGTAGCCGCGTTTCGGGTGGTCGAGCGGCAGGACGATCTTGCCGCGCTGCTCCTCCGTGAGGCTTTTGTAGAACTGCATCGGCAGGGAGTCCTTGCTCGTCGATGCGGCACGCAGGGAGGGGAATGCGGCGAATGCCGCAGTGGCTCCGAGGGAGCGCAGAATTTCGCGGCGGCTGAGGAATGTCCCATCCAAGGGGGGCATGATCGATTTCATGGGAGGCATTTTCTCCGAGCCCAATGAAAAAGACCAGCGCAATTTCGGGGATGCCTCGGGCCGCCGTTGAAGCACCGGGAGGAGACTGCTTTGCAGCACCTTGTTGTGATCGTCAGAGGCTGTTCTAGCTTGGTCGAATTCATGTCATTCTCCCTGCACGGATTCCCGTGGCGCTTTGCCGCCTATTTCATCGCCGCCGGCTACCTGATGGCGGACCTGTATGCGTGCAAGGGTCCGTTGCATGCGCGGTTGATGGCGGGCAGGGGATCCTCGCCAGAAGGAGCGGGAGGAGGCTTTGCCGCAGAGGTTTACGGAAGGCCGATCACGCGGCTGGAGGTGGAGGAGATGATGCGGGAGCAGTTGTGGAAGCGGAACGAGTCCTGGGCCGCGCTGGGCACCGAGGCACGGAAACAGACCCGCTGGCTGGCGCTGGAGACGCTGGTGAATGACCGGATCATCCGCGCGTTTCGCATCATGAACGGGATCGACCATGTGCCGCCGGTTTCTCTGGCGAAGCGTGAGGCGGAGATGATGAAGCGCCAGTTTGCCAACGGAGCCGAGTTTCCCGGACGAGTGGCGGGTCAGCAGCAGACGGAGAAATCTCTCGACGAGGGCATCTATGACGCTCAGCTCGACGAGGCGTGGATCGCGGAGAAGATCGCGCATCGATTGAAGGAGATCACGGCCAAGGAGGTGCGGGAGTGGTATGACGAGTTCAAGGACACCCTGCGCATCCCGCGCGCATTCCATGCGGCGCACATCTTCCTCACCCGGCATGACAAAACCAAACCGGATCGCGAGGCGGAGATCCGGGAGGTTCACCGGCAGTTGATCGCGAAGGAGAAGACCTTTGCGCAACTGGCGGCGGAGCATTCGGACGATGATCGCAGCAAGGTGGTGGGAGGAGATCTCGGCTGGATCAGCCGCGGACGTCTGCCGGAAGATTTCATGTCGGCGGTGGAGAAGCTCCCTGTCGGAGAATTCAGCGGGCCGGTGCTGACAAAGCTGGGCTGGCATTTGATCATCGTGATGGAGCGGCATGAACCACGACTGCCGACCTTCGAAGAAGCTGCAGATGAAATCATGGCGATGCTGACGAGCCAGCGGCGTGAGGAGGCGGTGAGGAGCCTCATCGCCGAACTGCGGGAGCGGTCGCAAAAACCGACCCAGTTTGTGTTTTACCATCCGCAGGTGGTTGACCAGGCCGAACCTGCGCCCTAAGTGCCACGCATGAAGCAAAACGTTGGCATTCTGGGTCTCGGCATCATCGGAAGTCGTGTGGCGGAAAACCTGCGCAAGGCGGGGCATCAGGTGTTTGTCTGGAGCCGCAGCGCACGTGCGGTGCCGAACTTTCTCGCCTCTCCGCGTGAAGTGGCGGAGGCGGCGGGCATCATTCAAATCTTCGTGCGCGACAGCGCCGCGCTGCTGGAAGCGCTGAATGACATGCTGCCGGCGCTGAAGGCCGGACATCTCGTGATGAACCACGCCACCGTGAGCAAGAAGGCCACGCTGGAGGCCGCGAAGCTGGTGGAAGGCACGGGTGCTTCGTTTCTGGATGCACCCTTCACCGGCAGCAAGATGGCCGCGCAGAACGGCAAGCTGTGCTACTACATCGGCGGCAACGATTTGATGCTCGAACGTGCGAAGCCGGTGCTGGAGGCCAGCGCCGCGAAGATTCTGCCGCTGGGCGGCATTGGCGATGCGATGGTGCTCAAGATCGTGACCAATCTCGTTTCCGCCGTGATCGTGGAAGCCGTGGCCGAGGCTGCGGATATTACGAAAGCGAATGGCATCGCGCTGGAACGCCTGCTGGAAGCGCTCGAGTCGAACGCGAACTTCTCCTCGCTCATTGGCATGAAGCTGCCCGCGATCATCAAGAGCGACTTCGATCCGCACTTTGCCCTGCGCAACATGCTCAAGGATGCCGACTTTGCCCGTGAACTCGCCGCCGAGGCGAAGCTCAGCACACCCACCCTCGACTGCACCGCCGCCGCGATGCGCGCAGGGGTGGAAGCCGGGAAAGGGGATCTCGATTTCAGCGTGATCGGACAGCGCGCGTGATCCCGGCTGCCAGCTCCGAGGAGGGCAACGCTCCGGCGTTGCCCACTTCGGCAGACGCAGAACCGAAGCGGAGCGAAGGTAGCCAGCCGCAGGCTGCCCGCAGGGATGGCGCAGCCAGGCAACTCTGCCCTCCCAAGGAGCGGGGAACTCCGTTCCCCATCTTCGTGGGGTCAGAGACCCCACCTCCTTGTTTCCTCAATCCCCGCGAATGGAATCGCGGACTACGCCCCAAGAACCGCGAACAAGGAACCAAGAACCAAGAACAAGGAACAATAAACCTACCTTCTCAGCGCGTTGATCAGCTCATCCAGCTTGTCGGCCACCGCCTGCATCTCATTCTGTGTCGGCGGGCTGCTGGCCACCAGGCCCAGCGTTGCCACGCCGTTGCTGTTGCTGCTCGTGCCGCTGATGGCATTGCTCAGATCCATGTTGCTGATCTCGCCCATCGGCCCCTGCGGTCCTTCGGGTCCCGGCGGGCCGTCGTTGCCCTGCGCCCCGGCCGGTCCCTCCGGCCCCTGAGGGCCCGCGCTGCCGTCCGCCCCGGTGCTGCCCGTCGCGCCGGTGTCCCCCTGCGGCAGGTCAAAGGTGAAATGCAGCGTGCCGCTGTTGACGCTGAGCGTCACCGCCGCCGGACTCCCCGGCGGCAGCGTGTTCACACCGTCCACCGTCGCGCTGCCGATGGTTTGAATGGCGTCGATGAGTTCTTTGAGACCGTTGAGCTGGCCGCGCATCTGCGCCGAGGAGTTCGGCGAGTTCGCGGCGGGGAGGTTGGGATCGAACATACGTAGTCCGCGACTCCGTCGCGGTGGTTAAAGTTTATTGTTCTTAGTTCTTGGTTCCTGGTTGGAGAGAAGGGAGGGCGGCGCTCCGGCGCTGCCGATTTCGGCACGGCGGGAGCCGTGCCCTCCTCACGTCACCGTGACCTGCGCCTCCGGGCTCGGTGCCGCGTCGCCGCCGTCGTTGCTGGCGGTCACGCGCACTTTGACGACCTGACCGGCGGTGAAGTTTTTGAGGATCACCTCCAGGTCCTTCGCGCTGGCCTTGTTCTGCCATTCCGTATCCACCCCCGTGATGAAGGTCTCGATTCTGTAGCGGGTGGCCCGCGTGGCGTAAGGGTAGCTCACCTCGATGCGGCCATTGCCCAGCGCGGCGGCGGTCACGCTCGTCACGGGTTCCGGTGCGCTCGGGTTGGCCGGGATGTTCAGCCCAAAGGCCTCCCAGCGCGCATCATCATCGGCGATGAGCGTTTCCAGTTCGTTGATCAGGCCGCGCACCCGTTTGCGCAGGGAATCCGTGGCCGCGGTGCGGGTGGCAAAGGCGGTCGTCTGGGCGCTCTCCGCATCACTCACCGCCTGCCGGGCGTCGGAGAAGGCGGTCCAGGCCGCGGTGCAGGTGGCGGCGGTGGCCCCCATCCCCGCGTTCTCGCTGGCCGGGACGAGGGTGAAGTAGTTCTTCAGGGCGTCCAGCAGGGTGAAGCGCTTGTCCTGCGTGCTGGGCACGCCGGTGGACTGGTCGGGGAAACCGGTGGGCTCCCAGGCCGCGCTCCAGCGCTCGCCCAGCACCTGCTTGAGGCGCAGCTTGCAGTTGTTGATGGTGGTGGTGCCGGCCTCGTCCGCCGCCAGCAGGTCGGCGTAGGCGGTGCTCACGGCGTTCTTCTTCACACCCGCGTCCGTCTCGGCGTTGGACAGGGCGGTGATCGCGGCGCGCATCGCCGCCTCGGTGTTTTGCAGGATGCCGATGGCGGCTTCATGCGTGTGGCAGCCGTCCGCCATGCGGTCGGCCAGGGCGCGGAGCACGTCCGCGTTGTCGGGTGTTGGGTTGGAGGCCATGGTGCGTCGGTTCGTCTTGCGTTTGGTTTTGGGTGCGGTCGGAAAAATCGGCGGGGCGGCGGGCGCGTCCCAGAAGCCGGAGTCCCACGTGCCTGAATCCCAGTCAGGCATGGCGGGGGAGGAGTGGGAGAAGAAGCGGTTTGGGGAAGGGGAGGGCAACGCTCCGGCGTTGCC
>NZ_JAGRPF010000128.1 GCF_020439865.1 Prosthecobacter sp.
GCTGCCAGCGCTAGCCGCCGTGGCTGATCCCGCACCGCAACGCCTCAAGGAACTGCGCGACATCTTCGTGCGCGAAGTCGCGAAGATCGAGTCCACGCTCATCGCCGGCCTCGACCAGTCTCTGGCCACCGTTCAAGCCTCGCTGGTGCAGGCGGGCAAGACTGCGGAGGCCGGATCTGTCGAGAAGTATCGCACGCAGATGATGGCGGCGTTCAAGACTGGTGCGCCCACCGCAGTTGCTCCAACGCCGTCGAGCGTTACGACCACGAACCCCGCCGAAGCCACCAAGGACCGTCCCTTCGTGAACGCCCTCGGCATGAAGTTTGTGCCGGTTCCGGGCACGAAGGTGCTCATGTGCATCCATGAGACGAGGCGGCGGGATTTTGCAGCATTCGACGATGCAAGACCGACGGGGAACAGCGAATGGCGCATTCCGTTCCCATTGGAGGGAGAATCTCGCGAAACAGACCAACACCCGGTCATCAAAGTGAGTTGGCTGGAGTCCGTCGCGTTTGCCGACTGGCTGACTGAGCGTGAGGGCGTCCGCTACCGCCTGCCGACCGACGACGAATGGAGCAAGGCCGTCGGTGGTGACGAATTCCCATGGGGAAACCAGTGGCCTCCGACAAGCGCGATCGGCAACTATGCCGATGACAGCACGATCGGGCGTATCAAAGGGGATTATGGCTCCATCCCGGGCTACACGGATGGATTCATCCTCACCGCCCCGGTGATGAGCTTTCCTGCAAACAACCTCGGCATCCACGACCTCGGTGGAAATGTGTGGGAGTGGTGTGAAACGCCGAGTCCTCAAAAACCTACGGAAAAGATTCTGAGGGGTGCCGCTTGGAATCGTGGCTGGCGGAACCATCTGGCTTCGAGCATGCGTACGGAGCAGCCTCCGGGAGACCGCTTTAATGTTTATGGCTTCCGCGTCGTCATCGAACTCCCGGCCACAGCCGCGCAGCCGACGTCTTCCGTTTCTGTGCCCGCGCCAAAGCCGGTGACTTCATCTCCAACTCTCCCCGTTTCCTCTTCTCCATCGACTGCCACCAAGGACAAGCCCTTCGTGAACTCGCTCGGCATGAAGTTCGTTCCCATCCGCATCACGGGCGGCCCCACGGATGGAAAGACGCTGCTGTTCAGCGTGTGGGAGACACGGGTGAAAGACTTCGCCGAATTCGCGAAGGCCAACTCGGTGAGTGATGCCGCCTGGCAAAACCTCAGCGCAGGCGGTGTCACCCAAACCGGCGATCACCCGGTGGTCAACGTGTCGTGGGATGACGCCGTGCGGTTCTGCAAATGGCTGTCTAAAAAGGAGAATGTGGTTTGTCGCCTGCCCAGCGATCACGAATGGAGCTGTGCCGCAGGCATCGGTGCCACGGAGGACCCCAGGCTGAGTCCTGCCGCCAAAAGTCCCCGAGGTGTGGGGGCTTATCCTTGGGGAACGGCCAAAAACCCGCCGAACGATTTCGCAAACTACAAGGGGATGAACGATGGATTTGCCTTCACCGCGCCCGTTGGCAGTTTTTCAGCGACGGCGGATGGCCTCCACGATTTGTGGGGGAATGCCGGTGAATGGTGTGACGACTGGCATGATCCGGCCATCAGGGCGCAGCGCGTGATCCGCGGGCACTCTTGGGAAAACTTTGGTCCGCCCCGCACCGTCAACTGGCGCCTCACCATGCCGCGTGACGGGGATGCCTCGATGGTCGGCTTCCGTGTCGTCATCGAACTGCCATGACGACTTCCCGTCCAAAATCTTTGCTTTGTCTGTAACCGCCTGTCCTGCTTTCATTAGTCTCTGGTAGAACCTCATGAGCACAGACCCTTCTACCCCGGAAAACGACGCCAATCTCAGCGCGCTGGGGCGCGAGCTGCTCGGCACGAATGAAGGCAGCAAGCCCTCCGGCCCGTGGGTGCCTCCCACGGCGGAGGAACTGCACAAGCTGCTGCCGGAATACGAGATCGTGAAGATGCTCGGCCGTGGCGGCATGGGTGCCGTTTACATGGGCAAGCAGATCTCATTGGATCGCCAGGTGGCGATCAAGATCCTCTCCAACGCCCTTGAGGAGGCGGATGCCAGCTTCGCGGAACGCTTCAAGAACGAGGCCAAGGCGATGGGAAAACTCAGCCACCCCGGCATCGTGGCCGTGCATGATTTCGGCGAGACGGAAGGCGGGCTGCTCTACATCGTCATGGAGTACGTCGAGGGCACCGACGTCGCGA
>NZ_JAGRPF010000129.1 GCF_020439865.1 Prosthecobacter sp.
CCCAGGTCGCGGATCTGGTCATCCGGCCTCACAATGACGACGCGCTGAAAGCCTTCTTCACCGAGTTTGAGTTCAACGCGCTGGGCCGCCGCCTTTTCGGCGATGACTTCAAGGCTGGTCGAGGCCGCAAAGCGGAACAACAGACGGCCAGCCAGGCATCCGAGGCTCCGCCTGTGGCTGAAGACCTCTTCACGGCCCCCGTCGCGGCAAAACTCACAACCATCGCCGACACCCCTCACGTCTATCACCTCGTGCAGAGCGCCGAGGAGCGCCGGAACCTTATCGGCGAGCTTGGCAAGCTGAAATCCTTCTGCTTCGATTTGGAAACGACTGGGCTTGATCCGCGTGACACGCAGATCGTTGGCATCGCGCTCTCATGGCAGGCCCATGAGGGCTGGTTCGTTCACTTTCCACGGGAGAAGGCCGCCGCGAAGTCGGTGCTCGAAGAATTCCGAGACGTGTTCACCCGCGACGGCATCGAAAAGATCGGCCACAACC
This sequence comes from Prosthecobacter sp., assembly GCF_020439865.1. Lineage (GTDB taxonomy): Bacteria > Verrucomicrobiota > Verrucomicrobiia > Verrucomicrobiales > Verrucomicrobiaceae > Prosthecobacter. The sequence continues at coordinate 499 of NZ_JAGRPF010000129.1, forward strand.
TCAAATTCGACCTCAGCGTGCTTCTCGCGCATGGCGTCGAGGTCGCAGGCCCTTACTTCGACACCATGATCGCGCACGCTCTGATCGAGCCTGAGCAGCGCCATGGCATGGACTTCCTCTCGGAGACCTACCTCCACTACACGCCGGTGCCGATTACCAGCCTCATTGGCACCGAAAAGGACGATCTGTTCAGCCAGGCCACCATGGCTGACGTTGCCGCCGAGGACGCCCGGAAGGTCGCCGACTACGCCGCCGAGGATGCTGATGTGACGTGGCAGCTCGCCACAAAGCTGCGCCCCGAACTGGCGCCTCACGGCCAGACGCGTGTGTTTAACACCGTCGAGTCACCGCTGCTTCCCGTGCTCACGAAGATGGAGAACTTCGGTGTGAAGATCGATGTGCAGGCGCTGCGCGAATATGGCATCGAACTGGAAAAGAAGGCGCAGGAGCTGCAGAAGCGTATCCACGAGGTCGCGGGCGGCCCCTTTAACCTCAACAGCCCGAAGCAGATGGGCGAGGTGCTGTTTGACCGCCTTAAGCTCCTCGACAAGCCGAAGAAGACCGCCACCGGCCAGTATCAGACAAACGAGCAGGTGCTCCAATCGCTCACCGGTCTTCATCCCATCGTGCAGGACATCCTCGACTACCGCGAGGTCACCAAGCTCAACAACACCTACGTTGAAGCGTTGCCGCATGCCGTTTCAAAAGTCACCGGTCGTGTCCACACCACGTTCCATCAGCTTATGGCCGCAACGGGTCGCATGGCTTCCAGCGATCCGAACCTGCAAAACATTCCCATCCGCTCCGACCTCGGTCGTGAGATCCGCAAGGCCTTCGTCCCCGGCTTCGACGACTGGGTGTTGATGAGCGCCGACTACTCGCAGATCGAACTCCGTGTCATGGCCGCCCTGAGCGGCGACAAGGCCATGATCGAGGCTTTCGCGCAGGGCATCGACATTCATCAGGCCACTGCGGCGCGCGTTTATGGCGTCGAACTCGACGGCGTGCTCCCCGAAATGCGCCGCACCGCCAAGATGGTCAACTTCGGCATCATCTACGGCATTTCCGCCTTCGGCTTGAGCCAGCGACTCGGCATTCCGCGCGGCGAGGCCGCCACAATCATCGAGAACTACTTCAAGCAGTTCCCCGGCATCAAACGCTTCATGGAAAAGATCGTCGAAGACGCCAAACAATGCGGCTACGTCGAAACTCTCACCGGCCGCCGTCGCAACATACGCGACCTCACCAGCGCCAACGCCACCGTCCGCGGCCAGGCCGAACGTGTCGCGATGAACACGCCGATCCAGGGCACCGCCGCCGACATGATCAAGCTCGCCATGATCCACGTCGACGCCGCGCTGACCAAAGCCGGTCTCAAGACGCGCATGCTGCTGCAGGTGCACGACGAACTCCTCTTCGAGATGCCCGAAAGCGAGGTCGAGCAGGCCCGTGCGATCATTCTCGATGCGATGAAGAATGCGCTCCCCTTAGAAGGCGTCCCGGTCGAAGTCGAGGCAGGCACCGGCACGAACTGGCTGCAGGCGCATTGATCTTCTCCTGCGCTGCATTACATCGCAGGCCGCGCAGTCATTGCCCCTCCGGCAAAATCAAGTGTCAGCCGCGCACCCAGATTGGACGCATGTTTCAGCAGTGCCGCCATGGCAGCAAGGATGCCCACATACTCATAGATTTCCTCGGCCACGGCGCACAGCTCGAATCGGAGCGAGTAAAACTTCAACCCATCATATTTCAAACCACCTGCGACATACTCAAGTTTCGAACTCAGGACTTCGAGACCCACGGCTCCCATCAAATACGCAACCGATGCCACAATGAGTCCGCGTTTGAGCCAGCTTGGCAACCGCCAGATAAATGGAAGGTAGATCACTCCCAAAACAACGCATACGATGACGGCAGGCAAGACCCAAGCATTCATCATGTAACCACCTTCGAGTCCCAACATCTCGCTCAAACGGCGGGAAGGCATGTTGTGGATGCTGGCCACCTCGTCCATGCCCATCAAGAACAGGATCAGGGAAATGCCACGCCAACCGGTCTTTTGCGCCGGGATGTCATAATTGCTGATGGCGAAAGCAATGACTGCCAGGATCTCCAACAACATTGAAGAATACCAAGTGGGGATATTGGCTTCGGCATCCACGTCAATGAACACAAATCCAGGAAGGTTGGCGGTGCCTTCCTTCAAAAATAAATGCGCGAGCGCTGTGAGCACCAAAAAAACCGCAGCAACGTAGCTCGCTCTTCGAACGATGCTGTCGGACAGCTTGGTTCTTGGTGACGACTGCTCATCCACGCTATCCGGCGGTCGTGTTGCCGAGATTTCGAGCGCATTTCCGGAGGCAATGGAGTCTATTGTTGTCTTCATATTGTAAACTCAATTATTACAATTGATAATATAATTCCCGTAACAACGTGTCAACACCATCTTTTACATTTTTTGGTGACCTAGGATCAGGCACAGCCTTTCAGTTGATTAACTTCACTCCCCGCTCTTCGGATCAAACGCATCGCGCAGGCCGTCGCCGAGGAAGTTGAGGGCGAGGAGGCTGGCGGACATGAGGAGCGCGGGAAAAACGAGGAGCCACCATTTGCTTTCGAGCGGGTTGATGACCTGCGCGCCGTCCTTCAGCAGCGAGCCCCAGCTTGCAGCAGGATCTTCGATGCCAAGACCGAGGAAGCTCAGGAAGGATTCGTCGAGAATGACGGCGGGAATCGTAAGCGTGAGGTAGGTGAGGATGACCGTGCTCAGGTTTGGCAGCAGATGACGGCGCAGCACGCCCCAGCTCCCCTGCCCCATCGCCTTGGACGCCGTGACGAAGGTCATCTCACGCAGCACGAGCACCTGCCCGCGCACGATGCGCGCCATGGTGAGCCATTCAACGAGACCAAGCGAGACGATCATCACCAGCACCTTCGAGTAAGCCTTCAAACTGCTCATGTTCTCCGCGGTCCCGGACCAGTTGTTCTTTTGCGCCAGCAGGCGCCAGCCGTCGATCCATCCCTTCACGTAGTCATCAAGCGCGGCGATGAGGATCATGATGAAGAGAATGCGCGGCACGGATTGCAGCACCTCGACCGTGCGCATCATGAAGCCGTCCACCCGGCCGCCCGCATAGCCGCTGATCATGCCGTAGAGCGTGCCGATGACAAGACTGATCAGCGCGCCGACGAGGCCGACTCCGAGCGAGACGCGTGCGCCGGAAAGCAGACGGTAGAGCATGTCCTGACCGTTCACGTCCGTGCCCAGAACATGCAGAGTGTGGTCCTCCGCCGAATGCTGCAGCGGCGGCACAAACGAGGCGCTGCTGGTAATCTTCAACTCGTCAGGCAAGAGCATCGGCACCACGATGGCGATGACCGACAAGCCGGTGAGGAACCCAAGCGCAATGATTGCTGCGCGGTTGCGCTTCAGGATCTGCCAGCCGTCCGGCCGGGCGATTCGTGCTGGAGCGGCGGCATCAGGCATAAAGGCGGATGCGTTTGTCCAGCAGCGTGTAGATCACGTCCACGGCGAGATTGAAGAGCACAAGCAGGGCGCAATAAACGATGACGGCGCCGCAGAGAACGAACACGTCACGGTTCTGAATCGAGTTCACAAAGATCATGCCGGCGCCTGAAATGTTGAAGACGCTCTCGACGATCATCGAACCGGTGAGCAGATGCGCCGCCAGCGGTCCGAGGAAGGTGATCACGGGCAGGATCGCCACTTTGGCCGCGTGTCGGGCCACGGCTTGTGTTTCAGTGAGCCCTTTCGCGCGAGCGGTGCGCAGGAAGTCGCTCTTCAACACATCCAGCAGGCTGTTGCGCATCAAACGCGCGACATAGGCCACGTAGGGCGCGGCAAGACAGAGCGCCGGAAGAATCATCTGGGACACCGTTCCCCAGCCGCCCACGGGCAGCCAGCCGAGCCACAAGGCAAAGATGGCGATCAAAAACGGCCCGCTGATGAACGACGGGATCGAAATGCTCAGCAGCGCACCAAACATGGCGGTGCGATCAATCCACGAGTCCTTGCGCATGGCCGCCAGACTTCCGAACAACACTCCCGCTCCGCTTGCGATGACAAAAGCCAGTGCTCCCAGCACAAAGGAGTTGGGCAGCTTCTGCCGCAGCAGTTCCGACACGCGCCAGTCCCGGTATTTGGTGGACACGCCGAGGTCGAACTGGGCGATGGCCGAGACGTAGGCGGTGTACTGCGTCCATGTGGAGCCGTCGAGATGATAGCGGGCCAGCTTTGCCTTCATCACCTGGTCACTCACCACCTTGTCGGTGTCAAAAGGCCCGCCGGGGGTGATCCGCGCGAGCACAAAGGTGATCGAGATCACACAAAAGATCACGATCACGCTGCTGAAGACGCGGCGGAGGAGGAACGGAAGCATTACGGCAAATGTCGAATGCGATCAGGCCAGCCACCAGCAAAAACTGCCGCTGGGCACGGGCAGCACATCTTTCGCACCCCGAAGCTGCATCTCTCCGTGCTCAAGTTTGCCGCTTTTCTGGCCAAATTGCTGCAGCAGCAGATGATGCAGCGAGATTGGTGTGAGTTCCGGCGTGTGGCAGGACAGCAGCACGCCGAGCGGCTGGGAGGACATCAGTTTGCCGAGCAGGGAGAGCAGCGGCGGAAGGTCATTTTCGATTTTGAAAACCTCGCCTTTCGCTCCGCGGCCATAACTCGGCGGATCGAGGATCAGCAGGTCGTACTGCCGCTCACGCCGCAGTTCGCGTTCGAGAAACTTCGTCACATCGTCCACGATCCAGCGTACCGGCTTCTCTTCGAGGCCGTTCAACGCCGCGTTCTTGCGCGCCCAATCGACCATGCCTTTCGAGGCATCGACATGGCAGACCTCCGCACCCGCGTGTGCAGCGGCCAGCGTGCTCCCGCCGGAGTAGGCGAAGAGGTTCAAGACCCGCGCGGGTCGATTGTGGAGGTTTGCATACGCCGCACAGGTTTCACGAATGCGCCGCCATTGGTCCCGCTGCTCGGGAAAGATGCCGAGGTGTCCGAAGTCGGTCGAACTGAGCTGAAACTTCGTGCCATCGACCTCGATGGTCCACGTTTCGGGCAGTTTGTCCCGTCCACGCCACTGATTGCCGCCGTCGCGGAAAAAAGTGGCGGTGACTTTCTGCCAGTCGGCCTTGGGACGCGTCTGCCGCCAGACCGCCTGCGCGCAGGGCCGTGAGAGCACGACGCTGCCAAAGCGTTCCAGCTTCTGAAATGAGCCGCTGTCGAGGAGTTCGTAACCGTTGGGGTCGGACATGAGATTTGACCCCGCTCATGGCCTCAAATCCGCCCTGAATCAACGGGCTTTAAACCTGCTCCGGTTGCCGACGATCAATCCGCTTCCGGTCTTGGGTCGCGCGAAAGCAGCGCTCGCATGCCGTCTTTGGCGGCCTTGCCCTCATAGAGAATGGCATGGATCTCATCAAGCAGCGGGGTGCGCACGCTTCGTTCTTTGGCGGCGCGATGCAGACTGGCGGTGTTGGGAACACCTTCGGCAACCATGCGTGTGCTCGCCACGATGTCATCGAGCGCCCTCCCTTGGCCGAGCATGACGCCGACACGGTGATTACGGCTGTGCTCGGAGTAACAGGTGGCCATCAGGTCGCCCACGCCACTGAGGCCGTAGCAGGTTTCGATCCTGCCGCCTTCAGCGACACCGAGGCGCACCATTTCAGCGAGCGCACGCGTCACCAGCGCCGCGATGGCGTTGTCGCCCAGCTTCAAGCCCAGCGCCATGCCGGCGGCGATGGCATAGGGGTTCTTCATCGCTCCGGCCCACTCGGCGCCGATGATGTCGTCAGTGGTGTAGGAACGGAAAAACGGCAGGGTAAAACACGACTGCACAGCCTTGGCGATGTCATCGTCCGCACAGGCCACGACGGCGGCGGTGGCGAGCTTGCTGGCAACCTCCTCGGCATGATTCGGACCGGTGAGCACCGCAAGCGGGATGCCCGGAAGCGATTCGCCGATCATTTCACTCATGCGACGGCCGGTTTCGAGTTCGATGCCTTTCGCGCAGGAGACCAGCACCCGGGCGCTGGAAGCTGCGTTGCTTTTTGCCACGAGTTCCGCCGTGCTGCGCATCGCCTTCGAAGGAACCACGAACACGAGCATGTCTGCCGGCTTCAATGCCGCAAGGTCGGACGTGACCTCAATGTTGTCAGGCAGCACTAGGTCAGGCAGGTAGCGCCCGTTGCGACGGGTGTCGCGAATCTGGGACATCAATTCGGGATCGCGGCCCCAGAACTGCACGTTCAAGCCCCGCAGCGACAGCACAAAGGCAATGGCGGTGCCCCAGCTTCCGGCACCAATGACTGTGGCGGACTGAATCATGACTGTGGCTTCTTTTTGGTGAACGCCTTGCTCTCCGTGCCCGCGATCAGGCGCTGAATGTTTGAGCGATGACGCACGAAGGCCAGGATCATCACGACAATGCCGAAACCGAGCATCACGAAATCCCAGCGTCCCTCACGATACATTTGAATCGCCATCGCCGAGGGCACACCGACCGCCGCAGCAAGCGAGCCAAGCGAAACATAGCGAAACGCGAAGAGAAAGGTGAGGAAGCCGATCCAGCCGCCAATCATTCCCGCCAAGGAGATGCCGGCCAGCACGCCGCAAGTCGTGGCGATGCCTTTGCCACCTTTGAATCCGAGCCAGAACGTGAACATGTGGCCGAGCACCGCCGCGAATCCGGTGAGCACCTTTCCGATGGTGACGACTTCGACATCCGTTCCGGTGTGCGCAATCCAGCCCGCAGCCAGCCATACAGGCAGCCAGCCTTTGAAAACATCGAGCATGAAAACGGGTATGCCGATTCCCTTCCCCAGCACGCGGATCGCATTCGTGGCACCGATGTTGCCGCTGCCGTGCTGGCGAATGTCAATGCCCTTCAACCGTCCCGCGAGGTAACCAAACGGCACGGAGCCGCAAAGGTAGCCGCAGGCGATGCTGAGGAGAGTGGCTGTGGTTGTGGTCATGGCAATACGCAGGCTCCTAGTAGCCGAAGGACAAGCGAGATGGCAAGCATTTCATCCCGGCTGCCGCATCCTGCCCCTATTTTGCCCCGTGCCTGTCTTTCAAATGCCGCACCGTTTCGTCCGCGGTGTCGGCCTGGATCATCACCAGATCCCCCGGCTTCGCGGATTCGAGCGCACGGTCAACGGCGTCGAGGTGGCCGAAGATCGACTCGACGCGTTTCGTCCGTGAAGCCCCCTGCAGCCCCGAGGCGAGCAGCTTCATTATCTCGCCGGATTCACGTCCCCGGACATAGTCGCCCTCATAGAGCCAGGCCTCGTCGAAGTCGCTGCCGAGCATGCGCCCCTGCTCGATGATGTCACTGTCCCGGCGATCACCCGCGGAGGTATAGACGACGATGCGGCGTTGATTGCTAAAATGCCGCAGGCCGTCAAGCAGAGCACGAAGCGCATCCACGTTGTGGCCGTAATCGACGATGACGGTAACACCGCTGAGGTCGAGGACATTGAAGCGCCCGGCATTGTGATCGAGGCCGGGGATGAACGTCCGCGCCCCCTGCCGGATGAGTTCGTCATCGATTTCCAAAGCCCATGCCGCGGCCACGGAAGCCAGCGTGTTTTCGATTTGAAAGCCGATCCTCCCGCCATGCGTGAGCGGAATCTCGGCCAGTGCCATGAAGGCTTGCTCACGCGACCCTTCAGCACGGATGATCCGTCCGTCGCGCACGAAAGCGGCCGTCCCATCCTGATTCCGATGCCGTGTGATCACCGCATTTTCACCGTCGAGGGCAAAGAAGATCGTCCGACGCGGGTAGGTGTCGGCCATTTTCACCACAAGCGGATCGGCGGCGTTTAGAACCGCCGTTCCGTTCGCCGACACGGCAGCGACGATGCACTGCTTTACCTCGGCGAGCTGCTCAGGCGCGTTGATTTCATTGATGCCCAGGTGGTCGCCGGCGCCGATGTTGGTGACGACGGCGACATCGCAGTGATCAAAGGCGAGCCCTTCGCGCAGGATTCCGCCACGAGCAGTTTCGAGCACGGCGGCGTCACACAATGGATAGGCGAGAATGCTTTTCGCGCTCTTCGGACCGCTGCAGTCACCGCAGTCGATCATGCGGCTGCCAACGAAGACGCCATCGGTACTGGTCATGCCGACGCACCAGCCATTCTGGCCAAGAAGGTGTGCGATGAAACGAGTGGTCGTTGTTTTGCCATTCACTCCCGTCACGGCCACGACCGGGATGCGTCCGTTGCAATGAGCTGGGAACATGGTGTCGATGACCGCCTTGCCAACGGGCCTCGGCTCGCCCTCCGAAGGATACAGATGCATGCGCAGCCCCGGACGGGCGTTCAGCTCGATGATGACACCGTTGCGCGGACTGAGCGGCTGCGTGATGTCAGGTGCGATCATGTCGATACCGCAGATGTCCAGGCCGACGGTTTGCGCGGCCTCGACCGCTGCAGCGCAAATGGTGGGATGCACTTCGGTCGTGCAATCCACCGCCGTGCCGCCGGTGCTGAGATTAGCATTGCGGCGGATCAGGATCATGCGGCCCTTCCCGGGAATCGAATCCGGAGTGACACCCTGCTCCGCCAGCACAGCCGTGGCGACCGCATCGATGCGGATCCGGCTCAGCGCGGCAGCGTGGTCAGCCGCGCGGCGTGGATCACGATTCTTTTCCGCGATCAGCTCGTGCACCGTTTGCACCCCGTCTCCGATCACGTGGGCGGGCTGGCGGCGCGAGGCGGCGACCAGTTCGCGACCGATCACCAGAACGCGGTAGTCCTCCCCTTCGGCAAACTGTTCGACAATGACGGAGTCGCTCTCCTCCTTCGCCGCCGCATAGGCGACATTGATCTGCTCGCGGGTGTAGAGATTGAGCGCGACGCCGCGGCCCTGATTGCCATCACGCGGCTTCACGACGACCGGCAGACCAATATCGTTGGCAGCCGCCCATGCGTCATCCGCCGACGTCACCGGCCTTCCTTGAGGAACTGGCAGACCGACCTCGTTCAACAGACGCCGGGTCAGGTCTTTGTCCTGAACGATGTCTTCGGCGATGGCGCTCGTCTGGCTGGTGGCTGCTGCGAGGATTCTTCTTTGTTTTGAGCCCCAGCCCAGTTGCACAAGACTGCCCTCAGTCAGGCGGCGCACAGGGATGGCGCGGACCTTTGCCGCGTCCACCATCGCCCGCGTGCTCGGCCCGAGACAGACGTCCTGGGCGAGTTCACGCAACAGGTTGATCTCTGCATTGACGTCCAGAGTCTGGCCCCACAAGGCAGAGTCGATCATCCGGCGTGCGAGTTGAAAGGCGGCCCGCGCCACGGTCTCGTCGTCAAACTGGATGATGATGCGCAGCACACCGGGTTGGGAGGTGTGCACTACTTTTCCGAAACTGACCTGCAAATCCGTGCGGCTCTGAAGATGCAGCGTGATGTGCTGGATCAGGCCGGCCAGCGTCTCCGGTGTCGGTGTGGTGTCCGCCTCGGCGAACTGTGCCTCCAAACCGGGAAGCCAGGAAAGCAGCCAGGATCGCCAGTTGCCCACGGGATTGGCGATCTCAGGAAATTCGACCCAGCATTCGAGGACGGTCTCCCGCGCCCAAAGGTTGGGCCCGCGTAAAGCGAGTGTTTTGCGGGCGACGGTCGATCGAAGGTCGCCGGATGGATCAGGGGGGGGCAAGCAGGGAGGTGGCGCGGAATAGTTCCCATCCCCGTTTCGGGTCAAGGAAAAGCTCGCCGGAAACGAGGGGATGTTGATGTTCTTACATCCCTGAAACCGGAAGGGCGCATGTTTGACAAGGGCGGCAACTGCCGGACTATCGGCAGCCAATTTCGGCCCCTGCTTGTCCCTTCCAGCCACCAGCGAGATTCATGAAGCCCTGATCCAGCGTGCCGAGACACACTTGGAAACAGGAGAGCGCATCGTTGCCCGGCTGGCGATCGATTTGGACGCCAGCCTGCACTTCCATGGTGGCCTGATCGTGCTCACCAATTCCCGGCTGCTGCACGTCGAGGCGACCTCATTTCACGCATGGCCGCTGGCCGAGGTGCAGGACCTGAAGCTGGAGGAAATGGGCGCCACGGCGGCGATTCATCTCGTTCAAAATGACTCGAGCACTTGGCACTGGCGGCTTACCTCGGGCCATCTTCGCGAGGTAGAGGCCTTTATCATTCGCTTCAAGGAACAGCGGGGCCTCGTGATCTCCGACGAGACTGGGGACGACGACGATGAAGAAATCTTCACGGCGGAAGAGTCCGCCGTTCCGCATTCACAGGGCCGGCCGCTCGTGCGGTTGTTTCGTTTTTCGAGCAAGTGGTACAAGCTTATGCTGCTGGGTTTTGTGCTCACGATCGCCAGCACTGCGACGAGCTTGATCAGCCCGTGGCTGACGATGTCGCTCGTTGATGACGTGCTGATCCCTCTGCAAAGCGCCACGCAGGAGGTGAAAGTCAGCCGCGTGTATCACTTCATGTTCATGCTCGGTGGCGCGGCGTTGCTCACATGGGTGCTGCAATGGGCCACGACTTACGTTATCTCGCGAGTGGCCGAGCATGTCACCAGCCACATGCGCCGGATGACGTTCGAGCACCTGCAGAAGCTCTCGCTGACCTATTTTGGCAAGAAGCGCACGGGTGACCTCATCTCACGCATCGGGTCTGACACGGACAACATCTCACTCTTCATCTCGGTCGATTTCATCGACTTCGCCTGCGACGTGATGACCATCCTGTTCACGGCGGTGATTCTCTTCACGATTCATCCGGTGCTCGCCCTCGCCGCGCTCGGACCGCTGCCCATCGTGGGCTGGCTGGTTCAATGGGTGCGCAGCCGTCTGCGCGGCGGTTTTGCCGCAGCAAGCCGCGCCTGGAGCGCCATGAACAGCGTGCTGTCGGACACGATTCCCGGCGTGCGGGTGGTGAAAGCCTTCGCCCAAGAGCAGCGCGAGATCGAGCGCTTCCGCGAGCAGGATCAGCAGATCTTTGACACGAATGACCGAGTGAACCGCACCTGGTCCTTCTTCGATCCGACCATCACGTTGCTGACGGACATCGGCCTGCTCATCGTCTGGGGTGTCGGCGCATACAGTGTCGCGCACAACAGCACGAGCGTGGGTGTGCTGACCGGTTTCGTGCTCTATGTCGGTCGATTTTATGGCAAGCTCGACGCCATGAGCCGCTTCGTGGCCTCCGCACAGCGCGCCGCATCCAGCGCGCATCGCATCTTCGACATCCTCGACGTGAAGCCCGACATGCCAATCACCACCGGCATGCGAAAAGTCGGCCGCCTGAGCGGCAAGATCGAGTTTCGCGACATCAAGTTCCGCCACGGCTCGCGTCAGATCATCCGCGGCATCGATTTGAAAATCGAACCCGGCGAGATGATCGGACTCGTGGGACCCAGCGGCGCTGGAAAGACCACACTTGTCAATCTCGCCTGCCGTTTCTTCGATGTGAGCGAGGGCGCGGTGCTCGTGGACGGTCACGACCTGCGTGACATCGACGTCGTCGACTACCGCCGCAATTTGGGCCTCGTTTTGCAGGAGCCCTATCTCTTCTTCGGCACCATCGCGGAAAACATCGCCTACGGCAGACCGGAAGCGACACGGGCGGAGGTCATCGCTGCTGCGAAGGCCGCGCGAGCCCACGACTTCATCATGAAGCTCCCGGACGCTTACGATTCGATGGTCGGCGAACGAGGACAGCAGCTTTCTGGCGGTGAGCGGCAACGCATCAGCATCGCGCGAGCGCTGCTCGTCGATCCGGCGATCCTGATCCTCGATGAAGCCACGTCGTCGGTGGACACGGAAACCGAACTCGAGATTCAGGCCGCGCTCGAACACCTGATCAAAGGCCGCACCACGATCGCGATCGCGCACCGTCTCGGTACTTTGCGGCGGGCAAACCGCCTGGTCGTCATCGAAAACGGCGTCATCAGCGAAACAGGCACGCATGAAGAACTCATGAACAGCAGCGGCACCTACGCCCGGCTGCATCAGGCGATGGTGGAGGTGAATCAGGCATGAAACTCGTTCCTCACGGCTCCGAACTCGCCCTGATCGACGCCGATGGCGTCCGTCATGAGAAGGTGCGTCCGCTGCGGTTGTTTCCGCTCACCGAGCCGCATCACTGGGTTTCCATTCTCAGCGAAACAGGCCAGGAACTCGCCTGCATCGAAGATCCGGCGACGCTGGAGGCCGATCAGCGGCAGTTGCTCGATGCCGCGCTGGCCAAACGCCATTTCGTTCCGGTGATCCGACGCATTCTGGCGATCAAACGCGCACCGGACGGCCACGACTGGCTCGTGGACACCGATCGCGGCGCCACGACCTTTCGCATCGAGACCGATGAGAGCATTCACCCACTTGGGCGCGGCCGTCTTGTCATCTTCGACAAGCTCGGCACCCGCTACCTGATTCCAAAGATCACGGATCTCGACCGACAAAGCAGGCGCCGACTCGAGCGCTACTACTGATGCATCGCCTGCTCTCCATCGACGTGTATCGCGGCATCGTCATGTTCCTCGTGGGCATGCGATTGATGGAACTCGACGAAGTCGCGCTGAAGTTCCCCGACAGCGCCATCTGGCAGTTCATCGGCTTTCACTCCGGACACGTGCCGTGGGTGGGATGCTCGCTCAACGACCTGATCAATCCGTCCTTCACGTTCCTCACCGGCACGTCGCTGGTCTTGTCCATTTCGTCGCGCATCATGAAAGGCCAGTCGAAGGTTGCCATGACGCTGCATGCACTTTGGCGCTCGGTGGCCCTCATCTTTCTCGGCATCTTCATTCGCAGTCTCGGTCGTGACACGACGAACTGGACCTTCGACGAAACGCTCACTCAGATGGGCCTCGGCTACATGGTGGTGTTCGCCCTGGCCTTCTGCGGCACCAAAACGCGCTTGTTCTGGTGTGGCGCGTTTCTAGTCGCCCACTGGCTCATCTTCGCGCTGCATCCCGTTTTGCCACCTCATGCCGATCCGGACGCCTTCAACGTGCCGGAGGGCTGGAACCACGATGTCGGCGGCTTCTTTGCCCACTGGAATCACAACCGCAATGCGGGCTGGTCTTTCGACCTGTGGCTGCTCAACGAATTTCCGCGCGTCAGACCCTATGTTGGTTATTTGGGCGGCTACACGACGCTGAACGTGCTTTCGACGATCCCGACGATGATTCTCGGTCTGATGGCCGGCACTTGGCTCAAACAAACAACGCAGCCCACCCGCCGTCTGGTCATCGCAGGCACGTCCTTGATTGCCATCAGTCTGGGAATCCACTTCGGAGGCATCTGCCCCATCATCAAACACCTGTGGACGCCGTCATGGGCGCTGTTCAGCGGCGGATGTGTCTTCCTGACCTTGGCGACGCTGCACTACCTCGTGGACATGCGTCAATGGCGAAGCTGGACCTTTCCCTTTGTGGTGATGGGCATGAACTCGCTTACGTTTTATCTCATGCGGCACACGTTAGAAGTCCCGCTCGCCAAAGGACTCAAGCAGCACCTCGGAAAAGGTGTCTTCCAGATTCTCGGCCGTCCCATGCAGCCCGTGCTCATCGGTGCATGCAGTCTGACGATCCTTTGGCTCATTGTGTTCTGGATGCATCGCCGGAAGCTCTATTTGAAGCTGTAATGAGCTCGGCGTTCCATCGCATGCCACTCATCGATGCTCTGCGGGCACTCGCAGCGTTGTCGGTGTTGCTGACGCACTTTGTCTCCTATTTTCCGATGTCGGACACGGTTTGGGATGTCTTTCCAGCCACCTTCGAATGGATTTGCGACCATGGCGGCATGGCGGTTCAGGTGTTTCTGGTCATCGGTGGCTTCCTTGCCACGCGAGCGATGTCGCCTCAAGGCCAGGCGCTGCGCGTGTCGCCGCTGCCGTTGATCTGGAAGCGCTACGTCCGTCTTGTGGTGCCTTACATGGCTGCTGTCACCCTGTCTGTGCTGGCGGTTTGGGTTGTCGATCCGGTGCTGGACCATGAAGCCATTCCTGCACGCGCGACATTCACGCAATGGCTGGCGCACCTCTTCCTGCTGCAAAATGTCATGGGTTTTGAATCCCTCTCGGCGGGCGTGTGGTATGTCGCCATCGACTTTCAACTCTTCTCTGGGATTGCGCTTCTTCTTTGGATCGGGCGCGTCCGTTTTGCGGCGCCGATCCTCGTGCTGACGCTCGCCGCGGCTTCGATGTTCTGGTTCAATCGGGATGACGACTGGGACAACTGGGCGCTCTACTTCTTCGGGTCTTATGGCCTCGGCGCGGCAGCTTGGTGGGCTTCGAATCGCGAACAACGACCCATCTGGATCGCCGTCATTGCCTTGGTGACCACAACCGCGTTGTTCGTCGAGTTTCGCGAACGCCTGTCCATCGCACTCGTGGTCTGCCTGATGCTCGCGATCGGCCGCCGAGTCGGATTTCTTGAACGCTGGCCCGACTTTCGACCGCTGGCCTTTCTCGGCCGGATTTCCTACTCGCTCTTTTTGGTGCACTTCCCGGTCCTGCTGCTGGCCAATGGCCTGTATGCTGCGCTGGGACTGTCATCACCTCTTTCTGCGATGATTGGACTGCTGCTGGCATTCATCACCAGCATCGCGTTTGCAGCGTGGTTTCACCGCTGGTTCACGCCAAAGGCTCATCGAGTCCCTGGATGATGTCGCAGTGGGCGGCTGTCACAAACTTGGGCGTTTCACGCGTGGCATCCATGCAGCCACCACCGGCATACACGTCCAGCGGATCGCGCATGCGGTGCATTCGCTCGTAAACCTGCGCGCAGGCTTCCGGGTCGGCCAAAGTCTCCGCCACCAGCGCTTCGACCTTGGTTTCATCCATCTGCATTTCGCCCTGGGCATCGCGGAACGTCGAGTGCCGCCAGTGATAGATCTCGATGCACTTGCTGAGCACGGTGAACGGCGCGTCACGCTTCCAAAAGTTCGAAAACAAGCCGCCGCCAAGATACTCGACCCACGATCCCTCATAACCCGTGGCATCTTCGGAGGGTTCGTCCGGATTGCGAAACCACACACGATCTCCGGGCACGTAGTAGTGCATGGGCAGCGGTTCCTCCACCGTGCCGAGTTCATTCATGAAGACCTCGTGGAAGCGGCCCGACTGAATCGCTTTCCGTTCCCACTGCTTCTGCAGGCGCCGCAACAATTCGGGGTGACATTCACGCGCCTCTTCTGCAATCGAGAGCAGGATCACATACTCTGATGCCCGATAGCACGAGAAGGAATACAACTGACCGCCGGGCTCCGGTTGGCAGGCCTTGCGAAGCGATTCAATGAGCGAACTGCCCGGCACAAGCACGAAACCGGTGTCCTCCGAGTAACTCCACTCGCTCGGCCGCTCGATAGCGGAGGTGTGAAAGTTCAGGAGCGTGCGAGCAGCGTTGCGCGCAATGTTCCGGCGAATGTTCACGGACGACTGCAGTTCCTCAGCACTCGGAAAATCGAGCAGCACGGGGCTGTTCAGCAGTGTGAGCCAGATCTCGCGGAGGAGGTCGTCGTTGTTGTTCTGGCCGTCGAGTTTGAGTTTGGCGGCGAGGTCGATCGTGTCGAATTCCGGCATCAAATCCCGCATCTCAGCCGAAACGCCGAGATGAACGAATCCATCATCCGATTCGGTGACAACGATGTGCTCGTCGATCTCCAAACGCTTCCATTCAGCGCGCAGAAGCGGCATGTTTGAGCCTGTTGGGATGCGAATGAGCTGGTTCTGGAGATGCATGAGAAAACCCAAACGTGATGCCGCTGAGCATATTGCTCAATCGTCGCTGCGCAGTCCCTCCACGATCGCCGCATCTGCCACGCCACAGACCCAGGCGGTGGCGACCGCGGCGAGAACGCTTTCGAGATGAAACGCGAAATGCCCGGTGACCGGAAGCGAGACGTCGTCCAGCGCGCACAAGCGGCGCTCCGTTTCGCCTTCCGCCAGATGAATGACCTCGTCCTTCACCCACACCGCCCGTCCACCGCTCGAGCGATGGGCCGCCAGCGTGGCATTCCCAGGGTCGCGGGAGAAAAAGACCACGCTGCCTTTGCTATACTCCGCCATGCCCGCGACGAGCGGATCGTCGGCGTTCAGCACCGCTGTGCCGCCCGGAAGCACCACATCCACGACACAGCGTTTCACCTTGGTCATCTGTTCGAGCGTGTCGATGTAGCCGAGTCCGAGGTGCTCCGTGCCGACGTTGAGCACCACGCCGATCTGGCAGCGATCATAGCCGACGCCTTCGAGGATGATGGACTCCGCGCTCGTCTCGCAAATCGCAATCTCCGTCCACGGGTGCAGCAGCACGCCCTGAGTGCCGAAAAGCCGGTCTCCCTGCTTCGATTCGGCATGACGCTCGCCGAATTGCAGACCGTCGCTGTGGCTGACACCAAGAAACTTGCCGGTCGATTTGAGCAGGTGCGCCACCAGCTTCGTGGCCGTCGTTTTGCCGTGCGTGCCGGTGATTCCGATGACCGGGATGCGCCCGTCTTCGCCCTCTGGAAAGAGCATGTCGACGATCGCCTCACCCACGGGACGCCCCTGTCCCACAGCAGGCTTCAAATGGATATTCAGGCCCGGACTCGCATTAATCTCCACGAGTGCACCACCCTGCTCTTCCAGCGGCCGGCCAATGTCGCGACAAACCACGTCGATGCCGCAGATGTCGAGCCCCGCCGTCTTTGCGGCCACCACGACATGCTCGCGAATGCTCGGATGCACTTCGTCGGTCACATCGACCGATGGATTCGCAAAGCGCCACACCAGCACGCGTTCGCCCTCGCGGGGGATCGTGGTCAAATCATGGCCCTGCTTTTGCAAATCGACGATCATCGTCGGATCAATGTCATCGACGGTGTTGATGATGGACCAGGGCGTCTCGTCACGAGTGCCACGGCGCGGATCGCTGTTGAGTTGCGATTCGATCAAGTCACGCACGTTCATCTTGCCATTGCCGACCACGCACGCGGGCTCGCCACGGTTCGCCGCGATCATCTTGGAACCGACCACGAGCAGGCGATGGTCCACACCAGGAATGAAGCGCTCGACCATGACGCCGCTGCCTTCGTTGAGCGCCTGCTTGTAGGATTCGGTCACCTGCTCGCGCGTCGAGAGATCGATGAACACACCACGACCGTGGTTGCCGTCCGTCGGTTTCACCACCACAGGCAGTCCCACATCTCCAGCCGCCTCCCACGCGTCATCCGCATCCGTCACGACACGTCCTTGCGGCACCGGCACACCGGACTGCTTCAAAATGGTGCGCGTGAGATCCTTGTCCTGCGCGATGTATTCCGCGATCGCGCCCGTGCGATCCGTCTCCGCCGTCCAAATGCGGCGCTGCTTCACGCCCTGACCAAGCTGAATCAGGCTCCGGCCCTCCTGCAGCCGCCGCCAGGGAATGCCGCGCTCCTTGGCCGCATCCACGATCGCTTTCGTGCTCGGGCCGAGCGCGTTGTTGTCCACCACGTCCTGCAAACGCGTCACTTCGGAGGCAACGTCAAATTCTCCACCCGTGTAAGCCGCCAGCAGCAACTCCCGCGCCGTGCGCAGACACTCCTGCACCACAACTTCGTCGAGATAACGCACGATGACCTTGTAGAGGCCCTCCACGCAGGTTTCACGCGCCTTGCCGAAACCGAGCGGATGCCCCGCCATCGTCTGCAACTCGAGCGTCACGTGTTCCAGGATATGCGCCGGATAAGTGCCGCGATCCAGACGCTGAAAAAAGCCGCCGCGCTCGCCCACACTGCAACGATGCTCGATCATCCCGGGGAGCCATGATTTGAGACGCTCATTAAATCCGGGCACCTCGTCCGATCCCGTGTCCTTCAAGCTCCCCAGATCCACCCAGGCCTCCATGACGGGATAGTTCGCCCAGATGTTGGGTCCTCGCAGGAGGTGAATTTCGCGGATGTCGAGGTCTGGCATGCGGCCGCGATGTTACGTATCCGACGCACACAGGCAAGGACTCCCAGCAGGGATCGTCGACTGAAACGACGGTCAAAACAACGAACCGCCACACGCGCCCAAACATCGCGGACCACTTAAGTCTTGCCATCGACGCCAGAACGCATTCAATCGGCCCCATGTCGATTCCCCTCGAAGACTTTTTCAATGATGTCATCGCCAAGTCCATGCGCGGACTTGGCCTCAGCGATGCGGATCTCGCCGTCAAAGCCCACGTCAGCGAAGAGAACATCGCCGAGGCCAAAGCAGGCAAGGTGGATGACCGTGTGCTGCGCAAAATCGCCCCGCATCTTCAGCTCAGCGGCTATTCCCTCGCGGCCATGGCGCATAACGAGTGGCGGCCGCTGCTTGTCACGGTGCCCGGCCTGGAGCAGTTCAACACGACCTACCACGACATGACGGTGAACGCCTACCTGGTGTGGGATCCGGAGACAAAAAACGCCGTCGCATTCGACACCGGAGCGGACGCCTCGCCGATGATCGACTTCATTCAGGAGAAGCAGCTCAACCTCAGTCTCATTTTCCTTACCCATACCCATCCCGATCATATTCTCGATCTGGCCCGACTTTCCGCCGATGGCGCAGTCACCGCCTTTGTGCATGAGCAGGAACCCTGCGCTGGCGCCAGAACCTTCAAGCTTGGAGAAACCGATTCATGGGAGACTGGAGGACTTCGCATCGAACCCCGCAGCACGTGGGGCCACTCGAAGGGCGGCATCAGCTATGTCATCAGCGGCCTAAAACGTCCTGTTGTCATCGTTGGGGACGCCTTGTTCGCCTCCAGCATGGGCGGCGGCATGGTATCGTATGCCGACGCGCTCGCGACGAACCGCAAAGAAATCTTCACCCTGCCTAACAACACCGTGATCTGCCCTGGTCATGGCCCGATGACAACCGTTGGCGAAGAAAAGGCGCACAATCCGTTTTATCCAGAGTTTAAATAAGATCATCCAACCCAATCCCAATCATGTCTCAAACAGTTGCATTCGTCGGAGTCGGCAAAATGGGGGCCAACATGGCCCGCCGTCTCAAAGAAGTCGGCTACAGCGTCACCGCCGTGCTCGATGTCAACACACAGGCCGCCGCCGATCTGGCCGCCGAACTCGGCTGCAAAGCCTGCACCAAGCTCGCCGACGTCACCGCGGCTGCCGATGTAATTTTCACCGTCGTCACGAATGACGGAGCCATGCGCACAATCTTCTTTGGCGAAGATGACAACCTGCTGACCAACGCCGCCGACAAAATCTTCATCAACTGCGCCACGCTCTCTCCAGCGATTCATCGTGAAGTGTATGCCGCCGCAGAAAAGGCCGGCGCGCACAGCCTTGAAGCCTGCATGGCCTCCAGCATCAGTCACGCACGCGAAGGCAAGCTCTACCTCATGCTCGCCGGTGACGAAGCCATCTACAAGCAGGTGCAACCGATGATCGAACAGATGAGCGTGAACCGCCGGTTCATTGGCAGCGCCGGACGCGCGGCGGAGGTGAAAGCTCTTGTGAACATGGTGATGAACATCAATACCGCCGGCCTTGCTGAAGGTCTGGGGCTGGCTGAGGCGCTGGGTCATGATTTGAACATGATTCGCGAGGTCTTCAGCCAGACTGGAGCCAACTCCCGTGTGCTCGAAACCGACAGTGCCGACATGGTCGCCCGCGAGCACGACTGCTGGTTCTCCGCCGAGCATGCCGCCAAGGACAGCGGCATCGCCGCCGACGTGGCAAAGACCGTCGGTCTGAACCTGCCGCTCAACGACGCCACCAAAGCCCAATACGACAAGATGGTTTCGCTCGGACTCGGCAGCCTCGACAAGAGCGGCGTCGCGGAACTGACCTTCAAAGGACGGCACGCCTGACCCATTCGCGGTCAGAGCACCCTGAGTCGCCCCCATCATGCTGATTCCTCTCGAAGATCAATTCAATGACGTGCTCGCCAAGGCCCAGCGCGGTCTCATGCTCAGCGATTCCCGCCTTGCCGCCCAGTCGGGACTGACCGCCGACGAGATCGTGGGCGCACGTGCGGGAGATGCGGACTTCGGTCTGCTTCTCAAGCTGGCGCCAAATCTCAACCTGCATGGCCCCTCGCTTCTCACGATGGCACAGAACGCCTGGCGTCCGCTCGAAGTCAAACTGCCCGGACTTGCCCAGTTCAACACGCCATGGAACGACATGACGGTCAACGCCTACCTCGTGTGGGACGAGCAGACAAAAAACGCCGTGGCCTTCGACACGGGAGCCGATGCGACGCCGATGATCGAGTTCATCGAAAAGAACGGCCTCAACCTGAGCCTGATCTTCATCACCCACACTCATCCGGATCATATCATGGATCTGACAAAGCTGTCCGCCAACGGCGCCGTGGACACGTTCGTCAACGAAAGCGAATCCT
Source organism: Prosthecobacter sp. (assembly GCF_020439865.1). GTDB lineage: Bacteria > Verrucomicrobiota > Verrucomicrobiia > Verrucomicrobiales > Verrucomicrobiaceae > Prosthecobacter. Next base: position 20,848 of record NZ_JAGRPF010000129.1, read on the forward strand.
GTGAGGGAGCGAAGACCTTCCGAATCGAGGACACCGAGTGCTGGGAAAGCGGCGGCCTGAGAATCGAGCCACGCAGCACGTGGGGGCATACCAAAGGAGGTGTCACGTATGTCGTCAGTGGTCTTGAGCGTCCCGTCGCCATGGTCGGTGATGCACTGTTCGCCTCCAGCATGGGCGGTGGCATGGTTTCGTATGCGAATGCACTCGCAACCAACCGCAAAGAGATATTGACCCTGCCCAATGACACCGTGATCTGCCCTGGCCACGGTCCGCTCACGACTGTAGGCGAAGAGAAGGCGCGCAATCCGTTTTATCCGGAGTTCAAGTGATCCGCCGGCCGCCTCACTGCGGTGTACCGCCGATCTTCAGCACTTCGAGCTTCTTGCCCACCTTGTGACGTTGAAGTTCACGTCCGCCGGTGGTGGCCTTGATGATGAGCAACTGTCCGATTCGGGCGGGTATCATCGCCTCGTCCCCTGACTGCATCGATCGCACAAACTGTTCGTTCTCCGCGCCGGGCGAGATGCCGAAGATTCGCACTGCACCGGTATGATTGTTCGTCACCACCACTTCCGCCGGGTCTCCTGTGTTGGGCGGAGGTCTGGCAGCCGTGGCCGAGGCGGGAAGCGGAGTTTTAACGGTCGGCATCGGGGCATCAGAGGGGGTGTTGGACGGCAACACTGGCATCACACGCGGACTATTCGTCTGCGCAGGCATCGCACGATTACCGACAGGCATCTTCACACGGAAGGGCTGTTCGACGATTTGCACAGGCGTGGCCGTCACTGGCAGACGCTTCGGATCTTTCGCGGCTCCGCAATCGAATCCATCGAGAATCATCTTCCGATGCTCTTCCAGATCCGGTTGGTGGTACGGTTTCACCATGCGGCAGGCATCCCCGAGCTGTTCGAGTTCGGGTGTGGTGAAACGGTCGGGATCGAACGGCCTCATCCGATCCGCTTCGAGTTTGTCAAACTCGCGCACCTTGGCCTCCCGTTGTCCCATTTTGGTCCGGTGGCTCGCGACTGCAGTACCGGCCTCGCGCTGGTACTGGTTCTGAAGATTCGCGGCCTTTGCCGCCAGTTGCGCGTCCTGATTCTGAAGAAACCCGATCTTCTGGCGGATCTGCCCGATCTCAATCTGGTGCTGCTGAATCTCCGCAAAGATCTGGGTCGCTTCGTTCGGATTCAGCGCAGCCTCCCGCTGATCCTCGGCCATGCAGTTGGTGATCTCCTGCAGGCGTGCGTTCAAAGGCTGAATTTGCACCCCAAGGAGCTGCCGCTGCTGCATGAAACCGGCGGCGTTGATGCGAAGCTGTTCCGAACTGGCAATCACGGCATCGAGTCGCTGCAATTCCGCATCGATGGCCGCGACGTCCTTTTGAATGGCATCCTGGCGTTGCTCCATTGCCGCGATGTCAGCGTTGCGCTTCTCGATGGCCTCCGTGAGCAGACGACCGCGCTCCTTCTCTTCCACGGCTTTCGCTTTGGCATATTCTTCAGCCACGTGATCACGCGCGTCCACCAGTGCGGTCCGAAGCTCGCCTTTGAGTCCGGACAAAAGTTCGCTCTCGAGGACGGCGGCTTCACCGGCGCCCACGAGATCCTGCCAGGGCCCTTTGGCCATGCCCAGAACGACACCGCAGATGTAGGCGGTCTCCTGCGCAGCATCACCGGCCGCACGCGTGGCATAGTGATTGGCCACCAGTGATCGTGTGCTGCGGACGGCCTGCTCCGGCTGATGCATGACGAGATTCATGTAAAGATACATCCCGCAGGCGAGATCCCAGACCTCGCTCTCCGTCTTCTTGCCGATGGCTGCGGCGAGGCTCTCCTGGGCTCCTTTGTAATCTTCCGCGCTGATCTGGGTGAGGGCGCGAACATAATTGACACCACAGTCACCCGAAGAGTCCGCTTTCAATGCCCGCTGGTAGGCACGCTCCGCAGCCGCTTTGGCCTGTGTTGACTTGCCCCAGCCGTCGCTTGCCATGGCACGCAGGTAGCCGTGCAGCAGCTCGTTGCAGGGCTGGAGCTCAAAGATGACATCGCCGTCCTTCTCGCACTTCACGGTCAGCGGACCGGTGAACGGCTCGCACTCCGGCGCGTCGATGGCGACGGTGTAGTCGCCTTCTCCGAGCAGCTTCGCGAGATATTCCCCCCTGACATCGGTCACGAAAGGCTGATTGAGCGGTATCGGCTGTTTGGACTTCGGCTGCAACACAAGCTTCGCATTGGCGACAGGAAGACGTGCGTCATTGGAACGGTCCTTGCCGCTGCTGATGCGTTTCACCACGAGGATGGCGAGATCGCACTTGTCGCGCCTCGGCGGCGGAGGCCCGAGCAGGAAATCCTGCACGTACTCGAGCGTGTCCGTGGGAACGGTGAAGCCGCGGCCTTTGTCCTCCGGTTCGACGCCTGCCGCTGTCACTCTGTATTGATAGTCACCGGGTGCCACGTCGCGGATGATGTAGTAGCCGGAATCTTGGGCCGTGGTGCTCGCGGTCAGCTTTCCGGCGGACAAAAGCTCCACCTTCGCACCGGGCAGCACCCCCGCCAGTTTCCCCTCGGCATCCAGACGAAAGACGCGACCATGCACGATCGGTTTGCGTGTCTCCACCACCACCGGAGGCGCAGGTGCCGGGCCGGGATCTTTTGCACCGTCCTTCCAAAGCAGAAAATCATGCACGTAATCGCGCCCGGCGTCCGTGACGCTGAATCCGCGCTTCTCATCCTCCGTCCTGTATCCAGCCGCAGTGACACGATAGCGGTAATCACCTGCGTCGAGGCCCGTCAGTTCATAGAGCCCGTCGCTGTTGCTCGTGGCACTCGAAATCGTGGCTCCACTTTCGTTTTGCAGTTCGACCTTCGCACCGGACACGATGGCGGCCAGGGCGCCGTTTTGATCCAATCCGAAGACACGGCCATGAATGATGCCTTCCCCTGCACGGAGCGCCGTGCCTGCCGCCAGGGTGAGAATGAGGAGGATCGTTTTCATGACGGTCATTCAGGGATGATGCGAACACCGAACACGCCCACCGCCGTTCTTGGATCCGTGCTCTGCAGATCGAGATAAACATTCACCGTGACGTAAACGAAGTTTGTGGCCATCTGGGCGGCCAGTGCGGCCGCATTGACAACATCGAGCCCCGGATTGGTTCCCACAGGGGAGGTCGCGCCCGCGCCCGCTCCCACTCCAACGGTGGTCAGCAACGTGTAGGCAGGATCGACTGTATAGACTCCCGCAGGCGTGAGGAGTGCCGCAGGCGCAGTGCTGAGCTGCTGCAGCCGCAGCGGCATGTCCACCAGCAGCATGGGGCTGGTCTTGGTGATCTGAGGGAGTCCAGCCCCACTCGTCTGAACAGTAAAGAACGGCTGCACCGGCCCCTCGTTCTGTTTGTTGCCGTTGGTCAGGAAAAGTCCGGGCGTGAGCGGTCCCGAGCTGATCTCCGCTCTCGCCGCAGCCACATCACACAACGCGGCAGGATCCGTCCCGCCGGTGAAGCCCACATGCGCCACCACTCGCAAGGTCCGGGTGGCAGTCGCCGGCACAGCCACTAATCCCTCAAATCGCAGCCGGACAAGCTCGGGAAAAGGAGGGAACGGAGGCGGTGGAGGTGCGGGCGGGAGCACGGGAGGAGGGGCCACCAAGGTTCCGCTGCGCGGACGCGCCGCCGTGTTGAACGCTGCGAGTTGAACGGCCGCAGGAGCCGGGAAGCCCGCCTCATGGCTGTCGAAATTGAGGGGCACATGGGCTGGCGTCGGAATGTTCAAGCCCCAGGCGCTGCTGCTTGTGGCGGGATCAGTGAAGGTAAGCGCGTTCCACGCACTGTCCGGAAGCGGCAGGGGCGGCGGCGGCGGCGGCGGCGCACCGGGAGGAAGAAACGTGCGGTCTGAAACTTGAAAGCTGGGTGCGGCTGACTGGGGCCTCGGATCCAGCCCCCCCCCAGGAGGAGCCGCAGCACCACGCTTCAGCCCCACATTGGCCACGGAGACTCCGGCAGGAAAAAGCGGCAAAATGGAGCCTATGGTCGCCGTCACAATGGTCCGCACGCCGCCACTCACATTCAAACCAGAGACCACAGGAATCACGTAAGCATATGGAAGATCCGTGGGCAGGATCGGCGCCACCGAAATCGGCTGCACCATGGGCCATGCGAAGCTGCTGGCACCCGCAGGCGTCACCATGATCTCCGACGCCAGCGGTGTAAAGACCAGTGCCTGTGCACCCGGCTTGTGCGGCAGCACGGCGAACAATTGGATGAGCCAGGTGTTGATCTGGGACGTGTTGCCGTTGGCGGCCCACGTGACTGTCACCCGGTCACCGGCCCGCACGATGCCGCCGGGAGGCACGATGCGTACAGCGCTGGCCGTGGGCACCTTCGGAGCGATCAACGGACGCAGCAGGTTCGCCAGAGTATTCAAAAAGGGCAGAATGCCCCCCTTCCCCCGCACGGGAAGGCCACCGCCCAGCGTGCGACGGTTTGGAGGCAGCAGGGGCGGCAGCGTCTTTTTCGGTCCCACCACCAGTTTGGGCGGTGGTTCCGGCACAATGCCCGCCGCGGGAATGACACCCTTCATGCCCGCGGTCCACAGCGGCACCTCACCCTGCTCAGGCGGCGTTTTGACCAGACCGCCCGCCTCGTCGTAATGCGCCACGGGAGTCAGCCAGAACGAAGGCAGCGCCTTCTTGTCATCCGCCTGTTTGTCACTGTCATAAACCGCCCCGTCATCAGCCTCGACGAGCACGCGTTCGAGTTGTGCACGATCTGGAACCTTGTTCGCCGGCTCGCCGCTGCCGATGACTCCGATCCCCGGCTTGCTCAGCGCCTCCTTGGTCAGCGGATTCAGCGCCAGTTCGAATCCCGCCAGTTCAAAAATCTGCGGCTTCGTCTCATCTGCCAGCGGATCCTCCTCGGACGAGAGCAGGTATTTGCGCGGCCCTGCCTGCAGATAGAGCGGATTGCGCGTTCCGGGCCGGTCACCATTTCCACTGGTCAGCGTGACCTTCAGATTCTGCACCTGGTCACCAACCATGGGAGCAGGCATGAACTTCTCATCAGACTCCTCAAACCAAGGCGCCGCTCCCATCACACGTCCGCTCAAGGCACGCACCAGCGCATGCTCGGTCTTGAGTTGCGCCTTCTCCTCGTCACTCAGCGTCGTCTTGCCCACCTTCTCCTCATACTCCGGGAGAATTTTCATCAGGCTCTCACGGCTCGACTCAAGCTTCTTCTGTGCGTGAACATCCACGAGGCCGTTTGCGGCAAAGAGTTTTCCATTCACCTCAATGCGGTATCCGGCCAGAACCCAGTCCGTGCGGCCTTGGGAGGCAAATCCGACGCTCTGCAGGTCGCCGCACTTCACGCCATTCAGAAGCTGCTGTGAGGTGCGCAGTTCATCAAAGCCCACATCCCCCCCTTTGGCTGAAAACTCGAACGTCGCCATCTTGCCCGGCTGAATGTCGGTCACCATTTCATTGAGCGACGATTTGTACGGAAACGCCGCGAACGAAGGCTCCCGCTTCCCCCTTCCAAGCGGATACAGGCGGAGCGGAAAGCCAAGACCGAGATGCACGTCCACCGGCTCGCTCAAAGCCGCCCCTTCGGTTCCCACGCCAAGTGTGATCTTGATCGACTCCACGGCCTCATTGGGTGGCAGCGTTCCCATCTCAAACGGCGTGCGCGGAAGACCCTCGTGCTTAATCGGCTCGGGAACCTTTTCAGCTTGTTCCTGAATCACCTCGGGTGTCGCTGTGGCAGGTGTTTTTACCTTTTCCAACAAGGACGGATCCACCTTCGTGACATACAAGGCGCCTGCCCCGATTGCGCCTCCCATCAAAATACCCATGAAAAGCTTGCCCCATCCGGAGGATGTCTTGGCAGAAAGGGATGAATCGTCAGGAGAACCGTCGCGCATGGCTTGATCGAGATTGGAGGTCCGACTGCATCCACGCAGACTGGCCCGCGTTGAATCGAAGGCATACTACCGCCCCGTTTCACGAGGGCGCAATGCCAAACTTAGGCGAGTATCCCTTTGGCCACTTCGCCACCTACGTTCGTGAGGCGGAAATTCCTACCCCCGTAGTTGTAGGTGAGCTTGGTGTGATCAAGGCCAAGCAGATGCAGGATCGTCGCGTGCCAGTCGTGGATGTGCATCGGATCCAGTTCAGCCTTGTGCCCCACCTCATCCGTCGCGCCATAGGTGAGTCCGCCTTTCACGCCGCCACCGGCCATCCAGATCGAGTAGCCACGATGATTGTGATCGCGCCCGTCACCGCTCTGCGCATACGGCGTGCGTCCAAACTCGCCCGCCCACACGACGAGCGTGTCCTTGAGCATGCCGCGTGATTTCAAATCGGTGAGCAAAGCCGCGATCGGCTGGTCAGTGGACGCACAGTTCGTGGCCAGCAGTTCGCGCAGGCGGTTGTGATGATCCCAGTTGCCCGGTGAAGCGATTTCAATGAAGCGCACACCTGCCTCGGCCATGCGACGCGCGAGCAGACACTGCCGTGCGAACTGATCCTTGCCTTGGCCGATGCCGTAGAGCTTCAGGGTATGCTCCGGCTCGTCGCGCAGGTCGAGCACATCGGGAATCTCGCTCTGCATGCGAAAGGCGAGCTCAAACGACTCGATCGCACCTTCGATCTCCGGATTCACGCCATCGCGCTCCATCTTGCGCTCGTTCAATCCGCGAATGAGGTCGATCTGCGCACGCTGCAGGTCACGCGACACCGCAGGCACGATGTTTTTCATCGGTGGCCCCGGAGCCACGTCCTTCTTCAACAACGCCGCATAAAGCTCCGGCAACTGTGACCCGCCGATGCGCGTGCCCTGGCAGATCGCCGGCAGAAACGCGCTGCCGTAGTTTTGCGCACCCCCGTTGTCCGCAGGCGGATTCAGCGTGATGAAACCGGGCAGGTTTTCGTTCTCCGTGCCAAGACCGTAAAGCGTCCACGCGCCAATCGATGGTCGCACAAACTGAAAGCTGCCGGTGTGCATCTGCCCGAAAGCCTGCGCGTGATTCGGCAGGTCGGTGTTCATCGAGTTAATGATGCACAGGTCATCCGCATGCTGCGCAAGCTTTGGATACAACGTCGTCATCCACTGCCCCGATTTTCCAAACTGCTTCATTGGATGCACCGGCCCGAACAGCTTCGCGCCCATTGAATCGCGTCCCAAACTCGCCGTCTGGCCGTCACGTTTGATCAGCTCCGGCTTGTAATCAAACAGGTCCACATGCGAAGGGCCGCCGCGCATCGTGAGAAAGATCACGCGCTTCGCCCGTGCCGGGAAATGCGGCTGCTTTGCAGCCAGCCCGCTCCTTGCATGAGCCAATGCCGAGAATGCGAGCCAGCCGATGCCCGACGACGTCGTCGTGAGCATTTCGCGTCGTGAAAAGATCGTGTTCATGGCGTTTAGTCGGCAAAACGAAACTCCGCACTGCACAGCAACGACTGGCAGAACGCGGTGAGCCGTTGGAATTCTTCGGCAGAACCGGATTGAAGAAACTTCTCCGCCAGCGCGACCTCTTTCGCATCCGGCGGACGATTGAAGCAAAGCTCAAATGCGCGTCGCACACGATCCGGCGAAGTTTGTATCCGTTTCGCCAGTGCCGAAGCCTGCTCCTGCACAAACGGTCCGTTGAGCAGATAGAGCGCCTGCAGCGGCACATTGGTCACATCGCGATCGCCGGTGACGAGATTCGGATTCGCCACATCAAACTGCTCGAGGACGTCCGGCAGATGATCACGGATCACCGGCAGATAAACCGAGCGACGTTGCGAACCATCAAGATCCGGTGGCAACTTCGTGTTGAAGCCCATCAGGGAAACTGACTGCCCGTCCAGTTCCGCGACCAGTGATCCAGGCCGGCGCGAGGTGTCGAGCAAACCGGATACCGCGAGCATCGAGTCACGAATCACCTCCGCATCAAGACGACGTTTGTTCGCATGGGAGAGCAAGCGGTTGTCAGGATCGGCATCGGTGTGTCCCTGACTGCTCTGCCGATATGTCTTCGACATCACGATCTCTTTGATCAGCTTCTTCACCGACCAGCCGCCGTCCCTGAATCGAATCGCGAGATAGTCGAGCAGCTCCGGATGACTTGGCCGTTCACCGCTGAAACCGAAATTGTCCACCGTGCGCACGATTCCAGAGCCGATCAGATGGTGCCACACACGGTTGGCCATCACACGCGCGGTGAGCGGATGTTCGCGGCTCGTGAGCCACTTCGCCAGCTCCAACCGGCCGCTCTGCTCCTTTGGAACCGTCTGCTTCATCTCAAACACTTGCGGAAAGCCACGCTGCACTGCCTTCACCGGATGCGCGAGTTCGCCGCGATCGTAGAGCTGCGAATCTAGGATGCGTTTCGCATCACGCACACCCATGCAGAGCGGCAATGCTCGACCTCTTTCATCCACGCGTTCGAGTTCACCCTCAATGCCGCCGCGCCTCCAATAGTTGCCGATGGACTGGGTGAGCATCTTGTAATACTCGCCACTGATGTCGCGGCCTTCGAGCTTCGCCTTGATCGCATACTCCTTTTGATCCTTCTCAGACTGGGCGATCTTGACCAGGTCAGCCTTGAGCTTCTTCACACGCTCGGCGGTGATCGACTTGTTCGGGATCACCTGCCCCGGCAGATCTGGCAGACGCATGAGATGGCCTTGGTTGTTGTTCTCGGAGTCGATCCAGTTACCGTAGAAGGTCTGCGTGCTTTTGAAGATGCCCGCGAGGCCGTAGTAGTCCTCCATGCTGAACGGATCGGTCTTGTGATCGTGACAGCGAGCGCAGGCAATGGAGCTTCCTATGACCGCCCGCGTCACCGCATCGAGCTGTTCATCAGCCACGTCCGCAGCAAACTGCGCCTTGTTCTGCTCATTCAAACCCTTCGGGCCGATGGCGAGAAGGCCGGTCGCGATAAGCAACCGCGCACGCTCCGCGTCATCCTTCGCCGGCAGCAGGTCACCGGCGATCTGCTCGGTGATGAATCGGTCAAACGGAACATCCGCGTTCACTGCATCGATCACATAGTCACGATAACGCCATGCATGAGGGAAGGCCAGATTCGACTCGCGCCCGTTCGACTCCGCGAAGCGCGCCACATCCAGCCAGTGCCGTCCCCAGCGTTCGCCGAAGCGCGGGCTTTCCAGCAACTCGTCCACCAACTTCTCATAGTCCGAATCGTCTGACAGTTCCGACATGTCCGTCGGCGGCAGGCCGGTAAGATCGAAATACAGCCGTCTCAACAGCACCACGCGATCCGCGGGCGGCGCAGGCTTCAAACCTGCCTCGGTCAGCTTTTCACGAATGAATCCATCAATGCCGCCCGCAGCCTCCTTCGGCATCACAGGCCGCTGGTAGCTCCAGAACTTCCTTCCCTCCTCGAGGTCCACCGGCGGGCGCTCCGCCACCTTCGCCGCAGACTCACGTGGATCAGCCGCGCCCGTCTTGATCCACTGCTCAAAGTCTTTGATGACCGAATCCGGCAGCTTCGGCTTTTTCGGCGGCATTTCGAGATCGGGATCGCTGTGCTGGATCGCGGTGAGCAGCAGACTCTTCGCCAGATCGCCCGGAACCACCGCCGGACCGGTGTCACCACCCGTTTGTATCGCCACTTTCGTGTCCAGCGTCAGCCCGCCCTTCGACTTGCCCGACTCAACCGAATGACACTCGTAGCAGTGCTTCGCGAGGACGGGACGAATCTTCGCCTCGAAAAACGCGACACCGTCGTCCCCGTTCGCGTGAACGGAGATGAAAAGCACCAGGAGCAGGCGCGTCGGTTTCATGGGTGGAGCTTAGAACGACCCGCCCGCCTGTGTCATTACAGATCTCAGCCCGGCAGGTTCTGCCTGACCACCTGCATGCTGGCGGCAAACCTGCCCATGACGAAGTCACGTGCCTTTTCGGCCTTCGCCTTCGATCCTGCGCGGTCCTTCGCCATCGCGAGCACCGTGTCGGCCACGCGGGCAAGTTCATCGTCCTTGTCCAAGTCGAAGAGCCACTCGTTCAGGCCGATGTCGCGCCACATGAAGCCTTTGCTCGTCTGCTCGGCCCAGCGGCAGACGATGGCCGGGATGCCGTTGCCGATGCACATGATCGGGCTGTGCATTTCATGACCGAACAGACCCGCGCTGCGGCGATAGGTGCTGATCGCCTCGTCGGTGAGCCAGTAGTTCTCGCGCCATACGACGCGCGCCTTCACATCGTCCGGCAGCTTGTCGTAGAGCATCTCCTTGTTCACCGCCATCTGCGTTTTGTCCTCGGGGCAGAGCAGGATTTTCAAATCGGTCTGCTGGATCACCTTCATGATCGCATCGCGCAGCGGTTTGCAGTCGTGCTCCTTCATCGCCTCGTTGCGCGCGAACTTCTTCTCATCCTTCTCCGCCTTCTTCTCAGGAAGCGTCCAATACGGCGTGTAGCGCAGACGGGGAATGCAGCAAAGGAATTTGCCCTCTTCCAGATCGTGCGCCTTCAAAAACGCCTCCGCCTTCGCATCGTCCTTCAAATCGACTGCGAACGCACCATCGGGTCCGTATTCCATCAGAGGACACGTGCAGCCCTTGCTCTTCGCGAGTTCGAGCGACACTGAATCGCGGAAATAGACAAATTTCGCACCGTTGAACACGTCGATCGTCGACAAGATGGACTTGTCCGATGAGGGCTTCGTTGAGGTCGATCCCTGCTCGGAGAAAGTGATTCCATAGACACCATAGGGCTTGCCGGTCGCCTGGCTCCATTTGATCACGTCCTTCTGCGCCACCAGTGACGGACCCGATCCATGCAGCAGGAAGTCGCATTCCTCGAAGGCCTTCTTCACTTCTTCACCACGGATGATCTTAACCTTCGGAAAGCGTGCGTTCAGCATCTCCTCGACTCCATTGTCCACCTTGCTCGGCCACAAGCGCACCTCCACGTCCGGCAGATGCTTTTCCAACAACGCCAGCACGCCCGGCGTGTGCGCGATGTCACCGATGTTCACCGTCTGCCATGAGGAACGCAGCACCAGCCGCTTCGGCTTTTCCGCGGCGATGGTGGAGATGAAGGGCAGGACGGAGGCGGATTGGATGAAGTGACGGCGATTCATGAGTGGAATGCAAAATGCGACAGATCGTGGGGAAAACACAAGTCCGAACCTGCGTGCTTTTGGACAGGCTTGCTCAAAAAATGCCGCAACACCCGTATTGCACGACCGACGATTCCACGTTCTCATAGCATCATGAACATTCGTCGCCTCTCCTGCCTGCTCAGCGTCCTCGTTCTTGCCGCCTGCTCCACGCCACCGGATTCAGAGACAAAGCCGATGGGTGAGAATGTGTTAAGCAAGGAGGAGATCAAAGCCGCGAAGACCGGTCCGGTGGATTTCGTCGCGCATGTGAAGCCGGTGCTGGAGGCGAAATGTGTCATGTGCCACAACCGCAAGGCGCTGCCGGGTCACATGAGTCTGGAAAGCCGACCCGAGGTGCTGCGCACGAAGACGCTGGGCACCTACATCGTGCCAGGACATCCAGAGACGAGCCTGCTGGTCGCCAACACCGCTTCAACTCACCAGAACGTCAGCGTGATGCCCGCCGTGGGCGAGCGGTTGACGAAGGAGGAATACGCGATCCTACGGAAATGGGTCAAGGAAGGCGCGAACTGGCCTTCCGGCGGCGCCGGCACGCTGAAGATCATCCGTTGATCAATGGGCCCGCACCGGCCTCCCCGGACGCGCTTCCTTCAGCAGTTCCCCATCGCGAACGACAAAGCCACCGCCGACAATCACATGCGGAATGCCTGCGGACGATGTCGTGGGCGCTTCAAACGTGGCGCGGTCGATCACCTTCGCCGGATCGAAGACCGTGATGTCCGCGTCGGCACCGACGGCCAGTCGGCCTTTCCGTTTCATCATCGGAACATGTGCTTCGAGACGCTTCGCAGGCAAAATCGTCATCTTCGCCAGTGCCTCCATGAGCGGCAGCAGCTTCTTCTCGCGGCTGTAGCGGCCAAGCACGCGCGCAAAGGTTCCCGCGCCACGCGGATGACCTTTGCCATCGACAAATGGCACACCGTCACTCGCAATCATCACACCCGGATGCGCGATGGCCATCTCGACGTTCGCATCCTTCATCATATACATGATCACCCAGCCGCCCTGCTTGCGATAGCGTTCAAAACTCTCCTGTGTGAGCCGCTCTCCCGTCGCCGTCCACATGATGTCGCCGTAGGTGATGCGCAGATTGTCCTGCCAGCCCGGATTGAACATCGCCGACTCCAGCAGCGTAGAAGCGGCGGTGTAGGGATAGACTTCCGTCGTGAGATCCATGCCCGCCGCGCGGTTTTGATCGATCAGCTTCAGCACATCCGGCATATCGCCAATCGCGCTGCTGCCGATGTGCACGATGTGCAGTGATGCGCCGGTCTTTTTCGCCGCGTCAATGGCCTCGCGCACCGGTGCGATCCCAAAGGCACGCGTGTGGACGAATGCAGGCACTTTCTGCTCCGCCGCGATGCGAAACAGGGACTCTATCTCCTCCGTGGTGGCCGCGGGTGTGTAATTGATGCCGAAGCCAATGCCCAGCGCTCCATCGTCGAGCCCCGCACGAATCGCAGCGCTCATGCTCTTCATTTCCGCCTTGCCCGCTGGCTTGTTCGCGCCGGCAGGATTCGGCCCCAGCAACGCGAGCTTCGCCTTTCCGCTGGCCCACTGGCCGGTTTTGAGCTGCGGATGAAATGCTGAGAAGCGCGCCGAGATGTGCCCGACCGTCGCGCCATAATGAATCGGCGCAGTTCCCTCCATCGACGCATACCACTCCGCCACCGGATACACGCCGCCTTCCAGTTCCAGCGCCGTGGTCACGCCATCCTGCGCCTTGATCTGCAAGTCTGAAGTGGTCTGCCCGTGCGCATGCAGATCGATGAATCCTGGCGACACGATGAGCCCGCCCACATCGACCACACGGTCACCGGTGAGCGGTGTTTCGGAAATCGCCACCACTTTGCCGTCTTTGACTCCAACGTGACGAACTGCGTCGAGATTCGTCGCCGGGTCCATCACGCGGCCATAGGCGAGCACGAGATCAAACTCCGCAGCCAAGCAGCGGACCGCTCCCAATGCGGTGAGTAGCAGCAGTGCACGCATCATGGTAGTGGACATAACGGCAGACAGTCTTCCCGAATTGATCAGCCCAACAGTTCCCGGATGACCTGCCCACCTTCGACCACGATGGGTCGCGGGCGTCCTTGTGGATCGATCCAGTGAGTGTCCTGCTTGATGCCAAGATGATCAAACACCGTCGCAGCCAGATCACCGGGTGCGACTCGCCTCGTCTCGATGTCACCGCCGCGCTTGTCAGTGCTGCCGATGACCTGCCCATGATGCATACCGCCACCGGCAACGACCATCGACATTACACGCGGCCAGTGACCGCGTCCGCCTGTCTTGCCGATCACCGGGTCACGACCAAATTCACCCATCATCAAGATGAGAGTGCTGTCGAGCAGGCCGCGATCTTCCAGATCGGTGACAATGGCGTGCAGCGTGCGATCCACGCTCGGCAGCAGCGGTGTGAGGCCTTTTTTAATGCCGCCCCATTTCACTTCATCGCCGTGATGGTCGAAGTAGCCCCACGCACCGCTGACCGTGACAAAGGTCGAGCCCGCCTCAACGAGCCGACGTGCGAGAAGCGCCTTTTCCCCGAGGCTGTCGCGGCCATAACGGTCACGCATGGCGGGAGCTTCTTCATCCAGATTGAAGGCGCGTTGTGCGCGGCCCGTCATGAGCACTTCATAAGCCTTCTGCGTGTAGCGGTCGGTTGCAGCGATCTGTTCATTGCCATCGACGCTGCGCTTCCAGTCATCCATCAGCGAGGCCAGCGCACGACGGTCGCCAAGTCGCTCGATCGTCAGGCCTTCGGAGAGCTTGAGCCGCCCTGACAGATCCTTGCCACTGACAGGTTCAAAATCGCCGCCCATGTGTCCAGCTCCCCACACATCAGACACCAGGGAGTCGGCCAGCGCGACGTAGCCTGGAATGCCCGGCGCATTTGCGCCGCGAAACTTCGCCGCAATCGAACCCATTGAAGGCCAGCCGCCTCCGTCGCGACCGTCGTTGGTGCGTTTGGCGAGCGGATTGCAGGCCTGCATCGTGATCGGCGTGTGATTGCTGGCACTGCAATCGACGGAGCGGATCAGCGTAAGCCTGTCCATGATCTTCGCGGTCAGCGGGAGATGCTCGCAGACGTGAATGCCGGGCACCTTTGTAGCGATTTGACCGAACGGTCCGCGAATCTCGCTCGGCGCATCGGGTTTCGGGTCCCACATGTCGATCTGGCTAGGACCTCCGGAGAGCCAGAACAAGATCACGTTCGTCTTGCTCGTCGCCTGCCCTGCCGCGGCCGCCAGCGCCTGTTGTTGCAACAACGACGGCATCGAAACGCCCGCCAGGCCTGCAAGTCCGGTTTGAAGAAATCCGCGACGCGTGGAGCCCAAGCGCAGCAGGTCGCCGCGAGCGGGACTAAAACTTCCGGTGATCGATGAAGTTGTGGGATTCATGCGTGGCGAGGAATGGCTGCGAAACCTACGCCGCCACATCGTCTGACTTGCCGGAACATCTCAAATGATCTCCGCGATCGGTTGGCCGAGATCGACGAGATACTGCGGTCTGCCGGTCGTGTCGGTCAGCGTGGTGCCGCGCGCGTCGATGCCGAGGTGCTGATACAGCGTGGCGATGACGTCCTGATAATGCACCGGACGCTCGGCGGCCTCCGCAGCCTGTTTGTCCGTCGCACCGATGACCTGACCGGTCTTCAAGGAACCGCCCGCCATGATGCCCATGGCCACCTTCGGCCAGTGATCACGCCCGGCCTTGCTGTTAATCTTCGGCGTGCGGCCAAACTCACCCCACACGATGATCATCACGTCCTGCAGCATACCGCGTTCGTCGAGATCAGTCACCAGCGTGTGCAGCGCGTGATCGACCAGCGGGCCGAGGTAGCGCATGGCGGAGAAATTGCGCGAGTGCGTGTCGAAATCGCTGATGGAGATGCTCACGCAGCGCACGCCGGCCTCGACCAATCGCCGCGCGAGCAGGAACTTCTGCGCACACTTCGGGCTCTCCATCGAATTGGCGACGTCCGCAGGCCGCACAATGCGCGGCGTGTAGCGTTCGAGGACTTTCGGATCCTCCCGGCCCAGATCCATCGCCGCGGCGAATCTTCCCGAAGTTAGAATGCCGAGCGAAAGCTGCGTGAACTCGTCCAGCGCGTGCATGGATCCGCTCGAATCGATGTCCCGGCGGATGGTGTCTAGATCGCGCAGCAAAGAAACTCGGTCTTCAAGACGACCGACCGTCAGCCCCTTGGTCAGCGCGAGACTTTGACTGTGACCCTGACCACGACGCGCTAGTTCAGCCTTCATGCCCTCCTCCAACTGGCGCTCGAAAACCTGCGAAATGTCCGGACGAAACGGCGAGCACACGGCACCAAGAAAGCCCGGGCGCGCGCTGTTTCGCACGAGAGCACGCCCCTGCATGAGATCAACAAAGGCAGGCGCAGAGTCCTTCGAGGTGCTCAGCAACTTGCTCACCACACATCCCATCGCGGGACGGCCACCGATGAAGGCAAGGTCCTTTTCCTCAAAGCCTGACTGGCATTGAAACGCGTTGTGTGCGCCCGCCGCGCCCACGAGCGAGCGCAGGAAGACATATTTGTCCGCATTCGCCGCCAGTCGCGGAAGCAGTTCGGTCAGATGCAGCCCGGGAATCTTGGTCGGCAGAGATTTGAACTCGCCACGGATCTCACTCGGCGCGTCCGGCTTCGGGTCTATGAGATCCATCTGAGGCGGGCCACCGTCGAGATGGATGTTGATCACGGCCTTTGTCGAAGAACGAATGCCTGCGGCCGACTCGGCACGCAACAAATCGGCCAAGCCGAGCGAACCGATGCCCATCACGCCAGCTTTGAGGAAGCTGCGGCGGCGCCTGCCTGAAGGGCTGGTCGAAATGGTCAACATGGGCGCGAGCAACTACGTCATCGAGCCACGCCTGCTTTCCCATCCAGCCCTACTTTGCCAGATACATCCCCATGAAGTCCTTTGTCCTGCGAAGGATCTCTTTTGCTTCGAACAGGAACATCTTGGATCACCATTTCCAATCGCAGGCATTCGGATTTCGTCTTGGCCTGCCGCGTCCTGCATGCTCTACATGCCGCATGCCTGACAACCGCGCCCTCATTTCGAATCCCGCCGACCTGAAGCCCTCCACCGCCTGGAATGAGACGGTCTGGGCCTACACGAGCGAAGAGGAACTCGTCGATCACGCGACGAAGGCGCGTCTGTGCGTCGCCACGCTGCTGCCGTTCAAGGACAAGCAGCCCGACTGGGACGGCTTCAATAAGAGCGTGCGCTGGATGCAGCAATGCGCGGCGCATTACGGCGTCGAGGTCGTGTTCGTGCTCAATGCGGACACGGGCTACATCTTTGATTTGAGCAACGAACTCTACGCCGAGGTGCTGAAGCGCTTCCGCGCGGAGTTTCCAGATCAGCGCTTTATCGCCGGCGTCACCGCACGCGGTGCGGAGAACGACACCGCGTTCAAAGCGGAGCGCTACTGGCCGCTGCTCGACATAGCGCAGGAGCACGACAACTGCGAGATGATGATCATGACCAGCAAGCTGCTCAACACGCTAGAAAACGAACCTCGACGCGACGCGTACTTCCAGATCGCCGAGCATTTGATCCGTCCGGGCATCGCGCACGCGCTGGAGCCGTCCTTCGTGCCGTGGGCCACGCCGTTTGATCCATGGCTGTTCCATGAGATCGCGCTGCATCCGAAGTATGTCGGCGGCAAGGTGAGCACGCTCGACGAGCCGCATTTCCACTACTGGGCGGCGATGTGCAAAGGACTCAAGCTGCCCTTCTCTCCGCACAGCGGCGACGACTACGGCATCGCCACAGCGATCAAACTCGGCCTGCCATTGCTCATCGGCGCGGGCGTCAGCGCCTGCCCGCTCATCTGTGCAGCGAAGGACATGTGGCTGCTCGACAGCGTGGCCGACAAGAAATTCAAGACCGGCACCGGCCGCTTCGACACACGCGTGTACAAGCTCTTTGAAGCCTTCCAATCCTTCGAAGACCTCGTTTTCCGACTCGACGAACGCATGAGCGCTTCGCCCTACAAACACAGCACCGCGCACGTGCTGCATCAACTTGGCCTCATCGACGCGCCGGAGTCGCATCCGGATTGCAAGGACGTTCGCGGTGCCGATGAAGCCCAGCGCATGGAAGAAGCCATGCGCCGTCCGAAACGCGTGGCGAAGAAGTTGGGGATTCCGCATTTCGGAGCGTGAAGCTGGCGACGCGCTTCACGTTTAAGCACCATTCAAAATAGCCTCCATCATCCGCAGCGCCTGCACGTTTGGCTTCACGTCATGGACGCGGACGATGCGGGCGCCGTGTTCGCGGGCGTGGGCGGTGAGGGCGATGGTGGGCCAGTAGCGGTCGTCCATCTCGTCGGAGTGAAGGACTTTACTGATCATCGACTTGCGCGAGACACCGATGAGGAGCGGACGCAAAGTGGCAAACTGCGAGAGCTCTCGCATGAGGGCAAGATTGTGATCCAAGGTCTTGCCGAAGCCAAAACCAGGATCGAGCACGACGCGTTCGAGGTCGATGCCCTCGTTTTCAAGCAGACGCAGACGACTTTCGAAATAGCTGCGCACCACGGCAACGACATCGTCGTAGTGCGGGTTTGCCTGCATGGTTTGCGGCGTGCCGGTCATGTGCATGACGACGAGCCCGGCGTTCGTCTCGGCGGCGAGACGCGGCATGGCGGCATCGGCACGCAGGCCGGTAACATCGTTGATGATGTCGGCCCCGGCATCGAGCGCGGCACGGGCGACGGCGGCTTTCATCGTGTCGATGGAGATGAGCGCCTTCGTTTGCGAACGCACGGCGCGGATCACGGGCAGCACGCGGCGGAGTTCTTCGGCCTCTTCGACGGGTTCGGCGCCTGGGCGGGTGGATTCACCGCCGATGTCGAGGATGTCTGCGCCTTCCGCAATCAAGGTGAAGGCATGTTCGACAGCACGGCCGGGGTCGTTGAAGCGGCCGCCGTCGGAGAAGCTGTCAGGCGTGACATTGACGATGCCCATGATAAGGCCGCGATCCGTGAGATCGATATCGTGGTTGCCGAAACGCCAGCGAAGCATAGGTGGTGCGGGCACTTCGCCCCGCTGACGCTCATGTTGAGTGGCGATGAAGAACCAGCCAAGCGAAAAAGTTCGCGGAAGAATGGCGGGCAAGATTGCCCGCGCTGTTTTTCGCTTCATGTTCGGATGATGAAAGCCAACCCCGCCGTGCTTCTGATCGTTCTTCTCGCCCTCGGAGGCGGGACGGCTTGGTTTTTGGCGGGGTTGAAGCCTGAAAAGCAGGCGACATCCGGAGCAGAGCCCATCAATGTGACAAACGGCACGGTGGAGGATTTGCAGAAGCAGATCGTGCTCCTGCAGGGACAGATCGAGTATCTTCAGGGGCAGAATGATGTGCTGAAGGACGAGAATGCGGAGTTGCTGCAAAAGCTCGGATCGATCGGGATGAAGAACGCTCCGCCTGTGGTCCTGCCGGACGATGGCGTGGCCCCGGATTTTGTGGGCATGGGGCTTGAGATGATGAAGATGCGCAAGCTTCACGCACTGCCTTTGGTGACGACTTCGGTAAGCCAGGAGGAGGTGGAGATGGCCATCCTCGCGTGGCTGAAACGTCAGCAGCCGAACGACGAGGGGAAAAAACTCGCCCGCGGACTTGCGGCCCTCGGCTGGATCCCTGAGGCAATCGATCCGCTGCCGCTCCGCGCGGCACTGCTGGCACGCCAGCTCGGCGGCTGGTACGACGAGGAATCGGAGACGATGTTCACCGTCGATCCCTCCACGGCAACCGGCCCTTCAGTGACAGACAACGAACCGCTGGGCATCGCCTTCGGCCAGTTGCTGCGCGAGTACGGCGGCATCTTGTATCAGCCGCAGCATGGACCGATGACGACTGACATGCGAATCGCGCGTGATTCGTTGATCTCCGGTGATGCGGCGCTCACGCGCTTTCTGCACTCGCTGCAAAACCCCGCCTCGGCGCCTAAGGAGGATCTGCCATCTGAAGATCCGGATCATCCGCTCAATCAGGTGCCGATGCCCGCGTTTCTGCGTGAGCTGGCGCTGTTTCCCTTCAGCCGCGGGTTTGATTTCGCGCAGACGTTGCACAGCGCGGGAAATTTCGAGCAACTCAACGCCGCCTACAGCCGACCACCGATCAGCACGGCGGAGGTGATTGAACCCGAGGTGTATCTCGATCCTGAGCGGCCTGCGCCGGTCGAGATCCAGCTCGATGACGTGAAGCTCAGCGGCGTGCTGCCGTTTCTCGACGACCGTCTCGGCAAATTCGCCTGCGTGACCGCGCTACGCACTTACAACGAAGATGAAGACGCGGCACTCGGCGCGCGTGGCCTTGTTGCGGACCGCCTGCTGGCGTGGGCGGCGGACGGCGGAGCCAAAAGCGACCATGCCGCATGGCAGGCGCTCTTCATGGACAAGTCCTCCGCCGATGCCTTTTTCAAGGCGATGCTGAATGCATTGAAGCAACGCTACCAGACTAAGGGGGAAGCCGAATTCACCGCGCAGGGCCGTTTCGTGAGCCTGCTGCGCAATCGAGGCGACGCCGGCGTGGTGTTGATCGAAGCGGCCAATGAAGAAGTCAGGACCGCCTTGAAACTTTTGATGAAGTAATGACAGCCAAACATGTTTTTTATACCGGCCACGTCCAAGGCGTGGGATTTCGATACAGCACGAAGCGCATCGCCTCGGGCTTTGATGTAACCGGCTGGGTCAAAAATCTGCCTGACGGCCGCGTGGAGATGATGGCGCAATCGTTTGAAGCCGACGAGCTCGAAGCTTTTCTCGAGGACATTCAGCAGAGCAGCCTGGGATCACACATCAAGGAACGCGAGGTCAAGGCTGTCGCCGCACAGCCAGGCTTGCGCGGATTCAACATCGCACATTGATTATTCCGCCATGTCCGACACGCCCGCAGTCTCCGTCAACCATCTGACCAAGGTCTTCAAAGGCGGCCTTGGCAAAGGAGCGTTTCGCGCGGTGCATGATTTGTCCATCGAAGTGAAGGCTGGCGAGGTGTACGGGCTCATCGGCCCCAACGGCTCCGGCAAATCGACCACGATGAAGGTCATTCTGGGCCTGCTGAAGCCGACGGAAGGCGACACCAGCATCTTCGGCGTGCCGAGCACGGAGGTAGCCAGCCGTCACAGCGTGGGGTTTCTGCCGGAGAACCCGTATTTCTACAAGCACCTGACCGGACGCGAGACGCTGCACTTCTATGGCAGCCTGTGCGGCATGCGCGGCGAGAAGCTGAAATCACGCGCCTCGGAGATGCTGGCGCTGACCGGCCTTGAAGACGCCGCGGCACGGCGGGTGGGCGGTTATTCCAAAGGCATGCTGCAGCGGCTCGGACTCGCGCAGGCATTGATTCACGAGCCCCGGCTGCTCGTTTTGGATGAGCCCACGGCAGGAGTGGACCCATCAGGCTCGCGCATCATCCGTGACCTGATCATCGAGTTCCGCTCGCGCGGCATAACGGTGCTGGTGACCTCGCACCTTCTGGAGCAGATGCAGGAGGTCTGTGACCGCGTGGGCATCATGGCGCGCGGTCGCATGGTGCGTGAAGGACGGCTGGAGGACCTGATCGCCGTAGAGAATCAAACCGAGATGGTGCTGGAGAACGCCTCCCCCGCCCTGCTGGCGAAGATCCATGAACTGGTGAAGTCCGAAGGCGGAGACACGCGCCTGCTGCGCAGCGGTCATCCACGCACGACTTTGGAGCGGCTGTTCATTGAAGCGACCAACGAAGCGAAAAAGCCATGACCCAAGACTCCCCCAGCTCTGCCGCCGCCTCCGCGGCCCCGGTGCGCTTCTCTCCCAGACGCGTATGGACCCTGGCCTATGCGACGATGACACAGCTGATGCGAATGAAGATCCTGCCGTTCCTGCTGGTCTTCTGCGCATTGGTGGCATTGATAGGGGTTGGAGGCTCCTCGGTGGTCAACCCCGAGCAGCAGCTTAGCAGCTTCAAGAGCATGTCCTTGGGAGTCCTGCAGATTTTCAGCATCGTGTTTGGCATCGTCGCCACGGCCCTGCTGCTGCCGAAGGATCTGGAAGACCGCACGCTCTACACCATCCTTTCCAAGCCGGTGCCACGCTTTGACTACGTACTGGGCAAGCTGCTTGGCGTGCTGATGCTTATCGCCTCCGGCCTGGTCATCATTGATGCAGTGCTGAGCCTCATTCTTTGGACACAGCAGTCAGGACTTTATGACGCCTATCTGTTCCAGCTGCATCAAACCAAGCAGGACACTCCTGAAGCCATCGCACAGGTTCGCGAGATCGTGGCCCGGCAGGGCCTCACGTGGAATCTGCACTGGGCGGTGTGGGCCATCTTTTTGAAGGCCTCTGTCGTGACCACCGTTGCCCTGCTGCTCTCCTGTCTCGCGAGCTCGACGCTGTTCACCATAGTGATCACCTTTTGCGTCACGATCATCGGCCACGGAGAAGCGCTGATCCGCGAATTCGTGTTTCAGCCGCATCTGGGGAGCACAACGAAACGAATCGCCACACTGGTGCTGGCCGCCATCTGCCCCGACCTCGCCCAGTTTGACATCGTGGACAGCGTGGCCAACGGCGAAATCGTGCCTTGGGCGGCCGTGTATGACATGACCGGCATCGCGGCGCTCTACATGACGGTTTATCTGTTCATCACCCATCTGGTATTTGTGGAGAAGGAGCTATGAAGCGAAAACTCCAGGCCGCCGCCGTGATGCTGATCTTTGGTGGGCTCAAACTGCCGCTGGAGCAGCACGTGACGCATGATCTACGCGCGATGCGCCTGGTGGATGAACCGCTGCACATGGGCGTGGAAGGGAACATGGGACAGATGGGTCTTGCAGCCACATTCGGCGGATTACGCGGGTTGATCGCCACCATTTTTCAGCTGCGCGCCCATGTGGAATTCACACGGGTGAACTGGGCAGAAGTGGACAAATACTATGGGTTTGTGACACAGCTCCAGCCAAGAGTCGCCCGCTACTGGGAGGAGGCCTCCTGGCACATGGCCTACAATGCGGCCTCTTATTACTTGTACAACGAGGAGTTGAAACCCGCGCTGCGCGGAAAGCTTTTCCACGACTATGTACAGCGCGGCAACGACATACTGAAAGAAGGGCTTCGGCTCATGCCTGACAACCCGCGCCTCTGGCAAAAGCTGGGAGACCTGCACTGGAACCGCAGCAAGGATTACAAGGCGTCAGGAGACGCCTACCTTCAGTCATTTAAACATGGCGGTCTCAATTTCACCGAACGCTTCGCCGCCTATGCCTACGCTCAATCTAACGATCCTGAGTCATGGAAGAAGGGCTACGCCATTCTGAAACGTCTCTATGACGAGAACAAAGCCACGCCTGGCCTGATCGAGTTTCTGAAGCTGCTGGAGAAGAACCTCCACATCGCTCCGGATATGCGCATTCCCGATCCAGACCCGGCAAAACAGGCTCCCAAGCCCCCGACAGGGCCGCAAAGGTGAAAGGGCTAAAGGGTTGGCACAATTGACATCCACTCTATCCGGGTGAAATTTCACATGCTCCAACCAATGCCAGCCAAAATAGACATTCCACGCAAGTCGATCTACCGCCTCTCGATCTACCAGCGCTGCCTGCAGCGTCTGCGCGAGAACCAGGTGGACACCGTGTCCTCTGCCGCTCTGGCGAAGGCCGCCGGGGTGAAATCCACCCAATTGCGCAAAGATCTGGCCTATTTCGGACAGCTGGGCACCCGCGGTCTGGGATACAATGTGGACGCCCTGAGCGGCACGATCGGTGAGGTTCTAGGCCAAAACAAACTGCAGCCGGTCATTCTAGTCGGAGTCGGGAACCTAGGTTCGGCGCTCCTGCGCTACGGCGGATTCCGCAAGGAAGGCTTTGAAGTCGCTGCAGCCTTCGATCTGGCGCCGCGGAAGATCCCGCAGGTCAGCGTGCCTGTGCTTGCCATGACCGACATGGCGGAGTTCATCCGCCGTAATCATGTGAAGATGGCCATCCTCTCTGTGCCGGCCAACAGCGCCCAGACCGTGGTCAATGACATGGTGCGCGACGGCATCCAGGCCATCCTGAACTTTTCGCCCACCGTGCTCGACGTGCCGGAGCATGTCGTCGTGAACAGCGTCGATCTGGCGGTGGAGCTGGAGAATCTGAGCTACTTCATCCGTTGAACCACGGCGCACGCCGTCGGGAACAATGACTTGAAGCAAACGCGATGCCGCTTGCGTTGATGTCGGACCCATTCCACCGCACATCGACATGACCCGTCTCTTTGCCCTTCTGCTTGCATTCACACTGTCCGCCAACGCAGCACATCCGTTCCTATGCTGCGATTACGGTGGGGGAAAAGTCTGCGTCGTCTCTGCCGAGGGCAAAATTGAGTGGCAGTGGGACTGCAAAAGCCCGCAGGACTGCTGGAAACTGCCGAACGGAAACTACCTCTTCTGTTTTGTCAGCGGCGCTCTGGAGGTGACCCCGGACAAGAAGATTGTCTGGGAATACAAGGCCCCGATGGATGTCAAAGTCGAGGTTCATGCATGCCAGCCGCTGCCGGATGGCAATGTGATGATCGTCGAGTGCGGCACCAGCCGGATCATCGAGGTCGATCGCACCGGAAAGATCGCCAAGGAGATCAAATTGACCGCCGCGCCAGAGATCAAGCTGCACAACCAGTTCCGCGGCACCCGCAAGCTCGCCAATGGTCACTACCTCGTCTGCTTCAAGGGCGAAGGGAAAATCGTCGAACTCGATGGCGACGGCAAAGTGCTGCGCGAAATCAAAGTGCCCGGCGATCCGCATGAAGTCGTGCCACTGCCGGACGGCCATCTGCTCGTCACCTGCGGCGATGGACACAAGGTCATCGAGTTCGACGCCGAAGCCAAAAGCGTGTGGGAGCTCAACGAGAACGACCTGCCCGGAAACACGCTGCGTCTCATGGCCGGCTGCCAGCGCCTGCCCAACGGCAACACCATCTTCTGTGTCTATCTCGGCCACGGTCACCTCGGCGAACAGCCGCAGGTGATCGAAGTCACCCGAGACAAGAAAGTCGTCTGGGAGGTCGCCGACCACACCCAGTTCAAGACGATCAATCAGATCATGCTGCTGGACGTGCCCGGCGATGTGACGAAGGGCGAAATTCTGCGCTGAAGCGGAATCAATAGCTGCGCGCGAACACCACTCGACGTGAGCTCGGTTTGCCGGTGAGGAAGCACTTGCCCTCCTCGGCATACTGGTCCCCCAGCGGAATGCAGCGGATGGTGACTTTAAGCTCCTTGCTGAGAGTCTCCTCATCATCGCTGCTGCCAGCCCAGTGCATGAGGGCGAAACCGCCTTCCGAGTTCTCGGCAAAGAAGGCTTTGAACTCATCCATGGTTTCAAGCTTCTTCATGTTCGAGTCGCGCAACGCCGTGGCACGGGCGAGCAACGCGTCCTGGATCTCCTCCAAACGCTCGACCACGGACCGGATGAGGTCTTCCTTCGGCACAAATTCCTTCGCCTTCGGGCCCTGGTCACGGCGGCAAACCGCCACGCTGCGGCTGGTGATGTCACGCGGTCCCATTTCAAGCCGCATCGGCACGCCTTTCTTGATCCACTCCCAGTTTTTCGCACCGCCCTGAAGATCACGCTTGTCCACATGCACACGAAGCGGCTCGCCCGCATAAGTCTGCGCACGCAGCGTTTTTGCCAGCGCCTCGCAGGCGGCAATGACCTCATCCCGCGTCTCGGGCTTCGGCGTGACGGGCAGAATGACGATCTGATTCGGAGCCACACGTGGCGGAATGATGACGCCGTCATCGTCCCCGTGCGCCATGATCAGCGTGCCGATCATGCGCGTGCTGACGCCCCAGCTCGTGGTGTACGCGAACTGGCGCGTGTTGTCCCGTCCAAGGAACTGGATGTTCGCCGCCTTCGAAAAGTTCTGGCCGAGGTAATGAGACGTGCCGGCCTGAATGGCTTTCTTGTCCTGCACCATCGCCTCGACCGTGAAGGTCTGCACCGCACCCGGAAAGCGCTCGCGTTCGGTCTTCTCTCCGGGAATCACGGGAATGGCCAGATGATCACGGAGGAACTCCTCATACACTTTGTGCATCGTGCGAGTTTCCGTGATGGCCTCCTCCTCGGTTTCGTGCGCGGTGTGTCCTTCCTGCCAGAGGAACTCGGCAGTGCGCAGGAACAGACGCGGACGCATCTCCCAGCGCATCACGTTGCACCACTGGTTGATCAGCAGCGGCAGATCACGATAGCTCTCCACCCAGCGGGCAAAGGCGGCTCCGATGATCGTCTCCGAAGTCGGACGAATCACAAACGGCTCTGCCAGTTCGCCGGTGGGGATCATCTTCGTGGTGCCGTCTTCCTGCTTTTGAGCTTCGAGACGGTGATGCGTGACCACGGCACACTCGGTGGCAAAACCTTCCGCGTGCTGCGCCTCCTTTTCGAGGTAGCTCAGCGGGATCAGCAGCGGAAAGTAGGCGTTCACATGGCCGGTCTCCTTGAACTTCGCATCGAGCTGGCGCTGGATGTTTTCCCAGAGGCCGTAGCCCCAGGGCTTGATCACCATGCAGCCGCGCACTTCGGAGTTTTCCGCCATGTCGGCGGCACGAACGACCTGCTGGTACCATTCGGGGAAATCTTTTTCGCGGGTGGGAGTGATGGCGGTGGCGTTGCTCATGGACGGTGATGGGGGAGCGCAGAGTAGAGGCAAACAGCAACCGGTCAAATCCGCCGCGATTCATTCGCCTCGGAAAACCACATTTCTGCATTGCCCTGCAAGAGTCGTCCGGCTTACGCTTTCTACCTCACTCTCATTATGCGCCCGCTCCTTTGCCTCGCCCTCATCGCCACCGCCGCCTTCGCGGCAGACACCCACAAGCTGACCCGTGTTTATGAAAAAATCACCACCGAGCGGCCTATCGCCGTGGTGATTCCCGACGACGGCAGTGGTCGCGAGTTTCTCGCGCTTCAGCGCGGGCAGATCCTCATCCTGCCGAAAGACGAACAGGGCACTGAGGCCAAAACCTTCCTCGATCTCTCCCCACGCGGCATGGAAGCGAAGGACGGTCTGTTTGAAGAAGGGCTCAACGGCCTCGCCTTCCATCCGAAGTTCAAGGACAACGGTCTCTTCTACCTCTGCTACACGATGCAGATGCCGAAGCGCCTTGTCGTCTCCGAGATGAAGGCCAATGGCGACAAGGCCGACGAGAAAACCGAGCGTACCCTGATCGAAGTTCCGTTGGTGAACTGGAACCACCACGGGGGCAACATTGTCTTCGGCCCTGATGGCTATCTCTACATCGGCGTCGGCGACAACTCGAAGCGCAACGGCGAACTCAAGATGTCCCAGCTCAACGCCACGCTCTATGGCAAAATCCTCCGCATCGATGTCAACGGCCGCGAGTATCACAACGCCTACGGCATTCCTGCCGACAATCCGTATGCGAGCGGTGTGAACGCCCTCCCACAGATCTACGCCAATGGCATCCGCAATCCCTGGGGCCTGAGCTTTGACGCCAAAGGCCACCTCTGGTGCGCCGACGTCGGCCAGGACATCTGGGAAGAGATCAACTGGATCACCAACGGCGGCAACTACGGCTGGCAGTTCCGCGAAGGCCCGGCCCCCTTCCCTCTCAACACCGACACGCCCCCTGCCGATGCGAAGTTCATCGAGCCGATTCATTCCTACAATCACGCCGAGGGCCTCAGCATCACCGGTGGCATCGTTTACACTGGCAAATCGCTGCCCGAACTCCAAGGCGCGTATGTTTACGGCGACTTCGTGATCGGCAAAATCTGGGCGCTCAAGACCGACGACAGCGGCAAAAAACTCTCCAACGACCTCCTCTACACCAGCCCGCAGACGCCGGCTGACAACCCGAAGAAGAAACCCACCGTTCTCGTCAAGCCCACCGCCTTCTGCGCCAACGCCGCAGGCGAACTCCTCGTGCTCGACTGGAACGGTGCGATCTACAAGGTGGGCAAGTAACCGCTTTTTTGCCGTCAGACTGGTTTTGCGTCAATGAGTCATGGGTCGAGGCACCCTTTGACCATATCTTGGCGTTCCTGACCATTCTTTGACCTCCATCACTCCCTCGAAAGTCTGCGCCCACATCCGGCGTAGTCCCGCATTATCCCCCTATGCAGTCTAAAACCACCCTCTCGCTGACCTGCGCGGCTCTCGCCGCAGTGTCCCTTCATGCCCAGGACGCTGGCGAAAAGATCACCTATCAAGACCACATTCGCCCGCTGCTGGAGAACAAATGCTTTTCCTGCCATAACCCCGACAAGAAAAAGGGCGACCTCGACCTGACCAGTTTCGGCGCGCTCATGAACGGCGGCGGCGGTGGTGCGGTGGTCGATGCAGGAAACGCGGACAGCAGCCGGCTTTGGACGACTTGCGCGAAGAAGGAAGAACCCTTCATGCCGCCCGAAGGCGCTCCTCTCAGCACCAAGGATCTTGATCTCCTCGCCGCATGGATCAAGGGCGGCATCCTCGACACCAAGTCATCCATTGCCAAAAAGTCGGACAAACCCAAGGTCGACATGGCCGTCGCGGTCACCGGCGGCAAGCCTGACGGTCCGATCGCGAAGCCCGAGCACGTGCTGCTCGAACCCGTCATCGTCACTCAGCATACAACGGCCATCACGGCCATGGCCGCCAGCCCTTGGACGTCACTGATGGCGCTCGCAGCACCGAAGCAGATCCTGCTTTATGACACTGACACCAAGCAGCTCGTAGGCATCTTCCCCTACGAGGAAGGTTACGCCCGCAGCCTGCGCTTCAGCCGCAACGGCTCCCTGCTTATCATGGGCGGCGGTCGTGCCGGAAAAAATGGCCACGCGATCGTATGGGATGTGAAGACCGGCCGGCGCATCACCGAAGTCGGCAAGGAGTTCGATCAGGTCATGTCCGCCGACATCAGTCCGGATCACAAGATGATCGTCATCGGCAGCCCGTCGAAGAAGGTCAAAGTGTATGACACTGCCACAAGCGAAGAGCTGTATACGATCAGCAAGCACACCGAATGGGTCATGAGCACCGCGTTCAGCCCGGATGGTGTCCTGCTCGCCACCACCGACCGCAACGGCAACGTCAATGTCTGGGAGGCTGCCAACGGCGGCGAGTTCTACATCCTCGGCCAGCACAAGGGTTCCTGTGTCGATCTTGCCTGGCGCGCTGACTCAAACATCCTCGCCTCCTGCTCGATGGACGGCACGATCACCACGTGGGAGATGAATGAAGGCAAGCAGGTTAAAAACTGGGCAGCGCACGGCGGCGGTGTGCAGTCGGTCTCCTTCACACCTGATGGCAAAATCGTGTCCTCCGGTAACGACGGCCTCGTCCGAGTCTGGGACGTTAACGGCAACAAGCTTGCCGAGGCGCCTAGCCAGGGTGATCTCGTGACCAAGGTCATCGCCCTGTTCGACTCTAAATCCGCCATCTCGGCCAACTGGCGCGGTGAGATCAAGATGTGGCAGCTCGGCGCTCCGCAGCTTGTCGAATCAGGCCAGCTCACCAGCAACCCGTCCCAAATCGCCCAACGCATCGTCCAGGCCGAACAGCGCATGGCCGAACTCACCGGGAAACTGCCTTCGCTGCAGGAAGCCGTCAAAAAGGCAGAGGCCGATACCAAGGGGCGTGAAGAGGCACTCGCCAAAGTGCGCGCCGAAGTCGCCGAGAACGACCGCCGCAGCAAGGCCTACCCGGGCGAAATCGCCAATGAGGAAAAAGCGCTGGCCGCCCTCAAAGCCGCCCGCACCAAAGCCGATCAGGACAAGGCCGCCCGCAACGCTGCGATCAAAGCCTTTGGCGAAAAATCTGCCAAGATCGCCGTGCAGGAAAAAGAACTCGCGCCGGTCGCCGCAGAAGCCGCCAAGCTTCCCGCCGCAGACAAAGCCGTCGCCGATGCCACTGCCGCGCTCGAAGGTGCCAAGAAAGAACTCGCAGCCAAAGCTGGCGACGCAGCCCTCACCGCCAAGGTCAAGGATCTCGAAGGCAAACTCGCCGCCGCAAAAGCAGCCCAGCAAAAAATCGCCCCCAGCAAGGCCAAGGCCGCCCAGCTCGCGGACGCGATCGCCAAAGCGAAAGCTGCACTCGGTGCCGCGCCTGCGCCGGTCGCTGACCTTGACAAGCTAATCGCCGAAACCGACGCCAAGATCAAAGCGGCCACCGCAAGCATCGCCGCGAAGAAGGCCGAGCTCCCGAAACTGCCAGCGCTCGTCAAAGCCGGTCCGGATCGCATCAAGAGCGCCGAGAGCAATGTCGCCACCGGCAAGAACAACCTCGCAGCTGCTCAATTCGCCGCCAAATCCGCCAACGACGAGATCGGTGTCCTTCAAAAGGTCCCTACTGAACTCAAGGCGGCACAGTTCAACACCGGCGTGCTCGCCGAAAAAGAGAAACTCGCCAAGCTCGAGACTGATTTCAGCGACTTCACCGAAGCCAAAAAAGATGCGGAAGCCGCCAAAGTTGCCGCCGCCAAGCGCATTGAAGACAGCAAGAAAGCCATCGCTGAATCCACCGCCGCGCAGCCCGGGCTCGAGGCTGCTTTGAAGAAACTTCAAGGCGAGGCCGCTGCGCTCGAAACCTCCACCAAGCCAACTCGCGACGCCGATGCCGCCGCCAAGGCCAAGGTCGATGAGCAGAAGAAAATCATCGCCACCAAGGAAGCGGAAATCGCCGCAGCAGCCAGGGCCAAGGATGACGCCATTGCCGCCGCCAAAAAGGCAGCGGAAGACATTGCCAAGGTGATCGACGCCAGGAAAAAGAGCATCGCCGAAGTCAACGCCAAGCTCGCCGCACCTGAAAAAGCAGCCAAGGCCAAGCAGGATGCGCTGGCAGCAAAAGACACCGCACTCGCCGCCGCCAAGAAGGCGGTTGCTGATGCCACCGCAGATGCCGGTGCCAAAACCGCCGCTTTGAAGAAGGCTGAAGCCGCCGTGACTCCCGCCAACACCGCCGTTCAAGCCGCGGAGAAAGCCCTCAACGACACGAAGGCAAAAATCGCACCTGCCCAAGCAGCCGCAGCCGCCGCGAAAAAAGAACTCGAAGCCAAAGCCGGTGACGCCGCCCTTGTTGCCAAAGTCGCAGCAGCGGACAAGGCGGTCGCCGATGCCACCACGGCTCAGGCGAATGCTCAAAAGGACCTCGACGCCAAGCGGGCTGCCAAAAATTCCGCTGTACAGGCCTTTGAGGCTGCCAAGAGTGCCGCCGGCGCCGCAACCGCCTTGGTGGCCAAGACGACAGCCACCGCCAAGCAGACGGAACAGCAGCAGGCTGCCGCGAAAAACGAATTCGCCGCAGCTGACAAGGTCGCCGCCCCTCTGCGTGGCCAACGTGACAGCATCGCCAAAGAAATCGAAGCCCAAAGTAAGGCCCTCGCTGACAAGCAGGCCGCACCAGCCGCCATCGAAAAGGATTATGCAGCCAAAATCGCGCCGTTGAATGCCGCAATCGCCGCCGCCAAAACCGCCCTTCCGCCGCTTGAGCAGGCCTACGCCGCAGCTCACGGCAAACTGGACGCCGAACAAAAGGTTCTCGATGCCAAGAAGGCTGAAGTCGCCAAGGCGAACACCGACTTCGAAGGCGCGAAGAAGAAGAAATCCGATGCCGAAGCGAGCATCGCCGCCGCCACGAAGGAAATTCCCGAGAAGGACAAGATCATTGCCGAGGCCACCGCCGAACTCGCCAAGCTCCAGCCACAGCTCGAGCCCATGCGCACGAAAGTGAAGCAGATGACCGAGCAGTATCTGACGATGCTGCCGGAGTGACCCACGTTTCCCTCGAATTCATCAAATCCACGAATGGGGGCCAGTGGCCCCCATTTTTTGTTCCATTCCTTCACCTTGCCCCTGCGCCAATCCGCGACATGATTCGCGCCCCATTATCACCGTGAAGCCCTACTACATCACCACCGCCATCGATTACACCAACGCGCCTCCGCACATCGGACACGCTTATGAAAAGGTGCTGGCGGACGTGATGGCACGGTTTCAGCGGCTGAACGGACGCGAGGTTTATTTTCTCACCGGGGTGGATCAGCACGGCCAGAAAGTGCAGAAGAGTGCGGAAAAGGCCGGACAGACGCCACAGGAGTTTGTCGATGGCATTACGCAGCATTTCACCGCGCTCTGGGAGAAGCTGAACGTGCGCTTCGACGGCTGGGCCGCGACGACGGACATCAAGCACAAGCGCGTCGTCCAGGCGATGCTGCAAAAGCTTCACGACTGCGGCCAGCTCTACAAAAAGAGCTACGCGGGCTTCTACTCCGTGCGCCAGGAGCAGTTCCTAACTGACAAGGAGCGCGGCCCAGACGGCCAGTTCGGCGAAGAGTGGGGCGAGGTCGTGGAGTTGCAGGAGGAGAACTGGTACTTCCGCCTCAGCGACCACGTCGAGTGGCTGAAGAATTACATCCGCGGCAATCCCGATTTCATCTATCCGCCACATCGCGCGAACGATGTGCTCAATTCACTCGAAGGCAATGCGCAGGACCTGTGCATTTCACGTCCGCTCGAACGCCTGAGCTGGGGCATTCCCCTGCCCTTCGACGAAAAGTTCGTCAACTACGTCTGGTTCGACGCGCTGACGAACTACATCAGTTTCGCCGGTTACATGGCGGACGAGGTCGGCAACGAAGGCCTGCCTCAATTTGAAAAAATCTGGCCCGCGGATGCCGAAGTCATCGGCAAGGACATCCTCGTGCCCGCACATGCCGTTTACTGGCCGATCATGCTTCATGCGCTCGGTTTTCCCGACGATCAGATCCCGAAACTCATCGTCCACGGCTGGTGGAATGTGAAGGGCGCAAAGATGAGCAAGAGCCTCGGCAACGTCATTGATCCGAACGTGCTCTCCGGCACCTTCACCCCCGACGGCCTGCGCTATTACCTCATGCGCGACATCGCCACCGGATACGACGCCGATTTCAGCGACGAGCGCATCATCATGAGCTACAACAAGGAACTCGCCGGTGGCCTGGGCAACTTGCTCAATCGCTCGATCAACATGGCGCAGAAGTATCGCAACGGCGTGCTCACGCCCGGCGACTACGACGACGAGATCAACCAGGCGCTTCGCCAGACCGTCACCGACGCCACACCACTCTACATCGAGAAGATGAACGGCTGGGACATCCACGAAGGCATCGCCGCCGCGTGGAAAATCGTCACGCATGCGAATGCCTTCGTGGACAGCACGAAACCGTTCTCGCTCGCCAAAGATCCCGCGCAGGCCGCCCGCCTCGACAGCGTGCTCTACCACCTCGCGGAGGCCCTCACGCATGTTTCCGTGCTGCTCAATCCCATCATGCCGGCCGCGATGGCCGCAGCCCGCTCACAGATCAGCTGGGAGCTGCCGGAAGGCTTCCTGGTCCAAGATTTGAAGTGGGGACTGCTGCAAAGCGGCCACCAGCTCGGCGCACCGATGCCCCTGTTTCCGCGCCTGGAAATCGTGGAGGAAAAATGAGGCTCGGAATCGCGTCGAGATCATTCCTTGCACCCTCCGCGCTTCTGGCTATGACCAGCGCCGCAACTTGATGAAGAA
This sequence comes from Prosthecobacter sp., assembly GCF_020439865.1. Lineage (GTDB taxonomy): Bacteria > Verrucomicrobiota > Verrucomicrobiia > Verrucomicrobiales > Verrucomicrobiaceae > Prosthecobacter. The sequence goes on from NZ_JAGRPF010000129.1 coordinate 53,506, forward strand.
AGCCCTCCTCGCCCTCGAAGACGGCCGGGTGTTTGAAGGCACGGCGTTCGGCGCCGAAGCCACCCACACCGGCGAAATCTGCTTTAACACCTCCATGAGCGGTTATCAGGAGGTTCTCACCGATCCCTCCTACCGCGGTCAGATCGTGACCATGACGTATCCGATGATCGGGAACTACGGGGTGAACCCGCTCGACACGGAGAGCGACCAGCCGCATGTGCGCGGATTCGTCATCGAAGAACTCTGCGACGTGCCCAGCAACTGGCGCAGCACCCAGAGCCTCGACGCCTACCTCAAGGAATGGAATATCCCCGGCATTCAGGGAATCGACACCCGTGCCCTGACCACCCACCTGCGCACCCGTGGCGCGATGCGTGCTGTCATCACCACCACCGCGAACGCCGAGGAGGCCGTGAAACTCGCCTCCGCCAGTCCGACGATGGAAGGCAGCGACTACGTCAAGGAAGTCAGCACGAAGGCCCCCTACCTCTGGGATCCCGAAGGCACCGAAAGTGGCGACTGGGACATTCCGAGCCCATCCCAAAATCGCGAGCCCGGCGCTGACGGCGTCGTGCGCCATCCTCTTCCTGAGGCGAAGCACCACATCGTAGCCTACGACTTCGGAGTGAAACGCAACATTCTGCGCCGTCTGCGGCAGCAAGGCTTCCGCGTCGACGTCGTTCCTGCGTCTACCAGCGCCAAGGGGGTGCTCGACAAGAATCCTGACGGCATCTTTCTCTCCAATGGCCCCGGCGATCCGGCGGCGCTCGATTACATCCATCAGGAGGTGAAGCAGCTCATCGGCAAGAAGCCCATCTTCGCCATCTGCCTTGGACATCAGATTCTCGGCCACGCCTACGGCGGCAAGACCTTCAAGCTCAAGTTCGGTCATCGTGGTGGCAACCAGCCCGTCAAGGACCTGCGCAACGGAAAGGTGTCCATCACCAGCCAGAACCACGGGTTCGCCATCGATCCCTCGTCACTGCCCAGCAATGTCGAAGTCACGCACATCAACCTCAACGACGGGACCGTCGAAGGCATGCGGCACCGCGAAGCCCCCGTGCTCAGCGTTCAATACCATCCCGAAGCCGCCCCCGGCCCGCATGACGCGAAGTACTTCTTCGCCGAATTTGCGCGGATGATTGAGACCGGACGTTGATCATGGAGGGCAATGCTCCGGCGTTGCCGTCTTGAAATGGGCAAAAACGGAGATTTGCCCTCCCATCACACCGCGATCTCGGCCTTGATCGCCGGATGCGGGTCGTAGCCTTCGAGAGTGAAGTCCTCGAAGCGGAAGCCGTCGATGTCTTTGATGGCGGGATTGATTTTCATCACCGGCCAAGGGCGCGGCTCGCGGGTGAGCTGGAGTTTCGCCTGCTCGAGGTGGTTCGCGTAGAGATGCAGATCGCCGAAGGTGTGGACGAATTCGCCGGGCTGAAGGTCGCAGACCTGCGCGACCATCATGGTGAGCAGCGCATAGCTGGCGATGTTGAACGGCACGCCGAGGAAGAGATCGGCGCTGCGTTGATAGAGCTGGCAACTGAGCTTCCCTTGATCGACGAAGAACTGAAACAGGCAATGGCAGGGCGGGAGCGCCATCTTTTCGATGTTCGGCACATTCCACGCGCTGACGATGTGACGGCGCGAATACGGATTCGTTTTGAGGCCGTGAATGAGGCGGGCAATCTGGTCCACCGGCTCCGCGCCGGGCGCGCCCTGCCAGCGGCGCCATTGCGCGCCATAAACCGGGCCGAGATCGCCATTCTCGTCCGCCCATTCGTCCCAGATGGTCACCTTGTTCTCCTGCAGATACTTTACGTTCGTGTCACCTTTCAGGAACCACAGCAGTTCGTGGATGATCGAGCGCAGGTGCAGCTTCTTCGTCGTCACGAGAGGAAACAGGGTGCTGACGTCGTAGCGGCTTTGCTCGCCAAATACGGAGTACGCGCCGGTGCCCGTGCGGTCCTCACGGTAGCTTCCGTGTTCGAGCACTTTGCGCAGCAGGCGGTGGTATTCTTCCATCGCGCAGTCATAGCGGGCCGCGCGCCGGATGCAAACGCGGCGGTTGCGGCAGCGCTCCCCTGCCCCGATGCTCCGCGCATGGCCGACCTGCCTGAAGACAACGCCCTGCGCACCCGCATGCAGAAACTCCGCATTACCGAGGAGGATCTGGAGGAGTCGTTCATTCGCGGCTCTGGCGCCGGCGGCCAGAAGATCAACAAAACCAGCTCCACCGTAGTACTGCGGCACATCCCGAGCGGCATCGAGGTGCGCTGCCAGCGCGAGCGCTCGCAATCGCAGAACCGCCTGATCGCCCGCCACGAGCTTTGCGACCGCCTTGAGGCCATTTTTCAAAAGGTGAAGCTCGATGCCCAAAACGAGCGCGAGAAGAAACGTCGCCAGACCCGCGACCGGCCGCGCGGCCTGAAACGTCGCTACGTGGCGGGAAAACGCCACCGCGCCGGCATCAAGCAGGGACGCGGCAAGGTGGCGGGCGACGAGTAACGGCGAACTTTCTTGCCAGCGGGCGCTCTCGCGGCATGATCCGCGCTCCCATGAAAGCGCTCGTCCTCACCGCCCCCTCCGAGTTCAACTACGACATCAACTTTCCCGATCCCAC
>NZ_JAGRPF010000130.1 GCF_020439865.1 Prosthecobacter sp.
AGAAGTGGAAGTCCGCGCCGATCGCGCAGACGACGAAGCCGCTCTTCAGCTTCTCCGAGGAATCGCCCACCGTCGTGCTCAACGACAAGGCGGTGTATTACGCATGGAACCGCAAGCTCACGACCGTCTCGCTCGCGGATGGCAAGCAGCTGTGGGAGGCGCCGTGGGTGGACAATGACTACCGCAGTCCGGTAAGCGTCATGCTCATGCAGGATCTCGTGTGGTCGATGAACATCGCCTCCGCCAAGTCGGCCGGCACCTTCATGGGGCGCGACTTGATCACGGGCGAGGTGAAGAAGGAGTTCGACCTGCCGCCGTTCAAGGGCATCGGCCATCATCGCTGCTACAAAGCGAAGGCGAGCGGCGACTTCGTGCTGCTGTCGCGCTCCGGCGTCGAGTACGTGAATCCCACGGACCAAAGCTACAGCGAGAACCACTGGATTCGCGGCGCGTGCCTCTACGGCATCCTGCCGGCGAACGGACTGCTCTACTCCACGCCGCACGCCTGTGCCTGCTACATTAAAGGCAAGCTCAACGGTTTCACCGCGATGTCGCCCGGTCTCACGGAGACGATGAAGCCTGCGAAGGACAAGGCGGATCCGATTGAGCAAGGGCCATCGTATTTGACGAAGGTCGAGGCAGTCGCCGATCCGCAAGGCTGGCCCACCTATCGTCACGATGTCACGCGCAGCGGTCACAGCAAGACGACGATCACCACAGATCTCAAACAAACATGGAAGACGCCGATCGGCGGTGAACTGACGAGCCTCGTCGTCGCGGAAGGACTCGCCGTCGTTGCACAAAAAGATCGCAACACCGTCATCGCGCTCGATGGGGAAACCGGCGCGCCAAAGTGGAAGTTTACCGCGGGTGGCACTGTCGATTCACCGCCGACCATTGACCGCGGCTTCGTCTATTTTGGCAGCGCCGACGGCTGCGTGTATCGGCTGCTTGCCAGCGATGGATCGCTCTGCTGGCGCACCCGAGCCGCGCCGGATGAGCGTCGCGTCGTCGCCTACGGCCGTCTCGAATCCGCGTGGCCGGTGCATGGCAGCGTGCTGGTGGAAAACGGCATCGTGTATGCCGCGGCGGGCCGTTCGTCGTTCCTCGATGGCGGCATCCGCATGGTGAAGATCAAGGCGCAGACCGGCGAGTTCTTCGGCGACGAACGTGTCTATGACATGGAAACCGGCACCGAACCACCGGTGACGGGCTCATTTGAAATGGACGGCGCCTTGCCGGACATCCTCTCCAGCCAGGACGGCATGGTCTTCATGCGTCATCGCACCTTTGACAAGGAAAGCCTCTCGCAGCGCGAACCCGCGCCGCATCTCTACTCGCCCACCGGTTACCTCGATGACAACTGGTGGCACCGCACCTACTGGGTCTATGGCGAGGACACGAAGAGCGGCTACGGCGGCTGGTGGCAGAGCGGCAACAAGCTGCCCGCAGGCCGCATCCTCGTCGTCGGCGATGACGCCGTGTATGGCTTCGGTCGCAACTTCTACGCCGGCCAAAACTCCGCGCAGTTCTCGCGTGGAGAGAAGTATGTGCTCAGCGCCTCCGAAAAACGCGCCGGTGCGGAGCCCAATTTCGCGCCCGCGATGAAGGATCACAAGGAAGGCACCTATTTGAAGACCGATTGGACGAAGCTGCGCACCACGCCGGTGAAATGGTCCGACGAAATTCCGTTCAGCGTCCGCGCCATGGTGCTCGCAGGCGACACGCTCTTCGCCGCCGGTCCCTATGGCGACGCCGTCCGCTCCGATGATGCGTTCACCGGCAAACGCGGCGTGCGTCTGGCCGCCGCCGCCACGAAAGACGGCAAACTGCTCGCCAGTTATGCCATCGACGCCATGCCCGTCTTTGACGGCCTCGTCGCCTCGAACAATCGTCTCTATCTCGCCATGCAAGACGGCTGCGTCGTTTGCTACGGCGCGCAGGGCAAAGCACTTGAATCCAAACTCGGCGAACCTATTGAAGTCCTGCCTGAAGAGCTGCTGCCTGACGACAACGAATACCGCAAGGAGTTCCAGGAAAAGCTCGGCATCACCGACTTTGGCAACAAAGGCAACGCGAAGGGCAAAGGCAAGGCGGCACCCGCCAAGCGTGCGCAGATCACCGGCGAGGACATCTCCTACCGCTTCGCCAAGGTCACCGGCGGCAAGGCCGTCTCATGCGAACTCGGCTATCGCCTCGCCGCGGATGAAAACAGCGTGTCGCAGGCGCTCTATGAATTCGGCAAGCCCGTCACCACAAAGACCACGTGGACCTTCAAGATGCAGCGCACGCCCGGCTTCCCGAACCCGCCCTACTATGGCAACGGCTTCTTCGTCCTCGGCGACGGCACCAACGATGAACAGCTCATCAAATGCGGCATGCAGTTCATCCAGGGCCGCCTCGTCATCTTCCAGGGAGCCACACCTGCGCAGAAAGGCGAGAAGATCGCCTTCGACGGCGACGCCAGCGCCGTCATCGAACTCTCCGTCACCTTCGATCCCGACGCGCAGACGATCACGCTCACGTCCGGCAAACAAACCCTCACCGCCAAGCTAGCCAAGCCCCTCAAACAAATCACCCACACCGGCTTCGCCACCTGGAAAGCCGTCACCGATTTCGGCGCGCTGGGGCAGGAGTGAGGGCCAATACGCTGCCGGGAAACTCCCGCTAGATCGCTGGGTTTGACGCGTTTGGGAAGCCAACCTGACCGCCATGACCCATTCTTCTGTTTCTCACTTTCATCGCTTCGCGACTCTGCTGGCTGTGGCGATTCTTCCCGCGGCTTCGCAGGGAGCGGAGGCCATTTCGAAGGAGAATCTGGCCTTCTTTGAGTCGAAGATCCGGCCGCTGCTGGCGAAGCACTGCTATGAATGCCACTCGGAGAAGGCGGAGAAGGTCAAGGGCGGCCTGCTGCTCGACAGCGCCGATGGCATCGCCAAAGGCGGGGACTCGGGCGATGTGATCGAGCCGGGTGATCCGGGTGCGAGCCTGCTGATGAAAAGCGTGCGCAATCCGGATCCGGACGAGCAGATGCCGCCGAAGAATCGTCTGGCGGAAACCGAGATCGAAGCGCTCGAGACCTGGATCCGCATCGGCGCGCCCGACCCGCGCAAAGGAGGCACGACAGCAACCGCATCGACCAAACCGAACTGGACGCTGGAGGAAGGTCGCAAGCACTGGGCGTTTCAGCCGGTGACCAAGCCGCAGCCGCCGGCAGTGAAGGACACGGCATGGGCGAAGACGGATGCTGACAAGTTTGTGCTCGCGAAGATCGAGGCGGCGAAGTTGAAGCCCGCGCCGGATGCGGATCGCACCACGCTGATTCGTCGAGCTACTTATGACCTGACCGGACTTCCACCAACGGTCGAGGAAATGCAGGCCTTCATCCAAGATCCATCCAGCGATGACGACGCTTTTGCAACCGTGGTGGATCGTCTGTTGAAGTCGCCTCAGTTCGGCGAGCGCTGGGGCCGGCACTGGCTCGATGTCGTGCGCTATGCCGACTCCGTGGGCCGCACGCGCAACGTCGCCTTTCCTTATGCCTGGCGTTACCGCGACTACGTCATCGAATCCTTCAACTCCGACAAACCCTTCAATCAATTCCTCACCGAGCAGCTGGCGGGTGATTTGATGACGGCTTCGAACGCGACGCAGCGCGACGCGCAGGTGCTCGGCACCGGCTTCCTCGCCCTGGGCTCAATGGACCTCAACGAGCGCGACTCGGAGCAGTTCTTCCTCGACCGCGTGGATGACCAGCTCGACACGATGGGCCGCGCGTTCATGGGCCTCACGACCGGTTGCGCCCGCTGCCACGATCACAAATTCGATCCGATCTCGCAGACCGACTACTACGCCGTCGCCGGCATCTTCGGCAGCACGGAAACGCTCAGCGGGCAGAAGAATCGCGGCGGTGGTGGAAAGGACTACTTCGCACCATCGAAGCTCGTGAAGCTGGGCGTCACCGAGACGAAGGTCACCCCTTCAGTAGCGACTTCAGACAAAGCGGATCGCGAACGGCTGGAGCATCGTCTCGCGGAACTCCGGAAGCAGAAGACCGAGTTCCAAAAGAAGGGTTCGTCGGCGTCAAAGAAGGAACGCAAGGAGCTGGACAGCCAGATTGCCAGTGTCGGCAGGAAACTCCGCGAGCTCGATGGCTCATCTGGTTCCAAGAAGAAGGGCAAAAAAGCTGAAGAGCCAACGGTGTCGCCCGACGATAAGCTCGCCATGGGTGCGCAGGAAGGCGAGGTGCAGGATCTCAAGCTGCGCGTGCGCGGCGAACCCGACCAGCATGGCGACGTCGTACCGCGCGGGTTCCTGCAAGTGCTGGAATGGAACAAGCAGCCGTCTTTGCCGAAGGACGCGAGCGGCCGTCTGGAGCTGGCAGCCTGGCTCACGGACGCGCGACATCCGCTCACCGCACGAGTCGCGGTGAACCGCATCTGGCAGCATCTGTTTGGCCGCGGCATCGTGCCGACCGTGGACAACTTCGGCGCCACTGGCGAGGCGCCGACGCATCCCGAACTGCTCGACCATCTGGCCGCGAGCTTCACAGCGAACGGCTGGTCGATGAAGTCGATGATTCGCAGCCTCATGCTCAGTCACGCCTACCGGATCAGTTCCAAGGAGATTCCGGCCAACATGGAAGTCGATTCCAGCAACAACCTGTTCTGGCGCATGAACCTGCGCCGCCTCGAAGTCGAATCCATCCGTGATGCGATGCTGGCCGTCAGCGGCACTTTGAATACGGAACACCCGTCGACCGCACCGATGGGCCTGGACCCGAAGCTGGACATTGGCAAAGCCAAAAAGGGCGGAGGCAGTGGTGACTCATTCACCGCGCCGATCCGCAGCGTCTATCTGCCCGTGCTGCGCTCGCGACTGCCGGGCATGTTCACCGTATTCGACTTCGCCGAGCCGAGCCAGGTGATCGGCCAGCGCGATGTCACCACGGTGCCGCCACAGGCGCTGTTCTTCCTGAACAACGAATTCGTCGTGAATCTCGCGCGGAAAACCTCCGAACGCATCGCCGCGCTGCCGCTCGCGAATGACGAAGCGCGTGTGCAGCACGCCTACCGCCTGCTGTTTGGCCGCGATGCCACGTCGGATGAAACAAAGCGCGCCCTCGATTATCTGGCCGGCACGATTCAGGTCAGCTCCGGCAGCAAACGCGGCGAGCCGGTGGACACCTGGACCACCTTTGTGCAGGCCCTCATGGGCAGCGCCGAATTCCGCTACGTGATGTGATTTCAAATTCAACGAACCCAACGCCATGACCACCTGCTCCAACACCTTTGTTCCGACCAGCCGCCGGCAGTTCCTGCAAACGACCTCCGCCGGCTTCGGCTGGATGGCCTTCGCCGGACTTTGCTCCCAGCAGGCCGCGCGTGCCGCCGCATCACCGGCAGGACCGCATTTCGCCCCGAAGGCGAAGCGCGTGATCTTCATGTTCATGCAGGGCGGCCCCAGCCATCTTGACACCTTTGACTGGAAGCCCGAACTCGCGAAGCACGCTGGAAAAAAGGCGAGTGGTGATGCCAAGGGCAACCTGCTCGCGCCGCAGTTCGAATTCAAACCACGGGGCAAGAGCGGCATCATGATGTCGAGCCTGTTCCCGAACCTCGCCAAACACGCCGACGACCTCTGCCTGCTCAACGGCATGTACACCTCGAACGCAGCGCATCCGCAGGCCTCCATCGCGCTGCACACTGGCAGCGTGAATTTCGTGCGCCCGTCCATGGGCTCGTGGATCGTCTATGGCCTCGGCACGCAGAATCAGGACCTGCCCGGCTTCGTCACCATCAATCCCACCGGCAACGTCGGCGGCGCGCAGAATTACGGTTCCGCATTCCTGCCTGCGAGCTTCCAAGGAACACGCGTCGAAACCGCCGAGGGCGGCATCGCCAACATTCGAAGCCACTACCTCAACGCTCAGTCGCAGCGCCAGCAGATCGACCTCATCCAGTCGCTCAACCGCGGCATGAAGTATGATTATCCGTCGAATCCGGAACTGGAAGGCGTGATCGAGTCCTACGAGCTCGCCTACCGCATGCAGACCTCCGTGCCTGCCACGCTCGATCTTGACAAGGAAGACGCCGCCACGAGGGCGAAGTACGGTTTGGACAACAAGCAGACAGAGAACTTCGGCTCGCAGTGCCTCATGGCGCGACGCCTCGCCGAAGCCGGCGTGCGCTTTATTCAGGTCACTCATGGTGGATGGGATCAGCACAACAGCCTCAAGGCCAAGCTCACCGCCAACTGCGGCGCGACCGACCTGCCCATCGCCGCGCTGCTCAGCGATCTCAAAGAGCGCGACATGCTCAAGGATACGCTCGTCGTCTGGGGCGGAGAATTCGGCCGCAGCCCCGAAGGCCAGAGCGCCGCGGGTGACGGACGTCGTCACAACAACAAAGGCTACAGCATGTGGATGGCCGGCGGCGGCGTGAAGGGCGGCCTGCGCTATGGCAGCACTGATGAAACCGGCGGCACCGCTGCCGAAGGCCGCATCGGCACGCATGACCTGCATGCCACGATGCTGCACCTCCTCGGCATCGATCACACCCGCCTCACCTATCCCTTCGCCGGCCGCGACTTCCGTCTCACCGACGTATCTGGTGAAGTGGTGAAAGAGATCATCGCGTAGGCGGCACCATCACCTCAGCGGATACCGCTTCTTCATATGCAGGTAGGTCAGGTTCGACACTTCGCGAATGACGTCGGCGCGGCGGGCGATCCAGGAACCGTAAGAGGAGACGCGAACCACGCTGTCGATGACACCGACCACGATGTACGGATAGCTCCGGCCATTCGTGCCCTGCGCGACGAGGATGCCCATGTCGCCGCAGCACATCGCGGTGCTGCCAGTCTTGTCATAGACGTGGGTGCCGGAGGGAATGCAGCGGGCCTTGGTGTAGAGCCTGTCGGGGCCGGGCAGCGACATGAGGCGAAGGATTTCGTCGGAATAAGGCACCTGCTTTTTCCAAACAGCTGTGAGGAAACTCGCGTAGTCACTGGCAGAGCCGAGGTTGCGATAGGCGCGACCATTCGAGGGGATGTATTCAACAAGCCGAAGATTCTGACAGAGGCCGGGGTAATGACGCGCAAGCAGGGCTTTCGTCGCTGATGGACCGCCGGTTTGCTGCATGACCCAGTTCGTGGAGCTGTTGCTGCTCTTCTGGATCATGAGCTCCATGTGACGCCGGCTGCTGGTGCCGTAGGAAAGCTTCCCGGCCTTCACCTGATGGAAAAAAGCCAGCGCCAGGAAGGGCTTGATCATGCTGGCGGCCTGTCGTGGCGAGTTCTCGTTGATGCTCGCGAGCGTGGTGCCGGTGGTGAGATCACGGACCAGCCAGGCGGTACGCTCATTGCCTGAGATGCTGCCGCGGGCGCGGAGCGACTTGATGTAACCGTCGATCTGGGCTTCGAGCGGGCTGTCGACGGCGGCGCGGATCGACGCCGTCGATGACAGGGCGATGAGGGCGGCAGTCAGCACCGCCCAAATGAATGGAGGAGTCCTTGGGGTGAGCACGATGAACACTCATGGTACGCTTTCGCAGAATTTCACGACTCGATTTCACCAAATGTGCCGCAGGGCCCCGCATGCGGAGCATTCCGTTACAGCAAACTTGGACAGCATCCGCCCGGCAGTCACGTTGACCTTCCGAATTCGTCATGATGAAACGAAGACACTTCATTCAAACAGGCGCTGGCGCGGCATTGCTGGGAGCACCCTCGCTCTTTGCCGCTTCGAATGCGATCAAGCTGAGTGCCGAGCACGAAACGCTGCTGAGAGCACGCCATCGTCGCATCGTGATGCAGCATGATGTCTTCTGGGTGCTGCTGAACTACCTCAAGATGCATCCGGAGGGCGTGCCACCGTTTGAACCGTTTCGCGATGCGGTGTTTGGTTATGCGGACGAGCCGGGAACCCAGATCGATGCCATCTGGTGGGACATCGGCGGCAATCCGGTGGGCAGTGTGTATCCGAGCCAGGTGTTCCAGCCGGAGATTCATCCGCTGGTGAAGCGCTGGCATGAAGCAGGTGTGGACTGGCGCAAGGAACTCATCAATGAGACACGCCGGCGGAAGCTGGAGACGTTTTGGAATCATCGCATCAGTGAGGTGGACATCCTGCCCGAAGGGGGTCATGCGAAGGAGCCCTGTCCGCTCAAGGTGCAGCATCCTGACTGGGTCCTGCCGGTGACGTGGTGGCCGCATGGTATGTGGAATCTCGCCGCCGCCGGATTGCGCGAGCACAAGGTCGCGGTGCTGCGTGAACTCGCGACGCGCTTCGATCTCGACGGCATTCAGATCGACTTCGCCCGCCACGTGCCCTGCCTGCCGGTCGGCCGGCAGTGGGAGATGCGCGAGCATGTGACTGAGTTCATGCGCATGACGCGCACGATGCTGCTGGAGGTCGCGCAGCAGCGCAGACGCCCACTGATGCTCGCGGCGCGTGTGCCGCAGACGCTCGAAGGCTGTCACGCGGACGGTTTTGATCTCAAGGCCTGGGCGGACCAGAAGCTGGTCGATGTCCTCACGCTTGGTTCGCGCACGATGGACGTGGATGTCGAGGGCCTGCGTTCCGCCGTCGGCCCCGACATCCAGTTGCAGCCCTGCTTTGACGATCATCATGCGACCGATGGCTATCGCTACGCGCCCATCGAGTTTCTTCGCGGTGTGTTTGCCAATCACTTCCAGCGTGGTGCGAACAGCGTGGTCACCTTCAACTGGTCCATGGCCACGCCGGAGGTGGCGAAGACCGTCGGCGGTGAGATCGCGCCGCTCACGCATCAATTCGCGTTCAAGGAAATCGGCGATCCGAAAACGCTCGCCGGCAAGAACAAGACCTTCGCCGTCGAACGCCGCGGCGGCTATCCGTGGGCCGATGGCTTCTTCAATCGCAACGACACCGCCCCGCTGCCGCTGAAACTCGACCACACCGCCAAACTCACCGTGCATCTCAGCGACGCGCCATCCGCCAAGGCGAAACTGACCCTGAGCTGCATCTTGTTTGAAGCCAAAGAGACCGATGTCTTCGAGATCTTCTTCAACGGCAGACCCGTGACGATCAGCGCCGCCGATCCGACGTGGAAAGACCCGCAGATCTTCTCCCCCAAACCGCAGCCCGCCTCCGGTGGCAAAGGGATCTACAAGGTGAACCCGAAGCAGCAGTTGCTGCGCATCGAAACCGCCGTGCCAAACGACGCGTGGAAGATCGGAGCCAACGAAGTGAGCATCCGTGTCGTGTCATCACCGCAACGAGCCGTGCAGTTGGAGAAGGTGGAGGCGCATCTGAGTTATGCGGTCGTTTAAACCAAATCGGGATTCGATGAAGAGTGGTCCGTGCGAGGCGCGTTTTGTTCGCTCATGAAATTTGCCCTCGCTCTGATTCCATTTCTCTTCCTCACGAGCCTTCGTGCCGCAGATGACCTGCCCGAGCCGACGATCAGTTGGAAATACCCGCCGGAGATGACCGGCTCGCGCGTGGAGGTGTATCGCACGATTGGCGACGTGAAGCTCAACGCCTACATCTTCGAACCGAAGGATCACGCGAAGACGGATCGCCGGCCCGCGGCGGTTTTCTTTTTCGGCGGCGGATGGAAGGGTGGCACGCCGGGGCAATTTTTGCCGCAATGCCTGCACCTCGCCGAGCGCGGCATGGTGGCGATATCCGTCGATTACCGTGTGAGAAGCCGTCACAACGTCTTTCCGCAGGACTGCGTGAGCGATGCGAAGACGGCAATCCGCTGGGTGCGTGCGAATGCAGCGCGGTTGGGTGTCGATCCGGACCGCATCGTGGCTGGAGGTGGTTCCGCCGGCGGACATCTCGCCGCCGCGACGGCCCTGCTGCCCGGATTTGAAGACGATGACAACAAGGGCGTCAGCTCCGTGCCGAATGCGATGCTGCTGTTCAATCCCGCCGTCGTCTTGGCACCGGTGGACGGACATCCCGATTTGCTGACCGCCGAAAAATTCGCTGACATCCGCGAACGCTGCGATGGCCGGCCGCAGGAGGTATCGCCCTACCACTTCGTGCGTGCCGGACTTCCGCCGAGCATTATCTTCCACGGCACGAACGACGAAGCGGTGGCGTTTCCGACCGTGCAGTTGTTTCAAAAGGCGATGAGCGCCGCCGGCAATCGCTGCGAGTTGAAAGCCTATGAAGGCCAGCCGCATGGCTTCTTCAATCCGGGGCGGTGGAAGGATGAAGCTGGCGCGGGGGCAAAGCTTCACTTCTACAAGACACTGGCGGAGGTGGACGCGTTCCTCGAATCGCTCGACTACCTCACGCCAGCGCCCATCGTAGAGACCTTCGATGCTGGCTTCGATCCGAAACGCTTCAGCACGCCAATCCCGAACAAGAACACCGAGGTGCGCGACGGCGTGATGTGGACGCGCGGAAGCAGTGGCGGGAAGTATCCGCCGATGGTCTATCTCCCGGTGAGTGGCAAGGACCTCACGATCTCCTTCCGCTACCGCCATCTCGGCCCGGGCGGCATGCTGTGGTTCTTCATCGATGGTGACGACGGCTTCGGCAGCGTGGACCACATGCTGCGTGTGAAACTGCTGCGCGACGGTGTGGTGCTCGAGGTGGATGGCCACACGAAGGATGCCAATCACCCGCTTCTTCAGAAAACACGTCCGGCCGATGCTATCAGCGGCGCTTTCCGGACGAACGAGCACTTTCCTGCACAAAAGGTGGATCTCAGCGCCAACGCGTGGCACACCGTCAAACTCGTCTTCCGAGGGGAATCGGTGACGATGAGCATCGACGACAAGCTTTGGTCCGAGATCCTCTCCCATGCCAATTTCAACGCCGGAAAGCGCAAGCTGCTCTGGATGCAGAACGGCGGCGAAAAAGGGATCGAAATCGATGACATCTCCGTGCGTGCGGAACCGGCCTCTTGAAAGCCCCCGAAAACACGGGGGGAATCGGGTGATAGCCGCCCTTCCCGTGGTCGTATGGAATACTCCGCCCATGTCCGTCCACCGTTACCTGCTGCCCATTTTTGCCCTGTCTTCGGGGTTGAACGCCGCTCCTGCCGCGCTCGACCTGCAGGTGAGCGCTTACTTTGAAGAGCACTGCACCAAGTGCCACGACGAGGACGTGCAGAAGGGCGACTTCCGCGTGGACAACCTCTCCCACAAGGTCGGCTTTGAGAACACGCCCCAGTGGCTGGAGATCATGGAGCGGATCAATTCGGGCGAGATGCCGCCGAAGAAGGAGAAGAAGCAGCCGAAGGCCGAGGAGAGCGCCAAGGTGGTGGAGTGGATCGCGGCGCGGATGAAGGAGGGAGAGGCTGCGAAGATGGCCACACGGGCCAAGGTGACCTACAACCGGCTCACGCGTGACGAGTATGTGAACACCGTTCGCGATCTGATCGGCGTGCAGTTTGACGCCAAGGACCCGGGCAACCTGCTCGAAGACGCGGAATGGCATGGTTTTGAGCGCATCGGCTCGGTGCTCACGCTGTCGCCGTCGAATATCGAGAAATACCTGGCAGCGGCGGAGACGGTCCTGGCGGAAGCGTATCCGGAGCCAGCGCCGCCGCTGCGGAAGGGCCAGAAACCACCGGAGCCTTTCGGTGGCACGAAGCCGGTGCTTTACGAAGAGCAAATCAGCGAGCGGCATCGCGAGCGCCTGCGGGAGATGGGTTTGCTCGACAAGGTGCGCTTCGATTGCTGGCCGGGCGACATCTACCGCTACACCGCGCTCAAGGACCCGCTGCCCGAGGCAGGTGTGTATGAGATCACCTATAAATTGAGCGGATTGAAGCCGGACAAGGGCCGTGCGCCGCGCCTCAAGGTCTATGAATCGAAGCTCGACCGCGTGCTGTTCGAGCAGGACATCATCGCGGACGAGGACAAGCCGATCACCGTGACCTTTCGCACGCATCTGCCGAAGGGACGCCCGAGCATCGAGGTGTATAACGATGTGCCCGGCCCGTCGAACCTGCCGCGCTCCGGTCGTCATGGCGAAGCGCCGTTCATCAGCACAAAGATCGGCCGCATTCCGTGGCAAATGAAGCTCACAGACGAGGCGGGCAAGCCGCGCTATCCTTTCCTGATCATTGATTCGGTCACCTGGAAAGGACCGATCATCGAGGAGCACGAGAAGCAATTGCGCGACGACTACATGCCGCGTGAAGAAGGCAACATGCAGCAGGCCCGCGAATGCCTCGCAACACTGGCGAAACGCGCCTTCCGCCGCCCGGTCACCGGCGAGGAAATCGACGAGTACATGACCATCGTGAGGAGCGAGCTGGAGGCGAAGGAAACCTTCCGCAATGCGGTGAAGGCCGGCATGCTGGCGATCCTGAACTCGAAGAGCTTCCTCTTTATCGCCGAGGGTGACGAGAACGCGAGCCGCAACACGCTGAACGATTGGGAGATCGCCTCGCGCCTGTCCTACCTGCTGTGGAGCACAATGCCGGACGCAGAACTGTTCGCGCTCGCCGAGCAAGACAGGCTGCATGACAAAGCGGTGCTCGCGCAGCAGTTCGCGCGCATGATCGCCGACCCACGCGCTGCGCGATTTAGTGAATCCTTCGCCACGCAGTGGCTGCGTTTGCGCAAGGTCGGCATGTTCCAGCCGGACAAGAAGCTGTACCCCGATTACGACAAGACGTTGGAGAACAGCATGATCGCGGAAACGACGACCTTCTTCCGCGAAGTGCTGAATCACGGCCTCACGCTGCGCGAATTCCTCAACTCCGATTGGAGCATGATGAACGAGCTGCTCGCGAAGCACTACGGGCTCGATGACGCCTTCACCACGGCCAGGAAGGACAGCAAAGACGATGCTGGTTTCATCCGCGTCGCGCTGAAGCCCGAGGCGCATCGCGGCGGACTGCTCACGCAGGCGTCGATCCTTTCGCTCACGAGCGATGGTGTGCGGCATCGTCCGGTGCATCGCGGTGTGTGGTTGAATGAAGCGATCTTTGGCAAATCACCGCCGCCACCGCCGGCGAACGTGAATCCGATTCCGACGAATCCCACCGGTCCGAAAGCGACGCTGCGTGAGAAACTCGAAGCACACATCCACGATGCGAATTGCGCCGCGTGTCACTCGAAGATCGATCCGCTGGGCCTCGCCTTCGAAAACTACGACGCCATCGGCCGCTGGCGCACCGAGGAGGTCACGGACGGCGTCGGTGCCAATCCGAAGGTCGTTTCTTCCGGCAAGCTGCCCGACGGTCGCGAATACAAGGACGCGGAGGAGTTCAAGAAGCTGCTGCTGCACGACCTCGACGCGTTCAATCACACTTTCATCGAAAAACTCGCCACCTACGGACTCCGCCGCACGGTGACTTTCACCGACCGCGATGAACTCAAGAAGATCGCCGCCGCCAGCAAGGCGAAGGACTATCGCCTGAGAGACCTCGTCGAAGCATTCGTTATCTCTGATCTGTTCCAGACGCGCTAAGCAAACCCAAGCACACTCCACATCATGGCTAATCTGAATCTCAACAAATGGCAGATGTCCCGCCGCACCGTGTTGCGTGGACTGGGGGCGACGATCTCATTGCCGTGGCTCGAAGCCATGGCCGCGATCCCCGCGCCGTCGAAGCCGAAGCGCAGCGTGTTCCTTTACATCCCGAACGGTGTGAACACGCTGACGTGGCAGATTCAGAAGGCGGGCAAGGACTACGAGTTCACGCAGCCGCTCGCGTCATTGGAAAAACATCGCGCCGACATCACGCCGATCAGCGGCCTGCATCATCCGATGGTGCTGGGCAAGCATCACAACTGCGAGAAGGTCTGGCTCACCGGCGCGAACGTGCCGGGCGATGGCGGCGCCTTCCGCAACACAGTGTCCGCCGACCAGCTCATTGCCGAGGTGCAGGGCACGTCCACGCGCTTTCAATCGCTCGAAATGGCTATCGAGGGCACCTCGCTTGCGTGGTCTAAGGACGGCATCCAGCTTCCGGCTGAGCGCAACACGCAGCAGATCTTCAACTTGCTCTTCGGCGTCGAAAAGGACAGCAAGGAGACCATCCGCCGCCGTCTCAGCCGCCGCGGCAGCATCCTCGATCTCGTCGCAGATGACGCGAAGCGCGTGAACAACAAGCTCGGCAGCGAAGACCGCAGCAAGCTCGACGAATACCTCACCGCCGTGCGCCAGGTCGAGGAGCGCACGCGCCGCGCCGACGAATGGCTCAACGTGCCGAAGCCCGCCGTGCCCGCCGCCGAGGCCGCGCGCCTCCAGCGGAAGCTCAGCATGGCCGAGGCGGGCGAGTATTACCGCCTCTTCTACGATCTCATGGCCATGGCGCTGCGCACCGACAGCACGCGCGTCATCACCTGCGGCATCGGTGGCGAGGGCAACGCCAGCGGCATTCCCGAGATCGGCATTTTGCAGACGCGCCACGGCCTCAGCCATCACAATGGCGACCCCGAGCAGCTCCGCCGCCTCACCGAGACCGACACCTTCCTCGTCAGCCAGTTCAGCTACTTCCTCGATCTGCTCAAAGATCACAAGGAAGGCGATCAAAACCTGCTCGACACCACGCAAGTGCTCTGGGGCAGCGGCATGGCCTACGGCCACAGCCACGGCAACGCCAACCTGCCCACCATCCTCGCCGGCGGCAAGGCGCTCGGCTACAAGCACGGCACGCACGTCGATTTCAACCTGCCCAAAATCGGCCAATACAACGTCACCGACGCCCAGGGCCACTACGGCATCTGCAGCCGTCCGGTCGACAGCGATGCCCGCGTCAGCAACCTGCTGCTCACCATGCTGCAACGCATGGATGTGAAGGCGGACACGTTCCAGGACAGCGTGGGACCGATCTCGCAAATCGTGGGGTGACCTAAAATGCTTCTGGCTAATCGCTTGGATTCCCCACGAATGAATCTTGAGGAAGGATTTAAGATTGAACGCCCAGATCTCTTGATTCCGTGGAAGATTCGAGAGAATCAATTGATTGTTCTTTTCAAAGATTACCCACTTCGTCATGTGACATCGGGCTATTTTACGACGTCGTGCGTTTCACTTTGCGGTCTTTCCCACGAGTTAGGGTTTCACTTTCATCCAAGAGATGAGGGTGTGCTTGTAGAGCTCGAATTCTTTCGTCAAGCCTATCCTGATCAAGCGGCTTCATTTCACGAATTCCAAATGCATTTGGAAGCCACTTTTGGTCCGCCAAGTGCCACTTCATCGGACTCAGATGGGTTCCCATCACATTTTTGGAGCGTCGGCGGCACCAGTATTCGTCACGTTGTTTTTGACCGCTTCGGCCCGGAAGAACATGTGCGAATCCAACACGCATAAGCCGATCACTATTAACGCCACCTATGCGCTTTGTTGCTCTCACTCTCCTCGCAATTTCTTTCCTCCACGCCGAGGACAAACCCAAGTTCCGCACCGATGCTGACGGGCCGGTGAGGGCGAGTGGGAAGAAGAATGCGAAGGACGCGGACACGTTGCCGGACTGGTATCAGCTCGTCGATGGTCAGTTCCCGCCGGAGGGATCGGCGCATGCGGTGTCCGGTGAGTTGATCAGGATCGATCACCTGGAGCGCCGCTTTCAGATGCGCGTGGACCGCAACGACAGCCAGGACCGCGGCATGTGGGATCTGCCGCTCGATGCAGGCATGTTGCCGTATGGTGCGATCTGGTATCACGGCGCGCCGGCCGCGTTGCAGGACATCCCGCTCGGCACGCATCTCCAGGGCTTGTTTTACCTCGCCGATCCGAACGACAAGACACCGCCGCCCGAGACTTGGTATCGACGCAAGACGCCGGAGTTCGACTTCCGCCGTTGTTTCCGCATCGAGGACGAGTTCTCCTTCCACACGAGGCAGAAGCAGCTCTGGAAGATCGACAGCGTGGATCTCGAGGCGCAAAAGCTCACCGCGACGCTCATCGAAAACGGAAAGCCCGTCGGCGATGGCAAATCGAAGACCTTCGACCTGCTCGGCAGCACGGTTGTGTATAAAGGCAGCGGCTTCGCCGATTTGAAAGCCTTGCAGCCGGGACAAACCGTTCTTTTCAATCTCACCTGGGTCACGCTCTACGGTCCCGGTCGCATTACGGACATCTGGCTCGATGAAGCAGCGCGTGCTCTCGCCACGAAGCAGCAGTTGGAAAGGCATCGCATCCACATTCGTGAGCGCGGCCTGCCCGGCTGGGTCACGGCGGTCGAGGACGAGCCGCAGTTCGTCACCGTCACCTTTTTCGGCAACGTCGATCCGAAGCTCTACGACGAAGTCGCCGTCAAAGACCTCAACGCCCCGCCGCCGAAAGACGGCAGTCCTCCGCCAGCGGAACCTGTCGGCAGTCTCGCCGTCGCACGCGAGTCCTTGATGACCTACGACCCCGTGAATGACCGCAAACGCGGCGGCATCCTCGAGGTGAAAAAGGTCCCCGTCGAACCCGGCAGCAGTGGCGTGCAGATCAAGCTCAGAATGGACCTGATGCTCGAAGGCTACCGCCCGAATCGCATCGTCCGCTTCTACCCGCCGACATGGAAAGTCATCGCGCTGCCGAAGGAAGAGGAGTATTTCGGGCGTGAATGACATATCACAGACCAACCATCCGCCACTTGATATGAAGCCCCTCTCCATTCTTCTCAGTCTCCTCCTCTCATCGATCGTGTTTGCCGAGGACGCCAAACCTCTCCTGCACGATCACGTCTTGCCCGTCCTCGCCGCGCCCGATTTCAAATCACCGCTGGATGCCAGTTTCAGCGTCGCCAAAGGCAAATGGACATCGGCAGACGGCGTGTTGAGTGTGCTCGATCTGCCGGAACAGAAGCACATCCCGGTGCTGCATCACAGGGTGGGCCTGGCGAGTGCGACGATCGAAGTGGAGTTCCTGATCGAAGGCCCCGGCAGTTTTCTCGTCGGCTGCGATTCCGACAAGCACGTCGGTCGCGTCGTCATCAATCCTGCCGGTCTGAGCATTGCCGAGGATTCCGTCAAACCCTCGCACACGATCGCCAAACTGCCGATGACCGTGAAGCCCAACGAGTGGCACAAACTGCGCGTCGAGTGGCGGGGCGACAAGATGGCGGCGAATCTGGATGGAAGCGAACTGCGCGCCGAACACGCGTTCCTTGCCACGCCGAAAGCCCGTAGCTGGCTGGCCGCTGGCAAATCCGTGAAGGTGCGCAACTTGAAGATCAGCGGCGAGACAAAGCCCTGAGCCCTGATCGGGTCATGAAACGTTTTGCCTTCATCGCGGCGCTGCTCGTTGTCCTCTGTGGTGACGTCCTCGGCGTGGAATCACAGACGTTGCTCGAGGAATCCTTCACCACCGAACTCTCCAAAGACTGGTTCTGGGGGCTGGGCACTTGGACGGCAAAAGATGGTGTGTTGCGCGGATTTGAATCCGGTGAGCGGCGCCACGGCCCGGTGAAGATGCGCAAACTGCCGCTGACGGACGCGGTCATCGAGTGTGACTTCCGACTCGAAGGCAAGGCGACCTTTGCCGGCATCATTTTCAACGGCTCCCAGGAACGCGGGCACATCGTGCATCTCGTCATGGGCAAGGACACGCTGCGCATTCTCGCACATCCGAAGAAGGGCGAGAACGTGGAGCTGCTCAAACAACCCAACGTTCTCGCGGTGGGTGACTGGCACCACGTGAAGATCGTGTTCCGAGGTGAAACGATCACCGCCACGGTGGACGACAAGACTGTTTCCGCGAGCAGTCCCTGCATTGCCGAAACCAAGCAGACCTTTGGTCTCGGCGGCGATTCCGGTGGTCCAGAAGGTGACGAGGCGGGAGCGCTGGAGTTTCGTCAGCTCAAGATCATGAGCGGTCCCTAGCGTCAAGATTTGGCGCTAAATCGAATGATCAGCGCGGTGATGGAAGCGCCGACGAGGTTTGAGACGAGATCCCAGCCGGTGTTTTCGTAACCGCCGACGTTGGTGTTCGGGATGGTGAGGACGGCGATGAACTCGACGACCTCGTTGAGGGCGCCGAATCCCATGCCCGCCGCCGCACAGAGCGTGAGCATGCCGAAGGTGGGACGCACGGCGCCGCCATCGGGCTGGCGCAAGGCATTGCTCAGGATGTGCCAGCACAGCCAGGTGGTGACGCCGAATCCGTAGGCGTGCACGATCTGGTCGTATTTGAGCTTCTCCGGGATCAACCAGAGGCTGTAGAGGACAGCCTGATCACCGTTGTAAGGCCAGCCGGAGGGCAGGGGGCAGAGACCGCCGGCCATGTGGGCGAGCCCCCACACGGAAAACGCCCACAGCAGGGGGGCGGTGAGCTTCACCTTGCGGTGGACGACGCTCATGACCCCGATGAGCACGAGCATGACGACGATGTAGAAGATGAATTCGCGATTGCCCTGGATCACCGAGCTGGCGACGGCCGCCACCATGTAGGCGGCGTTGAACAAGAACACCGGCAGCAGTTTCGGGGAAGGGGGCGAGCTCATTTTCCGGATGATGCCGCAGCGCCCCGGCCGGTGGCAAGGCATTCCTCCACGCCGGTTGACGGACATCGGTCGTGCGGCATGCTTGCGCACCCCTCCTGCATGAAATTCCTTCTCCCGTTTTCAGTCCTAACGTTGGTTGCCAGCCCGTCCCCGGCCCAGATGGCGTTGGATGCAGTGAAAGGCTTCGCGGATCTGGAGAAGGTGGCCGCGCAGATGGCGCTCCAGCCCTATCAGGCCCCCACGCAGCAACTGGATCCCTTTTATGAAGGACTGAAATACGACGGGCATCGGCAGATTCGATTTCTGCGCGACAAGGCGCTGTTTGCCGGCCAGGGCGACACGTTTCGCGTGGAGTTCTTCCATCCGGGCTGGATGTTCAAGAAGCCGGTCGTGTTTTACAGCATCCAAGGATCGCAGACGACGGGGGTGCCGTTTGATCGCAGCCACTTCGAGTATGGTGATCTGAAAGTGCCGGCGGATGCAAAGAACCCCGTAGGCTACGCCGGCTTTCGCGTGCTGGCACCGGACTCGCTCGTGAAGCGTCCGTTTGAGTTCATGGTGTTCATGGGGGCCAGCTACTACCGCGCTGTCACGACGGAGCTTGGCTATGGCATCTCTGCGCGCGGAGTGGCGGTCGATACGATCGGCGGCGAACCGGAAGAGTTTCCGGACTTCACCCACTTTTGGTTCGAGCAGCCGAAGCCGGGGGACAAAACCTTCAAACTGCTCGCGCTCCTCAACGGCCGCAGTATCACCGGGGCATACGAGTTTGAAGCGACACCGGGTGTGAGCACGGAGATGAAGATCAAGGCCACTCTGCATCTGCGGCGGCAGGTGAAGATGCTCGGCATCGCTCCGTTCTCGAGCATGTTCTGGTTTGGCGAAAACTCCCACCCCAAGCCGTACGACTTCCGCCCTGAAGTTCACGATTCCGACGGCCTGCAGGTTGAGATCGAAGGCGGGCCGTCCATCTGGCGTCCGCTGGATGTCAGCCGCGATCTGCGTCTCAGCATTTTCGCGACGGACAGGCTCAAGGGCTTCGGGCTGGCCGAACGTGACCGCGACTTCAGCAACTTCCAGGATCTCGAAGCCAATTATCATCGCCGTCCCGCCGTGTGGGTGGAGCCGGTGAGCGGATTTGGCAAAGGATCCGTCATGCTCGTCGAGCTCTCCACGGGTGAAGAGACGTGGGACAACATCGTGGCGATGTGGAAGCCCGATCAGCTTCCTGCCACCCCGCAGGAACCGCTGAAAGTGGAGTACAAGCTGCGCTGGCTCGATCAGCACGAGCCGGGCACCCTTTGCAAAGTCATCAGCACTCGGCGCGGCTTCGTGATGGATTCGGACGACCATCTGTATGTGATCGATTTTGCCAAAGGCGCAGAGGACGGTTCCGCCAAGCCGAAGGACTGGGCGCCGGACATCGATGTCGTGCTGAGCGCCGGCAAAGGCGAGTTGCTGGACAAGCGCGTGATGCGAAACAAAGAGACCGGCGGCTGGCGTGCCTTCTTCAAGCTGGATGTGCCGGAGAAAACGAACCTGCTGGAGATCATGATGGAGCTGAAGGACGAGAAGAAAGTGATCTCCGAACGCTGGATGTATCAGTGGCGCCGATGAACCTGTCTCTAATCGACCTCGGCTGGAACGATTTTTTCGCGAAGCACTTTGAGCCGTTTCGCGAACAGGGCTGGAAACCGGCGCGGTTGATCCGTGACAACAAGATCAGCTACGGCGCGCTGCTGGAGGATGGCGCGAACGGATTCGATGAATTCGAGGTCATCCTGAGCGGCAAGGTGTATCACGACGCCGAGACCGACGCGGAACTGCCCGCCGTGGGTGACTGGGTCGCGCTGGAGGTGGGTGGCGAGAATGGAGACAACATCATTCGTGCCCGGCTGCCACGTCAGACGTGTTTTTCTCGCAAAGCCTCCGGGTTCAGTGCGGAGGAGCAGGTGATCGCCGCGAATGTGAACGCCGTGATCGTTGTCACCGATGCGGGGCCGGACTACAGCCTGCGCCGGATGGAGCGGTACTTCACGCTCATCGCGCGCAGCGGGGCGAAAGCGGTCGTGCTGGTCAACAAGGCCGATCTTTACCCTGACAAACAGAATCAGGAAGCTGCGGAGGCCATTCGTGCCCTGAACGCCGACGCCGATGTGCATGTGACCAGCGTGAAAAAGCGCAAAGGGGTCAAGGTGCTGAAGGACTACCTCAAGCGTGGTCAGAGCGTGGCGGTGATCGGCTCCAGCGGCGTTGGCAAATCGGCGCTCGTCAATCTCCTGCTCGGAGACGACTGGCAGTGGGTGGACGACGTGAACGAAGTCACCGGCAAAGGCCGTCACACCACCACCGCACGCGAACTGCTCGTGCTCGAGAAGGGAGGCATTCTCATCGACAACCCCGGCATCAAGGAGGTGCAGATGTGGACGGATGAAACCACTCTGCGCGAGCGCTTTGCCGACATCGACGAGATCGCGCTGCAATGCCGTTTCCACGACTGCAAGCATGGCTCGGACGCCGGTTGTGCCATTCGCGGTGCCGTGGAGGCAGGCACTCTCGATGCGGAGCGCTACGAAGGTTATTTGAAGCTCGAAGACGAGATCGCGAAGCTCCGCAAGCAGCGGAAGAAACGGCAGATGACCGTCGAACGCCGCAACAAGCGGGATCACAAGATCAAGGCGCGCAATCGCGTCGATCGTGAGGACATCGAGCGTGATTTGAAGCCGCGCGCGTGAGGTTCAGTCCCGTGTCACGCTTACGGGCGTACCGTTGAGCACCCATTCGAAGAAGAACTTCGCCGGATTGCCATCGGTGAGCGGTACACGGATGCAGCCGTGGGAGGCGGGGTAGTTCGGCACGCTGGTGAAGCCATGGATGAAGACGTTGCCGTTGATCTGCACGCTCCAGGGCATCGGCGCATTCTGATAGAGGCTGGAGTGGTGCATTGGGGTGCGAAACGGTCCGGCTTTGAATTCGCCGGCCGGAGTGCGGTTGTTGCGTCCGGAACTGATGTGAGTCTGCAGGACCAGCCGGTCCCCCTGCCAGCCTTGAAGCTGCTGTTTTTTCAGGCTCACCACGACCCGCTGCGGCGAAACCTCCAAAGTGAAGCCGCGAAAGAAGCCGCCGACGTGCACACGCCCTTTGTCATCTGGCTCTGACACGCGGGCGCCTGCCTGGGCAAGTTGTTCGGTGCTCACCAGTTCTGTGCCATCGGTCAGCGTCCTCAGCGAGCCTGCGCGCAGCGGCAGGTCGTTCAGTTGAAACACCTTGCCCATGTCATCCCGGAACACGGACCACTTCAGTTCGTCCACCGCTTCGTCCACGGGCAGAAACAGCTTTCCAGGCTCCGCGGCAAAGGTGATCGCGTCGATCGCTCCATGCGACACTGCAGGCATCACCAGCATGAAAGCGAGCAAAGGGAAAAGGAGCCGGATCATGTTGGTAAATGTATTTGGGCAAATACGAGTGCATTCAAGCAGGTTTTGCCCGGTTCGCATGTCATCGTCCGGACTCTCTACGAGATTCCTCCGGCAAACAGGCAACGCCTGCGCTAAGGCTGCATCATGTCTCAACCCCCGCCCACCCGCACCGGACTCGCCCGCGCCATGTCGAAGCTCGGGTTCTGCTCGCGCAGTCGTGCGACGGAGCTGATTCGCATGGGCAAGGTGAAGGTCAATCTGACGGTGAGGAAGAATCCTGAGTTTCCCGTGGTGCTCAACAAGGACGTCATCATCATGGATGACGTCAGCATCAACCAGGCTCCGCGCATCTATGTGATGCTCAACAAGCCGCGCGGGCTCGTCACCAGCGCCTCGGACGAACTCGGCCGAGAGACGGTGTTTTCCTGCTTTGAAAACTCGAGGCTTCCGCACCTCTCACCGGTCGGCAGGCTCGACAAAGCCAGCGAGGGCATGCTGCTCTTCACCAACGACAATGTCTGGGCCGATGCGATCACGAATCCCGACACACACCTCGACAAGACCTACCACGTCCAGATTGGAGGCTCCGTGGATGCCAGACGTCTCGAACAGCTCAAGCGTGGGGTCGAGGATGAAGGCGAGCATTTGTCCGCCAAGGACGTGAAGATTCTTCGCACCGGAGAAAAGAACACCTGGCTCGAATTCATCCTCGATGAAGGCCGAAACCGCCACATCCGCCGTCTGCTGGAGGCTTTCAACATCGAGGTGCTACGTCTCGTACGCGTGAAGATCGGCATGCTGGTGCTCGGCGATCTGCCGAAGGGCCAGTGGCGTGAGTTGACGAAGTACGAGGTTTTAAAATCTCGGGAGCCGCAGGCTGCGAAGCCTAGGTAAGGGAAAAAATCGAAATTACTCCGCCCAAGCCTCGCGAATGAGGCGGAGGAAGTTGCCGTGCATTATGTTGGCGATGTCTTCCTGCTTGTAGCCGCGTTTTTCGAGCATGGCAGGAATGCGTGCGAGGTCGGCGATGGTGTCGAGGTCTTCAGGCGTCTGCTCGGTGCCGTAGCCGCCGTCGAGGTCGGTGCCGATGCCGCTGTGCAAGGCGTTGCCCGCGAGCTGGCAGACGTGGTCGATGTGGTCACAGATGACTTCGAGTTTGAGACCGGCTTCCTTGGGGGTGGTTTTGCCGCGGATCCAGCCGGGGGTCATCATCCATGCGTCTAGCGCTGCGCCGATGACGGCCCCGCGTTCGATGAGCGCTTTGATCTGATCGTCGGAGAACTGACGCGGATCGGGAACGAGCGCGCGGCAGTTGCTGTGGCTGGCCCAGACGGTGCCGTGGTGGATGTCGAGCGCCTGCCAGAAGCATTCGTCACTGAGATGCGTGACATCGAGGATCATGCCGAGGCGGTCCATCTCCTGAATCAATTCTTTGCCGCCAGGCGGCAGCGGACCGACCTGATCATGTCCGAGTGCATAGCGACACACGCCGTAGTGCGCGGGACCCATGGCGCGGAGTCCCTGTGTCCAGGCGTCCTCGAGGTGGCCGATGGTGCGGATGGAATCGGCGCCTTCGAGACTGAGGATGTAGCCGATGGCCTTTTCGTCGTCGGGAATGGAGGTGTCGTTCCAGAGGGCGACCATTTCGTCGAGTTCGCGCACATTAGTGATCTGGCGCATGTCGCCAATTTCTTCCATCGCACGATACCAGGAGAGCTGCCCCTGGGTTTCAGCCCAGGCCTGTTCGGGAGACATCCAGTTGGCGATGGGAGAGACGCCGGGCATGCAGCCAGCAAGCTGGGTGGCGACGCAGATGCCGACTTTGCCGCGACGCATGTCGGGAAAGGCGGTGGTTCCTGCGGCCCGGCCTTTGCCGATCATGCCGGCCTCACGGCGACGGATCTCATGGACGGGAAGACGGAGGTCGCGATTGAATCCGCCGAGGGCATTGAGACTGAGATCCAGATGGGCGTCGAAAGTGAGCATGGAGATGAAATGACGAAACCAGAGTGAAGAATGACGAATGAATGGCCAGGTCCGAATGATGACGGCGTCACACTACGTGCGTCGCGGCCTTCATCATTCCTTGTTCGGATTCGTCATTCAAAACGATAGCCGGCGCCATGCACGGTACGAATGATACGCGGCTGGGCGGGATCTTTCTCGATGCGCTTGCGAAGCTGGGAGATGTGCTGGTCGAGTGCACGGCTCTCGGGGAAGTAATCGACGCCCCAGACTTCGTCAGCCAGGGTGTTGCGGTCGATGACCTTGCCACGGCGCTCGGACAGCAGGCGAAGGACTTTGACGTCACGTGGGCTGAGCTGAATCTCCGTCTTGTCCCGATAAGCGCGCAGCTCGGTCGGAACAATTCGCAGGTCGTCCATGGTGAAGTCGTCATCGGCCCGGCCGCCGCCACGCGAGGCGGTACGGCGCAGGATGGCGCGGATGCGGGCGATGATTTCCTTCACGCCGAAGGGCTTGGTCATGTAGTCGTCAGCACCGAGTTCGAGGCCGAGCACGGTGTCGATTTCCTCGGCCTTGGCGGTGAGGAAGAGGATGGGCACTTTTTCATCCTGGCGGCGGATCTGTTTGCAGACCTCGTAGCCGTTGAGCCCGGGCATCATGACGTCGAGACAGACGAAGTCGGGGTTTTCCGCGCGGAAAAAGTCCACGGCCTGCAGGCCGTCGCTGGCGGCAATGACTTCATAGCCTTCCATGGTTAGCACCTCGCGCAGTGCGTCGCGTGTGTGGTCGTCGTCTTCGGCAATCAGGATCTTGGTCATGGCTGGTTCGGGAGGGTGAGGATGAAACGTGCGCCGTCGCGGTAATTGGGGCACACGGCGAGCGATCCGCCATGCAATTGTGCCAGTTCACGTGAAATGGTCAATCCAATGCCGGTTCCGCTGACACCTTCGGCGAGGTCGGAGCGGAGGCGTTCAAAGGGCTCGAAGATGGTACGGCGTTTTCCGGATGGGATGCCCGGACCGCGGTCTTCGACGATGACACGGGTGCTTTGAGCGTCGTGCTCGGTGCGGATGGCGATCCATTTTCCGGCGTTGCCATACTTGTCCACGTTGGAAATGAGGTTGCCAAGGATCTGCTCGATGGCGTCGGGATCGGCCATGACGGTGGCGGGTCCGTGGAAGGAGGAGACGATTTCAAACCCCTTGTTTTCGAGCAGCGGCTTCCAGAAATCGACAATGCGCGACACATTTTCATCCAGCGCGATCGGCTTGGTCTGAATGGTGAGTTTGTCGCGCTGCTGGCGGGCGTAGTTGAGCACGTTTTGAATGAGGCGGTCGAGGCGCGCAGTCTCGGCCTCGACGACGCCCAGCTGCCGTTTCGCGATGCTGTCACCCTGTGATTCCGCGCGGTGCGCGGCCATCTCGGCATAGAGGCGGATGTTGGTGAGCGGCGTTTTCAGCTCATGGGAGATCTGATTGACGAAGGTCACGCGCTGCTGGGCCACGCGGATCTCGCTCGCACTTTCGTGGAAGTAGAGCCAGCCCACAACGAACACGAGCACGATGCCAGAACTGACACCGAGCAGGATGGGAAAGAGATAGGGCTTGGGGAATTCCTCGTCTGCCGGTGTGTAGGCCATCTCCCACTGTGAAAGCGGTTCGGAGCAGGCACGATGTGCCGCCGGGGGATCCTCAGACCCGGGCAGTTTTTTGCCCCATTCATGCAGCGGGATGCCTTTGACGGTGGTCAACATCATGCGTCCTGGAGGAATGGCCAGGCCGGGCGGGGGCAGGCGTTGATACAGGGCGTTCATCAGTTTTTGGGGATTCATCAGAGCGCAACTCAGGCTCCCATCGGCAAAACGATGCCAGTAGATGAAGATCGAGTCCCCCACGTGCCAGCCGCTCCACGACTGAAGCGTCCCGGATTGCGCAGGCTGGTCGTCGATGTGGTAACCGGACATTTTCAGATAGGTCATCCACTCGGAGGTCATCTGACGAGGGGATAAAAATGATCCTGGGATGTAGATGCGCTGAAACGGGGGGCCACCATCCTCCTGGGCGGAAATGAATTGGGGGATTCTTTCGGGGTTTTGGGTCGAATCAAGAATCGCCCCGACGCGTTCTTTGCTGCTGAACCCTTGGCCGGGCTGATAGACGGCTTTGCCTTCAAAGGTCTCGACGGGTTTAGAAGGGCTCTGAGTGGACCAAGCCTCGGCGACCCACGGATGTGCGGCCAGCCGTTGCGCCATCAACCGGGCTGAACCGACGCTCTGTCCTCCCCAGGAGTCGAGACGGTCAGTGAGCTGCCGCATGTCATGCAGCAGGTGTTGATCGGCGGAACTGAGGCGCTCGGCGAGGATTGCCTGCATCGAAGCGTCCGTGCGTTTTTCAGCGTCGCGAACGAGATAGGTTCCCAGCCACGCCAGCAGAGCGAGAGGCAGGATAACCAAGATGATAAACAGGACGGTGGAGCGGCGGTGAAGCATGCGCGAGGCGCATAATTTAGCCTCACCATCTATTAGGTCATCTAAATTTTATAAAATCCATAAAAAGAACCGGGGCGGACTTTGAGGTCCGCCCCGGTGATTCGTAGGTGCTTCCAACAGCCAGAAGGGTGAACACGCTTTCAGAAAGGGGTGATCAGCAGGGCAAGGGCTGAGGCTCTTTGCCTTCGATCTGATGCTAGGTTCGCACAGGTTAAAATGAATGAGTCAGCAGCTTGTGAGCAGGTTGTAAGGAAGATGTAAGGCGTATTCTTTAGCTCTGAGAGGTCACTTCCGCTGCACAGCCCGCCAAGCGGCCCGGAACGGCCAGGCAAGAGCCAGGAAAACGGCACCGACGATTCCCGCAAAGAGTTCTGCAGGCAGCAGAAACAACCGCAGGGGCGGACACATCACCTTTTTCATGGCCGGCACCTTCTCATAGCCAAGATGCACCAGGATGATCGCTATGATTCCGGTGAATTTGACTGCCTTGGCGAGGTGATAATGCCCGTCGGCCTCGGAGAAGAGTTTGAAACCGCCGAGTTCGACGACCTGTCTCACGCTATGATCCCAGTAGAGCTCCAGACCGAGCAAGAGTCCGACGAAGCCGACCAGCAAGAACGCGGTGTGCTCCAGCCAGGGCTGTCTTTCGAGGAGCTTGATACAGTAGCCTGCCACGAGGCGCAGCGTGATGATTCCCAGAGTCACACCGATATAGACGAGAACCTTGCTGTCGCGTGCGAAGGCCACCGCAGCCACGACGTTGTCAAAGCTCAGACTGAGGTCGAGGAACGCGATCATTGCGATCGTCGTGCCGAAATTGTGATGGCTCACGTTCACCACTTCTCCTTCGTCAGGAGCGGCGTCCCCCTGCTCTGCGAAGTGAGCGCACATCAACCACACGAGGTAGAGCGATCCGGCAAGCATCAGCCAGTGGTTTCCCATAATGAATCCGGCCGTGAGAAGCGCCACGATGCGAAATCCATAGGCGCCCGCGTAACCGATGGTCATCGCCGTCTTGCGCTGCTTCGGATCCAGGTGGGACGCCATGGCGGCGATCGCCAGCGCATTGTCCACGGAGAGCAGTCCTTCAATCAGGATGAGGGCCAGCACCACGGGAATGCCTTCTTTGACGGTCTGCCACAGGTCAGCGGCGGCGAAAATTTCGAATATCATCAGCCCGCATGATGGAGGACGTGTTCCGGCTTTCCAGTACCATTTGGCCCGGACAAAAATTCACCCCGTTCCGCGACGCGAAACGGGGTGATCGGTGAAAACAGACGGCAGGGCCGGTCAGGAGTAGGAAGATTCCACACGCTTGGCGACGTCCTTGTAGCCGTAGTCCGCGTTGTAGATTTCTTTGAGGGCGTCGAGGCTTGCGGCCTTGTCGCCCATCTTCTCCAGCACATTGGCCAGTTCGTAGAGAACCTCTTTTTTGATGGCATCCATCACCAGAAGCTCCTTGGAAGCCTCCATGAGCGAAGTCTTGGCGAGGTCGTTCATGTTCTTGCGCTCAAAACAGCGGCCGAGCATGAGGATCGCCTTGATTCGCATGTTGGGGTTGGATTTCGCCTGCTGCAGTTCCGGAATCGCCTCGGTGTACATGCCGGCGTTGAAGTAGGCCTGGCCCAGCTCATAGCGCAGCGTTTTGTCCGTCGGATTGCGGTCCACGCGGGTCTTGGCCTCGCCAATGACCACCTCCGAACGCTGGCGGCGGATTTCAGCCACCTGCGCACGCTTGTCTTCGATGTCGGGCGCATCGGGGTTGGCCTCGATCTCACGTTCAAACTCCTCGATCTTTTGATCCTGCACCTTGTCGCGGATGATCTCGACCTTGCGCTGCAGAGCCACGTCGCCCGGGTTCAGCGTGAGGGCGTAGTCATAGAACATCAGCGCCTCTTCGATGTGGCCCAGTCTCTCATAGAGATCAGACATGCGCTTGACGATGACGATGTTTGATTGATCGGCATTGTACTGCTCGATGGTTTCTGCGAGGAACTGCTCCATCTGCTCCTTGGTCATGCCCTGGCGGTTGAGCATTTCGAGCTTGGCGGCCTCACCGGAATCCTTCATGGCGTCCTTGAAGTTGCTGGAACCCCAGCCCTGGCGCAGAATGGAGCTTCGGGCGGCGGCATCTTTTTCGCCTTTTGCAGCGTCCATGTCGCGCGGGTCCACCTTGCGGATGGCGGCATAAACCTCGGCAGCCTTCTCGGGCTGTTCATACGCCATGTAATGCTGCGCCAGCTTGTGCATGTGCTTCGTGTTCTCCGGATGCCCTGCCCGGATCGTCTCGAGGGCGAACGCGGCCAGATCCCAGAAGTGCATCTTCATCGCGAGGTCATAGAGCGTCTCGTTCGCGTTGAGGTTGAAGGGGTCCTTGCGGAAGACGTTCTCTTCCATGTCTGCGATCACCTCAGCAGGCTCTTTCTTCGAGCTGGGCTTGAAGCCACCCAGACCGAAACTGAACTTCTTGCCGGCACTGCCGCCGCTGGCCTCGCTCTCTGCGCTGCGCAGCAGCTTGCGGCCATCCAGAAAGCCAAGGTTGGCCGTCACGATGGGCAGCACCTGATCGACGACATATTCCCAGTTTTTCCGCTCGGCGGAAATAAGAGCTTTCTTCCAGAGGGCTTGGTACTTGGGGTCGAGTTCGGCTTCCTGAACGAGCATAATCTTGAGTGGTCTTGTCGGGTTAAAATGAAGGGTGGCGTCGGCTATTTTTTACCTCCGCCAAACCATGAGGCCAGTGCGTGCAATTCCGCCCCCGTTCCCTCGGTCAGCCCCTTCATGCTGAATCCGTGCTCAAAGAGCACCATCCAGAAGAAGGTGGCGACAAGGAAAGCGATGGTCCAGAGGACTTTGGAGAGAATACGCATGCCGGTAATTTGCTTACTCTATGAAGAAAAGGCCGGAATCGTCCAGCACGGAGTTACGCAGGCGAAAAATGACCGCCACGTCACTCCTTCTCAAACAGCAGCCGCAGGCTGTTTAGACAGACCACCACCGTGCTGCCTTCGTGGGTCAAAACACCCAGCGTCAGCGGAACGATGCCGAACAGCGAGGCGACCGCCATGACGATGACGCTGCCGAGCGAGATGATCAGGTTCTGTTGAATGATGCGCCGTGCGCTGTGACTGATGCGCCGTGCGGAGAGCAGTTTCTCAATCCGGTCCTGCATCAATACGACGTCGCTCTGCTCCAGCGCCGCGTCGCTTCCGCGGGCCCCCATGGCCACCGAGACATAAGCGGCGGCCAGACTGGGCGCGTCATTCACGCCGTCGCCGATCATCGCCACCTTGTGGCCCGCCTGCGTCAATTCACGAATAGCCGCGACTTTGTCCTCCGGGTGCAATCCGGCGCGCACCTCGGCGATGCCGAGTTTTTCGCCGACTTCGATCGCGGCCGCGCGCCGGTCTCCGGTCAGCATGATGGTGCGCACGCCCTCGGCGGCCAGTTGTTCCAAAACAGCTCCGCTTCCGGCACGAATCTCGTCTTTGAGCAAAACACGACCCACGATTTGCTCGTGCAGCACCCACACCTCGCTGAAGCCCAGCGGTGCATCGGGAACACCCGCCAGCACTTCGCCAAGAGCGCTGTCTTTGACGAGTTCACGTCTTCCCACGTAGCTCAGGCCGCCTTCAGTCCGTCCACGCAGTCCCTGGCCGGCGATGGACTGGAACTCGGCGAGTTTTTCGGCCACGATGCCCTGGCCTTCGCCGAAGTGTGTGATCGCCCGGGCGATGGGATGATTTGAATTCGCCTCGAGGCTGACGGCGATGCGCAGCACATCTTGTTCGCGGCCCGCGGGGAAACTCTCGATCTTGGTCACCTTCAATTCGCCCTCGGTGAGCGTGCCGGTCTTGTCCATGGCGATGACATCCACCTCGGCGAGCTTTTCAATCGCGGCGCCGCCGCGAAACAGCACGCCACGTCGTGCACCCCAGGCGATCGCGGCCAGAATCGCCGAAGGAATCGACAAGACGAGAGCACAGGGGCTCATGACGACCAGCAGTGTCATTGCTCGATAGAAAGATGAATTGGATGCCGCCGTGTTTTCCAGAGGCGGAATGCCGAAGCCGAGCCACCAAACAAAAAACATCGCCGCAACAACCCCGAGCGTGAAAACCGTGTAGCGCGTGCCGAAACGATCGGTGAACCGCTGGCTCGGCGCCCGCAGATGCTGTGCGGTTTGGATCAGCGTGATGATTTTCGCCAGCGCGCTCTGGGTCGCCGGGCGATCCACACGCACCTGCACCACTCCCCACTGGTTCAAGGTGCCGCCATAGACCGGCGCGCCTGTCTCCTTAGCAATCGGCACAGCCTCGCCGGTGAGCGTTGATTCATCCGCTGCCGTCGAGCCTGAAATGACCGTGCCATCGACCGCAAAGAGTTCATCCGGCTTCACCACGATCACATCGCCTACTCGGAGCGCCTGCACGCCGCGGTCTTCGGTGTTGCCGTCTGGAAGCAGTACATGAGCAAACTTGGGCGCCGCCTTGGTCAGCGCGTTGATCTCCCGATGCGTGCGGAACATCACGAAATGCTCCAGCGCGCCCGAGGTGGAGAAGAGGAACAGCAGCAGCGCGCCCTCCTCCCAAGCGCCGATCGCCACCGCGCCGGATGCCACGGCGAGCATCAGGAAATGCACATCGAGACGCCGCTCGCGCAAATTTTCCCAAGCGTCTTTGGCGGCGTCCCAGCCGCCGGAGATCAGCGAGATTGCGAACAGACTTTTCGGCAGCCACGCCGGTGCGGCAAAGAAGCGTTCGATGATGTAGCCCGCCATGAGCGCCACGGCACAGATGCCTGCCTGCATTGCGAGCGTGCGCCATTCGTTGTCGCTCGCCTGCTCCATTTCGTCCGGCTCAGGCCACGCAAAATCGCGCCACTTCCAGAACTTGGGCGCTGTGGGACAGGAGGGTTTTTCGATGACAAAGGCTCCGTCCTTCTGCTGCACCTCCAGCATGCTTGTATGTGGCGGCACTTTGCCGTTTTGCTTCAACCACTTCGCGTCCACCGCTCGCAGCACCTCGGTGAGTTTTGCCTGCAGCAGTTCTCCATCGACGCTCCCCAAGGTCGCCATTTCGACCCGCTTCGAATCTGGGTTCAGGCGGATGGACTCCACTTCCGGCTCATCCATCAGGAAGTCCGCCAGCGCTGCCATCCATGTCGATGAGTCCGGCGGTGATGGAGTGGAGTTTGGCATGCGTGGAGATGACCTAGCATTACGAATGAGCAAGCCGCGTGACAACATCATCTTCTTCGCTCATCATCTGCACATGATTCGCAGTCTCATCGCCGGGGCAATTCGCGTCTTCTCCGGCTCAGTCGCCCGCTGGCAGGGATGTGGGCCGGAATTGGTGCAGCGGGTGTATTTTGCCAATCACACCAGCAATCTCGACGGTCCCGTGCTTTGGGCCTCGCTGCCAGAGCCTGTGCGTGCGGTCACGCGGCTGGTGGGGGCCAAAGACTACTGGTCCGTCGGGCATGTGCGTCCGTATCTCGCCTGCCGTGTCTTCAACGCCGTGCTCATCGAGCGCAAAAAGCCCACGCCCGAATGTAATCCGCTCGACGAGATGATTCGTGCTCTTGGAGACCGCCATTCGCTCATCCTGTTTCCCGAAGGCGGACGTCAAAACACGCCTGAACCGCAGCCGTTCAAACCCGGGCTGTTTCATCTCGCGAAAAAACGGCCCGATGTGCAGTTAGTCCCTGTCTGGATGGAAAA
>NZ_JAGRPF010000131.1 GCF_020439865.1 Prosthecobacter sp.
CCGGCTGATCACCTCGTCACGACTCCGGACCATGCCGGCCAGGTTGAGGCGCTGGGCGTTGCGGGCGCTGAAGCTCTGGCCTTCCATCGCGCTGTCAGGAATCTTGCGTCCCCGCGCCAGCACGGCGGTCTTGAACTCGGCGGCGATTTCCTCAATGTCGGATTGAATGAGCGCGCGCTGATCCTCGGTGAGCGGCACACCCGGCGTGGCCATGCCCTTGAATCTGCCCGCCGCAAACACCTCCACCTTCAGCCCTTCGCTGCGGAACTTCTCGGTGCTGTCGATGAACGGCAGCATCACGCCGATGGAACCAACGCGGGCGCTTGGCGTGGAGTAGATGGCGTCACACTGGGAGGCGATCCAGTAGGCCGCGCTGCACATCTGCCCGGCGCTGAACGCATAAACGGGCTTGAGCTTCGTGGCATCGGCCACGGTCTGTGCCAGTTCGGGCGTGCCATTGACCGTGCCGCCGGGCGAGTCGATGTCGAGAAGGATGGACCGCACATCGTCCCGCTGAACCGCCTCTTGAATGGCTTTGGTCACCTCGTTCATGTCGGTGGCACCGAAGAGCAGCGAGGAGATCAGGTCTGGTTGGCGCATGAGCGGGCCATGCAGATCAATGATGGCGACGCCATCGCTCACCGAGAGCAAGGCGTTGCGTGATGCGTCCGGCAGTTGAATGCGGGCGTCAAAGAAGGCCGCAGCCTGTGCCACCATGCCCTGCATGGCATCCGTGGTGATGAGCCAGGGTTGGCGGGAAAGAAGAGAATCGAGCGCGGTCACGCCTCGTTTAGCCTGTCAAAACAAGAGGCTTGGCACACATCGATCACAGCACGACAGTGCGAACATGAATTCTTTCGAGCATTTAATGTGTCACCTGTTGTCCAGCGAAGGGTACTGGGTGACCCAGGCATTCAAGGTGGATTTATCAAAAGAGGAAAAGAAGCTCATCGGAAGAGCCTCATCCCCTCGCTGGGAGATTGATGTTCTTGCGTACAACCCTCGCCAAAAAGAACTCCTGATTCTCGAATGCAAGTCGTTCATAGACTCAGTTGGAGTTCAGGCCGCGCAGATTCTTTCACATGATGAGTCGGGCAAGAGTCGCTACAAGTTGTTCGTGGACAAGGTTCTGCGCGAGACTGTTTTCAAAGTCATCAAACGGCAGTTGGTCAAACTAGGAATGATCACGGATGATACCAGATTGGTGCTTGGACTTGCGGCAGGTCGCATGAAATCCAAGCAGGATGAAGACGTCATCATTAAGCATTTCGAGCTCATGGGGTGGAGGTTCTACTCACCAGACTGGATCAAGACACAGCTCAAGAAGCGGTCTGAGTCTGGCTATTTCGACTCTGTTGCTGACGTAGTTGCGAAGATTCTGCTTCGAGAGAAGTAACAGGGGATTGTAATGAGCCGCCGCTCGGCTTCCACAGCATCTCCAGCGGCACACCATACTTCGTGGCGGTGGCGAGAATCATCTGGGCATCACGCGCCCGGCGCTCCAGTTCCTCACCGAAGTCAGCGCCGAGTTCCTCGTAGTGATCGCTGATGATCTTGAAGCCCATCTCCACATCGGATCGGTTCTGCTGCGCTTCGCGGCCCGCATCGACGGTGA
>NZ_JAGRPF010000132.1 GCF_020439865.1 Prosthecobacter sp.
CAAGGCCTCGGTGGGTTTCGGCGGCTCGTGTTTCC
The DNA here is from genome assembly GCF_020439865.1 of Prosthecobacter sp. GTDB lineage: Bacteria > Verrucomicrobiota > Verrucomicrobiia > Verrucomicrobiales > Verrucomicrobiaceae > Prosthecobacter. The sequence continues at coordinate 36 of NZ_JAGRPF010000132.1, forward strand.
AAAAAGACGTGCTCAACCTCGTCTATCTCTGCGGACACTTTGGCCTGCCTGAAGTCGCCGCCTACTGGGACCAGGTCATCGTCATGAATGACTGGCAGAAGCATCGCTTCGCCGAGCGCGTCCTGCGCACGCTCTTCAACACCGTCACCGGCAAACGCATCGCCGTGCTTGGCTTCGCATTCAAGAAGGACACCAACGACACCCGCGAGTCCGCCGCCATCTACGTGTGCCGCGATCTGCTCGAAGAACGCGCCTCCATCTCGATCTACGATCCCAAAGTCACCACCGCGCAGATTTGCAAGGATCTCGCCATCGAATCCAGCAATCCGAACGTGGAGTTCGCCACCAGCGCGGCACAGGCCGCCAAGGGCGCGCATGCGCTGCTCGTGCTCACCGAATGGGATGAGTTCCGCAAACTCGACTTTGAAGCCATCTACGAATCCATGGTGAAACCCGCCTGGATTTTTGATGGCCGCAGCCTGCTGGACCACGCGAAGCTCCGTCAAATCGGCTTCAAGGTGTACAGCATCGGCAAGCCCTTGCCTCAAGAGGTCAAGGCATAAGCCAGTCCCGGCCCACAAGGGGCCGGACTTAGCTTCCCAGGATGGAAGCCTCCCCCAAAACGATGAACGCGCCGAGGCAGGGCTTGCGCCTGCCTGCGCTGGAAGGCGTGTGCATGAAGCGTGTCCGCCGGGCTGCGAGCCTGGTCTTCTCGTATGCTTCGCTCAACATTCTGGGCCGTGTCGTGCAAATGATCACCGCGTTCATGGTCGTCCGCGCTCTCGGCAAAACCGACTACGCCTGGTACTCGCTGGCCAACAATCTCGTCGGAGCGCTCGGCATGTTCACCGTGACTGGCATCGGCACCGGTCTCATGCCTGTCGCGGGTGAAGTCGCGCACGATCGCCTGAAACTGGGAGCAGTGATGGCTTCGGCAGCACGCTTTCGCACATCGCTGCTGCTGGTGGGCGCGCTCACCGGCATTCCCGTGTTTGTCCATCTGCTGCTGAGCAGCGAATGCTCAGTCTTCAAGACTTCCGTGCTTGTCACGGCCGCACTTGTCTCGGTGTTGATCAACATCGCCTCGCAGATGATGACCACACCGCTGAGCCTGGTCGGCCGCTACAGCGTGCCGCAGTGGGAGAACATCATGAACTGCACGTTGCGGCTGCTGTTCATCGCCGTGCTCATCGGCGCGGGCATGGCGGATGCGCTGACAGTGATGATCATCACCGTCCTGGCGCCGCTGCCCTCCGTTTTTGCATGGATGCTTCCCAAGGCACGGCAATACGCCGCGTTCGAGCAACCCGTCGATCCGGCAGCCACCCAGCGACTGAAAAAGCATTTCGTCGTCGGCCTGCCCACCAGTCTGACCTATCTGTTCGAAGCCCAGATCGCCACCTTCATCATCGGCTTCATGGGAAACATCGACAAGGTGGCCGACCTCGGAGCTATCGGACGTGTCGCTCTGATCCTGCAGGTGCCGCTCGCCGTTGCTTCCGGCATTCTGCTGCCGCGCATGTCCGCCGAACAGAACCAGTCGCGCCTCTGGAAGCTGTGGATCGGCAGCAGTCTGCTCTCCGTTCTTTCCGGTGGAGCCGTTCTATTCGGCGGCTGGCTGATGCGCCACAAGCTTCTCATGCTGCTTGGCCCGGCGTACGCAGGCCTGGAGCATGAACTGGTTTTCTATCTCGGCTTCCAGGTCTTCTCCTTCGTCGTCACCGTCGTCAGCATGCCGGTGCAGTCGAAAGGCTGGGTCAGACATTCGTGGATCCGCCCGATTCTGGTGTTCGGCTGCCAGGCCTTGTCGGCGTGCTTCCTCGATCTCTCCACCGTCAATGGTGCCATCGGTCTCATGTGTGCCGGTTCCGTCGGCAACACGCTCCTGAATGTATTTCTGCTGTTCCACGGCTGGCGCGGACGCGCCGGACTTTGATTCCCTCCAAACATCGATCCCATGAAACAAGTGCTCGCCAAAATCGGCCAAGTGAAGGCCAACATCGACATCTCCGGCATTTCCTCCGCGCGTTCCGCCAGCCTGCTCTGCGAGCTCGTCGAACTGCAGCTCATGCAAAACGCCAAATATCATGAGCCTCGAGCGCTGATGCCTTTCCGTCAGAAAATCTTTTCCCAATACGGCCAGGACGGCATGCTGGCGGAAATCTTCCGCCGCATCGGCGAAGGCGGCAAACGCTTCGTCGAGATCGGCACCGCACCCGCGGAGAACAACACCAACCTGCTGCTGTTGAGGGGATGGAGCGGCCTCTGGGTGGACGCCGGGCTCGAAGAAGACACAGCGCTTCCGATCAGCATCCAGACCCTCATGCGTGAAGGAAAGCTGAAGATCTGCCGCAAGTTCGTGAACCGCGAAAGCTGCAGCACACTGCTCAGCAGCCGTGGGTTTGCCGAGGAACTCGACCTGCTCAGCATCGACATTGATTACAACACGCATCACGTCTTCACCGAACTCCTGCCGCTCAAGCCGCGCGTGTTCAGCGTGGAATACAATGGCATGCTGCCCGCTGACCTCGACTGGGCGGCGCCCTATGATCCAAAGGCCGTATGGGATGGCTCCACCTTGTACGGTGCCACACTTGGAACGATCAGCGCAGCCGCCGAAGCGGGTGGATATTCGCTGGTTGGTTGTGAGCTTTCCGGCACCGACGCCTTCTTCGTGCGCCACGATCTGCTGAAGGACCTCTTTTTGCGGCCCGGCGACGCGATGTTCCACTGGGAGCCTCTGCGCATGCATCTCGGCCAAATGCAGCGGCACCGCATCGCGATGCCCATGCTCGAATAACAGTCTCTTCCTCCGCGCCATGAAAGTCGCCATCGCATCCCGCATCCACCCTGCGTCCGTCGGCGGTCTCGCCGCCTATCAGCGCCAGCTTGCCTCCGGACTGCAGAGCTTTTGCCGCATCAACGGTCACTTCCTCAGCGTGCAGCACCTTCAGACCGGCGCGGATGACAAGGCTGACGCGCTGCAATGGCCATCGTCCGAACTCATGCCTCAGGACACTTGGAAGAAGCAGCATCGCTGGGTCAGCCGTCTCGCATCACGCGCACCGCTGCTGCCTTTCGCGGACACGTTGAGCCGCCTCATGAATCATCACGAGGCCTGGAAATCATCCATCGCAAATGTCGATGTGCTGCACTTCGTCGGCACCGGTTGGGACATCATCGGTTACCCTTTGTGGCGTGAAGCACGCGAGGCAGGTGTTCCTTTCACCGTCTGGCCCGCGGTGCATCCGGACAGCTGGGGCGATGACGCTTTTGACGTTCGCCTCTACCAGAAAGCCGACGCCGTGTTCTGCCAGTCTGAACACGAACGGCTGCATCTCGCCGCGCGCGGCGTGCCGTTGGACAAGCTTATCCGCTGCGGTCTTCCTCCCATGTGCCACGCAAACGGAGACGGCTGGCGTCTCCGCTCCAAACTGGAGATCGGCGCCCGCCCGGCGGTGTTGTTTCTCGGACGTCGCGATGAAGGCAAAGGTTACCCCGCATTGCTCGACGCGTGGCCGCTGGTGTTGCGCAAATGTCCCGACGCTGTGCTGCTGCTCGCGGGACCGGGTGACGTGGATGAAGCACGCCTCGCGCTCAATTCCCCCGATAGCATCCGCGACCTCGGCTGTCCGTCCGAACAGGAGAAAGCGGACGCCTATGCGGCCTGCGACATTTTTTGCCTGCCTTCAGCCCATGAATCTTTTGGGATCGTGTATGTGGAGGCCTGGTCCTACGGCAAACCAGTCATTTGTGGAACTGCTCCAGCGAGCCGGGAGCTGGTCGAAGATGGTGTCACAGGTGTGTGGGCTGATCAGCAGCCGCAGCAACTGGCCAATGGCCTGCTGCGGCTGCTGACAAACCCGGAACACCGTCACCGTGTCGGTCTCAACGGCCTGCGACATCAACTGCTTCACTACACCACCGAACGGATGGTCGGCTGCCACTTGAAGGCGTGGAAGATTGCCTCTCCAAATTGAAACCAGCGACGACCATGGCCGACACATCACCTTTGACGCACCCAATCGTGCCGGACGTCCAACCTCCGACACCGGAGGCCCCGGTCTCATGCTGGCCTTGGTGCAATGATCCCATGCCTTGGCTGTCCGCCAAGATCAGGCCCGATCCCTTCACCACCATTCCGAAGCATGCCGGAATGACAGGCGGCGTGAAGAAACCACGGGATCCGTTTACAACGTCGCCATAGGAACCGGCGCTGATATGGCCTTCTCGGAATGAACGGCCGTTCATGAGATCTCCGAAGCACACCCTCATCTGCCGACTGACATCTTCCACCTGATCGTTTAGCCATGCCGTTCGCATCCATCATCATTCCCACCTGCAACCGAACCGGTGACCTGCGGCGGTGCATTGAAAAGCTCATCCCGCAACTGCCGGAAGACGGCAGCGTCGAGCTCATCGTCACGGACGACGGTTCGTCCCATGCCACGCATGACATGATCTTTTCGTCATACCCCATGATCACGTGGATTCAGGGACCACGACTGGGGCCCGCGGCCAATCGCAATCGCGGCGCTCTGACAGCCCAGGGTGAGTGGCTCATTTTCGTGGACGACGACCTGCTGCCCGGTCCGAATTTTGTGACGGCGTATCTGTGCGCGATGCAGTCCGCTTCCAAACAGTTGTGCGTCCTTGAAGGAAGCACCACGCGTCCGACCAGTCCTCCATCACTGCTTTGGGAGGCCCCGGAAAACGTTCAGGCACACGGACATCTCGCATGTTCATGCAACTTCGCCATTCGTGCCGGCACCTACCGGATCATGGGTGGCTTCGACGAGCGCTACTCCGGCGGCGTCTATGCCGAGGACACGGATCTCAGCGCGCGACTGCTGCGGGCCGGTTATCAGGTGCAGTTTGTGGAAGACGCCGGAGCTGTGCATCCGATCCGACATGTGCCAGATGCAGCCAAGCTCGCCAAACGCTGGGAGGGAAAGGTGATCTTCGCCTTCGATCAGGGGGCTTCGGCTTTTACGGTGGGCTGGCGGCTGCCATGGCATGCGTTGCGCGTGATCCAGTCGCGTTTCCGCCACCAGCCGTGGACGCGCGAAAACATCCGCGCCGCCCTGCTCTTCTTCGGTGAGTGGTTCTTCGTCCTGATCAGCACACCTGCCTGGGTGAGCAAATGGTCCGAGGCACCACGCAGCTCGTTCTGGTCCACCAGCGCCGTCCGCGTGCCCAAGTTCGGCTTCTAACCCGAAACTTCGATGGAATCCATCATTACCACCTGCTGCCTGCCCAACAAGCCGGCGGGCCAAGCTCGGCGGTCCGCTGCCGCGAGCCCTGAGCGGTTTGAAGGACTCACCATCATCCGCATGGCGGCGGCTTTTTATGTGGTGTTCCATCACATGACTGCGGACAACTTGAAGGGAGCCCCGACGCTCGTGGCTTTTGCGTCGGATGTGGCGAACGATCTCGGCTGGAGCGTACCATTCTTCCTGCTTCTGGCCGGCTTCCTGATGGCCCGCTCCGTTCATGGTGGAGCTCCGGCACAGGTGTCTGCCAGATGCTTCCGGTCGGCAAAACGTGTCCTGTGGTTGTGGCTCGGATGGTCGCTTGTTTATCTGCTCAATCCGCCTTTGAAGCCACTGCTTCATCTCGACATCGCCGCTGTGACTCGACACTACGCTGAGGTCCTGTCTTCGAACTGGCCTCGTATGATCTGGGTGGGAACCAGCTATCACCTTTGGTTCTCAGGTTCCTTGTTGATGGCGTGGTTGTTGATGGCTTTCGCAGCCAGGATGCAGCCTCGACTGGCAACGGTCCTGGTGCAGGACTCCAGAAGAGTTCTAAAACTAGGCGTCGGAATGGCATTAATCGCTGGGGGAGCCATCTGGCTCATGCCGCGGCAACCCATGTCAGGTTGTCAAGTGGGACTGGAGGTCGTGGTGGTTCACGCTCTGCTGCCTTTCTCGTTCGTGATCATGGGGGCGTCCCTGTGGCAGTATCGTTCCGTGCTCTCCAGCCGAAAGGCCATCGCCTGCCTGATCTGTCTTGGCATCGGTCTGCGCATGATTGAAACCGAGTGGCTGTCGTTGGACCTGAACAGCCCGGGGCCACGTCGCATGTACGCCAGCAATCTCCTGTTCGGTTCCGCCGCGCTGGCCATCGGACTTCAACTGCCTTTGAAAAAATCTCTGTCCGGAGTCTGGCTGGTGACGCCCGGTATCTACTGCGTCCACATGTTGGTGATCAGCAGACTGGAAGCGCTCCACGGTCCTTTGCACAACTGGATCGAGCAGTTCGGCGTCCTCCTCGCTGTCTTCGTTGCCTCCCTGGCCATCTCCTTTGTCCTCAGCCGCTTCAAAACCACAAGCGTCCTGGCAACATGACCGCCGTGCTGTTCCAGAAACTCTGCCGCCGCATCGCACTCGTTGAGTCTCCCGTTCGCAGACTGCGCAAGCTGGCCCTGCGCCTGCGCGGAGCCCGGATCGGGCGCGGCACGCAACTTCCACGAACGCTCGTGACCTGGCCCCACCAGATTCAACTTGGCCGCGATTGCGTGCTTCAGCCGGACATCTTCTTCAATTACTCCCACTACTGGAAGCCGGGGCCGTCCATGATCTTCGGCGACCGCGTCTTCATCGGCCGCGGCTGCGAGTTCAACATCCGCGAACGTCTGGAAGTCGGCGATGACTGTCTCATCGCCTCCGGTTGCACCTTTGTGGACACCAATCACGGACGCGACCACGGCAGCAGCATGAACGCGCAGCCTCTCGAAAGTGCGGCCATCACGCTGGGACGAAACGTCTGGCTCGGAGCGCAGTGTGTCGTGCTGAAGGGAGTTCACATCGGCGACGGTGCGATCATCGGAGCCGGATCAGTGCTCACCAAATCGGTCCCGGCTGGCGAGATGTGGGCCGGAGTTCCCGCGCGCCGGATTCAAGCTTTCACCACAACCGCATCAACCCATGTCACGTGAAATCTCAGCTCTGATCATTTGCGGCGACCGCCTCGACGAGGTGACACGCTGTCTGGAAAGTCTCGGCAAGCTTGGCGATCTGCTGCACGAAGTTCTGCTGCTTAAAAACGCACCGAAACATCCGTGGCGGGACAACTGCTTTGAATCGGTTCCTTCCCGCGTAAGCAACCGGCTGCACATCATCTCATCCGAAGAGCAGGTGTTTCCCACCACCGGTCGCAACCGTCTCGCCGCTCAGGCCACTGGCTCCGTGTACCTTTTCCTCGACGACGACTCGCTGGTGCTTGAGCGCGCGGGGATCGAGAAGGGCCTGCGCATCCTGCAAGGCGATCCCAAGATCGGCTCCATCGCCTTCCCGCAGTCCACTGAGGCGGGTGAACTTGCTCCATTCGCGCAGCCGGCGCCCGTGGAACATGAATGCTTCACCTGCGGCTTCATGACCTGCGCGGCGATGACGCGGGCTGACGTGTATCACCAGATCGGCGGCTTTCAGGAACTGCTGCAGATGGCGCATGAAGAAAACGAATTCTGCAAACGGCAGTGGGACGCAGGATTCGCCGTGCTTTACCTCCCGGAGCGCAGCATCTGCCACAACCCCAGCCCCAATGCGCGCAACAGCCGCCAGCGCGCCATGTTGAACGCCCGCAACATCTGGTATCAGGCCGTGCTGCATGAGCCGCTCTGGCTGCTGACCGTCACCCTCCTGCCACGCCTGATTCAGGCAGCACGATACCTGCGCGGCTCCCGCGAATGGACGGGAGGAAACTGGGGCTCTTTATACCTTCAGGCGCTCAAAAACTTCATCGCGGATCTTCCGGCCCTCCTTCGAGAAAGGACGCCGCTGGCCGCAGCCACCATGCTGCGCTGGCAGCAGATGAAGAAAAAATATCCGCGCTACGTGGCCGCCTGAAGCCGCGCGTCTCTTTGACCAACCACATCCTCGAAACCTATGGACTATCTTATTGGAGCAATCGACCATCATGACTGGGCAGACGTTTGCTGCTGGCACAGATCCGCACTGCGGAACGGATTCACGGGAAAAATCGTCCTGATCTGTTACGAGCACATGACCGACAACGCCTTGAAGCGCATCCGCAAAGCAGGCATCGCCATCGTGTCCGCAGTCAGCAGACGCGGCGTGAATGAAGACCGGTTTCGTGACGTCGCCGCCTTCGCCGGAACCCTGGCTCCGACGGACCGGATTCTCATGACGGACGTGCGCGATGTGGTCGTGCAGCTCTCCATTCATCAAATCCTCGATTCACTGCTCGCTGAACGGCCCCTCGCCTGCGCCGGCGAAGGCGAACTCTATGGCGACTCGCCGTGGAACCTCGAAAACATCAAGGCGAACTTTCCTGACCGCGTCGATGAGATCAGCCGGATGGAAGTCTTCTGCGCCGGCGTGCTCGCAGGACAGGCGAAACCATTCGCGGCGTTCGCACAGGCGATCTGGCGCCAGTCCATCGAAGCCCTGGGCTTCAACGGTGATCAGATTGCCATGAACATGGTCGTTCGTTCGGACGCATTCCGCGATCAGACGGCGCTGTTCCCCGCAGGCAATCCCCACATCTGTCACTTCGGCAACCTCTCAGGTCCTGACAAGGTGGCACGCCGCACTCACCTCAAACTGGAAAAGGGCTCACTGTCCGACCTTCATGCCAGCCGGCCGGTGGGTGTGTTTCACCAATACACGAGGGACAAGGCCACGCGCAACGCCACCCTGATGGCCAATGGAGCGTTGAGGGACTTCTACCTCGGCAAGCTCATCACCTCATTGCAGCAGAAGGTCGGTCTGTATCCCAATTGGAAGCCCTACTGGAAATCGTAAGGCGCTTCCAACCTCCGCTGCTCGCGAACAAAACCCAGCCTCACGAGAACAAACATGAACCCGACCACTCTCTCCGAGCCTCTGGCCTTTCCGTCACCGGAGAGGGAAACAACCTCTGCACGACCATGCCTGCGTGAAATAACCGGGAGCCCTGTCTCCGGCATGTCACGACTGCCGTCTCTGGATGGATGGCGCGCCATCAGCATCCTGTTGGTTCTCGGATCTCACACCATTTTTTCGACTGGCTTCCCGCCTCATCTGGCGAAAACGTTTCACCACCTGTTTGATGGCATCATGGGGGTGCGATTCTTTTTTGTGGTCTCGGGCCTCCTGATCACCTGGCTGATGCTGGCGGAGGAACGCCGCACGCAGAAAGTTGATCTACGCCGCTTTTACATCAGGCGGACACTGCGAATCCTTCCTGTCTATGTGGCCTTCCTCGCAGTGGCCGCCATTCTGCAATGGAGCACACCGTGCGATCACACGTTGCGCGGCTGGATTGGAAATCTCACGTTCACCCGAAACTTCGTGCTGCATGACAACCACATCAGCGACCACCTTTGGTCCCTTGCGGTGGAGGAACAGTTCTATCTACTCTGGCCCTTTGCCTTCGTCTGCATGACACCGGCTCTGCGCGCCAGAGTCATGCCGTATTGGGTGGGCGTCACCGTTTTCGCCGCTTTCATCAGCCGTTTCATAGAAGCGTTCCCGCTTTCGGAGTCATCACTTTATGCGGACGTGTTTCAGGAGCGTTCGTTCTTCAACAATGCCGATGCACTCGCGATCGGCTGCCTTGCAGCGGTCTGGCTCTCGACCAACGAAGCACGACTGCGCGCGATCCTGACATCATGTCGTGTGGCCGTCTTTCTTCTCGGCATCGGCATGCTGATGGAACCGTATGCCGTCCACTGGCTCACGGAACGTGAATGGCTGCCTCCGGCTCTCAAAGGCCTCGGCTGGGTCATGTGGTCAGGCCTTGGCAGAACCATCCAGTCCGTCGGCTTCGTGATCCTCGTGCTTCAAAGCATCATGCTGCCCACGTGGGGACTCTACCGCTGCCTCAACTGGCGCGCCGTCACTTCCATCGGCGTGCTGTCCTATTCCATCTACATGTGGCAGAACATCTTCTTCACCGATCCCGCCACCTTCGGCCTGCCACCCGTCTGGTGGATGACCTGGCCGTTGTGGTTGGTGCCTGCTTTCGTGGCGGGCATTCTCTCCTATCACCTGCTGGAGAAACCTTTTCTGAAATTGCGGCACCATTTCCGCGCGCCGCTCCCGGCGTGACGTCCAGAAAGCTCACGAGGTCGCAAAGCCGGCCTCCTCCATCACAAGCACATGAAACTCGCTGTCAGCGGATACGTCTCGGCACAGGAAGGCAGTGTGGCATCTGCCAACGCGCTGCTGCTTCGTTCTCTGATCGAAGCAGGACATGAGGTGGACTTCTTCTCGAAGCCCTCGTTCGTCGATCCCCGGCCCTGCGTGGGTGAACACGAGCGCTTTCGCTTCATCCCCACGGACAATGTGGGACCGGACCGCTTCCGCGCCAAAGTGCAGCGCATTCCTGTGCTGGGATTCCTGGCCTGCCGATGGGACTGCGCCACCTACACACGGCTGCTGCTGAAACAAATCCGGCACGAGCACCAAACACGCGGCTACGACCTTGCTCTCTGGCTCGGTGACTATGCACCCGGTCGCGTGGACGGACTTCCGTCGATCAGCTTTGCACAAGGACCGCCCGGAACCGATGCGCGTTCCATCGCCTCACGCTTTGATAAGATCCGGCGCCTGGCAGGTCCGGCAAAAGCATTGAAGTGGCTCGCCTTAGCGAAACTCCGGCTTTCCTCCCTTGGGTTGCCGCCCCTGCGCCACTCAGACCACATCATCGTCGGCAGCGAGCAGTCGCGACAGACATTGCATGATCTGTATGGCGTGAAGTCTTCCCAAACTTCGGCGCTGCCTTATCCGATCGACCTGACGATGTTCCGTCCATCCGCGGAAACGACACCAGTCAGCAATGAACTTCGCGTGCTCTGGCTCGGGCGGATTATTCCCCGCAAGCGGCTCGATCTGTATCTGCTCGGCCTTGAACTCGCCATCCGCCAAGGAATCCAGATTCAAGCCACGATTGTGGGCGGAACGGGATTCGTTCCAGGCTATGAGAAGCTCATCGAATCCTTCCCCTTCCCGGATCGACTGCGCTGGATCAAACACCTGCCACGTGGGCAGGTGCCGGCACTGCTGCATCAACACGATGTCCTCGTGCAACCGAGCGATGAGGAAAACTTCGGTTCATCGGTGGCCGAAGCACAGGCCTGCGGTCTGCCAGTGATCGTCGGACGCACCAACGGCAATGCGGATTATCTTTGCCCGCGTGATGTGCATCTGGCGGACGACCGACCGGAGACGCTGGTCGCAGCGCTTCAACACATGGCACAAACGAAGGGTGAATCTTCCATCCCCTCACGAGCCGTGGCGGAGGCGCACTTTGATCTGGAGCAGGTGACCACGCGTCTCACCACCATCCTTTCCACCGTGATGGAAGCTCATTCACCGGCCAAAAACCCGCGCATGAACACGCAGCACGAAACCATCGATGTCATCATCCCCACGCTCAGACGGCCTGATCATCTGCGCCGCTGTCTGGAGGCGCTGAGCAGGCAGGACGTGGCCGCAGACCAGATCCTTGTGGGCATCCGGGCTGATGACGATCTCAGCCACGCTTTGCTGCGTGAGTTTGAAGACACTCTTCCGGTGCGCGCCGTGGAAGCGCGTGGAACGGGCGTCGTGGGTTCGATGAATTCATGCCTCGCCGAATGCCATGGCACCTGGATCACACTGCTCGACGACGACGTGGAGATCCCGCCACACTGGCTGAGCACCATGCTGGGGCATCTCCGTTCCCGGACAAACGTCGTGGCTGCTGGCGGCAGAGATCTGCTGATGGACTATCCGGAGATGCGCCGCACCGAACCGCTGGTTGAAGACGTGGGACAGATTCACTGGTATGGGCGCATCACCGGCGGTCATCATCGAGGTGGCGGTTCGACTCGGCTCGTGCAGGTGCTGCGTGGGTCCAACTGCCTGTTCAACGGTGACTTCCTCCGTCGCTGCGGCTTCGAACGCGGACTGCGCGGCAAAGGCGCCCAGGTGAACTGGGAACTGGCCCTGGGTCTGCAGGCACGTGCGGAGGGGAAGCGCATGGTCTTCGATCCTGGTGTGGGAGTGATTCACAACGTCGCTCCACGTCACGACGACGACTCGATTCATCGCGGTGTCTTTCACTTCAACGGCACCAGCGACATCGCCTACAACGAAACCTTTGTGGTTTTGAAGCACGGACGTGGTCTGCGGCGCTGGACCATGCTGCTTTGGCAGATGTATGTCGGCAGTCATGTCTGTCCGGGTTTGGTGCGAGGCGGAGATCTGCTGCGCCCAAAAACCCGTCCGCTGCAACGTTTCGCCGCCACGTTCTCCGGCCGTTTCGCCGCCATCCTCCAGTCCTTGGGCAGACATTCCGAATCAGAAGTCGCGCTCACCGACCCATCGGCACGCGTCAGCGAGCTCAAGTGCTGACAGCATTGAGGCTCGACCTCAGATCACGCTCTCAAAGCTTATGATCACCTTTCTCTATCGCCACCGGCTGAAACCCAAACTGTTCAGCCGTGAATGGCTGAAGACCTGGCTCAAACGCGTTTGGACACTGCCCGGCCTGCTCGGCTACTGCCTGCAATCGCAGCGCCTCCGACTTCGTGGAGCCCAGATCCCACCCTCCAGCGTGCTTGCCAAGCTCACGGTGCACGGCAATGCCGCCAATCTAAGCATCGGCAACTGCTGCAGCGTCGGTGTCGCCCGCATGCAGGCCCACGCACGCATCGAAATCGGTAACTATGTGGTCATCAACGACTGCGTCCGCATCATCACCGGCTCACACGACATTCATTCGCCCACCTATGATCACATCTTCAGTCCGATCGTGATCGAAGACCACGCGTGGATCGCCACCGACGCGATGATTCTGAAAGGCGTGACCATCGGACGCGGAGCCGTCGTCGCCGCAGGAGCAGTGGTGGTCAAGGACGTCCGCCCGTTTGCAGTTGTCGGTGGCAATCCCGCCAAAGAGATCGGCACACGCAACATCGAACGCTTCGACTACATCCCCTCCTCATGGTTCGCGCCGGTGATGGCATGGGTGGGACGCAATCCAGTGATCCGCGACGTTGTTCCGACAAAGGATCCCGCGGTGATCCATCCCGAATCGCTGTCGGCCACGAAACTCGCATCGCACTAGCATGGAACTCCTCATCGCCATCCTGATTGTGCTGCCCGCCGTCATTCTGGCCGCGAAGAATTCGAGTTACCTGCTCGACTACGTGTTCTTCGTCGTCGCGTTGAACCGCGGCATCCGGCGCCTGGTGGATTTCTACATCAATGGCGCCTTCAATCCCCTTTCCACGATCAGTCTGACCCCGCTGGTCGTCAGCGCACTGCTGCTCATCCCGACGATGTCGCGGTTTCACCTGCTCACCCCGCGCTGCCGCAACATCGCGTACCTCATCATGCTGGCGCTCGCTCACGGCATGGCGATTGGTTTCCTGAATGCCGGCCTCGGCGCCATCTATTCGCTCGGAGAATGGATGGCGGGCTTCGGCGCCTTCTTGTTTGCCGCCACGGCACCGGTTTCCACCGGCACCGCGGACCGCTGGATGAAGTCTTCCGGCTACGCCGCCCTGATCGTGGCGCTCTACGGTTGGTTTCAATACCTCACGATCCCTGCCTGGGATGCGTTCTGGGTCACCGAGGTGAATTTCGTCGGTTATCTCGGTCAGTTGCGCCCCACGGAGATGTCCGTGTTCTCCACCATGCACGAACGCGGCCCCTGCGCGAGCTTCCTCGCCTGGGCGGCGATTCCGATGATCCTGCACCCACGCTGGAGAATTCTGGGCGGCTGGCTCACGATCGCTCTGCTCTTCTCCGTGGTCGTGCTGACGATGAGCCGAAGCATGTTTATCATCGTCGCGCTGGTTTCAATCCTGCAGCCCGCCTTGTCGAAGGGACGCGGTCTCGGCCGGGTGCTCTGCTTCGCCGCCCTGCTCGCGATCGGCGCCAGCTACGGTCTGGAGAAAATGCCCGGTGCAGAACGCATTCAAAAACGTTTCGAGACCGTCAAAGACATGCAAAACGACGGCTCCTACCAGGGCCGCATGCAGATCCTGACCAGCGGCATTCCCTGGGTCCTGCAGCATCCGCTGGGCCTCGGCCTTGGCAGTTCCGGATTCGGCGCCGGACGCATCGGTGGCGGCGCCAAGGAAGGCTGGTGTGACAGCGGTTACATCGAGGTCTTCAGCCAGTTCGGCTGGATCGGCGGTCTCGCCTTCTTCGCGGCGATGGCACAAATCTGGAGCGAGCTGACGCGCCGCATCCGGCTCGGCGGGCGTGATCCGTTTTTGTTCACCGGACGCGCCGTGCTGCTCGGCTGCCTTGTCTTCCTTTACGTGGGCAATGTGTTCGGCGGCTTCTCGCTCTTCTGGGTCTTCCTCGGCATCTCGCTCAACCGCCTGACCACTTTCGTGCCGGCACCACGCGTCTTTTCACCACCTCAACCGGATCCCATGCCGTGGGACATGCCGCAGTCCGCTCTCATCTGATCACTCCAACATCCCAACAAAATGAAAATCGCCTACGCCATGATCAACTGTAACCGCCGCGACGGCAGCGCACGCGCGGTGAACGAAGTCGCCGAGCGGCTCGCCCAAAAACACGAGGTGCATCTCTATGCCCGCAAGGCGGAGGATCTCGATCTTTCGCGCATCGCCTGGCATCGCGTTCCCGGCGTGAACTGGGCCGAGGTGATCGACTTCGGCAGCTACTACCTCGAAGTGAACCACCTCGTGCGTCCGGGCCAGTTTGAAATCGTCCACACGATCGGCTGCAACACGCAGCGTGGGAACGTGATCACCATTCAAAACATCCAGCCGGCCAAGAAGCAGATCCTCGACCGCCTGGGAAGCACCGAAAAGGTCTCATCCGCACGACGCCTCACACGCTGGCTGTATCTGAACGCGACCTGCGCGGCGGAGAAGCGTCTGTATCAGTACAAACCCGGACGCAAGGCCCCGATGTTTCTTCCTGTGTCCCAAGGAGTCGCCAACGAGCTGACTAAACATTACAACATCGGTCCCGCGCAGGTTCGCATCATTCCCAATGCAGCAGACACCAAGCGCTTCCGACCGATGAGCCAGGGTGCCAAGAACATCTGGCGTGCTGAGAACAAGGTGCCGCAAGACTCGTTGATGGCGATCTTCGCAGGAGGCGAATGGGCGCGCAAAGGACTCGACTTCGCCATTCAAGCGATGGGTCTGCTCAAGGACGTTCCGCTGACCTTGTTTGTGGCCGGAGATGACCCGGATCGCACACGTTTCATGAACATGGCAAGGGACGCCGGTGCCTCAGACCGAGTCATCTTCGGCGGCTTCCGCAAGGACATGCCACAGGCGCTCGCTGCGGCGGATATGTTCCTCTTCCCGAGCTGGTATGAGGCCTTCAGTCTTGCGACCATCGAAGCGGCGGCCTGCGGTCTTCCGATCGTTGCCACGCGCATCAACGGAACGGAGGACTTCATCTCACCTGGAGAAAACGGCGACTTTGTCACGCATGACGCCGCCAATGTGGCTGCGGTGCTGCGCCGGCTGTGTGAGCAGCCCGAACATCTCAAGACCATGGGCGCGAACGCACGCGAGCGTGTGGAGATGAACTACACCTGGGACCGCATCGCGCAGATGACGGAAGACGCCTACCTCGCCCACCTCAGCAACTAATCGGATTTCATCGCCATGCACGTTCTCATCGTCAGCCACTCCTGCGCCACGGCGCTCAATCAGGAACTCCACGCCCGCATCCAGCGCGAGACAGGCTGGAAAATCACCCTCGTGGTGCCGGATCTCTGGCGCGACGAGTTTGGCAACGAACTGCGACAGCCGCCTTGTGAAGGATTGGAGAGCTCGGTCATCCGCTGCGCGGTCTGGAAGAACGGCAGCATCATCTTTCACGTCTATCGCATGCGCTGGCATCGCTTCCTGCGCGAACTGAAGCCGGATGTGATCTACATGAACCACGAGCCGTATGCACTGGCCACGGCGCAGGTCTGCCACGCGAACAACCGCACCATCCGCGTGCCGTTCGGCTTCTACTCCTGCCAGAACATCAACAAGAAGTATCCGCCGCCCTTCTCGTGGCTGGAGTCGATGGTGTATCGCTCATCGAACTTCGCCTTTCCAATCACCGACAGCGTGGCGAATGTGCTGAAGGCAAAGGGTTATGAAGGCCGACAGACGGTCTGCGCGCTGCCGCTCGATCCTGAGCGCTATCATCCTCGTCTGAGGCAGAACCCGCCGGAACGTTTCCCGAAGTCCGAAAGCCCGGTGATCGGCTACGTGGGTCGTTTGGTCGAGCCGAAAGGGCTGCGCACGCTTGCGACCGCACTGGGCATGATCCGAGATCTCGACTGGCGCATGGTGCTCGTCGGCACGGGCGACTTTCAGCCCGAGTTTGAGCGTCTGCTCACCGAACAAGGCGTGCGTGACCGCATCTTCTTCGCCGGTTATGTGCCGCACGATGAAACGCCGCGCTGGCTGGCCTCGATGGACATGCTCGTGCTGCCTTCTGAAACGCAGCCGAACTGGGAGGAGCAGTTTGGTCGTGTGATTCCCGAGGCGATGGCCTGCGGCACGCCGGTCATCGGTTCCGACTCGGGTGAGATCCCCCATCTCATCCGCCGCGGTGAAGGCGGGCTCGTTTTCACGCAGCGTCAGCCGGACGAATTCGCCGTGGCCCTTCGCCAGCTCATCACGGGACCCAAACTGCGCCGTCAGCTCGCTGAAAACGGCCGTCATTGGGTCGAGCACGAGATTTCACTGCCCGCAGTGGCGGGCAAAATGATCGAGGCGTTTGAAACCGCGGTCATGAAACAGGATCGCGGCCAGGTCGCGGCTCAAATGCTTCTGCCAAAACCAAGTCATGCGCTTGCACAGCCCTGAACTGCTCTGGAGGTGGAGCCGCGGGCTGCATCGCCGCGGTTGGAACCTTCCGGCGCGCATCGTGAAGACCTTGAACTTCGCGCTGCACAAATGCCTGCTGCCCGCCGAGGCGGAGGTGGGCGAAAGCGTGATTCTGGAGCACTACGCGCTCGGCATCGTGATGCATCCGCAGGTGCGCATCGGCAACCGCTGCCGTGTTTATCATCACGTGACGCTCGCTGGCGAGACCTGGATCGGATCGCCGCACTTCATCACGCTGGAAGACGATGTGACGATTGGTGCGCACAGCATCGTGGTGGCGCGTCCGAACACACCGCTGACCATCGGGCGCAAATCGGTGCTCGGCGCCGGAGCGGTGCTCACGAAGGACATTCCCCCGTTTGAAATCTGGGCCGGCAATCCGGCCCGCAAAATCGGCGACGTGCCGCAAAACTCATGATTGCTCAACTTGGCATGCACTTGAAAGCCTCCGCCGGAGGCGTGGACCGCTACTTCAATGCGCTCAACAACACGCTGGCCCGGCAGGGAGTCAGCGCGACGGCCTATGGTTTCGGCGAAGCGTGTGACGGCACCAGCCTCGGGCCGGTGAACAAGCCGCTCATGCAACGCTGGAAGGCGGTGCGGAAGCAGGTCGTGCCACAGCGTGGCAAAATGCTCGCGACGCATTTCGCGCTCTACGCACTGCCTGCGGTGCTCGGCAGACGCTGGGACGGGCATGTGGTGCACTTTCACGGCCCGTGGGCAAACGAATCCAAACGCGAAGGCGGGAAGATGCACGCGGTGTTGTGCAAGCAGATGCTCGAACGCGCGGTGTATCATCGTGCGAATCGTTTCATCGTGCTGTCGAAGGCCTTTCGTGAGCAGCTTTGCCAGGGATACGGCATTCCAGAACCGCGGGTTCATATCATTCCGGGCGGCGTGGAGACGGAGAAATTTCATCCGGTGGACATGGTGGAGGCGCGCCATCGGCTCGTGTGGCCGCAGAAGCAGAAGATCATCGTGTGCGTGCGTCGTCTGGCACGCCGCATGGGCTTGGAGACGCTGATTGAAGCGTTTGCCAAGGCCACGGTCGATCACCCTGATGTGAAGCTCATGATCGGCGGACAGGGTCCGTTGCGTGATGAACTGGAGCAGCAGGTCTTGAACGCCGGTTTGAGCAAGCAGGTGCAGTTTCTTGGCTTCATTCCCGAAAACACGCTGCCGGCCGTGTATGCGGCGGCCGATCTTTCGATTGTGCCCAGTTCTGCACTGGAAGGGTTCGGTTTGATCTCGCTCGAATCACTCGCCTGCGGCACACCGGTGCTGGTGACACCTGTCGGCGGCCTTCCGGACACGGTGAAAGGTTTGGATGGCGATCTGGTTCTGCAAGGCACCGGCACCGATCACATCGCCGCAGGATTGCGCGGCTGGCTCGAGGGCACGCTGCGCCTCCCTTCCCGCGAAGCTTGTCGCGAACATGTGATGCGCGGATTCACCTGGGACCGCATCGCCAGACAGGTGTGTGAGGTGTACCGCGAAGCTGGATGGCAGTCGAAATCGTGATGAAGAAAGGTGCCCGCATCTCTTTGCTGGTCCTGCTCGCCGCCGGACTCTGGCTCGCCTTGAAACCGACGGCGGGAAACCGCCGCCTCACCTTTCTTCCGGTGCATTGGTCGGAGTACGTCGATTTCATGGACTTCTGGTTCAACCTGGGCGCCTTCGCCCTTCTGGCAGCCACCGCCTGGCTGGCGTTTGGAACATGGAAAAAGGTGCTCGGCCGCGCATGCCTGATCACCGGCTTCATCACGCTGCTCAATGTGATGCTGGAGCTGCTGCAGTCGTCGATCCCCGGCAGGGCCATGGACTTGGCGGATGTCTGGGCGGGACTGCTTGGCTGCGTGCTGGGAATCGTGGGAAGCATGGCCGTGCAGTTGATGACTGAGGGCAGGAAATCGAGTGATGGGATTCCTCAGGTTCTGTTCCTGGATCAAACAGGGCGTCTCGGCGGTGCGGAACTGATGCTGCTCGACATTGCCAGCGCGCGAGCGGCGGACAGTGAGGTCGTTCTTTTTCAGGACGGCGAGTTTCGATCTGCTCTGGAGAACGCTGGCGTGAAGACGCGGGTGCTTCGACTCGACGATGAAGCCTCCTCAGTAAACAAGCAGGCGGGGCTCCTTCACGTGCTGCGATCGATTCCAGGAATCGTTCAGCTGATCCTGCAGACGGCCCAGGCGTCACGATCGTTTGACGTGGTGTACGCGAACACCGCCAAGGCCCTGATCATCGGTGGTCCGGCCGCTCGTCTGGCGGGGCGGCCGCTTATTTTTCATCTGCATGACATCATCGCCGACGGGCACTTCAGTCCGATCAACCAATGCGCGCTGATTTTCTGCGCGAACTGTTTTGCCGACCGAGTGATCGCGAATTCGGAGGCCACGAAAGACGCATTCGTTGCCCGCGGCGGCCGCGCCGAACTCTGCGTGGTGATCCCCAACGGTTTTCACATTCCCGAAGAGCGCACGAATAAGGACGACCTGAAAAAGCTGCGCTTCTCCTGCCTCAACATTCCGTCGGACGCGTTCATCGTCCTGATGGCTGGTCGGCTGGCTCATTGGAAAGGACAGCATGTGTTGCTGGAAGCGCTGAAACCCATGCCGTCCGCGCATGCTGTGCTGCTCGGAGATGCGCTGTTTACCGACGAGGA
This sequence comes from Prosthecobacter sp., assembly GCF_020439865.1. Classification (GTDB taxonomy): domain Bacteria; phylum Verrucomicrobiota; class Verrucomicrobiia; order Verrucomicrobiales; family Verrucomicrobiaceae; genus Prosthecobacter. The sequence continues at coordinate 19,523 of NZ_JAGRPF010000132.1, forward strand.
TCGTGAATATGCACACCGTCTGCATGCGCAGGCTGATGAATCGGAGCTCACAGGCCGTGTTCATTTCGCAGGTTTTCAATCCGATACCCTAGCGTATTTCGATCTGGCCGATGTCGTGGTTCACGCCTCGGTGTTTCCCGAGCCCTTTGGCCGTGTCATCGTGGAAGGCATGCTCGCCGGCAAACCAGTGATCGCCTCACGCGCGGGCGGAGCGGCGGAAATCGTGTCGCATGAGCACACGGGGCTGCTGGTGGATCCTGGCAACGTGAACGAACTGGCGGAAGCCTTGATGCGCCTGCAGCACGATTCCGCATTTGCCGCCCGTCTGGCCCTCAACGCACAACAAACTGCGCGAGACGTTTACGCGCTGCCCGCCGTGCAGCGCCAGATCGAAAACCTCATCCGGAAGGCCGGGAAGTATAAGACCGACCCAATACCCGGAACGGACACAGCACCGTCGGCCACACAAGCCGCATGAACTCTCTCCCCACTCACTCCACCCCCACCCATACCGCCATGTGCAGCATCCATTCCAAACGTCGTATCGCCATCGTTCACGACTGGCTCCCCGTCTATGGCGGTGCCGAACGAGTGCTCGAGCAGATGCTCAAAGTATATCCCGAAGCCGATGTGTTCAGCCTCATCGACGCGCTCGATGAAAAGAACCGTGAGTTTCTGAACGGCAGGCCTGTGAAGACCTCGTTCGTGCAGAAGCTTCCAGGCGGAAAGAGATTTTACCGTCATTGCTTTCCGCTCATGCCGCTGGCGATCGAACAGTTCGACTTCAGCGGCTATGACATGGTGATCTCCAGCAGCTACGCGTTTGCGAAAGGGGTCATCACCGGCCCGCGACAGCTTCATCTTTGCTACTGCCATTCGCCAATCCGCTATGCCTGGGATTTGCAGGCGCAGTACTTGAAGGAGTCAAAGCTGGACCGCGGCGTAAAATCGTGGCTGGTGCGCTGGCTGCTGCACATGATCCGCATGTGGGACAACCGCACCGCGGCCGGCGTGGACGCATTCATGGCGAACTCACGCTTCATCGCACGCCGCATTGAAAAGGTCTACCGCCGTGAGGCGACTGTGGTCTATCCGCCGGTCAATGTGGAGCGCTTTGAAACTTGCCGCGACAAGGAGGACTTTTATGTGACGGCGTCGCGTCTGGTTCCCTACAAGCGCATCGACCTGATCATCGAAGCGTTCAACGGCATGCCGGACCGGCAGCTCGTGGTCATTGGCGACGGGCCGGAACTGCCACGCCTCAAACGCATGGCCGGTCCCAATGTGCGAGTGCTTGGCTGGCAGCCGAACGAAGTACTGAAGGACCATCTGCAACGTGCGCGCGGGTTCGTGTTTGGCGGCGAAGAAGACTTCGGCATCATCCTGCTCGAAGCTCAGGCATGCGGCACTCCGGTCATCGCGTACGGGCGCGGCGGTGCGCTGGAGACGGTCGTAGAGAATGAAACCGGACTGTTCTTTGGCGAGCAGAGACCGGAGGCGCTGCGTCATGCCGTGGCCGAGTTTGAAACACGCGAATGGGATGCGCTGAACTGCCGTCATCATGCGGAGCGATTCAGCGCCCGCACTTTCCGTGAAAGTTTTCAGAGTTTCGTCGAAGAGGAGTGGAGCCGCTTTGCTGCGGAATCTTCGGGAGTGGAAACACGCTCGACCCAAGGCTGGAAAGGGCGGGCGCAGGACGTGCCACAGGGGGAGATAATCGACGAAGTGGCCCAGGGACTGGGAATGGTGCAGATGCTGCCATCCTAAACGGATCGAGGGCACACACAGGGGCCTGAAGGCCCCCTATACGTTCGGCCGCAAACGGCCAGCAAGGGAAAGCCATGCCCACGCATCTTGCGACATGGATAAGGCTTCGCTTAACGCGATTTAAGCCTCCCAAGAGCGCCGAGGATCCATAATTAGCATTACCTTCCACGATGATTCTGAAAAACAGACCTTTCATGGTTCATCGGTGGCCGGAGAACGATTCCATCTCCTCTGGGAGGCCTGGGCATCCGATCGCCCGCTGGTTGCTTCCAGTGCTTATCGCGGGGCAGATTCAGGCGCAGGAGGTCACTCCTGTGGCAGCCCGATTCGCGTCAACCAAAGGCATCGTGTTAATCTCCACCTCGAACAGCGGTGAAAAGCAGGCGCAAAAAGGCGACACCGTGCGCGCGGGTACCGTGATTTCATGCGGCCTCGAGTCGGGGGCATTGTTGAGGCCGCTGCCGACGCTCTGTGTGGTCATTTATCCGGAATCCAAGGTGCGCTTTGACGGTGCAGGCGTTTCATCCGGCGGAGGAACGATGAACTGCAGCATCGTTTCCGGAAAAGCGTTGTTCCATATTGATCCGCTTGATTCATCCTTCGGTCGCTCCAGAGGCGGACATGAAATCAATGTGACGATCGTCACGGAAGAGGGCGTCATCACCACCAGCAGCACGAGCGAAGAACTCGCACATGGCGGAGGGAAACAGCCGGTCGAGCCAGGATCAAAACAGCCGGCCGCCACATGGACGGTGCAGCACGAGGAAGGCCGAACCGTGGTGGCTGTGGGAGAGGGAACCAGCAATGTGAGCATCGGCAAAGGCACGGTGGCGGTGAACGGAGACGTCGGCGGTCACATCGAAGTGCCGAAAGGCTCCGTCATCTGGCTGTTCAACCGTGGCGGAGGCAGGATCGATGCCGCCCTTGTGAACACCCTCACCGGCAGGGTGACCAACCTCACCGGAGGTCCGTCCAACGGAAACGACCTCGTCGAGCAGTCCAAGAAGCAACTGGTCACGCCATCCTCCGGTGGAACGACATCGACCACAGGTCCGACCATGCCTCAAACGACTTCCACGCCAACCGATCCCCCGTCGAATCCCGATTTGTCCACTCCACGCGGAGAACTGCCGGTCGTCTCCGCCGAAACCCCCTGAAGAACGCCCCGTGATGAATCCCCCCCTTCACAGATTCCGATTTTCAGCCCCCCTTCTTGCATGGTGTGCGATATCGCTGACCGCGATCACGCAGGGCCAGGACACGCTGCGCGATGCGGCGACCGGCACGAAGGCATCACTCGCCTCCCCCGCCGCCTCGACCGTGAGCAATCCGGAGGATCAGGAAGATCTCTTTCTGAACGAGTTCATGAACTATGAGATCCAGCGCCAGAAAAACTGGAAGCTGCGCCTGTTTGCCGCCGGTTCCTGGCGCTATGACTCCAATGTCTTCCTGCGGAGCTCCAACATCCAGAGCGATGTGATGTGGAGCGCGCGACCAGGGTTCCAGTATTCTTATGGCGACGAGGCGGCAAAACTGCAGTTGCTGGCGGACTACTCCGCGCAGTTCAATTTCTTTGAGAAGTTCGACTCGCAGAACTCGCTCAATCAGTTCCTCAGCCTGTCGATGAACTACCGCATGAAGAAGACCTCCATCAAGCTGGGGGGGCGCTTCAACGATGTCACCGGCGGAGATTTGGACGTCGGCGGCCAGGCGCAGCGTGTGCAGTTCTCGCCCAGCATGCAGGTGTTGCATGAACTGACCGCCAAGGTACAGATCGGCATCACCGGCCAAGTGCAGCAAAGCCACTACAACGCGCTGCTCTCGTCCACCACATGGCGGTATGGACTCTTCGCCGACTACGCCTTTTCCCCGCAGTTTAGGCTGGGTGTGCAGTTCAACGAGATGATTCAAGAAGTTCAAGGCAGCGGCAGGCAGACCGGGGAGGACTTCCTCGTCCGTGTGGAATGGGCGGCGTTCAAAAAGCTGTCTCTCACAGGCACCGCAGGCGTGCATCTGCTGCATACCGTCTCTGCCGGAGACACGACGCTGCCGGTCGGCACGCTGGGATTCAAATATGAAGTCGGCCCCAAGACATCCGTCTATGTGAATCTCTACGCCAGATCCCAAAACTCCCCTTCTTTGAGCGGACAGTATTTTCAATCAGAAGGCGTGTTGTTCGGCATCCAGCAGCAGGTGGGGAGCAAGACCAGCATCGGTGCGGACTTCGGCTACGATTTTTCCGAATACCATACCTATCTGTCGGGACTGGCGAGCACCCGCAAAGACCACGTCCGATTCATCCGGCCATGGCTGAAGTACACCCTGCACCGCCACCTTGCCCTGGAGTTGTTTTACCAGCACACCGTCAACAGCTCCATCGGCGGAGGAGCTCAGCCCTTCACACGTGATCTCATCGGTGCCGGCCTCACCAGTTCCTGGTAACCCCCTTCGGCCTCCTTTTCCCCTATGAACACACATCCATCCATCCTCACCGCTTTCAGCGGCTGCCGCACGTGCGTCCTCAGCGCCGCACTGTTCTGCCTGGGCTTGCAAGTGAATCTGCGGGCTCAACAAACCTTCAATGATCCGGCGAAGACCAGTTCGGGCATCGCTCAGAGCAACACTGTCCCGCCCGACTACGAAATGCGCGAAGGGGATACCGTGCAGGTCACGGTGTTCAACGAACCTGAACTCTCCGCCGGCGGCAGGATTCGCAAGGACGGCACCATTCAATGTCCTCTCATCGGTTCTGTACGCATCAAGGGCCTGAGCCAGGCTGCGGCAGCCAGAGCAATCGAAGACGCTTATCGCGAGGACTATCTGGTCCATCCGGAGGTCAACCTGTTCGTTTCTCAATTCACCGTGCAGCGAGTCACCATACTCGGTCAGGTCCAGCGGCCGGGCTCGCACGAACTGCCAGCGGAGAAGAACCTGACGATCCTGCAGGTGCTGGGAATGGCAGGAGGCCCGACGCGGGTCGCCAATCTGAAAAAGGTGCTTGTGAAACGCATCAAAAACGGCCGCGAAGAGGTCGTCAAAGTGGATGTGAACAAAATGGTCTCCGGCGAGCAGTCCATGATGTTCTACGTGCAGGAAGACGATGTGATCACCGTGCCCGAAAGCCTGTTCTAACTCCCCTTTCCCATGCAACAATCTGTCATTCCCCTGAATCAAACTCCGGACGCCATGCTTCTGCTTCCGGAGGCTCGTGCTGAAACGGCGGGGGCGTCGTTAAATCTCGCCCTCATTTTGGACGGAGTCAGAAGACACTTCTGGATTCCGATGACGCTGGCGATGTTTGGCATGATCATCGGTTACTCGTACTACAAGCGCCAGAAGCCCGGCTACGAAGCGACAAGCGTGGCCCAGTTTGGTGCCGAGCAAAAGACATTGCTGGGAATCGACGGAGTCGGCTCCAGTCACTTTGGAGATGAAAAATCCGTCAACACACTCATCCAGGCCGCCAAGAGCCGTGACGTGATGGGACGAGTCGTGACCGATCTCAAACTCACGCAACGAGCCACGTTTTCCGGCGGACACCCGTCTGAATCCAAGGAAGCCAAAGATCACGCGATCGCCGTAGTGGGGACAATGACGCGCGTATCCCTGCGCAAGGACACACGCCTGATCGATTTCACCGTCAGCGGTCCCGATCCCGACCTGGTGGCCTCCATCTCCAGCCAGGCAGCGTTGAGTCTCGTCACCGAGCTCGAAAACCAGAAGAACAGAACACTTCAGGAAGCGGTGCAGTCGCTCGTAGCCGAAGGCGAACGCCTGCAGGAGAAGCTCAAAAAGTCGGAGATCGCGATGCACGACTACAAGAGAAAAAACCAGGCCATCTCACTCGATGAACGAAAGGATCTGGTGCTTTCAAAGCTGAAGGAGCTTGGTGCAGGGCTGAACCGTCAGTCCACCGAGAGGCTGACTCTGGAAACCCACCTTCAGGCCTGCAAAGAAGGCAAAATGCCGCGTGATCAGCTGCTTAATCTGCCGACGATCGCGAACCACCCGAAGATTTCGGGCATTCTCAGCCAGATTGGTGCGCAGAAGGCCGCGCTGGCCGTTCTGTCTGAACGCTACAAATCCAAGCATCCGAAGTACGAAGCCGCACAGGCGCAGTATGACAATCTGGAGCAGCAGCTCGACACACTCCTCGGAGACGCCGTCGGCCTGCTGAAATCGAGCTGTGAGAACTCCCGGGAGCTGGAGAAGAAAATGCAGGAACAGCTCAAGCAGCAGGAGTCGGAAGCGCTCGACCTCGAGCAGCTCGCGGTGCAATACAATGTGCTCAAACGTGAGATGGAATCGGACCAGGCGGTGTATGAGTCTGTTCTCTCCCGCATCAAACAGGTGGACGTTTCCAAGGAGATGGAAGCGCCGCCGATCTGGGTGCACCAGCTCGCTATGGTACCCACCGAGCCAGTCTCTCCCAACGCCCAAAAGATTGTTGGAAGCTCGACCGCAGGAGGCGCCATGCTGGGCCTCGCCATCATCGGATTGATGGTGATGCAGGACCGCTCGATCCGCAGCCTGGAAGATGCTAGGGAAAAGCTCCGGATGCCCGTGCTCGGGATCGTCTCCAATGTCACTCAGGAGCCGGAGTCCTCAGGCAGAACCCAAAACGCCGCGATGAGAGCGGAGATGGTGTTGAAGACGCACAAGAACATCGCAGAAAGTTTCCGCGAGCTGAGGGCGGTGGTCACGAAGCATGCCCGGGGGCAAAAGCAGAGTTACATGGTCGTCAGCGCCGTCCCGGAAGAAGGAAAGACCTTCGTATCGACTCACCTGGCGGTCACGTTTGCCAGTCAGGGGCTCAGGACTCTGATGGTGGATCTGGATTTGCGTCGTTCGCGGCTCGCGGAAGAGTTTGGAATCTCCAAGCGCGGCTGCGGTCTGACCGAACTCGCGCTGGGCGAGGCCACGCTGGCGGATGTTTGCCATTACACGGGGATCCCCAATCTGTTTCTGCTGCCAGCAGGCCGTCATGTTTCCAGTCCTGCGGAACTTCTGGCGAACTGTGACATCAAACAGTTGCGCAAGGTTGCGCTGAAAGCCGGGTTTGACCGGATCGTCATCGATACGGCGCCATTGATTCCGGTGCATGACACGCTGGTGCTAGGTGAACTGGCCGACATCACCTTGATGGTGGTCAGGTGCAACCGCACTCCCTCGGTCATCGTGCAGGAGGCCATGCGCAAGCTTCAGCAGACGGGCATTCCGCTGTCAGGCGTGGTGCTGAACCGACTGACAAGGCGCTCCCGCAGCTACGACTATTACTATCACAACTCGTACTACCGCCCTAGGGAGATTGAGAACGGCGATGATACTCGGTTGCCCGTTCGCAATGCCCCCTTCCAGCAGGAACGGATTATCTGATCCTGAGAACACGCGAAGGCTCAAAGGGAGGAAAGGCAATCCTGATGCCAGAATCCGGCCGCAATCGTTTCATCCGACTGCTCAAGACATCAACGAAAGCGCCCGCTTCGAGAGAAGCGGGCGCTCTGTTTTAAGATTGAACTTTCCGGCCGAACAACTATGCGGCCATGAATTCCTGACGACCATTCGCCAGGAGTCCATGCTCGACGCAGTAACGTGCGATTTTGGCTCCTGAATCGATGCCCGTCTTTTTCCAGATGTTGTGCTTGTGAACCGACACGGTCTTGGCCGAGAGATTCAGATCCAGCGAGATGGCCTTCAGGCTCTTGCCTTGGGCGATCTGCAGGAAGATCTCCAGTTCGCGATTGCTCAGGACCTTGTGCATTTCCTTTTCTCCGGTCGGAAGACGAACGGCGTTTTCCGCGAAGGATTGAGCGACACTGCGCGAGAGGTACTTCTTGCCGCGCAACGCCGACTGGATGGCGTTCACGATCTCGCTGGGCGGCGAGTCTTTGGCCACATAGCCGCAGGCTCCGGCTTTCAGCGCTCGTTCGATCCACAGCGCCTCGATGTGCATGCTGACGATGATGCACGCGGGAGAAGGCATGGCTGCCGAAAAATCGGCCAGAAGCGTGAGCCCTGAGCAGTCCGACATCTCGATGTCAATGAGCACGACGTCGATGTCTTGATGGGAAGACAACTCGCGCGCCTTTTCAGCACTGGTTGCCACGATGACTTCGAAGTCTTTGAGCATCAGGCGCAGATACTGTCCCAAGGTCTCGGCAAACATGGCATGGTCGTCAACGATCAGGATTCTCTTAGGGGGATGTGTCATCGTTTCGGAGGGAGTGAGGATGAGAGTGAGTTAATTCTGTCAGCAGCAACGATTGTGACTGCTATGACGATCTAATTTGTATGGTATTACTTATATTACGCCTAAATTAAGTTTCATTTCTTTACCCCAAACATTCGCAACGTTAAGCGACCATTTACCGGCAGACGCCAGTTATCTGAGAGGGGTGGCCTTCAGTCCTCTCGCACGCTCTCGAAACATCATTCGCGACCTTGTTGACCGTGCGAAGGCGCGACTTAGAATCCGGTTCAGCCCATCACGAAATTGAACCCGGCATAAGCCCGTGCTTAGCTCATTACGAATGAAGGGTTTAATGACCTGAAGCCCATCTGGACTCAAAGTTCCCGCCAGCTTCACAACCGCCGATTCATCAACAGCAAGGCTGCGGGAAGTGTTTGATTTATGACCACCAACCATGCTCGCAACGGAGACAACAATCTGCCAATCATTGAGCCCGACGTTTCCTCTCTTCTTCACGTTTCTGAAACACGGCTTCGAACTGTCAGGAGCCAGGAGCGACCGGCTGGGGATACACGCTTAACCACCACGGACATGTGCAGATGTTTGTTGTTTCATCCGAGCGAGATCACCCGCTCAAGCTGGCGGCTGCTGTTGAAAAAGTTCCTGCCCGAGTGCCAGACGCGAGAAGCATGCGACCTCGTAGAAATCCACGACCTCGCGGAGCAGGGGCTGGTTGATGTGCTGATGATGGAGTTTCGACCTTGCGATCTTGATCACGGACTGGAAGAACTAAAATCCGTGATCTCTTTGACCGGAGGCCGGCACGTCATGCTCATGTGTGGATCGCCCGCGCACGTGACGGCTCGAACCGCGATGCAGGCTGGTGCCTCCGTGTTTCTGGGCTGCAACGAGTCCGTGGACGAATTGAAACGTGCCATGCACGCCGCGATTGAGGGCGTGCCATACATCTCGAGCGAGCTGGCATCCGTGCTGGCCTGCTCATCCGTCTCTGCCGATGACTCTTATGTTGAGGAAGACTCGCATCAGGGTGCCCTCTCGACGCGTGAAGAGGAAGTCTTGAACCTGCTTGTCTCAGGGCTGAGGCCCAGCCAGGTCGCCGGACGACTCGGCTTGAGCATGAAGACCATTTCGAGTCACAAACGCAATGCGCTGGGCAAGCTGGGAGTGACGAACATTTTAGAGGCGGTGCGGCTTTGGGTCTGAAGCCATTCACAGGGAGTCGTAAGGCTTCACTTACCATTCGGAGTTTGTGTCCTTTTTCATTTCATCGATCATGTGGTTGTTATGAAAATACTTCCCATTTTAGCATCACTCACACTCATCACTCCGCTCGCCAGTCGGGCAGAGGTCATCGTTCAAAACGTCGATTTTGGCACGATCACCGGAGACAGCCAGCTCTCCTTCTCCCAGTTCGACACTTCACTCGGCACACTGACCGACGTGACACTTTCCTGGACGGTGAACTCGAGCATCTCCACGGCTTCCATCACAAATCAAAACGCCGGAACGGTGACGGTCAGCAAGATCACCTTCACCAACACGGTGGAGGGCTATGTGCCTTCCGTCGGAAGCTCGGGCGATCTGGTTGCTGAAGTGGCCAAATCCAAATCCGTGACACCTGCCGGCGGAACCGTGACGTTGAACCCGGGCGAATCCTACGTCGTCAACAACGTGGTCTTCAGCGGCTTCACCCAGACCGACAGCTACACTTCCGCGGATTCCAATTTTAGTTCGTTCCAAGGAACCGGCAGCGTGCCCCTGTATCTGACCAACACGTTCGGCGCTACTCCGACCGCGTCGGGTTCCGGCAGCACCACCTCGTGGCTGACCAGCATCACCGGCAGCACCACCGGCAATCTCCAAGTCAGTTACACCTATACCGCTGCGGTCCCCATCGCGCCGGTCCCCGAGCCCTCCTCCATCCTGCTGGGTGGCGGCAGCATTCTGTGTCTGGCAGGTTTCGCCTTCAACCGTCGCCGGAAAGGCGCGAATGCAGTTCTGGTCTGACTCTCACTCCATCTCCCCCTGCTCTCTTGAAAAACTCAACACAGGCAGAACTCAGGTCTGGAAGGCTCATGGCCATGTCCACCTCCATCGTCTGCCTGCTGTTTTCGTTGCATGAGATCTGGGTGAGGCATCCGGCCAGTCATTTTTTTCCGCTCCCTCTGGCCGCCTGGCTCCTGCTGATCACGCGTCACCAGATGTTGCGCAGCCTGCATCAGCCAAAGAACCCCGCGATGTTCGGCTGGCTGGTGGCGATCCATCTTCTGCTGGCGCTCGCCGCCTTCGTTCTCATTTCTCCGTTCCTGGCAGGCCTCGCTTTTCTCGCGGCTTCGGTGGCATTGGCGGCCGCCAAAGGACGGGACGGCGAGGACGAGGCTCCTGCGTGGTCGCTGCCCGCTCTCGCTTTGTTTCTGATCCCTCCGCCGATGATGCTGGATCAGGACATGCATCAAATGCTCGCCGGACTCGCTGCGCGGCTCAGCCAGGGCTGGCTCGATGCCATGCAGGTGCTGCATGTGGTGCAGGGCACCATCGTGGCCACGCCTGAGAAGAGATTCTTTGTCGACGACGCCTGCAGCGGCACGAACTCCATGCTCGTCGCCATCTGCGTGGCCGTGATCATCTGCAGCTTCAATCGAAGAACTCCGGGCCACGCGGTGGCGCTGCTGGCGGCGACGGCTCTGATCTCCATCACATCCAATGTGCTGCGCATCTGCCTGATGATCGGCGGTCTACGCTTCTGGGGATTGGAGCTCGACCACGGCTGGGTTCACGATGCCGTGGGCGTGGCCTTTTTCCTGCTTGATCTCCTGTTGGTCTGGAGCGCGGATCACGGCTTGCATTTCATCATTAATGGCCGCCCGCCAGACACCGGATCATCCCGTTGGGACACTGACGTAACTTGTCGACCGGCGGCCATCTCTGCGGCCCTCGGTCGGATGAATCTCTGCGTGGCATTCATCGGCCTGGTGCTGCTCGTCGGTCCAGAAGTTCTCACGTTGACCCGCCCCGCCCCTATCGCTCAGACTCAGGACGGGCCCGACGAATTTCACATGCCGGAGCAGCTCGCCGGCTGGACTCGGAGTGGTGACCAGCCCGTGGAAAACTCCATGGTCGGCAATCTGGGCGTGCGTAACCAGGTGTGGGTTTACCGCAAAGACGGCCTCGAGGCTTTTGTCGCCATCAACTTTCCATTCCAAGGATTTCACGACACACGTCTGTGCTACGCGGGACAGGGATGGCAGTTTCAAAAGCAGAAGGACGAGGTGCTGCCGGGCGAGACCAAAAAATCTGTGCGCTACCTTGAAATGACACAGCCCACCGAAATGACGCGGGCGCACTTGTGGCTGAGCGTGGTCGACGGACTCGGAACCACGCAGGAATTCACGACCGGGAAGCTGCTGGGCGGCATGGGTGAACGTCTGCTCACGCGCTGGTCCAACCCGGGGCCGGAGCCCACCACCTATGTGGTGCAGGTCTTGACGGTCGAGCCTGAAACCGACGACTGGAAGCAAAGCGCCTTCACCGAACTGCTCGCCGAAGCACGCGGCCGCATGGCCGATGCCCTCTCAAACCACAGCCCTCAATCCGCGGAGGAAAGCGAATGATCGACCAATACATTCACGACGCACGCTACCGCCTCATCCAACTGCTCGATGAGCGCAGGCCCTTGGACGGTCTTCTCGGACTGCCGGCGTTCTTCACCCTCGTCCTGCTGGCATTCATGTGCCTGAACTCGCGCGAAGCCTCGGACCGCGAGCATCTGGACAAGCTGGAACGTCAGGCCCAGGCTCATCTCGACCGAGGACACTTTGCAGAAGCCCACATCGCCGCCATCCGGCTCACCAAGGATCAGGCTCAAAGCCAGAAGGCCCTCCTGATCGAAGCCAAAGCCCTACGTGGCATGGGCCGCGAGGCGGACGCTCTTCGTCTTCTCTCACATCTCGCCCCCTTGGAGCGTCCGGGTTACGCCCCCGCCCATGTGTTGCAGTCGGTGATTCTGCTGGGACAAACGAAACCCGATGTCCAGATGGCCTGGCGGCACCTGGACAACGCCCTCCTCAGTGATCCCTCCAATCAGGACGCACTGGAACTCGCCGCACGTTTTGCCGCCGGACGGCGGGATTGGAATACGGTGCTGCAGTATCTCCAAAAACTGGAGCTTGAAAAACGCGCCGACCTCCTGCTCATGAAAGCCACCGCCCTGCAGTTTTCCGGACAGGAAAAGGAGGCGGTCAAAATTGCCAAACAAGCCGAGGACGCCCTGCGCGAACTGCAGAAATCCGTCACCACGGGAACAGACCAGATTCGCTTCTCCATCGCCGCCAGCCTCAGTCTGCAGCGCCAGTTTGAGCAGGCCGTTCAATGGATGCTCGGAACCGCCCACACCCCACCGACCAAAGAAGAGCGCCAGGTCATCGCCGGCATCTATCTCTCTTGGAGCCGCCATCTCAAAACCCAGCCCGCCGCCGATCCGCTGAAAGTGATGAGCCTGCTCGAACAGGGCATCCAGATCAGCCCGGAGAGCCAGGACCTGATCATGGCCTTCCTCAACGACTGCGACGAACTCCCCATGAGCGGCGGCGAACGACTGCAGCAAGTCGGCAAGGTGCTGAACAAAGGAGGCATCGCCACATCCTTCATGCACTACTACCAGGGCGTGCAGGAATGGAAGCAGGGGAACAAGGACGCCGCGCGTTTTCACTTCGAACTCGCCGGCTCGCTCAATCCCGGCTTTGGCGTCATCAGCAACAACCTCGCCATGGCCATCGCCTCCGTGTCATACGACCGGTCCGACCTCGAACGAGCCCTCGCCATGATGAACGAACTGCTCCGGCAGCAGCCCAACAATCCATTCTATCTCGACACCCGCGGTCACGTTCTCATCAAGCTCAGCCGGTTCCAAGAAGCTGCACGTGACCTGGCACGAGCGCTCCCAGATGCGCAGGACAAGGCCTCTGCCAATGCCACGCTCGCGACGGTGTACAAAAAACTTGGCATGCCAGTACTGGCCGCACAGCATCTATCCATGGCGGGTCAGAATGCCGAATCCAATCCCTTCGTGAAATGAAGCGGATAGGATCGCGCGGCCAATGGTTTTGCAGAAGTGCTCTGTTCGAATCGGACCGGCGAACGTATTCATATCTCACTCCGCGTCCACGCGGGGGCCAGCAGTCTCCGTCACGCAGCTTAGCCATGTGAAGACCGGAGTTCTTGGCGAGTAAAGCCGTCGGAGCTGAGCGAAGCTGTCGTGGTCCGGCCGTTTGTAGGGGCCCATCTCGCTCATTGTGTGATCATGTTCATGGGTGTGCTGTAAGCCGAGCACGTGGCCAATCTCGTGAGGCAGCCATTCGGTGATGGCGTCGCCCACCAAGGCAAACGATTTCGTGCTCCACCACTCGGACGGATCGAGATAGATGCGTCCGGGATGGTCACTCCAAGGAAAGGATGCATGGCCCATGCTTCCAAGTTGCCCATCCCAACGGTGCCCGGGCGGCGCTTCAAAGCTGACCACGATGTCAGCATCCTCTCCCGTTGCGGCGGAGAACGTGAACACGCTGGCGGACTCCCAATATTTGAAGCTCTTGTCAATTTCCCGGCGAAGATTAGACTCTGAAAGGTGACGAGGAATAGGGCTGCTAGTATCCAGCCGCCATGTCAGGTGTCGTTTGTTCCAAAGTTGGGGCTTGTAGTAGCTGATTGGTATTTCCCGCCACTTTTCTTGGGTCAGGGAACAACTGCTGATCAACGACGCAGCGATGGCGACGAAAAAGTGGGTGGCTAGCTTGTGCTTCATAATCCTTCGCGTATCCGGCTTGAATCTCAGCCATGAGATGAAATCGCAAAGGTGATAGTTGTAAGAGCTATTTCAGGAGCTTTGGAGCCGGATTAAACCGATTCCAAAAGACGGCGCACGGTTCTGCGGCCTCCATTCACACAGGATGCCAGAAAATGCCCTCCTGAATGAGGACCATGACCCAAGAAGATCGCAATCCTCCCAGCTGCGGTGCCAGACCTGCGCATCAGCGATTTTCGCGCAGGTCTTGTCGAGATGTCGATGGAGCTGCGCACAAGGCCGCTCCTCCAAAACTCCAAGGCGATGCAACGCATCGCAATCAGGGGCGATGCCACTGAGGCATAGCGCGTCGAGCCTCGTCGCCTGTTTAAGAACAAGCGCTCCGGAACCTTGGAACCCGCAGGTCAGGCGAGGCTCGAACTCAAACCTCGAATCATCCGTTGGGTAACAGGCGTTCCCAAAGGATATCGTTCATCAAGACGTTCGTGATGAATTCGCGGCTGCTGTCCGCAGGAGGAAGCGGCTTAGGAGCGAAGGCAGGCAGGAGGACATCGAGGATGAGCCCCGTGGCTGTTCGAGGTGACGCGATCCGGCCACCTTGGTGATAAGCGAGGAGGTATGCGCCCAAGAGAGCAAGCCCCGGGGCTTCTGCACCGGCATCGACATGTGTGAAGAAAGGATCAAACACAGAGCGCAGCACTTCGGTGGAAAGTCCTGGGCCATTGTCGGTCAGAGTGAGATGCAGGGATCCTGCATCTGCTGCCTCAGCAGCAGTTTGGGCTGAGAGCTTCACCGCAGTCCCAGCGGGGAGCAACTCCAGTTCTGTTTGCAGCAACAGATCGATCATCTTCTCAAGCGAAAGTCGGCTGCCTTGCCCCCTCTGCAGTGTGCCGGAGGCTTCAAACTGAAGGTCAACGCCCTTGGCAGCGAACGCGGGGCCCTGCCGTTCGACCACTGCCCTGATGAGAGCAGCCACATCGATATCCTGCTCGACTGCGGTGGTGGATTGCAGTTCACCGAGGAGATCGGCGATGCGGGAGGATTGCCGAACCACATGGGCATGAAAATCATGCCAGAACGTAGACTGGCGCAGGCGGTCGAGATCGAAATCCTGCTGCCCAAGCCGCCCACGAGTCAATTCAAGGAAGGCATGAACAGCACGCAAAGGCTGTTGCAGATGCTGATTCAATCCAGCGGCGGCAACCCCAAGTCCCATGACGCGATCTGTGATGAGCAGGTTCTGCAATACTGAAAGTTTCTCCTGTAAAAGATCATCACGCTCGTGCTGGAGGATGTAGAACTCCATGGCGCGATGGAGCGTATTCCGAACATCGTCCATATCGATGGGCTTGGAGATGTAGCGGAAGATGTTCCCCAAATTGACCGCATCGACGGTGACATCATAATCGGCATAAGCCGTGACGATCATTCGAACCAGGCGTGGACGAAGATGGCGGGCGCGTTCGAGCAACTGCACCCCCTTCTCCCCGGGCATTCGCTGATCTGAAAGCAGAATGCCAATATCGTCTCCGTGTTGCTCGATGAGCTTGAGACCGTCGGCAGCGTTGTTGGCGGTGAGGATGCGAAATTCATCTCCGAAGGTCTTTTCGAAGTACTTCAATGCCTTCTCTTCATCATCAACGTAAAGAACGGCGTAGCGCTTGAGGTCGTATTGGTTTTGCATGTGGAGGTGTCCTTTTAGATGTCGGCTTGAGGTTTGTGGGTGCTGTCGGCTGAGGGTAATTCCAAAATGAACTCGGTGAACAGGCCGAGTTGGCTGCGCACCTCGATGCGCCCTCCATGGTCGGCGATGATGCGGTTGCAGATGGAAAGTCCGAGGCCCATACCTTGCCCCACATCCTTGGTGGTGAAGAAGGGGTCGAATATCTTGTCCCTGATCTCCTGCGGAATGCCGGGGCCGTTGTCTTTGATGGAGAAGATGATCTTGTCCGTGCCGGTGTGCGCGGAAAGAGAGATGCATGGAGATTCGCCCGCCGCGTATTCCTTCGTTGCCATGGCATCGAGGCCGTTTTGGATGAGATTGATCAACACCTGCACGAACTGGTTGCTGTCGCCCTTGACTTCGAGGCCGCTGGGAATATCCACCTCGCGCTGGGTGCCATCCTTCCAGATGTGGGAGAAAAAGCGCAGGCCGGTATCGACCATGGTCTTCAAGTCAAAGGCGTGATTGAGCTGACTGGTGTTGCGTGTGAACCCACGCAGGTCAGAGATGATCTGGATGACACGGTTCACCCCCTCCTCCACGTCTTTGAGCGTGTCGGCAAAGTTGGCGCGTTCGCTTTCAGGCAGGGATTGGGTGGAGCGACCGATGAGGTGGAGGCCCTGACGAGCATAGTTGAGCGGATTGTTGATTTCGTGGATCAATCCGGCACTGAGACGGCCCAACGAAGCGAGTTTCTCGTTTTGCACGAGCAGGGATTCGGTTTCCTTGATCTGCTCGAGGGCGTTTTCGAGGTGCTGCTTCTGCACGACGAGTTCCTTCTGATAGAGACGTGAATCGACGAGATTTTTCAAGCGCACCATGATTTCGGTCATGGAGAATGGCTTCGGCAAAAAGTCGCTGGCTCCAGAGGCGAGACATTCGAGCTTGGTTTTCTCATCGGCCCGTGCGGTGAGCAGCACGATGGGGATGGAACGTGTGGAGGTGCGGTCACGCAGCTCACGACAGACCTGCAGGCCGTCTTTTTCCGGCATCATCATGTCGGAGAGAATGATGTCTGGTAGGAACTGCGCGGCTTTGTCCACGGCTTGCTGGCCGTCCACAGCCTCCAGGATTTCAAAATTGTTGCTCAACTGGCTCTTGAGGAAGCGCAGCATGTCGGGTTCGTCGTCGGCAATGAGAAGCATGGGCTTCTTGCTGCGGCCGATGCCGGTTTCCACCGGACGAAGCGTGGCCTGGAGCGAAGTCATGGCTGGGAACATTTCGGCACGACGGTAAAGATCAGCGATCCAGTTTTTCTCCTGTTTTTGAGGCTCCGCGGATGTTTCGGCCACTTCGAGGACCTCTTCTGCGATCTCGGCGCTCTCCGTCAGATGCAGCGGCAGTTTCACCGTCATGGTGGTGCCTTTGCCGACCACGCTGGCGGCGGTGACGCTGCCGCCCTGCACTTCCGCGAGTTCCTTGACGAGCGCTAGGCCGATGCCCATGCCCTGAAACTTGCGCTGTGAGGAAGTGTCCGCCTGCCAGAAGCGGTTGAAGATGTGTGGCAATTGATCCGCAGGAATGCCCATGCCGGTATCGCGCACTTCAACCACCAGCCAGCCGTCCTCTTTCGCAGCGGTGAAATCCACCCGACCACCGGAAGCGGTGAACTTCACGGCATTGAACAGCAGGTTGAGGCAGATGCGCTCAAGTTTTTCTGGATCGGCGAGCACGGTGCCGACATCAGATTGGACTTTGGCATGCAATTGAACGCGCTTGTCCTCCGCCACGGCACCAATGGCCGTGGAGAGACCATGGATGAACTCGCTCATCTCCACCCACTGCACCCGCACCTGCGAACGTCCGGATTCCAGGCGCACGAGATCCAGCAGATCGTTGATGAGCTTGAGCAGGCGCATGCCGTTACCATGCATGGTGGTCATCAAATCACGATCTTCGGGAGTGCTGGTGGATTCCGAGCGATGAATGAGGGTTTCCAGCGGCGCGATCATCAGCGTGAGCGGCGTGCGCAGTTCGTGGCTGATGTTCGCAAAGAAGCGGCTTTTGGTTTCGTCGAGTTCGCGCAGCTTCTGGTTGGCGGATTCCAGCTCCGCACGGTTTTCCTCCAAGCGATAACGCAGCTTGAACTCCGACTGACGGATGGTGTTGTAATACCAACTGCCTGCCACGATGAAGACGCCGGTGACAAAAAGGAAATAGAGGTTGTTGAAAAACAGGCCCTGGAATGAAAACGGCCCATGCAGCACGGCCGCAATGAGGTAGGCCGCAACAGTGAGCACAAAGATCAGAACACTGTCCTCCAAAGTCCAGCGCAGCAGCAGGGCGGAACCGAGCATCACCAGATTCAAGCCGGCGTAATAGGGCGAGATGGCACCTTCCTTGGAGTAGATCATCCACGAAATGGCCAGCAACGGAATGAGCGCCACCGAAAGTCCAAGATAGCGGTAGTAGCGTGTTCCGGGCAGATAGTGCAATACCAGCCAGACCAGCGCCAGCAGCACCGCCGAGAAGACCCGGGCTGGAAAGAACTCCATAGCCTGCTTCCAATCATACATGAAGTAATCCAACGAGGCCCCTGCAGGCATGAAGATGCCCGCCAGGAGGGCTCCCAGCTTGTAGTTGCGGATGCGGATGGGGCGTTCGTAGGTGTCAAACGAACTCTCCAGGCTGTCCATCAGAACTGGCGGCTCTGCAGTCATTGGGCGGGTTTCCGGACTTCAAGGAAAATGTTCACCCCCGTTGCGTCGGCTTTGACTTCAACCGAGCCCGGCGGGGCCTTGTCCGGAGCGATCTTGGTGAACTGCTCTTTGTTGCGATAAACGAGATGCCATTCAAGCACATACTCCATCCAGTTGCGGGAGGGATTGGAGAGATCGACGTTCGTGGCGATCAGCAGGCCGCCCGGGGCCACCAAATCGTAGAACACCTCCAGAAGGCGCCGGCAGATGCGGTCAGAAAGGTAATCGAACAAACCCGCGCAATACACGATGTCGTAGCTGGCTGGCTCGAAACCCGCACCGGTGCGAGAGGATTCCTTGAGGATCTGATGCACGGAGCGTTTTTCCAGTTTGATGCCTGTGCGGCGGCGGTGCCGGGCACGCAGCCCTTCGAGATCGCGCGTGGTGTTGGTGATGGTCTCGTCATTGAAGTCGAGCAGCAAAAAGTCGGCGCTGTCGCACAAAGGGTCATCGATGATGAAGTTCTGAATCTCCTGCGCAGGACCACAGCCCAAATTGAAAATACGGGCAATCTTGCCCTGCTTGGCCATGCGCTCCGTCTCATCATGCAGGCGCTGCTTGAGATAAACGATGCGATTGCGATGAGCCACCACGGGTGCAGTTTCGAGGAAGAGCCTGTTGAGAATCTTGGCAAACATCGAGCTGCCTTCATAAGGATCGCGCAGCATCATGCTCACCATTTCATAGTCACCGGCGTAGCCAAGCGGCTTCTGGAAGGTGCGGTAAATGAAGGGGGAACAAAGAACCAACGGATGAAGCTGGCGTTTGATATAACTGCGATGCACCGGTTGCTGATCCTGCACAATGGTGGATGCGGTGCTTTCGAAGCGCTCCAACAGTGGCACCATCGCAGGAAGGATCGGATCCTCAAGCTGCTTGATGGTTTCACGTTCCGCCTGAATGCGGTCTCCTGAAGGCAGCGAACGCACGCCCAGTTCCACCTGCTCCATCCAGCGGCGGAGATCCGAGAGCAGCGTATGCATGTCCGCCACCACCAGTTTGAATTCTGGCAGCACCCGGTAATTCCTTTCCGTCTCCTTGAGAAACTCGGCAAAATCGGCCAGCAGGCGGCTCTTGTTCTGCGCGGGTGAGAGGATGTCGATGTCGATCCAGCCCTCATCCGACAGCGAGGCCTCGCATATGAGCATGATGCCGGTGTTGACCAGGTTGGCGATGACGGCACGCCCGGAGTAAACCACACGATCATTCATCATGATCCTGAAGTCATTGAGCACTTCGGAGAGCTGAACGATGCTATAGGGATTGTAAACCTCGAACACACCGAGATAACGTGTGAGGCGGTGCAGCGTGCCGCGCACTTCCGCCCCCTGGCTGTTGCGGCAGATAATGAAGCTGAGCCGCTCCCCTGTGGAAGCGATGTTTGGAAGTGGGTTGTCGTTGTTCTCCATGTTAATCTCCCGTTGCGGCAGTTTCAGTCTCGGCGAAAGGCACAGCAGTTTCCTGGAGGGAATGTCGGGCGTTTTGGACGGACACCCAAAGGTGCAGGAGACGTACGGAGAGACTGCTCATATCATCATGGGTTTTTGAATTAAAACCGTTGCGTGACACTCAGGGCGAGAACCTGCCATTGGTGCTTGTAGTTGCCGTTGAACAAGGGCTGGGCCGCTCCACTGATCACGCGGGTGGGGTTGTAAACATAGGCGTAGGTGACGTCAACCGACCTTGTCTTGCCACGCCATCCTACACCAAGACTGAAGATGTGGCGGTCGTTGGTGCAAACCAACGGGCTGTAGGTGCTGGCGGGTTGTGAGTTTTCGGAGAACAGGTAGCCGCTACGCAGGCTCCAGCGTTCGTTCAGCGCGTAGGTCATCCCAGTCCCGAGCTCAATCGAGTCCTGCCAGTTGAAGACCGCGCTGTTCTGACCACCGAGCATGGCCTGATTGCTGCCGATGTTGAGAGGAAGATCATTGGTGGCGTTGTTGTTGGTCCATTTGAAATCAAAACCTAGGGTCCAGCGGTCGGTGAGGTCAACGCCATATCCCAAAGCCACGGAACCGGGAAAGTTGAGGTCAGAATTGAAATTGCTGGTTGGACTGAAAACCCCCGCTAGAGCGGGAGGAATGTTCGTGGCTTTGAAGTCGCCACGATACTGGATCCGCACAGGGAGCCTGCCCACCAACGAGAGACGATGTCCCTTCGCGAATTCCCAGTTGACGCCCATGTATGCCCCAAGCCCCCAGCCCTGACCATGGGCTTGAATATTGCCTTCCGGTGATCCGGGGATGATGCCGCTCCAATTGTAGAACTGCTTGATCATAAGATCCGAGTACATGATCTCCATTCCGACGGCCACGCTCAAACTGTCGGTGATCTTGAAGGCAACCGCAGGGGTGATGTCCGCCACCAGCAGATTCGACTCGTAAGGCAGAGCGTATCGCATGCCTGACGTGGCGCTCATGTTCTTCGGATAGATGGACGCCATGCCATATGGAGTGCTGAGCCCAATGCCGAAGGCGACCTTTCCAGGCACGATGGGCTGCACGAAATACATGCTGGCGGGATAGATCCAGCGGCGGCTCATGCCCACCTTGTCGCCGCTGGTGGAATCGAGACGGATGTCTCCGCGCCACATGGCGGCGTCAATCAGCAGTTCGCTTTTCTCGATGGTGAGGATGTTGGCAGGAGAGACGCGCACGGCGGATGCGTCCCGCAAGTTGGCATATCTTCCACCTGCGATACCAAGAGCCTGGGCGGAGTCTGGCACCACAGAGAGGGTTTCGGCCGAGTAAGCCGATGAGAGCAACGCGGTAAGGGTGAGCAGGATTTGGCAGGCGTGTGTTTTCATGAGTCTGGAGTCTTTTTGGGATCAAGCCAGCCCGTTGGACTGGCAATATCGGAGGATTTCGACCGTTCCCTTGAGACCGGTTTTTCGACAGAGGTTGTGCTTGTGCACCGCCACCGTTCTGGGGCTGAGGGAGAGATCTAGCGCCACCTGCTTGAGGCTTTTGCCACGGGCGAGTTGAATGAGAACTTCCAACTCGCGATTTGAGAGCCTTTCATGCACCGGGCCGGGGAAAGAAGACTTGTGAATGGAGTGGTTGAAAAGCTTTTGCGCCAGAGCGTGGGAGATGTAGCTCCTCCCCGCCATGGTGGCGCGAATCGCCTCAAACAACTCGATGGGGGGCGCGTCTTTGGCCACGTAGGAGCGGGCACCAAGCTGCAAGGTGCGTTTTACAAAAGTCTCCTCTTCATGCATTGACACCGCAATAATCAGCGGCGGCTCCGGCAGGGTGCGCAGTTCCGTTGTGAGTTCCATCCCCGAACGGTCGCCCAATTCGATGTCCAGAAGAGCGATGTGAAACCGGCGGTTCCGAGCCTCCGCCATCGCGTCGGCGCAGCTGCCGGCGGAAGCCACTGTTGCCTGCAAGAAATGGGTCCGAAGCAGAGATGTAAAAGCTTCCCGGACGAGCGCATGATCATCGACAACGAGAATGTTGAACGGGGAGTCGGGATTCATGAGAGGCTCGCTCGCAGTTCGGTTGCGCGTTATCATTGAGGTGCCACCGCAGGTTGGACATGTGCCGTCAGCGAGACTCGGAAGTTGCCCCCTGCTCCATTTCGGGTGACTTGAATCCGCGCGCCGAGAAGCAGGCATCTCGCCTCGATCCGCGCGACTTCGGATCCCGCCCCGGCGAGGCTCCACATTCCATCATCGCCGTCATGGTCGATCGTGACCTCCACATGGTCAGGAGATGTCAAACAGACCACTTCAACCCATGAAGTGCCCGAGTGGTGCACAAAGTGTCGCAGTAGCGACTCCATAAGGCGGAAGAGATTGAGCCTCGAGATGATATCAAATTTCGGCTCCTCCCCATTGATTTGCAGAACTATGGAACCTGCGAAGTTCGCTCCCTGGGTTCTGACGAGCTGTTGGAGAGCGGCGGCCAGTCCAAACACTTTCAGAACTGGCGGATACTGCTTCTCCTGTAGATCCCGAACATGCTGGAGAGCCTCCCGCAGCGCTGCGTCGAGGCTTCCCAAGAGTTTGCAGGCGCTCTCCAAGTCACCTCCGTTCGCGATCTCATGACGGATCATTTCTCCCAGCGAAGTGCATGCCACCATGCTTCCCGAGACGTCTCGGTGAAGATTTTGGGCTAGCTCAACCCGACTCTGGTCCTCCTCCCGCAGAGCAATGCTTAACACCTGCAGCAAAGATCCAGCCATCTTGTTATCCAAGTTGAGGGCGGGGGGCATGGGCGAGTGATGGCCTGAATTAAGGGCGGGTGGCATGGGCGAGTGATGGCCTGAATTCGAGTCCCAACTCGTTCGGAAGTAGCCGAGAATTTAGTAAATCTAGGACTCGAGCCGTTCGCCGAAAACTCATCGCCCGAATGGTGTCAGATATCGCTAAGTGCCTAAATGTGAATGACAAAGCCATGAGAATGGAAGCCGAATCGGTGTGGAAGCTTTGTTTAGAAGCACAGGGAAGTCGCGATCACATCTAAATATTAATTTAATATTTAGGAAATTGTCTTGAAACCACGGGTGAGCCGATTGGCAAAGATGTCTAAACAAATGACATGAACATAAATAAACCTAGTTTTAATAAATAATGGGCAGTTGAAAGCTATAGTCTGCCGCATGTATCTCAACACAGCCCAACCGATCGCCGCCATTCATGATCGGATCTTAATCGTATCTCCTGATCCGCCCGCCAAGGAGGATCTGTTGATTGCATACGCCCTCCAGAACTCTGAGCCGGACACCGGCACCTCTGCCCTTAACGTCGCGAAACAGCACGGTGACCGAAATAGAACCGGTGCCACGCAACTCGAGGTGGTGTGTTCCGCTCATGAGAGCGAGGCTCTGGTTTTGATCGAAAACGGACTTCGGCAGCAGGCGCCATTCTTCGTTGTGTTCATCGATGGCCGGCTGTTTCACGGCAAGGAGTATCGCTCCATCGTTCAGCGCTTTTGGAAGGTGCAAAGAAACCTTCATATCGTGATTCATTCGGTATCTCAGATGAGTGGCTTTGAACAGATTCCGGTTGAACTTGGTCCGCAGCATCGGCTGCTGGTGCTCAAATACCGTCTTGTGCCTTTTGAGATTACTCAGATCGCCCGGACGCTCGCGGACAAGCAGTCTTCTGAAGACAAGACGGTCTACCGGGAAATCGATCTCAAAGCGCAACTGCTTGCGGCTACCACTCAGTTTGAAGACGCAAGCAACCGGTTGCGTGTCGAGCGGGACCGCTGCCGACAGTTGGAGGAACAATTGTGTCGCAGCCAGCGATATGAAACGGTGGGCCGGTTCGCTGATTCCATGGCACATTTCTTCAATAACTACCTCACGGTGATTCAGGGGTATCTGGACATGGCGAGAGCGGTGCAGGCGGGTGATCCCGATCAGGAGGCGCGCTTAGAGAAGCTCTATGTGGCCACAAAACACACAGCCGATGTGACGAGTCAGTTTGTGTCATTCAACAGACGCGATTATCTCCAGCCGAAGCCTTCGGATCTCGCCCGAATTATTGACTCGCAAGCAGCCTTGCTGCAGAAGGCGCTGGGAGAAAGCATCGTCATCCAGATCAAACACAAACCTGACATTCCGGCAGTTCTGGCTGATCCAGCATGCCTCGAGCAAACGCTCTTCTCGGTTCTCATTCATGCCCGTGACGCGATGCCCAACGGTGGACGCTTGATGATTCAAACACATGAAATGAATCTTGCTGATGAAGCATCCGCACGCCGCGTAAATCCGAAAGCGATGCCAGGTCACTATGTGGTAATCGTCATCTCCGACAATGGAAAAGGCATGGCTCCTGCTGAAGTCGCAGGGATGTTTGACTCATCGAGGCTGCTGCAGGACTCCGAGTCACGTGCCGACCTCGCTATGATTCTGGCCCAAGGCAGGATGCACTTGCAGCGGGGATGGATCGGCATCAGCAGCGTTCAGGACGTCGGAACTGAGTATCGTATATATCTTCCGGCAGTTCGGGATGCGGCCTGCCTAGCGGGCGAGGCTGGCCCAGAATCGAATCACACTGGCGCGCAAGGCGATGGCACTACGATCTTGATCGCCGATGATGAGGAGTCTGTGAGGCTGGTGATGGAGTACGTGCTTACCAGCCAGGGACATCAGGTTTTGGTCGCAAAAGATGCCACCCAAGCCTGGGATCTCTGGCGGAAACATTCATCGCTCATTCAGCTTGTGATCACGGACATCCAAATGCCCGGCGGCAGCAGCGGCTTCGATTTGGAGAAAGCCATCACGGACATGGATCCCACCGTCCCGGTTATCCTCACCTGTGGATACTGCTCTACCAAGTTCCCCAACGCGATCGAACTTCGCGAAGGGGAGAATTTCCTCTCCAAACCCTTCGGCATGGTGGAACTGCTCAACATCGTGGGGCGGGCGCTTCAGAGTTGCTCACGGCTGTAAGATGATTGGAGCAGGCCCAGTCACCTCAATTCGCCAATTGCCATGATCGCGCAAGTAGCTCCCGATCGTGGCGTTTCTTGGAGTGCTCCTGTGTCACACGGTTTCCATCGCTAGACGCAGGGGTTCTGGAGTAAACTGCGGCAAGTTCCGGATCCAGCCAGCGAGCAACGCTGCGGGAAAGCTACAGCCATGAACCTCGACGCGCCACCCCAACCTCCCGCCTCGACGGGCGAGGATGTCTCGCGCCATCTGTTGATTCAGGTGGATGATCGCGGGACCGTCGTTGCTGTCCATGGCACATGGAATCCGTTTCACCTCCCATCGGGTGAAAAAGTGCCGCTGCCGCAGTGCGGCGAGGACTGCTTCGAGATTCTTGGGATGGCGGCCATGACGGGATGTGAGTGGGCCCGCTGTGCCACGGAGGGACTTCGTCAAGTATTGAGGCACAAGAAACCTCTGTCTCGCTTTGAGTTCCGCTTGCCCGTAGGGCAGGGAGCTTCGCTTCGGATCCAAAACATCACGCAATCCTTCTCCACCCCAGACGAGCGAGGTGCGCTCATCAATTGGCTGGACATCACTCAAAATGCAGAGGGGGATCCTGGCGGGTACTCGCTTTCGACGGTGGCCACCTCGAGAATCTGCATGGACTTTCCTGCCGTCATTCTCACCGACATGGATGGACATGTGTGCCAGATCAGCGAGCATTTCGCGGATGTCGCCGGAGCACTGGCACACGTCTCGGACGGTATCGGAGTCGAGAGTCTTGTTCATCCGGACGATACTGCGCAGATGCTGCAGGCAGTGGCGTCCATTCGTTCCGGTGAATCAGAGCATGCCGTGATCGAGGTCCGACTCCCCGGAAGGATGGGTGAAGCCCCATGGTTCGAATGCAAGCTTTCCGTCATCAAGGAACCCTCCGGCAAACCCAAGCGCATGGTGTTTCTGTGGTCGGACCTCGCATCCATTCATCAAGGCCGCACCGAACTCCGCTTGCTGCAAACTTCGGTGGCAATGGTGAACGACATCGTGCTGATCACCGAAGCGGAACCTATCGACGAACCAGGACCCCGCATCGTATTCGTGAACGAAGCATTCACACGGCTTACCGGTTACAGCCCTGGCGAGGTCATCGGCCGCAGCCCTCGGTTCCTCCAGGGGCCGGAGACTGATCGCGGTGCGCTGGGCCGCATTCGAGCGGCCCTCGCTGGCCATAAGCCCGTCAAGGAGGAACTGATCAACTATACCAAGAGCGGAGAGGCGTTTTGCCTTGAGATCGATATTGTGCCGATCTCCGATGCGGGCGGACGCACAACTCACTTCGCCGCCATTCAACGCGACATCTCGGCCCGCAAAGAAGCGGAGCAAAAGCTCTTGCGAGCAAACCGCCGCTACAGCGAGCAGCGCAGGACCCTCGCAAGGCTGATGAAAGGTGGCTTGATGCAGGCCCCGCGGCCAGACGAGGCTTTTCGAGAAATCACCGAACTCATCGCGGACGTCATGAAAGTGGAGCGGGTCAGCATTTGGAGATTTTCGTCAGACCGAAGTTCCATCTTCTGCCATGCGCTATTTGAGGCCTCCTCTCGGTATCACTCAGCAGGTCTGGAACTCCTTGAGAGAGACTTCCCCTCGTACTTCGCTGCGCTGGCCCACAATGAACTCATTTCAGCGGACGATGCCGTTCATGACGCACGCACATGCGAATTTGCCAACAGCTACCTTCGACCGCTGGGAATCACCTCCATGCTGGACGCTCCACTGCACGTGGGCGGCCAGTTGGCAGGAGTGCTCTGCCATGAACACATAGGCCCGCCGCGGACGTGGGGGGAGGAAGAACAGAGCTTTGCCGTGTCGCTGGCCAATTTCATCTCACTGTTGCTGGCTCAATGGGAGCACCGGCAGTCTGAGGAAAAATTGCGCCAGCAGGCATCCCTCCTCGACAAGGCCAACGACGCCATTCTTGTCCGTGAACTGGACCACACTGTCACATACTGGAACAAAAGTGCCGAAAAGCTCTACGGCTGGACGTCTGAAGAAGCCCTCGGTCGCAAGGTTTCCGAACTGATCTATAAGGACACTTCGCAATTCGACGAACAGACCGCCAAAGTGCTTACAGACGGTGAATGGAAAGGTGAGATCCGGCAGTCAGGCAAGCACGGGGAGGATCTCATGATCGAAGCCCACTGGACACTCGTCCGCGATCCGGAAGGTCGTCCCAAGAGCATTCTTTCAATCAACACAGACATCACTAGGAAAAAACTTCTCGAAGACCAGATCTACCGCTCGCAGCGCATGGAGAGCATTGGAACGCTGGCCGGCGGTGTGGCTCATGATCTGAACAATATACTGACACCGATCATGATGGCGGTGGATCTGCTCAAGAAAAAGGAAGCGAGCGATACAGACCATGAGAGTCTTGATTCCATTGCGGCCAATGCCAGGCGAGGTGCGGAGATGATCCGGCAGTTGTTGTCCTTCGCCAAGGGGGTCGAAGGAAGACGTCTCCCGGTCTCAGTTTCTGAAGCGCTGCAAGAGGTCCGTCGCTTCGTCCGCGACTCTTTCCCGAAGAACATCACTCTGAAGGTTCACAGTGATGAAGATCTGGAACCCATTGCCGGGGACCCCACCCAACTCCATCAAGTGCTCCTCAATCTGTGCGTGAACGCACGGGATGCGATGCCAACGGGAGGCGAACTCAAAATCACAGCGCAGAACATCGAGGTGGACGCTCAATATGCTGCCGCATATCTGGATGCGACTCCGGGGCAACACATCATGATCACCGTGGAGGACAATGGCGCAGGCATGACTTCCGATGTGATGGACAAAATGTTTGAACCCTTCTTCACCACCAAGGAAATCGGCAAAGGCACCGGCCTCGGCCTATCTACCTCACTGGCCATCATCAAAAGCCACGGTGGATTTGTTGCGGCGAGCAGCCAACCCGGCAAGGGCAGCAGGCTTGCGGTGTACCTTCCAACCGGGCAGTTTGGGACGCTTGTCCCACCTGCCACTGAGCACGAACCCACGCCCGAAGGAGCAGGCGAAGTCGTCCTGGTTGTGGATGATGAAGCCTCTGTGCGAGACATCACACGGCGCACCTTGGAGTCGCACGGCTACCGGGTCCTTCTGGCCTCGGACGGCGCGGAGGCTGTCTCTGTCTATTCCAATCACCAAAACGAGATCGCATTGGTGCTGACAGACATGATGATGCCGGTGATGGACGGTTTGCAGACGATTCAAGTGCTGACAAAAATTGATCCTGCCGTTCGCATCATCGCTGCCAGCGGGGTGCTCTCGCCTGAAGGTCAGGTCCAGGCCGCCAAGGCGGGAATCGTGCACTTCCTCGCCAAACCCTATGATGCCCGGACCATGCTGCGAGCGTTGCATGATGTCCTACATGCCGCCAAGATTCCCTCTACCTCCAGAGAGGGCGCTTGAATCGGGGGAAGCTCCCAAGAGCGCCGCCAGAGCCTCCAGCAGAGCACCAGCCGTGTAGGGCTTGCTCAAAAAATGAGTCACACCCAAACTGCTTACTTGCGCCTGCATTTGCTGGTTGAGACCACTGGCACCGATGATGGGAAGTCCGGGGTGAATGCGAAGCAGCGCCTGGATGAGCGAAGGTCCATCCATGTTTGGCATCATCATATCAGTGATGACGGCAGCCGGCTGCTCATCGTTTTTCAGGAAGGTGGCAAGGGCATCCGTTCCATCCGCCGCCGTCACGACCCGGTAGCCAAATGCCTCCAGCGTATGTGTTGTAGCGGTGAGAATGGGAAATTCGTCATCGACCACAAGGATGAGTTCTCCCCGGCCCATCCGTCCCGAGGAGGGAGCCAACCTGGCCTCAATCTTCGTTCGAGAGGGCTTTGCGGGCAGAAACACCCGAAAGGTCGTTCCTTTGCCGGTCTGACTGCTCAGATCGATGAAACCGTGATGCGATTTGACGATGCCTGTGGTCGTGGCCAATCCGAGTCCTGTGCCCTTTCCAACCTCTTTCGTTGTAAAGAAGGGATCAAAAATCCGGTCTCGCACCTCAGCCGGGATCCCGGTGCCAGAGTCGCTGACCTCGAGCACGACATACGGCCCCGGCGTGGCATCCGGATGCATGCTGGCAAACTGCGCATCCACGTCGAGATTGACGGCGGAAATTGCCAGGC
Organism: Prosthecobacter sp.; assembly: GCF_020439865.1. Taxonomy (GTDB): domain Bacteria; phylum Verrucomicrobiota; class Verrucomicrobiia; order Verrucomicrobiales; family Verrucomicrobiaceae; genus Prosthecobacter. The sequence goes on from NZ_JAGRPF010000132.1 coordinate 48,282, forward strand.
GGCCGCCATCCGGCATCGCGTCCCGCGCATTGACGCTAAGATTGAGCAAAACCTGGTGAAGCTGGGTGGGATCCGCCTCCAGATTCCAGATGTCGTCGTCGCATGTCACGATCAATTGTATTTCCTTCGGGAAGGTCTCAAGAATCAGGTGTTCGATGTCGCGAATGATTTCACGCGGGCTCAGGAGCATGCTCCGATTTTCGACGCCTCGGGCAAAACTCAAAATTTGCCGCACCATGTCTGCTCCCCGGTTGGCGCTGCTTTCAAGAGTATTGAGCAGCTCAATGTCGCGAGGATGCGAGAGCTTCATCCTCAGGATCGTAAGTGACATCAGGATTGGGGTGAGAATGTTGTTAAGATCGTGGGCAATGCCGCCCGCCAGTGTGCCGATGCTCTCCATGCGCTGTGCCCGCAAGAATTGGGATTCCATGCGGCGTTTCTCAGTCACATCGGTCATGAACCCCTCGATGTATTGCAGATCACCTTGTTCGGAGGGAATTCCCTGGCCGCGTTCCCAGATCCATCGTTCTTCGCCATCCGCACGGCGGATCCGGTAGGTCATCTCAAAACGCCGACCAGCGGCGACCGCTTCGTCCACGCTTCGCCGGTAATGCTCCTGGTCGTCGGGGTGAATCAATTCGCCAAAAGATGCCCGGCGATTGCTCACCAGTTCATCCGCTTCATAGCCTGTGATCTCCCTGCAGCCTTCACTGACGAATTCAAGCGTCCACTGCTCGTCGATTCGCGATCGATAGGCTGCGCCGGGCAAGTTTCCCATGAGGGTGGAAATCATGCGCTCGTTTTCACGCAGGGCTTCGATCGCCCCCTGCCGCTCCTTCTCCTTGGCAGCCGTTTCCAAAGCGAATGAAAGGTTGTCCGCGAGGGCGCTGAGAACTCGAATTTCCTCATCCTGAAAGCAGTTGCAAGTATCAGCGTAGATCAGCAGCACGCCGACCTTCCTGCCACCGGGCATCAATGGGAAGGCCGCGCTGGCGCGGTATCCGCGCTCCAGCGCTCTTTCTCGATAGAAAAATGACTCGTCGTTGCCGATGTCATTCGAGATCGCATGCCTGCCGCTCCGGAATGCCCGTCCACCTGGCCCACGGCCCATCGGCTCGTCTTTCACCGTCAGGTTGAGGTTTTGCAGGTAGCCGTTTTCGTGCCCGGCGCAGGCGGCTGGAATCAACGTCTCACTCTTCTCATCATGGAGGCCAATCCATGCCATTCGCATGCTGCCCTTATCCACGGCGATTTGTGCCGCAGCCTCATACAGTTGCTGAGGATCGCGGATACGGACGATGGCTTCATTGATGCTGCTGGACATCGCGTGCAGGCGGTTCAGACGGAGCAGCCGCTGCTCATCCAGTTTGCGCTCGTGAATGTCGAGCGCGGATCCTGCCATGCGATAGGGTTCCTGGTGCTCGTTCCATAGAGCCTGCCCGCGGGCCTCGAACCATCGATATTCTCCCGACTTCACAAGGATGCGATACTCGATGCAGAATAGCTCGTGCCGCTCAAGATGGGCTTCGAGCGCCAATTTCACCAGCGGGAGATCCTCAGGATGCATTTTCTGCTCCCACGCATAGAAGAGGCTCGGAAACTCCGATTGAGTGTACCCGAGAAGTTCCCGAAACCTAGGGGAATAGTACACACCACCAGTGCGAATGTCCCAGTCCCAGACCCCGCCGGTTGAGCCACTGGCAGCAAGCGCATAGCGTTCCTCGCTTTTTCGTAGCGCCAGCTCCGCCTGATGCCTCTCCAACTCCGCCGCCGCACGAACGGCAAATAGCTGAAAAATCGCTTGTAGTCGCACTCTGTGATCAAGGGCCGTGTCACTAAATGCGGCAATCATGCCGATGACCCGTCCATCGACCGCGTGGAGCGGGATTCCCATGTAGGAGCTCACGCCCAATTGCTGCAGCATTGCATCGTCAGGGAAATGCAGCTGCACATCCTTGTCGTAATAGCAGACTCCGCCGCTGGCGACGTTATAACATGGGGTGCCAACCAGGGAGCGTATTTGGTTGGGCTGCACTTTGCCGTCCGCACAAAAGCCCAGCGTCTGGATCATGCGGTCCCGCTCCGGGATGAGCATGGCCACGATGGCATACTTGGCTTCCAGCGTTCTTGCCAGGTGGAGACACATTGACTGGAAGAAAGTTTCGCCCGTGCGGGAGTTTACACCATCCGCCATGGCCCTCAGGGCCTCTTCAACCTTTTTCTCGACAGTGATGTCCGAAGCGAGGCTTAAAATTGACTGGATCTCGCCTTGTTCGTTCAGCAACGCAGAATTGTGCCACTCGCACACAAGGACACGGCCGTCCTTGCTCAAGTTGCGGTTGACGCAGGTGGTGCGCGACTCAGACCTGTCGAGGAGGCAATTTAAGGCAGCCTCGACCCGCGGGAGGTCATCTGGGTGAATGAACCCCCAATCAGTATGATGACGGCCCACAACATCGGCGGCATTCCATCCGAATATTTTCTCTGCCTGTGGAGACCATCTCCATATGCGCCCACTTACATCACGTTCAACGAACGCCAAGGTGGTTCCCTCCAGCTGTGAAAGCAGAGTCGCGTGCGCCTGCTGCTGCAGCGCTTCCTCCTGCTCGATGCGCGCGGTGATATCTCGCAGATTGCCAATGATCGCAATCGCCTTGCCCTCGGTATCTCTTACAATCGAACGGCTTTCGTTGATCCACCTGTAGTGATCATCTTTGCGGCGGAAACGATACTCAAGCACCGGGTGAAAGTCATCATGCGATTGAATGTCTCCAAGGCGCGGCAGCCGGTCTTGAGCCAAGGGGTGATCTTCTGGATGCATCCGTGAGAGCATGAGTTTAATCCCGCCTGCGATGCACTCATCCACACTAAACCCAAGCACTTGTTCCACCGCAGGACTGATGTAGTCGTACGTCAGTGTCGGGAGGTTGAGACAATAAACAGGGTCTTTGGAATTCCCGAGCACCGAACGGAATCTCTCCTCGCTTCGGCGAAGCTCGTTTTCCGCCTGTTTTCTCCTGGAAATATCGCGCACCGTGACGATCAAGCGGACATCCCCGGCGACTGTGGCCATGCGTATATTCACCTCCACCCAAAACACCCTTCCGGAACGGGTGCGTGCCTGCCAATCGAACAGTTGCGGCCCCTCCTGCGTGGCCTTTTGCATCCACTTTCTCGCCTCTTCCTGAGTGTAGGGCGGCACGTTGGCGCTGAGTTCGGACACGGACAGAGTTCTCATCACGTCGGGCGGCCAACCGTAGAGTTCGCACGCACGATGATTGACCTGCAAAATCGCCCCAGACTCTGCGTCATGCACGAAAACAGCATCATTGAGGCAGTCAAAAACGTTGCGATACCATTCTAATTCACTGCTTTTGTCCTCGTCACATTCGGCGGTTTTCGCGGGCATGAACAAATCAAAGTGGTTAAGGGTTGAAGAACTCCTCTGAGAAAGTGAATTTATGGATTGCGTTCACTTCGAGTCATTTCTTTAGGTTCCTCAATGACTCCGTCGAGATTTGCACATATCGCCGCGGCCAGTGCTTTCACCCCTTGCTCCTTGGAAACATAACCATGGACATCCGGGCGGGTGAGCACGGGCAACATGTCCACGCTGGAGTGATTGCTGAGGAGAATCGCCTTGCAATTGCCCCGATCTAAAGCCGCGGCCCCATCTAGTAGATCGATGGCGGTACCGTCCGGCAGCGTCATGTCCGCGACCAAAACATTCACATCGTGCGATCTCAAGGCATCAAGCGCCTCTGCTACGCTGCCAGCAGTCAGGACCTCAACATTGGCCAGATAGCGCGTCAGTGCGTCGTGGACCACGGAGCGGTAGCTGGCGTGGTCTTCCACCAGCAGAACAGTTCGTAAACGTGTGAATTGCGTATCTCGCGAGCTCATGAAGGATCATTATCTTTCCAAGGTTGCTTGTAATTGCGATAACATACAGCAAAACAAACACGTGTAGTCTGGAACAACGAGAATGAATAATGATTTAGACCCATGCATCCCAAGGCTTGCTGGTGCATCCACGCAAGCAGTCGAGGAATCCCTCGCGAAGCGAAGCGACTTTCTCGCCGCCGCAGGGCATGAGATACGTGGTCCCCTGTCCAGCATCCTTGCACAAGTCGAGACGCTTCGGGACGAGCTCTATGGCACTGTGAATGAAGGTCAGAAAAAGGTGCTGGATTCCATGCGGGCAAACACTGCTGAAGCGATTCATCTCGTGACAGACTGGGTCGGGCTTCAATCTCTCGAGTTCGGCGAGGTCGCGCTGACTCCGTCTGACTGCCTCGTTCGTGACATCTGTGAAGAAAGCATCCGCCATTTGCCGAAAAGTCTATGCTCCAGAGAAGCTCAAATCGTCGTGGATGTCGATCCTGTCGTCCTTCGTGTTACCGCCGATGCGCGCCGCTTGATGCATGTGATCATTGAATTTGTGTGCGCCTCCGTTTTGTCGTTTCCCACCCGGAGCCGCATTCATCTTCATGTTTCGCATTTCGAAGGAAGCCTCCGGCTGAAGGCATCTACCAGCCAGGAGGCGTCTCCGAATGTTGCCGCATTGGACGCGCCAGCTCCGTTTAGTTTCGACTCCGCTCAGCTGGAGCGCTTGCGAAAACTGAAGCCCATTGGCATGGCCGTGCTGGAGAAACTCGTCGCCATCTCCGGTGGAACTCTCGCCTGCACCCAGCGCGCAGCGCCGGACTTCAACCTTTGCCTCAGCCTTCCTCTCCCCCTGGCACACGACGATGGAGTGCTGCCGGCCGTGGTCGCATCGTCACCTGTTACCGGCGACTCACTAGCCCCCGCCTCGAATGGCCCCGTGACGATCCTGATCGCCGACGATCAACCCGCTCTGGTCAGTGTTGTCCGCAACTACCTTGAATCCCTGGGTTTTGGTGTGATCACCGCCCGTGATGGACAAGAAGCCGTGCAGCAGGTTTTTGCTCATCACCCGCAGCTTGTTTTAATAGATGTCCGCATGCCGGTCTTGGGCGGTCTGGAGGCGATCAGGAAGATCCGGGAATCATCGAATCCCTCGATTCGCGCCACGGCGATCATCAGTCTCTCTGGACTTGCCGGTGCCGGAGACAAGGAAAAGTGCCTGGCCGCAGGAGCGTCGGACTACATAAACAAACCCTTTGGCATCAAGGAACTCGATGATGTCATCGCCAAGTTCGTGAACTCCCCTGACGAGCACGGGTTGTCCCAGGCTTCGTTCAGGGGCACAGTCGCAAAAAGCTCGTTCTCACGCGAAAACCAACGATAGCTAAAAAAAACGCTCGGCCCAATTATTCCTTTAACTTCCTCGTTCTCCGCTTCGTCATTGGCTTCAATGCCGATGCGAGCAGGCTGTGTGGTTCAAACTCATTAAAGCATTAGGCCAGGCATCCCAATGCTTCAAATTCACCCTCGAGCATGTGCTAGCGCGGATCGGGTCGTGCTGGGATCCGGGAGCAACCACCCATCGATAAAAGGACAATGGTCGTCGACACGTTTGTAAATACTCGCATCGACCTACTGTGCGCAGGCGGAAGTCTAGCAGTCAGGTGGTGCGAAGCCAATCTCGTTACTTAGGTCTCCGAGCGGCCAGATTTGATTTGGCAGCGCAGTGGCAAGTCAGGTCTATGAAGTGGATTGTTATCGATGTGAGCGGTCCCGCCTGCACGCACAGGCGGGATCGCGTGGTTACAGATCACAAGCGGTGATCCAAGTGGCCGGGGGCGTTGCCTTCGGGGTCGGCGAGCACAGTTGCCTTGGCGGCATGGCCGTCGCGATCACGACCGGTGAGAACGAGAACGGGCAGAGCCTGCCCATCCAGTTCGTCCCAGTAAATCGCAAGGATCTGGCGGCCGACGAGCTTCTGGTAGTGCTCGCGCTCGATGCATGAAGGCTGGCTCACGACAGGAGGCCCACGTGGGTGTCGAGCAGACCATGCAACGCCTCGGTGCGCTTGGGGAGTTCGGCAAGGTTGCCGTCCTTCAACGATTCGGTGAACGCGTTGAACAGCGACCAAACGTTACGTGGCTCAAAGGCGTCATGGCGTGGTTCGCGCCATTCGTGCAGCACGGGTGGAATGAGCCGGTTGGAACACACGCCGACATCGGTGGCGCGAATGACAAGGTCATGGGCTTCGATGTCGGTGATCTCGGCTTCCTTGTAAGCGGCGATGCGTTTGTCTTGATCGTGCCATTTGGCGAGCAGGAGTCCGACGGAGCGGCTGACCAACTGAGGCAGGTCGCGCACGATGAACCGCGTGTGTTTGCGCGCGAACTTGATCTCACCTGAGAACGAGAGGTTGTCGCACACGAAGACACTGGCCCCGGCGACGATGCCGGCGGGGAACGTCTTGTCGTGGCTGTTGCGCAGGCCAAGCACCCAGCAGTAGTCGTCGCTGGATTTCTGAGCGTGGACTTCCATGAGGCCAAAGTAGCGCTGACCTTCGTGGGACAACGAATGGGCCTGCGTGCCGATGCGCAGGTTGGTGGTGGCCAGGGTGCGCTGAACGGTGCTGATGAGTTCCGCATGCGGGATGGGACACCAGCTCTGCGTGTGGCGCGGCGTGGCCACCGCACGGACTTCGTCGAGCTCGACGTGCGATGCTCCGCAGTGGAGGGTGAGGTTCGGGCTGC